>JAVHWW010000106.1:0-27331 GCA_032159235.1 Acidobacteriota bacterium
CCGTAGTTAATTGGAAGCGACCTGATGTTGCGCGATCCAATTTCTCAGTAAATGCTTCTGTATCCTCGGTCGTACGCTGTCCGAGATGCCATGCCAGCACGAGTTTACTGTTGCGTTCCATTGCGACGAAGCAATAAATGTCGCCGCACTCTTCGCCGTAGCCTTTCGAGTTTTTAGTCTTTTGTTTACACCAGACGAAGCCCCAGATCTCGTCGGCCTGGACGTCTTTGACTTCGACGCCCTTAATATGTCTGTCAAGCAGATCCTCACATTTCCGCCCGACCAACTTTAACAGGGAGAGGATTGCTCGTTTGCCCACGCCAGTAATGCGCTCGATACTACGAATTGAGTTCCCCTCAACAAGGAGATTGAGGCAAAGAAGCGCCTTGTCGTAAGAGAGGCGCATTCCACCGAGCGGTCGTTTTCGCAGATCGATAAGCGTTCGTTGACAACTACGACAGCGGTATCGTTGGTAGCCTTTGCTAGTGTACCCGTTTCGGACTAGAGATCCTTGGCATTGATTACATTTCATTGTCAGCCTTGCCTTTCTTCGGCAAATGGCTCACAATAAAGCTGTCTCGGCCTTCAGGTGAGCCATCACCGATGGTTGAACGGCCTCGCTCTGTTGTCGCAAACATCCAGAGCGGGGCCAAGTTTTTTGTTTATTCGAACGCGAACATTGTACTCCTAAATATCTCTAAAGTCAACAAAACAAAGTGTTTATGCATTCCACCTCCGGGGTTTCAAAAAGTCCCTACCGCTCAAACAAAAGTATAGACATCAGAAGCCTGCTATGGTATATACACACGTCGGGTGTATTGCCAAGTGCTCTGATTCGATCAGTCCCTTTGGTGATAGTCTAGGAGACGAACCCTTCCGCCTTCGACTTGAGACGCCTGGGCTAGAGGGTCCGCTCCAAATATTTGTTTAGCAAAGAACGATCAAGAGTGAGTCCGGCAAGGCTTACTCTTGATCGTTTTTGCTTTTAATCCATGAATACTGTGATCCGTCCTTCTTGGCCCTTCCCTCCTGCCCCAATTTGTAAAGAACACGGCTGACGTCGTCACGACTGATCTCTTTATTCTGGGTTTGGCAACGCTCGTAAATCTCACCGCTTTTAAGACCAGTAGGACTATTTCTCAGCACACTGCTGATCGTCTCTTTCTTAGTAGATTTCCTCGGCTCCGTTGGTGCGGGAAGGCTCTGTGCTGGAGTCCCACCTGGATTGCCGTTAGTCAGGCGCTGAAGTTCTCTTCCGCTGGCTGCGATAAATTCTCTGGTCTCCTCAAGGTCTGTAACAAGAAGCCTCTCACGCTCCTTGGCAGCTTGGATGACCGCACTGAGATGTTGTTTGTATGAGTCGTCACCCATTACTTTCTCCCCTCCGACTCCCTTCTACCATTCGTCGGGGAGGATAGCAAGAATAAAGAGAGGAAGAACTCTCTAAACTCGCTTTTTTCGTTCGTAATTACGAACACCCTCGCCGGAGACTCTTACTTCATTATTGCTTTGGAGAGTGGGGTCTCATCCTCGGCTGAGGGCAGGTCCTGCTGGTCGTCTATCAGTAAATCAGTTGAAACGTTGGCAAGACGTGCGTAGGCGAGCAACGCTATGAGGGGCGGCTCACTGCGATCACTCTCGTACTCGTGGATGCGCTCTCGGCGAACGGGCAGGCCGCTACGCTTACTGATCTCCCGGCTCATCTGTCCCAAGCTGAGGCCTCGTGATTGGCGGATGGAGCGAAGCTTACTGGCAAGGTGTCGCGGTCGTGGGCGGGAGCGTCTTCCCATCAGCGGATTGTTCCCGATGGGGCGCTTCGTTTTCTTCTGGGCGCCCGCCTCACGCCTTCACTCTTACTCTTGGCCGGAAGCTTTTCCGGCAGATCGAGTTCGTCATCAATCAACGCTTCTACCGAAACATTTGCCAGCCGCGCCATAGTCAGCAGGAAGATCAGGCTCGGCTCACGGCTGTTCGATTCGTAGGCCGAGATGGTTCCTTGGACCAAGTCCTTGAAGCCCAGACGCCGGATCAACCCCTCCTGCGTGAGGCCGAGCGCCCTGCGGATCTGCCTCAATTTCAAGCCCAGCCGCCTGGGCTTCTCCCTCGCCTGGTGCGCCATCAGAAGAGACCTCCTGATGGTCGTCCTCTCCAGGAGAAGGCGCGAATCTCACAACAGAGCTTGCGGATTATTACATTTGTAATTATTCTTTGAGCGCTCTCAACCTCCGCCGGGATCCCTTTCTTGGTGGACTCCGTGAAGGCGGCGCTCATCAGGCGTGTTGTGGAGATGCTACGGGCATCCGCGATAGTCGAAGCAGTTGCTTTTCAAAGAAGCCGGTCCGCAGCGCTCTCTCGTGCGACCGACTGCCTAAGATAGCAGAATTTTGGCAGGCATGTGAACGATGGAAGTTCCAGGGTAGTGCAAATTGATAAGACAGATTCAATGTGGAATTGAAGCCGAGGAGACCACAATGAAAAAGAGATTAGCTGTGATACTCACTATCATCTCTCTTTGGGATCTAGCTGCTGTCCGGCAGCCTGCGGCTGCACAGGTGCAACGTGGCTCCGAACGCAGCACGACTCCAGTTGCCGGTCAGTGGTACACCTTCACTGGCCCGGACGGCGATTTCACGTTAGCATTCCCACGAAAACCGAACCGCGAACAAGACACCCAAGGGGTAGTGACTCTGATTAGAGCCTATAGCATTACGATCGAGAGCGGGATGCACTTTTCAATCAATTTCCAAGACTTGGGCGGTGACCCGCGCGCTCGCCGCAATAATGAATACGACCAAACGACCGAGGAGATGATGGCAGATGCGGCGAGAGATAGAGGAGAGCGAGTAGTACAGATCCATCGCCGGGCACGCTCTCTGGGATATAAGATAGTTCCCTGCCGCGAGAACCGAAATTGCCATACCGATCACTGAGTGGGAACTAATCACTGGCATCGAAGCTAAGAACGGATTCCCTCTCGCCCCGCCCAACGGCAGGCGATTCTCATCTGCTGACAGAATACAAATGCCGATGGGACAAGGCCAACTTACGCCCGAAAGCCATCAGCCAACCGCAGTCGCACCCTCATCCATTCGGGTCGCGGCAGCCGTCCTTGTTCGACCCGCTCTGGGTGCGTGATCCAATCGAGAGCGATGAGGTTGAAGAACGACAGCAGAAAAGAGTTGCTGCCGGAGGAGAACAGATGCGGCTCTATCTAGGGCCGGAACTAATCAAGTCAAAGAATAGGCTGAGGAAGAGGCCATGAGCGCAACCTATTGCGGTCGCTCTGCCAAAGTTCATCCGTCAAATGTGCACACGATGTTCGCGCCGGGCGCATACCATGGGATGCAGCCACACGCTATGACCCCACTACCGGCATGTCCAGCCATAACTGAAAGCAGCGCCTCATGTGTTATACTGTTCGGCTAAATTCAATCCGGTGGATTCAGCCTAGAGCAGTATTCGCCGGGTTCTCAAGGAGAGTAGAGTAAAGAACTAAAGTGAGTAATGTTTTAGAGATCATCCCGCTCGGCGGCATCGGCGAGTTTGGGATGAATTGTATGGCTGTGCGCTACGATGACGAAATGATCGTCATTGACGCCGGCATGGGTTTCCCGGAAGAGAGCGTTTACGGCGTTGATGTCTGTGTCCCGGACTTCGATTTTCTGGAAGAGTACAGGGATAACATCACGGCCATCGTCCTGACGCACGGACACGAGGATCACTTAGGCGCGCTGCCTTACATCCTCAAAAAATTCAACGTCCCCGTCTATGCCTCGCATTTCACGGTCGGTCTGGCGGAAAGAAAACTCGAAGAGCACGACCTGCTCGGCGATACTTTGATTCATCGCGTCGAGCCGCGACAAGTGGTCGAGCTTGGCCCGTTCAAAATCGAATTCATACGCGCCTCGCATTCACTCGTTGACTGCTTCTCGCTCGCCATCCGCACGCCCGTCGGCACGATTGTGCACACGGGCGATTACAAGGTTGACGAGACGCCCGTCATCGGCGAGCCGATTGACTTGCGGACTCTGAGAAGCTACGGACAAGAGGGCGTGCTTGCGCTGCTCTCGGATTCGACCAACGCGACTGTGCCGGGACGCACGCCATCGGAGCGCGCTGTGATTCCTGCGTTCGAGGAAATCTTCACCGAAGCAACGGGACGCATCATCGTTGCCGCTTTCGCCTCTTCGATTCATCGCTTGCAGATCGTGCTGGATATTGCTCATCAATTCAATCGCAAGGTCTGTGTGCTTGGACGCTCGATGCAGAAGAATGTGGAGATCGCGGACGAGCTTGGCTACCTGGACATTCCAGACGGCCTGCTTGTCAGCCTGGGTCAGGCGAAGAATATGAACGACGACGAGATCGCCTTTCTCGTGACAGGCTCACAGGGCGAGCCGCGTGCTGCGCTCTCGCAGATGGCGACGCAGAGCTACAAGGGGATGACCATCGAAGAGGGCGACACGGTTGTGCTCTCTGCGCGCATCATTCCTGGCAACGAGCGCGCCATCTCGCGTCTCATCGGCTACATCTACAAGCGAGGCGCAAACATCATCGAAGAGAAGCGCCGCCTGATTCACGTCAGCGGCCACGCCTCGCAGGAAGACATCAAGATTATGACCGAAGCCGTGCGCCCGAAATTCGTAATCCCGATTCACGGCGAGTACAGAATGCTCTTTCGTCATAAAGAGTTCATCAAAAATCATCTCGGCTACGCGGAAGAGAACATCATCCTCATCGAGAACGGCGACGTGCTTGAGCTTGACGGCGAGCGCGCTGTGGTCGTTGATAAGCGCGAGGTCAAACGCACGTTCATTGACGAGACGGGCTTTGAAGAGATTGACAGGGAGACGGTGCGCGAGCGCAAGCAACTCGCTTACGACGGCGTCGTTTCGCTCGTCATCACCATCAACGAAGAGACCGGCGCGCTCGAATCTCCGCCGGAGATTACCGCGCGAGGTCTCATCGGCGATGACGGCAACGGTTTCATTAAAGACGCGCAGCGCATTGTCACCAAGGCCGTCGAGAACGCGCCGCGTGCCGAACGTAAAGACAAAGATACGACGCTGCTCAAAGAGCACGTGCGCGTCGAACTCAAGCGGTTCATCCAGAAACAGACCGGCGCAAAACCTGTCATCATGCCGGTCGTCGTGCAGGTCTAAAAGCAGAAGCCGGGACGAAAAGCAGAATTCAGAATCCAGAATCCAGAATCCAGAATGATAAGGCGGAAGCCACTTCTACAGATTTTGTCTTTCTTTTCTTCTGGCTCCTGAATTCTGGATTCTGGATTCTGCTTTCGTGATTGCTATGCGCTCGATGCAGGAAGCAGACATCGCAGAACTCTTGCGCCATGCCAGAGTGGAAGTTGCGCCAGCGACCTTCTTTTTAATCGGTTTGCGCCATGAAGACTGGGCGCGGCTGTTGGAGAATCCTGAACTCAGCCCGCGCGCGGATGCGCCTTTCATGTTGCTGAAAGACGCACACGAAGTCACGTTGCTGCTGGATGAAACGGATTGGCAAACGATGCGACATGCAGCGCGTGATGCGCGTGTTGAAGGCGACTTCCGTCTGCTGACCTTCGACATCGAGCTTGACTGGAAGACGGTCGGCTTCCTCGCGCACGTGACGCGAATTCTGGCGGACGCAGGCATCAGCACCGGCGCTCTCTCAGCATTCTCGCGCGATCACTTGCTCATCAAGCAGGATGATCTTGGGAGTGCCTTGCGTGTTCTTAGCAAACACGTCGCGGAATTATGTTGAAAAAACAGAATTCAGAATCCAGAATCCAGAAGTCAGAATAAAAAAAAGACAAAAGCGGGTCGCCGCCTTATTCATTCTGAATTCTGACTCCTGACTCCTGCTTTATGTTCAATTGGTCGCAAAAAGTTGTTTTCATCACGGGCGCGTCGAGCGGCATCGGGCGTGCGCTTGCTGTTGAGCTTGGGCGTAAGGGGGCGTGGCTCGGATTGCTTGCACGGCGCGGCGAGACCTTGCGGGAGATTGCGAAAGAGGTTGAAGAGGCGGGTGGGCGGGCGCTGGCGCTTCCGGCGGATGTGAGAGACGCGGATGCTGTGCGCGTGGCGGCGGATAAACTGCGCGCAGAGTTTGGACGCATTGATGTGCTCGTCGCCAACGCAGGTGTCGGCGTGACGACTGATGCGAAGGATTTGCAGGCGCAAGAGGTGGCGGATGTCATCGGCATCAATGTGCTCGGCGCGGTCAACAGCGTGACGGCTGTGCTGCCTGAAATGTTGAAGCCGGGAAGCGGTCAACTCGTCGCCATCTCAAGCCTCGCGGCATATCGGGGTCTGCCGAAGTCCGGCGCTTACTGCGCGAGCAAGGCTGCGGTCTCCGCTTTCTTTGAAAGTCTGCGCCTGGATTTACGCGGCTCAGGCGTAGATGTCACGATCATTCATCCGGGCTTCATTAAAACGCCGCTCACCGCAGGCCGTCACGCGCAGATGCCTTTCCTGATGGAACTCGACGATGCTATCAAGAAGATCATCCGCGCCATCGAAGCACGCAAGAAGTCTTACGCCTTTCCCTGGCAGCTTGCGACCATCGTGCGCGCCGGGCGGCTGATGCCGACTGCTCTGTATGACCGCATTGCCACTCGAAATTCATTCCGCGAATAAGAAGGGGTGCTTGAGCAAGCGTGTGAGATTGTATGTCTGGTCTCCAAAATTTGGTGTAAAGTAATCGCTGCGGTGTGGTAGAAAAAGGCGCGATGAAGGAAGCGTGTAAGAGTCCATGCGAGAAGAAATGTTAATCGAGAAGATCAAGAGCCTGCCACCAGAGAGAGTTGCCGAGGTCGAAGACTTCGTTGATTTCCTGGCCCAGCGCGAAGACCGTCGGATAGTGCAGGCCGCGACCAAACTTTCAGAGGAGACCTTGGGGAAGGTCTGGGACAACGCGGACGATGCAGACTATGACCAACTATAGCTTCGGTGACATAGTCTTAGTTCCATTTCCCTTCACAGATCAGACAACGACCAAAAAGCGTCCGGCGGTTGTTGTTAGTTCGGCATCATATAACACCGCGCGTCCAGACCTGATCTTAATGGCAGTCAGCAGCCAGATGAGAGCCACCGCGATCATTGGCGAGGTCTCAATTATTGGTTGGCAGAAAGCCGGTTTGCTCAAACCTTCTGTTGGCAAGCCTGTGCTGACCACGATTGAGAAAGGATTAGTGTTGCGTCAACTCGGTCAACTGGAAAAGCAGGATCGTCACGCGCTGCAAAACGCGCTTCGTATAATTCTCGGCTGAAAACATTTCTAACATATCTGACAAAGACATCAATTTATGTCCATACTCCAAGCCATCATCCTCGGTATCGTTCAGGGGCTGACGGAATTCATCCCGATTAGCTCGACGGCACATCTGATTTTTGCCAGTCGCGCTGTTCACCTTTACGAAAAAGCTACTCCAATCCTGTTTAATCACATTCCGTTATTACAGGGCTTATATGAATCTTTGGCTCAGACTCTACGAGCACAACAGACCACCGCGACGATTGCCGTTATTCAACTCGGCACGCTGCTCGCCGTCCTCATCTATTTCGCCAGCGACATCTGGAACATCACGACCGCATTTATCCGCGATCATCTTGCGCTCCTGAGCGGGAAGCGCAGCAGTGAAGCGCAAGTGGAGAAGAAAACTTCGGATCGTCCTCGGCGGCTCTCGCAGGAATCGTGGCTCGGTTGGTTAATCATCATCGGCTCACTGCCGGTCGGCATCGTCGGGCTACTATTCAAGAAACAGATTGAAGGGACGTTGACAAAAAATCTCTGGCTGATTGCGACGATGATGGTCGTCGTCGCGCTCTTTCTTCTCCTGGCCGAAGCGGTCGGCAAGCGCACGCGCAAGATGGAAGATTTAGGGATTCGTGATGCGCTGGCGGTTGGCGGAGCGCAGGTGCTTGCGTTGATTCCCGGCTCAAGCCGTTCGGGTTCGACCATCATGGGCGGACTCTTCGCCGGAGAGACACGCGAGACCGCCGCGCGTTTCTCTTTTCTGCTCTCAATTCCGGCGGTCGGTGCGAGCGGTCTGCTTGAGCTGAAAGAAGCCATCAAGTATCTGCCGCGTGAAAGTTACCCGGCGCTTGTCGTTTCGACAATCGTCGCTGGTCTTGTTGGCTACGCTTCCATCTGGTTTCTACTGCGCTACCTTCGCACACACTCGACGGGCATCTTCATCGGCTATCGTTTAATCGTTGGCATAGCGATTCTCGTGCTTCTTTTCGCCAAGGTCATCTTGCCAACTTAAATACAGTGGTCAGTAGCCAGTGGTCAGTGGTCAGTAAAAGCATCTGCCTTTAACTGACCACCGACCACTGATTACTGCCAACTATTTCCTGCTGGCACTAACAATAATCCACAAGATTCTGTACACTAATTATGCCCCTCCCTCATCAGTAATGAGAATTTCGTCTGCAACGGGCGAGATAGAAAGGGCAAGACAGCCTGATGAATGAAGAATTGAAGCGCGAAGCCTCCATGCCTTCGCGGCGCACGCGCCATCCGCGCGTTCCCGTTGAGTTCATGGTTGTATTGGAAGGGCGAACATCCGGCGGCGAGGAATTTCATGTTCCTGCCATCGCTGTGAAGGTCAGTCGCGGAGGTGCGACAATCATCACGGACGCGAGAGTTGAACTCGGAGATAGAGTGCTCCTCACGCCTCCCTTCGGGCGAACTATTGAAGCCGAAGTCAACGGTATCTGGGTGGACGCGACCGACAGCAAGCAACGGATCGGCGTTAGGCTACTAGATGCCAACGGCTGGTTCGGGGAATGAAAAAAACAGAATCCAGGAGTCAGAATCCAGAATCCAGAATGAGAAGGCTGCAACCCGCACTTCTTCTGTTTTTCTTTTCTTCTGGCTTCTGAATTCTGGATTCTGGATTCTGCTTTTATGATGAGACGTTGGAATATGCGTGAGCAGGACACGGAGCGCGCTGAAAGGTTGGCGCGCGTCCTCTCTGTCTCTCCAATCGTCGCCGGGTTGCTCATCGCACGCGGCTTTGAGACGGAAGAGGCGGCGCGAACATTCTTACGCCCTGCGCACGATCAACTTCACGACCCGTCGCTGATGCTCGGAATGCAGGATGCCGTCGCGCGTGTCCTGCGCGCGATTGATGCGGGCGAGAAGATTCTGGTTTACGGCGACTACGATGTTGATGGCACGACCGGCACGGTTGTCTTGCGCCGCGCTTTGAGTTTGCTCGGCGCGCAGACGGGCTTTCACGTTCCGCATCGCTTCACGGAAGGCTACGGCATCCAGCAGGCTGCTCTGGAAAAGGCGCGCGAAGATGGCTACACGCTCGTCATCAGCGTTGATTGCGGCATCCGTGCGTTCGAGCCGCTGCATTGGGCGCGCGAGAACAACTTGGATGTCATCGTCACGGATCATCACCTGCCGGATGAAGGCGAGGGCGCGCCTCCGGCCTTCTGCGTTCTCAATCCGAATCAACGTGGGTGTCAGTATCCCGACAAAAATCTGGCGGGCGTCGGCGTCGCATTCAAACTCGCACATGCGCTCTTTCGTGAGCGCGGGCGCGAGTCGCAGATCGCAGGATTTTTGAAGATGGTCGCTATCGGCACGGTCGCGGATGTCGCGCAACTCGTCGGTGAGAACCGCGCCATCGTCGCGCTCGGCCTCGCAGATTTGCCGAAGGCCACGAATCCCGGCTTGCGCGCTTTGATGGAAATCGCGGGCTGCAACAACGGGCGCGGAATGACCGCTTATGATTTGGGATTTCGTTTGGGTCCGCGCATCAACGCTGCGGGCAGGATGGACGCTGCACGCGCCGTCGTCGAACTCTTCGAGGCTGAAGATAGTGCGGAAGCGAAACGATTGGCCGAGCATCTCGACACACGCAACCGCGAGCGTCAAAGCGTGCAACAGGAGATCGTCAATCTCGCACTAGCAGAGTTTGAATCTTCCGATGATTCTCAAGCTCAAACGCACGTGGCCGTCATCGCTGGCGACGGCTGGCACAGAGGCGTGATCGGCATCGCCGCGTCGAAGATTGCGGAGAAACTGCATCGCCCGTGCATCGTCATCTCGCTCGACGGCGACGACGGGCACGGCTCCGCGCGCAGCATCGAGGCGTATCATTTGCTCAACGGCTTGACTGAATGCGCTGATCTTTTCGTCAAGTTCGGCGGTCATTCGCACGCAGCCGGGTTAAGCATTAAACGCAAGAACATCCCGGAACTTCGTCGCCGCTTAAACGAGCACGCTGCCGCTCATCTCCGCGATGAAGACCTCGTGCCCGCAATCAACATTGATGCTGAACTGCCAGCCGAAGCGGTCACGCTCTCGCTGGCTGAAGAGTTGCGGGCGCTCGAACCTTTCGGCGCAGGCAATCCACGCCCGCTCTTTATGACGCGCGACTTGCGCATCCTGGCCGAGCCGCGTGTGATGAAAGAGAAGCATTTGAAACTTCGCGTTGCCGGGCGCGATCATCGCCCGCTCGAAGTCGTCTGGTGGAGCGGCGTCGAAGAACTCGCGGGGCGAACTCTAACACCCGGCCAGCGCATCGAACTCGCCTACACCCTTGAGCCGAACATCTGGCAAGGCGAGACCAGATTGCAATTATGCTTGAAAGACGTAAGAACAGAGGTCAGAGGTTAGAGGTTAGAGATCAGCTTTCACTAACCTCTAACCTCTGACCTCTGACCTCTGCTTTAAGATGCAAGAAGTAGGACGAAAAAGAATTTTTACTGTTGGATGGCGTGGGTATCTGCCGTTGGTGGCGCGTGTGCTGGCGCTGCTGGTCATCGTGGCGGGACTGATTTACGTCGGCATCTCCTACTATAAAAATCGCAACCACGAGCCTTTTCGGATGCGCGGCGAAGCGCCGGAATTGTCGAAGCAGGTGACGAGCGTCATCGAAGGCTACGAGCGGCGTGTGATGGAGGGCGAGCGCCTGCGTCTGTACGTGCGCGCCGCGCGCGATGTCACTTTCTCCGATAATCATCACGAGCTTGAAGAGGTACATCTCGAAGTCTATCCGAAGACGAGCGACCCGAAGACGGGAGACAAGCCGGATCAGATTACCGCGCAGCGCGCGATCTATTTACCGGGCGAGAAAGATTCCAAAGATGCGCGTATCTGGTTCACCGGAGCCGTCAACATCGAGACGCGCGATGCGCTCACAGCGAAGACCGAAAAGATTGAATACGATCAGGCGAAGGAGACAGCCGAAACCGATCTGCCGATTACCTTCGAGCGTGAGAATATTTCCGGCCACGCCACCGGCGCCACGCTCGACAACAAGAATAAGAGATTGGACTTGCGTCAGGATGTCGAGATCACGGTTGCGCCCGATGCCAAGTCTGCTGCGCTGCCCAAGTCGAAATTAAACGCTGGCCCGGTGACGATTCATGCCGGTCGCGCAGTTTTTGAACAGGCGCGGATGCACCTCAGCTTCACGGGCGGCGCTGTCGCCGAGCAGAACAGCGACGTGATGAGCGGCGATCAGTTAGCGGCATCGCTCAGCGCGCAGAAGCGTGTGCAGAAGATTGAAGCGCGCAGCAACTCCTACCTGCGCGCGATGGAGCCGGGACACGCTGCCGAAGTTCACGCTACCGACATGGATTTTTTCTTCGACGGTGATCAGAAGTTGCAGCGCGCCGTAGCGACAAGTGCTGTGCGTGCGCGTAGTCTCGACGCCGATTCGCAGGTCGAACTCACGGGAGCGAACTCTCTACAGGTTGATTTTCAAATACAGGGCGACCGCAGCTTGTTAAAGGAGATGCACGCCGAAGGACGCTCCGTCGTCACCCTCTCCGCTCCGCAGTCGCGCGCCAATGATCCGCGCGCCGCGAATAAAAAACTGACCGCCGATTCCATCAATCTCGTTTGGCGTGGGACGGGACGCGACCTCGAAAGCGCGCTGGCAACAGGCAACGCGGAGTTGGTGGTTGACCCGGTACAGAAAAGCGCGACCGCAGATCGCAAGACGTTGACCGCGCCGCAGTTCAATTGTGAATTCTATGAGACGGGAAATCTGGTGCGACAGTTCGTTGCTTCCGGCGGCGAGGCCAAAGCAGTTCTCGATACTTTGCAGCCGTCCGACAAACGCGCTCAACGCACCTTCACCTCCGCGAAGATGACCGCCATCTTTGTGCGCGAGACGCAGGATATTGAGCGGCTGGACGGCGAAGGCGATGCGAAGTTCAATGAGCTTGACAGCAACGCGCGCGCGCAGACTGTGTCTTACACGGCGGCGGATGAGGTCGTGCGCCTGCGCGGAGGCGAGCCGACCATCTGGGATTCGCGCCAGCGTACCAAGGCTCTGGAGATTGATTCCAACCGGATCAGCAAAATCTCTGACGCGCGCGGCAAAGTCTCGACGACTTACTACAGCCAGGAACAGACCAACGGCGCGACGCCTTTTCGCAAAGTTAAAAGTCCCGTCTTCATCGTCGCCGACCGCGCGGAGTTGCGTGGCTTAACGGGTGTGGCCGTTTACACGGGCAGCGCACGTCTCTGGCAGGATGATAACTTCATTCGCGCCGACGAGATTACGCTCTACCGTGAAACGAAGCGCATGGAAGGCACGGGGCACGTGCAGAGCGCGCTCTATCAGGCGAAGAAGAAAAAGAGCGCGAACGGCCCAAGCGAAGTCGTTCCGGCATTCGCTACCTCTAACAGCATGTCTTACTCCGATGATAGCCGCATCCTGCATTACGAAGGTAATGTTGACATCAGGCAGGACACTGACCGGATGCGCAGCGCGGTCACGGATGTTTATTTACAGAGAGAGACGAACGAGGTCGAGAAGACTATCGCTGATCGTGATGTGGTCGTTAATCAACCGGGTCGGCAGGGAACAGGAAACTGGGCGCAGTACACGGCGGCGGACGACACCGTCGTACTCAAGGGCACACCCGCGCGCGTCGTAGATACAGAGCAGGGAACTATCGAAGGAGGTCGTTTGACTGTCTATTTAGCCGAGAGTAGAGTTGTCGCCGATGATGCCAGAGGGCCGCAATCGCCCGGTCGCGTGCGGACGACGCACAAAGTTACTAAGAAGCCAGCAACGCCTAGTAAGTGACGAGCAGGATGGAAGAATCGTTAATCGTTGAGCGAAGCGAGGAAGCGCCCGCCGAGTCTCGTCAGCAACCGGAAGCGCGCCCGCGCATCTCAGAAAAACTCCCCTCCGCAACCGCTCTCGTCGCTTCACGTCTACAGAAAACTTACGGCAAGCGACGTGTCGTGGATGACGTGTCGTTGCACGTCGAGCAGGGCGAAGTGGTCGGTCTGCTGGGCGCAAACGGCGCAGGCAAGACGACGACCTTCTACATGATTATCGGCCTTGAACGGCCTGATCTGGGCACGATTCGGCTGGGAGAGCGCGACATCACGAAATTGCCGATGTACCTGCGCGCTCGTCTCGGACTTGGCTATCTACCGCAAGAGCCTTCGATCTTTCGCAAGATGACCGCCGCGCAGAATATTCTGGCAGTGCTGGAAACGATGAAGCTCCGCCGGCGCGAACGTTTCAAACGTCTCGAAGAGTTGCTGCAAGAATTTGGCATCGAGCACGTGCGAAACACGCGCGGCGATGCGCTCTCAGGCGGCGAGCGCCGTCGCACGGAGATCGCGCGCGCGCTTGCCACCGAGCCGCAGTACATTCTGTTGGACGAGCCTTTCGCCGGAATTGATCCGAAGGCCATTGACGATCTTCAGACTCTCATCCTCTACCTGCGTGATCGCGGCATCGGTATTCTGATTACCGATCACAATGTGCGCGAGACTCTCGGCGTCACCAACCGCGCCTACATCATGTCCGATGGACGCATCTTCCGTTCAGGCCACCCGCAGGATTTGGTCGAGGATGAGGAAGTCCGGCGACATTATCTCGGCGACAGGTTCACTATGTGAGGAAAGTGGTCAGTGGTCGGTGGCCAGTTAAAACCTCAGAACGCTTTTGGTTCTTTCTCCCATAACATTAAAATTCCACAGTTGCGTAAAAAAAAATATGTCTAACTGACGACTGACCACTGACGACTGGCCACTTTTTCAGTTATAATCTCCCCGCGCGATAGTCAAGCGTCAACTTAAAAATTCCCGACGAGTTTTGAAAGCTATTATTCAGGCAAGGCATGTCCGTTAAGCTCACGACCAATCTCTCGCAGCGCCTCGTGCTGACGCCACAACTGCGTCAGCGCATCGAGATGCTGCAAATGACCACGCTCGAACTGAGCGATTTGATTCAGCAGCAACTCCTCGAAAATCCCGTCCTCGAAGAAGTGCCCACACAGGAAGAGACGCAGGAGTTGGCCGAAAAAATTCTCGATCAACTTGCCAACGGCGATTCCGGCAGCAGTTTCGACATCACTCCGGCTGAAGGCTCGGCGGCGGATGTCAACGGCGCATCTTCAAACGGGACGAGTGAGACGGATACGGAATCTTTCTCGCTGTCTGCCGAAGGTGAAGCCGCCACGATGGAAGCTGTGAACGGCGAGGCGAGCGAAGAGTCCGGGATGGACGAAGCTGCGCGCGATTCCTTTGAAGAGATAGATTTCGGACGCGAGTTTCAGGACTATCTCGATCCCGGATACAAGACTCAGGAGTTCGAGTACAAAGAGGATGCGCCGACGTTCGAGCAATTTCTGACGCGCGCGCCCTCGCTCTCCGAGCATCTTGAATGGCAACTGCACATGAATCCGATTCGCGACGAGTTGTGTGATGTTGCGCTCTGCGTCATCGGTAACCTCGACCAGGACGGACGGCTCAATGCGACGAACGAAGAGATCGCGGCCATGGGCGGCTGGTCTGATGAGCTGGTCGAAGAAGCTCGGCAGGGTGTGATGCGGCTTGATCCGGTCGGCTGCGGGGCGCGCGACGTGCGCGAATGCCTGCTCGTCCAACTCGCAACGCGCGGTGAAAGCGAGCGCCTGGCCGCGCGTCTCATCGGCGAGCACTTGCCTGAATTGCAGCAGCACAAACTGCCGAATCTCTCGAAGCTGATCGGCGTGGATGTCGAAACGCTAATTGAGGAAGTGCAATTCATCCGCACGCTCGATCCTTATCCGGGCAGACCTTATTCGACTGAAGAGCCGGTCCTGATCGCGCCCGAAATCTACATCGAAAAACTCGACGACGAAGCGGATGAGACGGACGAGTTGGGTGGCTACGTTATTTACTTTGGCGACGACGGCAGCCCGCGCCTGCGCATCAGCCAGAGCTACCAGCAGATGCTCTCGCAACAGCAGACGACCAAAGAGACGCGCGATTTCATCCGCGACAAGATGCGTTCGGCTGTGGACTTGCTGCGCAACATCGAGCACCGCCGACAGACGATCTACAAGGTGGTCGAATCCATCATCAAACGCCAGAAAGAGTTTCTCGACAAAGGCGTGCAATACATCAAGCCGATGATGCTCAAAGATATTGCCGAAGACATCGGGATGCATCTTTCGACCGTCTCGCGCGTCGTCAACCGCAAGTACGCGCATACGCCGCAGGGCGTCATCGAACTGCGCCGCTTCTTCACCGAAGGCATGATGAACGAAGAGGGCGAAGAGGTTTCAACGCGCATCATCAAATTACAGATCAAGAAGCTGATTGAAGAAGAGGACGCGCATAATCCGATTACGGACGATCAGGTCGTCAAGATTTTAATCAAAGACGGCATCAAGTTATCGCGCCGCACAGTTGCGAAGTACCGCGACCAGATGCGGATTCCAGGCTCACGCGAGCGCCGCGCGCCGGTCTAAAAGGAGGTTTTGAATTATGAGTTTTGAATTTTGAATTAAAAGCTTTGGCCTTAATTCATAACTCAAAACTCATAATTCAAAACTTTTTTCAGGGGAGGGATCAATCTATGGAATTTGAATACACGGGTCGTCATGTGGATGTCACACCAGCCTTGCGTGCGCATGTCGAGGATCATTTTCAGAAGTTGGAACATATTTTTACCGACACCACGGCACGCGCTCACGTTATCATTGAAGTTGAGAAGAATCGGCAGATCGGCGAGGTCCTGGTTCACTGGCGCGAGCACACTTTGACCGCGACCGATACCAACGCGGATATGTATCTGGCCTTGACGCGCGCGATTGCCAAGATTGAGAAGCAGGCGCTCAAGCTCAAGAAGAAAATTATTGATCGCAAGCAGGGAGCGAAGCGTGTCTCTGCGGTCGCGCCGGAGCCTGACGGTCAGGTTGAAGCCAGCCCGCGCCCGCCTCGCATCATCGCGGCGCGGCGCTATATCGTGAAGCCGATGACGGCTGAAGAAGCTGCGCTGCGTCTGTCGGAAGAGTCCGATCAGTTTCTCGTTTTCCGCGATGCCGACACCAACCGCGTCGGCGTGATTTATCAGCGTAAGGATGGAAACTACGGGCTAATCGAACCGTAAAGCGTGTTCAAGGTTCAAGGTTCAAGGTTCAAGGTTAGACTTTGAACCTTGAACCTTGAACCTTGAACTTTGAACCTTGAACAAGTCAGCAAACGATCTTCCGATCATCACGGTCAGCGAATTTCTGGCTCACGCCCCGCCGCAGCTTGAGCTACGAGTTCTGGCCGGCGCGAACGGAGTGGCGACTCGCCAACTGACGACGCCGCGCATTCAGAAACTCGGCCTCGCGCTCGCGGGCTTCACTCACTACCTCCATGCGGGTCGCCTTCAAATCGTCGGCCAGACCGAAATCCGGTTTCTCGAACAACTTGACGCTGCACGACGGCGGGAAGCGATTGATAAACTCGCGCTCGAAAAAATCTCCTGCATTCTCGTCACCAAAGGTCTGGAGCCGCCGCCCGAATTAATCGAAGCGGCGGAAGCTGCTGGCCTGCCGTTGATTTCAACCTCGGTCGTCAGTTCCACCGCCATCAACACCGTCACGGAATGTTTGCAGGAGATGCTGGCACTGCTCGCCGTGCAGCATGGCGTCCTGCTGGACATTTACGGTCTCGGCGTTTTAATCGAGGGCGCTTCGGGCATCGGCAAGTCAGAGTGTGCGCTTGATCTGATTGCGCGCGGGCATCGCCTTATTTCGGATGATGTGGTCGAGGTGCGGCGGATCGGCACGGAGCGGCTGATCGGAACTGCGCCGGAGTTATTGCGCGAGCATCTGGAGATTCGGGGCTTAGGCATCATCAACATCCGCGATCTCTTCGGCATCTCAGCCGTCAGCATGACGAAAACGATTGACCTCTCGATTAGGCTCGAACGCTGGGATGAGGCGAGCGAAGTTGATCGGCTCGGCATTGACGCGCAGGCCATCGAAATACTCGGCGTGAGTGTCCCACAGGTCTTGATTCCGGTCAGTCCGGGACGCAATCTTTCAACGCTGGTCGAAACAGCCGTCCGCGTGCAACTCCTGCGCGCGCGCGGCTACAATGCTGCGCGAGATTTCGTCGAGCGGCATACGAAGATGATTGAAGAGCAGTAGTCAGTGGTCAGTGGTCGGTGGTCAGTTAAGGGCTTTTACTGACCATTGACCACTGACTACTGACCACTATTTTATGGTTACCAGAAAACAAGAGGGACAGGTCGAAGGTGCGCCGGACATCGTGATTATCACGGGATTAAGCGGGTCTGGGATGTCTGCGGCGACGAATGCTTTTGAAGACCTCGGTTATTTCTGTGTTGATAATTTGCCTCTGACGCTGGTGCCGACGTTCGCGCGTCTGGTTCAGCCGGGAGAAGATGGACAGGCGCGGATCGAACGCGCTGCGCTCGTCATCAACATCCGCGAGGGAGAGTTTCTGTCGGAGTTTGACCGCGAGCTTCAGCGATTGCGTGAGGGAGGCTTGCGTGTCTTCGTGCTCTTTCTCGAAGCGTCGGACGATGTGTTGCAACGACGCTTCAGCGAGACGCGCCGCCCGCATCCGGCTGATAACGGCGGCGGACTTCTCAAAGCTATCAGTGATGAGCGCGCCGCGATGGCTCGCATTCGCGCGCTGGCGGATCACATCACGGATACTTCGGAGCACACGGTTCACACGCTGCGCCGTCTGCTCGTCGAGCGTTTTAATCCGAAGATGGAAGGCACGCCCATGCGTGTGCAGGTCTTGAGCTTCGGACACAAGTACGGCAGCCCGCCCGAAATGGAGTTGCTCTTCGACGTTCGACATTTGCCGAATCCATTCTTCGTGCCGGAACTGCGCGAGCTTTCCGGCCACGACCGTCGCGTGGTCGAATACCTGAAATCGAAGCCGGATGTCGAAGAGACGCTGCGTCGTTTCAGTGATCTGCTCGATTACCTGTTGCCGCTTTACAAACGCGAAGGAAAGTCTTATGTCACTGTCGGCATCGGCTGCACGGGCGGGCGTCATCGCTCGGTGATGATCGCCAACGCGCTCGCGCGCCGTCTTCGCCGCGCAGGCTTCGACGCGCAGGCGATTCATCGTGATGTGCGGAAGACAAGACGACGCAAAAGTTAAGTGATTAGAGAAAACTAATGATTAGAGAAAACTGATGACAGAAAATACAGCTCACACTGAAACGAAGGAAACGGGAAGAGTCGCGGGCGTAATCGTCACGCACGGCCAATTAGCGAGTGAGTTTCTGGCGGCGGCGGAGATGATCGTCGGCGCGGTCAAGCACATCGCAGCCGTCTCTATCGGCTGGCACGATAATGTCGAGGCCGCGCGCGATGAGATTGAGCGTGCCATCGCGCGCGTCTCCGAAGGCCGCGGCGTGCTGATTCTGACAGACATGTTCGGAGGCACGCCGACGAATATCACTTCGATGTTTCTCGCAGAGGGTGAAGTCGAAGTGGTGACGGGCGTGAATCTGCCGATGGTGATTAAGCTGGCGAGCCAGACGGAGCAGGAGTCGCTCGCGGAGGTTGCGCAGCGTGTGCGCGATCAGGGGCGTGAAGGAATCTATCTGGCGGGCGAACTACTCGCGCCGCAGAAAAAAGCTAAATGATCGAGCGGCGCGTGATGATTACGAATCGCCTGGGCTTGCACGCGCGGGCGGCGGCGTTGCTGGTTCGCACTGCGAACAATTACCAGAGCGCATTGCGGCTTGAGCGTGCTGACCGCACGGCGGCGGCTGATGCCAAGTCAATTTTGAGTGTGCTGATGCTGGCCGCATCGCGCGGGACGGAATTGCTGGTGACGGCAGATGGTGTGGATGAGAGTGCTGCGATGAACGCGCTGTGCGGTCTATTCGCCAGTGGTTTTGGAGAGAGCGAGCGTTGAACAGGCGGCGAAAAGTTGAGGAACAGGAAGCGCGCTGGCAGGGGCTTGGCGTCTCCGACGGAGTTGTGGTCGGGCGCGTGTTGCGTGTCTTCAGCGGTGTGCGTCAAGTCTATCGTGCGACGCTCGATGCGAAAGATGTTGAGAGAGAGACGCGCCGCTTGCGCGCTGCCGTTCGTTTGGCGCGAGTGCAGTTGCTGGCGATCAAGGCACGCGCGGAAAAAGAGCTTGGCGCAGATCATGCTTACATCTTCGACGCGCATCTCTTGATGCTCGAAGACCGCAAGCTGCTTGAAGATGTCGAGAAATACATCCGCGATGAGTGCGCGAATGCTGAATGGGCGGTCAAGGTCGCAGCCGACCGCCTGCTCGCCATCTACGCCGAGATTAAAGACGACTACCTGCGCGAGCGTGGCTCAGACATCGAAGACGTGACGCAGCGTCTCCTCGTCGCGTTGAGCGGCGAGAGTCTTCCGGGTTATCGCAAGTTGACGGAGGATGCGGTGATCGTCGCGGAAGATTTGTTGCCATCGGCTGTCGCAGAGCTTGATTTCGAGCACGCCCGCGCCATCGCTACGGATGCGGGCGGCTGGACTTCGCACACGGCAATCATCGCGCGCGGTTTGAGGATTCCGGCCATCGTGGGCCTCAGAGATTTACATCGCAAGGCACGCACGGGCGACCGCGTCATCGTTGACGCGCAGCAGGGCACAGTCATTCTTCATCCTTCGTCTTCGACTCTCGCGTACTACAAGTCTCTCACGGCGAAGGCCGCTCAGACTCGCTATGCGACGACGGATGATGGAAGTCAGCCGTTACGGACGCTCGATGGGAAAGAGATTATTTTGCGCGCCAACGTCGAATTGCCCGCCGAGTTTGAAGATGTGCGGCGATTCGGAGCACGCGGCATCGGGCTTTATCGGTCAGAGTTTCTGCTGGCTTATAAAGGCGTGATGCCTTCGGAAGATGAGCAGTGCCGGGCGTACATAGAGGTCGCGGAACTGGCCGGTGAGGAAGGCGCGACCGTCAGGCTTTTTGATCTCGGCGGCGATAAGATGGGCGGCGCACCCGAAACAGAACGCAATCCGGCTCTGGGTCTGCGCGCGATTCGTTTCAGTCTGATGCACGAGGATGTCTTGCGCACACAGGCGCGCGCGATTCTGCGTGCGGCGGCGCACGGGCGTCTGGACATCGTGCTGCCGATGATTTCAGACGTGATGGATGTCAGGCGCGCGCGGCGCATTATTAACGAGGAGCGGGCGCGGCTTGAAAGTGAAGGGCAGAAGATTGGAGCGATCAGAATCGGCGCGATGATTGAAGTGCCGTCGGCTGTCGTGACCGCCGATAAGGTGGCGAGTGAGGTTGATTTCTTCAGTCTCGGCACGAATGATCTGGTACAGTATCTGCTCGCGGTTGATCGTGGTAACGAAGGCGTCGCGGATTGGTTTCGCTCGCTGCATCCGGCGGTTTTGCAAAGCATCTCGCGCACGCTCGATGCGGCACGCAGGGCTTTTATCCCGGCAATCATCTGCGGCGAAATGGCTTCGACTCCGGCTTACGCGGTCGTGCTGATCGGTCTTGGCGCAACGGAGTTGAGCATGACTGCCGCTTCGATTCCGCGTGTGCGGCGCGCGATTGCAGCGATTAAATTCGCGGACGCGCAGGCGATTGCGCATGAATGTCTGGAATGCGAGACGGCGGATGATGTGGAGGAGCTTGTGAGGGTGCGTTTCTCTGAGAATTGGGCGCAGCTTTTTCCGCCAAAGTCCTTGCCAGCGCGTAGAGTTGCAGAGTAATATCCAGAACGCGGATTAAGCGCGATGTAATCATTGATTCATTGGTTCATTGGTTCATTGATTACACGACTGTAATGACGCAATGATTCAATGACTCAAAGATTCAATCGGCTTCAATCGTGCGGCACAAATGCGTGTCGCCAGACAAAAGGTTTCCTACTTATCCGGTGAACAGTTTATGCGAAACCGCTTACGTCCCATGAGCGTGAGTTGGAAAGTCAGGCGCAAAAAGTCGAGCCACGCTTCGTTGCTCTTCGTCTTGCTGGCGCTCGGCTTCTCCGCCTTCATCCTGCTCTCCGACTTCACGAGCACTGCTTCCAACGGGCCGATGCAGTTAGTGCGGCTCAACATTACGACCGACGCGGGACTGGTGCGAATTGAAATCGTCGCCGACGGCTCGTTTGACGAAGCGACGGTCGAACATTTTTCGCATGGCCGCCAGAGTGTGTTTCGAGTTCATGGCGCGCACTCTCTGTTGCGGCAGAGCTATGAGATCAATGAGACGGTCGCGCCCGAGGTGCGAACTGTTTCAGGCGAGAAAGACGGCGAGCCTTACGTTGATGTTCTCATCACGCTCGGAGATGGCGCGACGGTCGCGCAAAAGCGGAGTTTCAATCGGCTGGTGATTGGCGTCGCCACAGACTTCGCGCGCTTGCGTCGTCGCTCGTCACCGTCTGCAATAGAGGTTGCGAAAGCGCGTTCCGAAACTTCCGCTCCGCGCGCGACGACTCCCGCGCCGACTAGCGCCGCAAATAATCTCTCGGCAATCAATCCTTCCGCCACTGCGCCTGCTGCGGAAGAAACAGATGCGCCGCCTGAGTTAATAGCTTCCGCCTCTCAAACAGTTTTTCGCGGGCGCACAATCTGGGACAATTTACCTGACTCGGCATTTCAATCAGCGCACTTCAATCCGGCAAACTACTTGCCTCTATTCTTCCTGCCGCCACAGAGCGGAGGGACTAACAACACACCGCAGCCGGCTTCAGCGATTAAGATGACGCTTGATCCGCCGGGCGCGAAGATCGGCGCGTGGGTTCCCGGAACGACCGCCGCGACGAAAGATGAGGTTGGCGGCAAGCCATTCGGTCATGGATTCCTGCGCCCGTCGTTTCAGTTTGGCGCGACCTACGGCGATAACTATTTCTACCGCTCGACGGTTGGAAGAAACCTGGCGGTCTTCAATGTCGCTCCGCGTCTGGAATATGAAATACCGGGCGAAACTCGTGCCTTGCGTGTGGCTTATGAGGGGCGTGTGCGACGGCTTTCAAATGGTCATTGGGCTGTCGGCAATGTCTTAGACCTCGACGGGCGGATTGATCTGACAGCTTACCTGCATCTTGCTGTCCGCGATCATTTCATTCGTTCGCCGCTTGATTCGCGCGAGTATGATCCGGCGGGCGAAGTCTATATTATCGGCGACACGTTCAATCGGAATGATGTCGGACTGCGTTTAGTTTATGATCTGAACGCGCGCAATCGTCTCGCGCTCGATGGCGATTACAACATCGTGCGCTGGGATAAATCTCAGATCGCGGGCGCGCCGCTGTTCCTTGATTATGATGAAGCCTTATCCGGCTTCACTTTCGAGCACGACGTTTCGGAAGAGACGACGGCGCTCGTCACCTTCAATTACACGAGCGGCGTCTCTTCCGTTCCGTTCCGACCGCAGTTCACCGGCTTGAGTGATTTTCGACGCTATGTGATAGAGGTCGGCACCCGTGTGAAAGTGAGTGAGACGAGCGGCGCGGCTCTGATGATCGGCTACGAGCGCAGCGACTTTCTCCACGCGCCCACAGCAAATGACTTCGGCGGCCTGGTTTTCGATCTCCGTTTCCGTAGAGATTTGACGCCGCACACAAGTTTTGAGCTGGCAAGTCTGCGAAAAACGCAGGTTTCGGCGTTTAATTTAGAAGGAGGCAACGCGCGGCTCGTCTCGACAGGCGGCTCCGCACGTATTGAAAACACGCCGACGGAGAATGTTAAGCTGGCTTTTGGCCTTAACTATCAACAGTTAGGCTTCCCTGTGCCCATTGTCTCGACCTCCACAGCGAGCGGCGGCGTCTTCGTCGGACAGTTCTTAGGCGAGCGGCGGAAAGACCATCTCTACGGTTTTTCGCTGGAAGCAGCCTATCGTTGGAGCGATCTGATGCGGACTCGCTTCGTGTACAGTTTCCAGCGCAGGGACTCGACGATTCCTGTGTTGACTTTTAACCGCAATCGTCTGGCGCTGGTTTTTGAGATCGGACGACGCAACGATGTCAAAGGTCGCCCGTTCTAACTCCAGCTTCATCAAACGCGATGAGCGCGTGCCATTGCCCGGCCTGAACTCGTCGCCTGAAATTAGTAGGGCTAGGAATTTGAGTGCATTATGAAGAAAGTTTTATCTGTCCTCGTCATCGCGCTGGCCTTGAGTGTGTCAAGCAGCGCGCGAACACAGTCGAACTCACTCGCGCCTGCCGGAAGCGACAATGGAAAATCCGGTAAGGCTGAAGACGACAAGACTGCGAAATCAAAAGGGTCGGGCAAATCTGCCGACGATCCGAAAGATAAGAAGAACAAAGAGCAAGGCAACTCGTCCACACCAGCGACCACAGATGCGCCGGAAAAAACTACGACGACTGTTCCGAGCGGCACCTCGGCCACGAGTAATCCGCCAACCACTGAAGAACCGGCAGCGAAAGCGAATGCCACCACAAACGCACCGCCTCTGACAAGCATTTATCGTGTCGGCGCTGGTGACGTGCTTGACATCCGCCTGCTCAATGCCGCGACTCGTGACTCAACTCTGTTTACGGTCATGGCGAGTGGGCTGCTCGAATATCCACTCGCGGGCGAGCCGCTTCCGGTCGCCGGACTGACGACCGACGAGATTCACGAACGGCTCATCTCCAAAATCAAGCTCTATGATAATCCGCAGGTCGTCGTCAGCGTGCGCCAGTATGCGAGCCACAACGTGATCGTCTCAGGTCTGGTCAACGATCCCGGCACAAGGGCGTTGCGCCGTGAGGCCATGCCGCTCTACGTCGTGCTGGCTGAAGCGCAGTTGAAGCCTGAAGCCGGGCAGGCGACTATCGTGCGCGTTGACCGTCAAACGCTGACGATCAGCCTGTCAGACCCGAAAGCGATGACTACGTTCGTGCTGCCGGGTGATGTCGTCACTGTGACTGCGCTGCCGCCCGCGCCACCGCAATTTTTCTACATCGGTGGGCAAATCAATTCGCCGGGCCAGAAAGATTTTCACGCTGGCATGACGCTGACACAGGCCGTGCTCGCCTCCGGCGGCGCGACTCGTTTTGCCGGAGGCAAAGTCAAAGTCTCGCGGCAGGGCGCAGACGGACGACTCGTCACGACCGAGTACAATTTGAAGCAGATTGAATCAGGAAAAATTCCCGACCCCGTACTCCAACCCGGCGACCGCGTTGATGTCGGGCGCGGAGGCTGGTGAGAAATTCAAAATTAAAAATGCAAAAAGCCGGAATGAAGGAGGCATCCTCCTGTTCTCAATTTTGCATTTTTAATTTTGAATTTTGCATTCTTAAAGCGTATGATGCAGCGCGTTGAAGCTGTACGTCTTGAGGTCGGCTGATTGTGACCCTTGCAATTGCCGACAGATTTTAACCGGACAATTTCATCAACACTATTGCCCCTTCCTGCCGGAGGTTTAAGACCTTGATAAAGCAAAACAGAATTGGCGCGATGGCGCTCTCCGCGGCTCTCCTCGTCGCGCCCTTCAGCACGGCTTTGACAGCATACGCCAGCGTGCGCGCAGCCGCGCAACAGGAGAACGATGTTCCGAGTGACGCCGAACAGGCGATGTTCACTAAAGGACAGAACTTTTATAATCAGGGCCGTTACGATCAGGCCGTCACCGTCTTGCAGGATTTTCTCAAGACCTATCCACGCAGCATCATTACAGACCTGACGCTGCTCTGGCTCGGACGTTCCTACATGCAGCTTGGCAAGTTGAAGGACGCCGAACAGGTCGGCGTGCGCCTGCACGCGATTAAGGACACGCCGTTCGCGGATATTTACGACGGCGAACTCGAAACAGCGCGTGCCGAAGCCCCTAAATCTCCGCAGACGAACCCGACTCCTGGCAAGCCTTCAGCGAGAATGATACCTAATGCCACGCCAACGCCGACGCCAGCAACCCGCGTTGCCCGAAACAATCCGAGTGTTAATTCATCGCAGCCTAAACAGACGCCGCAGACGATAGCGAGCAACAAGAATGCAAATTCGGCAGGTACGAATAGCGGAGTCGCCGTCAAACAGCCAGCAACAAATTCTGCCACTCAAACAGCGACGCTGTTGACTCCAAACGCAGTTACGCCGTCCACAGGTCGTGGCATCAGGCCGGATCGTCGAGTGACAAAGAGACCCTCGACGACTCAGCCGAACAATACTGCCAGCCAGTCTATGGCTTCATCCAATGCCAATAAGAGTTCTGTCGTCAATACTCCGCCGCAGACGGTAAGGACAAGTGGTAATACTTCTCGAACAACGACACAGCCCGTCGCGCCCTATGTACGCCCGACTCCGTCGCCAATTGCTTCAAACACGACACCGCCAATCACGACTCCGGTGCGGACGCCGGAAACTACAACGGCCACCACGACGAGCGTTAATCCGGCAGCGGAGAACCCGCCATCGCAAAGCGGTAGCGGCCTGAGTCTGACAGTCAAGCAAGTCCCGAATCTCGTGCTGGCATTAAAGAACAGCGCCGAATACGCACAGCCCGGACAGAGTGTTCAATTGCCTCTGACCGTTACGAACACGGGCAACAAAGAAGATCAGTTTCGCCTTGAGACAGACCTGCCAGCCGAATATCAGCCTTCATTCAGCCTGGCTCAAAGCGGCTCCGGCACGGAGCTTCCCATCTTCGTCACGCCGCAACTCGCGCGCGGGTCAAACATCGAAGTGATGCTCAACCTGCGTGTGCCAGAAACCGCCGCCGACGGACAGCAACTAAAATTCTACGTCCGCGCAGCTTCGCAGGCTGATTACCAGATAATGAAAGTTGCGGACGGCTCGATCAACGTCGTCGCCGCCTCGCTTTCAGCCGCCACGAACGTCTCCGGTAACTCCGTCATGCCGGGCGAGACTTTCACGCAGACGATCACTGTGAAAAACGCCGGTAGCTCACCCGCACGCCAGACGCGCGCGGATTTCGTTTTCAATCCGAACTTCGAATTGGTCAGCGCCAACCCTGCTCCGATCAATTATGATCGTGCCTCGCGCACGGCTATCTGGAGTCTGGGCGATCTAGGCTCGCGCGATTCGCGGGACATCCGCGTTACTTTGCGCGCAGTCCCCGACGCGCTTGCCTCCTCGAATCCTTTGGGGCGCGGCGCGGTTCGCACGCAATCTTTATCGCTGGGGTCAAACTTCGATAGCCCCAGCATCACAGTCGGGAAAGTCCCGAAGGCGCGCATTGATGCAGTCTCCGTCGGGTTGACGACGACGCCGGGCGATACGATGTACGTTCCTTTCATCGTCCGCAATCCGGGCAACGCCGCCGACTCTTACGAACTTCGCGTCACCGCGCCGGGTGCGCCACCGGCCACAATCTATGCTGATACGAACGGCGACGGGCAGCATCAGGAGAGCGAGCCTGTGATTACGCAGACCTCGCAGATTGATCCGCGCGGCGGACAATTCCCGATGCTCCTGCGCGTGCAGATACCGCAGAGCACGCCCGACCGCCAGCAGTTCTCTTACAACGTCGTGGCGCGCTCGCTGTTGAGCAACCGCGAGGCCAGCGAAGCCAACACGGTGCTGACCGTTGCGACGCCGCGTGTTCGCGTTCGCACAGAAGAAGCGGTTGAGACGGCAGCCGCAAGCGACACGGTCTTTTATCGCCTCGTCCTCGTCAACGAAGGCAGCGGCCTCGCCAAGAATCTGATCGTCAACGAAACGCTGCCCGATGCTTTACAGTTCGTCAACTCCGACCCATCGCTCAACGCGCAAGACGCTCCGGGCACAGGGCAACGCTTCACCTGGAAAGTCGCGGAACTTGCGCCGGGCGATACGGCAGTCTTGCGTGTTGCGGTTCGCCTGCGTCCCAATCTGCAAGCCGAGCAGACTCTGACCACTCGGCACACGCTCAGCTATCAGGATACGAACGGCAACGGTTATTCAGGCCAGTAGAGTGAAGTGGAATTGAATACTTGTTGTGTCAGAAATGGGGCGGCTCTTTGTGGCCGCCCTGTTCTTTTATATAGATTTGGGCTTTGAAGTAAGAAGAGAAATTAACCGCAGAGGACGCAAGAGAATGCAAAATTAAAAAGGTAAAATGCAAAATGGAAGATAACGAGAAGCCAGCTCTTCATCTTCACTTTTGCATTTTTAATTTTGCATTTTGCATTATTCCGCGT
>JAVHWW010000107.1:0-80191 GCA_032159235.1 Acidobacteriota bacterium
CCGTAGTTAATTGGAAGCGACCTGATGTTGCGCGATCCAATTTCTCAGTAAATGCTTCTGTATCCTCGGTCGTACGCTGTCCGAGATGCCATGCCAGCACGAGTTTACTGTTGCGTTCCATTGCGACAAAACAGTAAATATCGCCGCACTCTTCG
Source organism: Acidobacteriota bacterium (assembly GCA_032159235.1). Taxonomy (GTDB): domain Bacteria; phylum Acidobacteriota; class Blastocatellia; order Pyrinomonadales; family Pyrinomonadaceae; genus QHXM01. Next base: position 156 of record JAVHWW010000107.1, read on the forward strand.
CCGTAGCCTTTCGAGTTTTTAGTCTTTTGTTTACACCAGACAAAGCCCCAGATCTCGTCGGCCTGTACGTCTTTGACTTCAACGCCTTTAATGCGTTCATCAAGTAAACGCTCACACTTGCTCCCGGCAAGCTTTAGCAGAGAGAGAATTGCTCGTTTGCCAACGCCCGTAATGCGCTCAATGCTGCGGATGGAGTTTCCTTCAACAAGAAGGCTCAGACAAAGAAGGGCCTTGTCTAAAGGGATCCGCATGTTATCGAGTGGGCGTCTCCGCAGATCAATAACAGTACGTTTGCAAGTACGGCAGCGGTATCGTTGATAACCTTTGCTCGTAAAGCCATGACAGGTTAACCGTTCGTGACATTCATTACACCTCATTGTGAACCTTGCCTTTCTTATGCGCTTGGCTCACAATGCGGGCGTCTGGGCCCTTACGTGAACCAATCGCGTTGGGTTGACTAACCCCGTCCGGTTGTTTCGAGCATCGCGGGCGGGGTTAAATTTATGGTTGACAAGCGTTCCGGTTCGACGTACTATTTCAGAGACAAAAAGTCCCCTGAGCGCCGTGGGACCGTCGCAAAAAGGGATAGCAATTTTAAGAAGGCCGTCGGTGATCAGACCGACGGTCTTTTTGCTATTAACCCAGCGGAAATTGTATCACGCGAGGCGCAAAACCACAATTAAAATCTCCTTGCAAGTAACTGCGTTTGTTATATTTACCCAGCCAACAGGATTCTGGCGCTAATAATATTTATTATTAGCGAGATGGGTCCCTTTTAACGGTTAAATCTTTTATAGAGGATGAGTTAGTGAGATTCTGAAATTGTCCTGACATCAAAGAAAACAGACTAGCTGTAAATTCAATATTTTAATCTCCTCCAACCCATTCCTATTCGCCGTCGCTTCTTCCTTTTAACGCCCATACTTTTTCGCCTCGGCGGCAGTTTCTCCGGCAGATCAATTTCATCATCAATCAAGGCATCGACATATACGTTGGCGAGGCGCGCATATTTCAACAACTCCTTCAAAGTAGGCTCCCTTTGACCTCCCTCATACAGACTGACATTCGCCTGAACGAGTTCATCGCTGAGACCCAATCGCCAGATCAGGTCGTTCTGGCTCAGACCGAATGCTTGGCGGATGTGAAGCAGCTTTTTGGCCAGGCGCTGTGGCCTCTCGCGAGCCTTCTTGCCCATCAGGAGTCTCCTCCCAACAGGACATAAGTTCGCAATTTCGTCCCATAGTTAATAATATATATTATTAGCTTCGGGAAGCACTGTAATATAACAAGAGATGTGTTGTGCTGAGGCTTTAGACTGTCCCTTATCACTCTTCATCATGCCCGGTCAAAGTCTTGGGGCAATTGGCGACTCATTGTCTCCCGACTCATTTTCTTCGCTTCGATCAGCGTAAATTGCCTTTATCTCCCGTACTCTTTACCCGTTGCTGTCCCGTACCTTTTGGCAAGCGCACGGGCAACTCAAGCTCATCGTCAACAAGCACATCGATAGACACTCCGGCAGCCCGCGCATAAGCCAACAGCACCAGCAGCGGCGGCTCACGCAAGCCCTGCTCGAATCTTGAAATGTTGCCAGGGTACACCGTCAGATTGGCCTTCTGACTTTTAAGGTGCTCGACTATCTCTTGCTGTGTCAGGCCGAGAGAGGCGCGTATCTGGCATAACTTTGAAGCCAGCCGTGTGGGTTGCGGGCGGGACGATCCCATCAGAGATGTCCTCCCTGGGAATCGCGCTCTCCCGCTTGGTATTTACACCGGGAGCAGAGTATTATGCTCCCCGTTGGGAGCAAACGGGACGCCTTCTTGTGAGTCGCCGGAAATCCATCACGTGAATCTCCGGCAGCGCGCATCACCCGTCAATACCTTTAGCAGTGCGCAACCTTCTGCGGCGTCCTTCGGCTTGTCAAATCAGATGAGCCAGACTTGCGGCTACTTGTTATACCAGAGCCTCCCATCGGAGTCACTATCCTGACGTGAAGAGGTCAACAGTCTCGTGAAGAATCCGTCCCTCATCGGCTGCATCTCAATCACCTGTTCAAGACTTCTGCTCGGGCTCGCGCTGTTGAGCATGGCGAGTCTCAACACCGGCTGTAACTCGCAGAAGCCGTCAGGAAGGGTGGAAAGCCTGATCAGAACAGTGGAGCGCGGAGAGGTTGAACAATCTCTGACCTTCTTTTCCAGCGGGTTTGTCGGCAGGCGTGGAATCAGCCAGTTAAAGGCTGATCTTTTGAACGAGGCGGTCGAGATCAAAGAGCAGGGTGGAATCAAATCGATCACAGTTCTGAAGGAAGAGGTCGTCGGAGAGGTGGCCGAAGTGACCATGGAGATCACCAAAGGCAACGGCGAGAGTGCTACGCTGCGCTACAAGCTGGTCAAAGAGCAGGGGGCGTGGAAGATCGACGGAGTGATGAGCGGTTCTTCACCGGAAGCTGAGGAAAGCGAGCCACTTCATCCTGAAAGCGCTGTGGCAGACGTGGTGAACTGGGCGCATAAGGCTCAGGCTGGACGAATCAGGGATTGGTTGAAATCTCAGCCCGCCCCGCCGGTTTGCAAAGCGACGGCGGCTGATCGTGCTGCTTTACCGGATGAGGTCAGATACCACGAAGTTGGCGATCCCAAGGTCGAAGAGCGGCTCAGGAGCGCTCTTGAACCAGTGCTCAAGCTCGTCGGCTGCACCGGCACTCAGGGACTTGTTCTCTACCGGGGACAAAATATCTACGCCTTCAGTCTGGATCATGGTCAGATCGCTATTACTCCCGGCGCTCTTTACTTCACCGATCCACCTCCTGACGAGAGAATCATTCACACACTGGCCGAGCTGCGCATCTTCCTGGCGCTTGAGGTGTTCGGTCAGATTGTCCCTGTAGAAAAGCCTGGCCCCGGCCTTAATGAAGCGGACATGAGGTTGAGGCAGGAACTGAAGCTTGATTACCTCGCCGCTCTCACGAGCTTGGAAATAGATCGTGATCCGGCTATTCTGGAGAGGGCGGCGCAGGACATCGACCTCTTCGGCAAGCCAGTGGGTGCCGCGCCGGGGACAGACGGAATCCCGACACTGCAGCAGATTCAGGATGTCTTCGGAGCAGCCCGGCAGGGCGCTCAGAAATAGTCTCTATTAACCTCAAAATCTTCAAGGAGAATCTAATGATCACCGTCAAATCTTTCCTTTCCCTGACGTTACTTCTCGGCGCACTGTTTCCGCCGCCTTTTCAAACGCAGAAAGCACCGTCCGGCCCTGATTGCCAGAGCATTCAGAAGCACATCAAGAAGACTTATGACCGCTTCAAAAACATCACCACTATCCGGCTCGACGAGATGCTTTTGAGCGAGAAGCTCCTCTCGAATGAGAAACTGTCTTTTCACATCGAAGTCAGTTACGAAGGCGAGAAAGCCCGCCAGCCTGAGGAGGTCAAGCTGGTTTTCAGCTCGCAGTCTCCACGGATGCGGCTGCACCAGAGCGAGGAGGCGATCTTTCTGGCCGATAATGAGAGGGTCAGATCCATCAGCGCGGTTGACGGCCTGGCAGATTACTACAGTATGACCACGCAGTTTGAGAAGAAGGATGTGGTCGTGAAATACGAGGACTTCGTGAAGATGGCCCATGCGCAAACGGTCGAGATGCAGTTGGGCCCTGTCGAGACGAAGTTTGATAAGAAGGTGCTCAAGGCCCTGCACGATTTCGTCGCTTGTACTTTTGAGAGTTAAGGGAATACGACAACAGTTTATAGAATCAGTGTGGGGCCATAAATAGGCAGCAACACGCTATGACCCCACTACCATCCAGACGTTCTCTTTTTTATTCCCCTGCTTGCGTGATAAAATGCGTACATGCAAATAGAGATCGCAAATCCTCACGAGCCGGACTACAAAACATGTTCAAAGTGCAAAATAACTAGGCCGGTCAGCGAATTCAATTTCAAAAACATGATTCTCGGCAAGCGCCACTCCTATTGTAAAGGGTGCGGTAGTAGTTTAACGCGCAGCCATTACCAGAGTAATAAGCGTAAGTATCTTGATCGTAACGCGCGCACTAATGCGCGACACCGCGCGATAATCCGCTCAGCCAAATTACGCCCTTGTGCAGATTGCGGCATTCAGTACCCTTACTACGTAATGGACTTCGATCATCGGGAGGGGGCAACAAAATCTTTCATTTTGAGTGATGTGCCGCGCGCGACGAGCAAATCCTTGATGCGAGAGATTGAAAAGTGCGATGTCGTTTGCGCCAATTGCCACAGAGAGCGCACTCATCAGCGTACATTAAGGAAGATCGCATAGTAGCTCTCGCAAGTTCGAGTCTTCCCGGGCGCACCATGAATCTTCCAGAGGAGGCTGAATCATAGCCTCTTTTTCTTGTTCAAATTCGCCGTTGGAGAGGTTGAACCATGAAGATAAGTTATTCGATGCGAGTGATGTTAATGCTGTCCGTGTTGATAATGCTCGCAGGATGCGGCTCGTCTAAAACAGACAGCGCGGGAGGCAAGAAGTTGGCCGGGAAAGTTGATGCCTGCGCGCTGTTGACCAAAGACGATGCTGAAGCGATCCTGGGCGGGACTGTCAATGCGCCGACGACTAATAATGCCGAGCAAGGCGGAACGGTCGTCTCACAGTGCCATTACAGTTCGATTGCGGGCGGCACCGTCAAGCAGGTCGGAGTGCTGGCGCGGCAGTCGCCCACTGCTGACGAAGCCAGACAAACCTTCCAACGCGCTCAAAGCGCGTCGAAAGAGTTATCCGGTACAGAAGCCCAAAAGATCGCAGGCCTCGGCGACGACGCTTACTGGACGGGCGGCAAGCTCGCTCAACTCAACGTGCTGAAGGATAATGTCTGGCTCATCGTGACAGCCAATCCGGGTCAGGGAGATCGTCTCGAAGCGAGCAAAACTGCGGCCAACAAAATCCTGGCGCACATGCAGTGACAACCAGCCATTCTTCACCTTCTCTTGTTAAGACGAGAGGCCATGACCGCCATCTCTTCAGAGCACATCTCAAAATCCATAACCGCTCTTCGCGCCTTAAGTTCTTCTTTGCGCCTTTGCGAGAAACCCCGACTTTTCACGCAAAGGCGCAAAGAAGAACTTAAGGCGCGAAGGCTAGGTCACTCAGTAGCTTAAATTTTGAAACGACATTTCAACGCCTCTCAGTAAATGCTGCTTGACGCACATGCACAGCGACCTTTAATATCTTTATGGTAGCCGGATAGAATATAAGCGGCTGTCACGCTCATGCGCCCCGCTTAAAATTTCCTCTCACTTAACATCTTTTCAATTTCCAGCATTAAGGATAAATAAATGAAACGCCTCTTCGCCGTTCTGCTTACGACAGTGTGTTGCTGCGCGCTGTCTGCTAAAGCCAACACTTTATTTGGACGAGTCACAGCGGTTCACGACGGCCAGACGATGACCATCGAAAATACTGGCCGACCAATCAAAGTCGCTTTGAAGCTGGCTGCACCGCCGGAACAAGATCAGCCCTATGCGGATGTCGCTCGCCAGCATCTTTCCGACCTCGTTCTCAATCGCCAGGTCACTGTCGAATACACAGGGCTTGGCTCAGGAAGCCTGCTCATCGCCAGAGTCTTTTGCGACAATAGAGATGTTGGATTGCAGATGATTCGAGACGGCGTCGCCTGGCTTGATAAAAATTATCTCAGCGATCTGAGCGAACCGGAACGCCGCGTCTATGCAGACTCTGAGCAGGCTGCGCGCAATGAGCACAGAGGCATCTGGCGCGACCCGTCTCCGACTTCACCCTGGGAATGGAAGCAGGCCAAGGCAAACATTCCTCAAGGAAGAGCGGATGTAATGGCTGCGGTCGCTAAAAAAACTTCGGCAGTTAATGAATCTTCATCCGATAGAACATCTCGGAGTGCGATAACTTCCTCGCATTCCTCTTCTACAGCCAGGGCGCAACCTCTCGGCTGGATACTCTTTTCGCCGGAGGATAATTCATTTTCGGTGCGCGCGCCCGGAAGCGGAAAGCAGTTTTCCCTGGAGATTGATGATTCCGAAGGCCAGCCCATCAACATTAACGTCTATGAGACACAACATCTCAAGATTGGATACGTCGCATTGCAGGCCAGCGGCCCATCGGGAGATGAGACCATCAACATGATCTTTGAGCGCGGACGCGACATTCTCAACGAGTCGGCGCGAGCGCACGGGCTGCCTTGTGAGTTCGTGCTGGAGAAAGATGCCGCGATGAAGGGGTATGTCGGACGACGGTATAAGGTGATGGGTTGTTACTTCAATGGCGGACTGCGCGTCTATTTCAAAAGGGAAGGCAAAACACTAAAAATGCATTTAGTCGGTGCGATGAGCGAGATTCCTAATGATCCTCGCGTGAGCAAGTTTCTGGATTCCTTCGTTATCAATTAACTCTCGGCTGACTTCTCTTCATCTTTCGCACTCGCTTGCGACGCACGCGCTCGCGGGTGATGGCGGTCGTAGGTCGCACGCATGTGACGGTCTGTGATGTGCGTGTAGATTTGTGTGGTCGAGATGTCGCTGTGGCCTAAGAGGGCTTGCACGGAGCGCGAGTCCGCGCCGTGTTGCAAGAGATGGGTGGCAAAGCTGTGGCGCAAAGTGTGCGGCGAGACGCGGTCGAGTCCGGCGCTTGCAGCATGACGTTTAATCATTGCCCAGGCGACATTGCGGTGGAGCGGCGCGCCCAGACTGTTGAGGAAGAGGTGCGGGTGATGCGCTTTACCGGAACGCGCGCGCACGCCGATGTATAGTTGCAACCAGTGCGTGGCGCTCTTGCCGATGGGCACGCGCCGCTCCTTGCTGCCCTTGCCATGACATGAGACCAGCCCCGCATCCAGATTCACGTCCGCGTGCTTGAGTCCGACCAACTCCGAGACGCGCAAGCCTGCGGCGTACATCAACTCGATCATCGCGCGGTCGCGCACTCCTTCATCAGTTGAAACATCCGGCGCGGCAATCAGTCGTTCCATCTCTTCTTCGGAGAGGAATCTTGGAAGGTGTGCGCCTCTTTGCGGAGTATTCAAGTCCTCCGCCGGGTGAATTTGAATGTGGCCGTCGAGCATCAGAAAGCGGAAGAGACCGCGCACGGCGCTGACGGCGCGCGAGACAGACGAGGGCGACAAGCCCTCACGCGAGAGGTCTGCAATCCACCGACGCAGGTCTTGGCGCGTCAAACTCTCGACGCTCTTCCGCTGCGCGCCGGCCCACTCTTCGAGCCGCGCCAGATCGCGCCCGTAGCTTTCCAGAGAAGTTCGCGCCAGCCCCTTCTCAACCTGCAAGTAGGCGAGAAACTCATGCACCAAATTGCGCATAGCTTGACAACAGGAGTCAGGAGCCACAAGCCAGGAGCCAGAATGGATAATGCGGCAACCCGCTTTTGATTTTCTTCTGGCTCCTGACTCCTGACTTCTGACTCCTGCCTTTCCTCACTTCTTTTCGACGATGTCCGGCTTGAGTGTGACGAGGATTTTGAAGAGATCATCCTTCTCAGTCTTCGCCACTTTGAATTTGTCGAGCGTTTGGGCGAGCAGTTTGACGGAGATGTTCCAGTCGTCTTCAGTGATGCCCAGCCCTTCATGCGAGGCTCTCATGCTGCGTCCGATGTAGATGCAGGGGCCGCCCGTCGCCGCGCATAATTGATCCAGCACAAGCTGGCGGATACGCTTCTTTGAATCATTGCTCACGCCGATAAAGAAACGCGAAAGCTGTTTGTCAGTCGCCAGCCCCTTGATGAAATCGTCCGTCACCGCCGCCAGCGCATCGTAGCCGCCGAGCCGCTTGTAAAGGCTCGCCGATTCCTGATGAGCTAACGACTGCGCGTGCGCTGCCCCTCCATGACCAACCAACAGCAAGAGCACAACCAGACCCAGGGAACGATAGAAGTTCTTTCTCATAACCTCTCCTCCAAAAGTTGTGTGATAAGTCCGCTCTTTGAGAGCGAGCATTCTTTTCGTGAGATACGTCAAGCCTGACGCTCTCGGATTTCTCACGGAAGCAATTTTCAGGAAGCGAACTGCCGACCGTGATGTTCTGCGGCCTCCCGCCCTGCGCGTTCCCGATTTCGACGATAGAGAGTAAACCCGAACCAGAGACCGTAGAAGAAAAAGAGCATCACGAGCGCGGCGGTTAAAGCTGCGATGGCAGACTCGGTGATTTTCCGCACGATGACGTAGAAGTCGCCTGAGATGCCGAGCGCAAGCGGAATCATTGCCGCAATGATGATCCGGCTGGCGAAGCGATGAAAGTGCTCCGTCTCTTCGCCACGCTCGACGATGCGATGATACGCTGCGGGCGTCATCAACAGGATAATGCTGATTGCGACAAGGATGAGACTCACCAGGTGAACGTACTTTGAAGAAGACGGCAACTTCTCAAAGCCTTCCATTAGCGTCGTGACGAATTGAAATCCGAGCAACGTCTGCGCGCCCGGCAGCACGACTCTGCATTCCGTCAGCACGTGCTTGATCTTATCTTTAATCTTTGCGCCGCCCGACTTGGAATTTTTCTCCTTCTCCATCTCCTGCTTCTCCTTGATCTCTGGCTCACGTTCCGCCCTGCGCATAAATTCCAGCCCGTACCAGAAGATGAGCGCCAGCAGCCCTGCGCCCAGTCCGATGCTGAACGCAAGCGTCTGGCTCACCGTTCTCTGGGCGGCAACGTAAGCATCAATGCCGAGCGCAACAGCGAAAGGCAACAGCGCATAGTCCATTACCTTCGTCGTGAAACGATTCAGCTCGTACGTATCTTCGCCTTCTTCAACGATGCGATGATAAGCACCCGGCGAGATTAACAAGCCCAGCGCCACGAGCATCAAACCGAGCGCGCCCAGCTTGAGATACTGCGAAGTGACCGAGAGCTTCTCGAAACCCGGCTCGAAAGCAGAGCGAAACTGAAACCCCAGCAACACCTGCGAACCAAGCACCAGCATCCGTGCCTCGTCCAGCGCATTCTGTATCTTGTCCTTCAGTTCAGCCATGCCCCATCCCCCCTTGTTCGTTCGCGCTCATTCTCTACGCTTGCATCGCTCTGCGCAAGAGAATTCAAGCGGGTAAGTCAATGGCTTGGCTGAGAGGTGATCTATGCAGATTGATTTAACATTGAGAAGGATGACTATTTGCGGCTTCGAGTGGGACTTGCTCTCGCTCGATCAACAGGCGGCTTGACTTGATTCATGTCCTCAACACCGCGCACTTTAATCGTTTCCGCGCTTTCCGTCGCCCGCTCAATATCTTGAGGAGGCAGTGTGATGTCGCGCAGAAGATCGAACTCCTCCTGGATGACTCTCTGAGCTTCCGCGCGCGACCAGTTCCAGGTGCGCCAGTCCGTCACTTCAGGCGGCGACAAGCGTTCGAGAACTTTGGCGGCGATGATATGACGGTCGGCATCGCTTAAGGACGGTAACGACTTCATCAATGTGGGCACGGCATCGTCGCTCAAGGAAACGGCGTAGTGCACATCGAAGCTGCGTCCCGCCCGCGCGTGCGCAATGTTGACGCGGACGATCAGTGCATCTGGATTGATGACGTGAAGCGTAGCGATCATCAGCAAGCCCGCGATCAATGAACCGAAGGCAAACTGTTCGCGCCGCCCACGCAGCACCGTTGCGATAAACCAGATGAAGACGAGACCGAGCCAGCACATGAACGCCGTCGTGTACAGCCTCAACTCCGTCAATCCGTACTCGCTCTGGTACAGCAACATCCGCCTGGCGGCTGAAGCCATGATGACGAAAAGCAATGCCACCTGCGTTCCCGCCAGCACGCGAAAGATGCGCTCGTGCGCTTGCTTCTCTTTACGCAGCAGCCAGTGTGCGGCGAGGAGAAGTGGGAGCACGAGCGCGGCCACCGCGACCAACTCGAAGAAGCCGCGCCGGTAATACTCCGCATACGTCAATCCATTCGAGCCTTGAATCAACGCCGCGCCGCCGAAGAAGTAACGAATTTGCAAAAGAACGAAACTGAAGAAGAGCAGGTTGAGCAGGCCAAGCGTGATGCCGATTTCGACGATGCCGAGCGAGAGCATTTGAGGCTTAACAGGTTCAGCCGTATTGCTCACACAGCCGTTTTCTACCACACAGTTTTCGGTTTGATTCGTTGGAGCAAGCGTCGCACGCCCGTTCACGATCTTCACTTCGCGTCCGAACAAAAGCCCGCGCAGGAATCCTCCGGCAATCCACGCTAAACTCAACGCCAGCAAGATGTGACCGTAGGCTTCCTCATAATTCGTTGCGAAAACTCTTTCAATCATCCTCTCGAAACTTGCGTCCGCCGACATGAACAACATCCCGAAGACCAACAGCAACGGGACTGCGATCACCAAACCAATCAGCACAGACCGCAAGTGGCGCGTCCATCCGGCAGCAGGGATTTCTTTCCACCGGACATCAAAGAACAGCGATGGAAAGCCGACGAAAATCGCATTGATACCCGCGACCAACATTCCCAACACGTACTCCGCGACACCCGCGAGCCAGATGCGCCCGCCTCTCGCCCGCCAAGCCATCAAAGAGAGCGCGACAAGCAATGTCATCCCCGCGAGGAAATTCAACGTCAGCGAATCGCGCCACGCGAAAGCTGCGGCAGAAAGAATCACGAGCAGCAACAACCAGTGGCCTCCATCCAACAGAACACGACGCCGCCAACGCCTGAGTAAAACAATCAGCGCGACAACTGTTGCGCCCGTCCACAACAAAACGTTCAATCCCCAAGGCGTCGCGCGCAACAATCCATCACCCAGCACGCCCAAGAGCAGCGCCGCTTCCAATACTTTGATTCCCTGCTTCGTTCTCTCTCTCATCTCTCGTCACCAACGCTTTCTGTAGTCTTCAATCAGGACTCAAGCCGAAACTTCGTCTGCTTGTGCCACAGACTGTTCTCATGCCCGATAATGAAGTGCGTCTCGAACGCGCCCTCGCGCATCAGCAGTTCAGGATTCTTGACATCCATCGGCAGATCGAAAACCAGATCGGTCGTGTAGGATTCGCCCGGACGCAAAGGCGTCGTGAGCAGAGTGCCGCCGCCTTGCGAGACTGCGAGCGCGCGTTGACCTTCGACGGACGGGCTGTAACTGTTTCCCTGTTCATCAAGCATCGTGACGATGCGACTGTTGGGCGTGAGCAAACCGTTGCCGCGCTGACTGCTAATCGTCGTCTCGTCGAAGCGCGTCCTGATGGTGACGACGTAGAAGATTCCCTGCGCGGTCGCTTCGTTCGGCGGAGTGCCCAGCGTCTTAATCTTCCTCAGATTCGCCACCGAGTAAGCCAGATGACAGTCAATCTCGCAAAAATGTTTCTCTTCCCCGAAGGCCAGCACCTTCTCGCGGCTCATGAAAGAGAAAGCGAGCAGGAGAACTAAATAAATTCCCAACACAGCCAGAGCCGCTAAGCCCACTTTCCCGGCGCGTGCCTGCTTCCGTGTTGCGATGGCATGAATCATGACTAGAACCGCCAGCCCCAGCACGAAGGCTGTTCCAAGAAAAGCGAGGACTCCGACCGCCGCCTCCAGGTTCACATTGGTATTCATCACTTCTTTCCTTTCATCGAAAAATTCGAGACCTCTGATTTCAACGCTGACATCGTCGAATTAGATAAAGAGCTTTATCTTGTAAAGCCAAATAACAAAAAAAGGGCGTGCCTTTTATCAACGGTCGCGCATCGTGCGAATCAGAGCCTCCATGTGATTGAGATACTGTTCGAGCGCGCGACGACCCGTGCGGGTCAGGCTGTACTCAGTCTTCGGCGTGCGTCCCTCGAAAGATTTGGTGCAACTGATGTAGCCCGCGTCCTCAAGTTTGCGCGCGTGCACGCTCAGGTTGCCGTCTGTTGTCCGCATCAGTTTTTTGAGGTCGTTGAAGGTCAGCGTTTCGTTGACGGCCAAGGCGCTGATGATTCCAAGGCGCGAACGCTCGTGAATGAGCCGCTCGAATCTCTCGTGCGGCGCTCGCTCGCTCACCTTGCTGAGTTTCCCTTCGCCTGCGCGGTGCTTACGCTCAGACTCTTTTTTCAAAATGCTCTGTCTAGCCACCGTGTCTCCTTGCGATAATGATGCCGAAAATAATATGCAGGCCGCCGAATCCTGCGGCCATCAAATAGTTGCCCCAAATTGCCGGAGCAAACAGCGCGAGCGTGCCGAGCAGCATAAAACACAGCCCCATGACCGGCACAATCTTGACGGAAAAAGCCCCGCCGGTCACGACCGCCGTGCCGTAAAGCAGCAGCCACATTCCGGGCAAAGCACTCACCAACCCCGCGCGATAAAGCACGACCGTCAGCAGCACGCCGACCAATATCGGCGGCGAATAACTGAGCGCGAACTTGCGTCCCGGCCCCGACAGCAGCGGAGTCTCCGCCGCACGCGCCTTGCGATCCATCGCCCAGCCGCCGATGACGAGCGCGAGCAACGCTTCCACCATCCACGTCGCCAGCCACAGATTTCTTGAAGTCTGTAAGGCAGCGACCAACGATGCGACGAGCGCCGTCACTCCCATCACAACGCCGCCCCAGCCCGGCACGGCTGTGAACGACGACGCGCGCTCCATCGTCTCGCGGATGAACCGCAGGTTGTCCATCGCCCGGTCGTGCAGCGCCGGAGGCTGCTCTTGAACCTGCGACGGAAACTTATGAATCGAGGCCATGCGCTGAATAATACGCCAGGATTTTAATTTGTCAAGAACTTTGCTTTACAAAGCAGAATGGCAATTCATTCAACCGGAATCAGCCGTCACCATTGACCGTCGACAGGCTGCTCTATTTCCCCAGCCCATCTATCATGATTTCGGAGAGGCGCGACATGAGATGAAAGGCCGGATTGTCAGCCGTCCAGTTCTGCTCCGGCATGTCGTCGCAAGTGATGGCAAGAATGATGCGGCCTCGCGGGTGGTAGATGATTCCGACGTTGCTTCTGAGCGCATCGAGCGCGCCAGACTTTGTGGCCCTCGGAATTCGCCAAAGCTCTCGCCAGATGCCGTCCTGCGTTTGCTCGCGCTTCATCAATTCGATCATCTCCTTAGAGACTGCCGGGCTGATGATTTCGCCGCGCTCCAATTTCTCTATGAGAGAGACCATCTCGCGCGGGCTGGTGCGCCCCAAACCGAAGCGCTTGTTCTCTTCCTTCTTCCCTTCCTCGCTATCACCGCCGCCGCCGATCTTACGCATCAGCCGCGTGTCGGTCATACCCAGAGACTGCATACGCGCGTTCACTGCATCGGCACCGCCGAGCGCGTCAATGACCAGGTTGGTCGCGCTGTTGTCGCTCATGACCATCATCAATGTCACTGCATCGCGTAAGGTAAGATGCAGTCCTTCCGTGAACTCCTGAAGGATGCCGGAGCCGTTGACCTTCTTCTCCTTCGTCAACACCAGATCATCAGTCCACTTCGCTTTGCCTTCTGCGACGCGCGCGAAAGCTTCGATCATGATGGCGATCTTAATCGTGCTTGCCGTGCGGACGCGCTCGTCGCCGCCGAAGGAGTATTCCGCGCCGGTGTCCAGGTTCTTAGCGTAGAGATTGACAGTGCCCTCGAACTTCGCCACTTCGTCGCGCACGCGCCGGTCGAGCCACGCAGGAGGCGCGGGCTGTGCAGCAGGCGCGGGAGGCTTAGTCGCAGAATTACTTTGAGTTTGCGCGTGCACATTGACGAAGCAAAAGCAGAGCGCGAGCGCCGCAGCTAAGATCATTTTCCTCATCAGTGCTCCTCGAAGAAACGATGAACGCGGAGCGATGAAGAATGAACTGAAAAGCCTTTGTCTTTCATTCCGCGCTCGTCGTTCATCGTTCCGCGTTTCCTTTCATCCTTGACTTTCTGGGCTAAGGAGCAGTGACCGTTCCGTCTTGCGCGATGTTGACAGCCGTCGGGCCGAAATCCTCTTTTGAAAGCTCCCGCATGACATTGATGACTGTGCCGCGTGGGTCTGGACGCGGGCCGTTCTGTCCGTCCTGAATCAATGGGTGAATTTTCCCGCCGAGGAATTCGCCGTGCGGGCCGATGTTCGTGTCGAGAACGAGCGAGAGCGCGGTCGGCCCGGCGAATGGAAATCTGTAGAAGGCGAAGTTGCCGAGCGAATAGGCGATCAAGTGGCCTTTATAAACTTCCATCGCGCGCACGACGTGCGGGCTGCTGCCGATGACAAGACCCGCTCCGGCATCCACGACGGCGTGTGTGAACGCGCGCAAATCTCCGCGTGGCGCACCTAGGTATGTTTCCGGCCCGTGTGGAACATGCTGCGCTACTGCGCCTTCCGCTCCGCCGTGAAAGACTACGATCACGATGTCAACCTTGCGCGCCATGTCCGCGACGACGCGGCGGGAGTTTTCAATGTCGAGTATGTTGTACGAGATTGGATTGAAGGCGAAGGCGAGGACAGCGATTTTTCTGCCCTTGACGTTGAGATAAGCGATGTCGTTCAGATTGCCGCCGGAATGAAGAATGCCGAGACTGTCGAGCACGCGCATACTGCTCACGCGCCCAGCCTCGCCGAAATCCGCCGCGTGATTGTTAGCCAGACTCATCACATCGAAGCCGACATCTTTCAGATACTTTCCGTAGCGCGTCGGCACGCGAAACACATAACAGAGATGAGCATTGGGGCCGCACTTCGTTGACTCGCCGCTATCAATCATCGGGCCTTCGAGATTGCCGATAGCGATGTCTGCGGCGGAGAGAACGGGGGCGAGTCCAGAGATCATCTCCGCGCCGTCTTTTTCCGGCAGGCCGCGCCCCTGATATGTCGAGCCGAGCATAATATCACCGACGGCGGAGACTGAAATCGGACCACTTGGCGTTGGCGACGCACTGGCAATCGGCGCGGCGTTCGAGTTCTCCGAGTGCTCACCTTCGGCTTTGTTATTCGTGCAAGCTCCGCCGACAAAGATGAATAGGGCAGCAAGCAGGACGAGAACGGGGAACAGAAATTTTCGAGGGAACATATTTAAGGGCGGAATTCAGAATTCAGAATACTAAGGCGGAAACCCGCTCTAACAGATTTTGTTTCTCTTTTCTTCTGGATTCTGGATTCTGAATTCTGGATTCTGCCTTTCTTTAGGATGTTGCTGGTCCGGCGTTGGCACGGGTGCTCGCGCCGGAGATGAATTCTGCATCTTCTGTGAGCGCCTGGTCAACTAATCGGCGTTGCTCAAGCTCGAAAATTGTGTAAGAGCCTGTCGCTGGAGAGGCCGACGCCGCGCGCCCGACAAAGTATGGACGCTCTGCTGCGGGCAGCATATTCATCAAACGCGGCTCGACGAAAGTCCAGCCGCCCATATTCTTCGGCTCTTCCTGCGCCCAGACTAACTGCGTTGCGGCTTGGTAGCTACTGAAGATTTCGCGCAAACGTTTTTCCGGGAACGGGTAGAACTGTTCGAGACGAATGATCGCAACCTTCTCATCGTCAGACTTCTTACGCGCGGCGTTGAGGTCGTAAAAGACTTTGCCGCTACAGAGCACGATGCGGCGCACGCTCTCGCGCGTCTTCACATCCGCATCATCAATCACAGGCAGAAAGCCGCCGCTCTTTAGTTGATCCACAGTCGAAGTCGCGGCGGGCAGTCGGAGCAGGCTCTTCGGCGTGATGACGACGAGCGGGCGCATCATCTGTTGTTTGACCTGTCGGCGCAGCAGATGAAAATACTGCGCGGGCGTGGTCGGATAGCAGACCTGTAGATTGTTCTCCGCGCAGAGTTGCAGGTAGCGTTCGAGACGCGCGGAGGAGTGTTCCGGCCCCTGACCTTCATAGCCGTGCGGCAGCAGCAATCCGAGACGCGAACGCTGTTGCCATTTGTCTTCCGAAGCAGCGATGTACTGGTCAATGATGACCTGCGCGCCGTTGCCGAAATCGCCGAACTGCGCCTCCCACAAGACGAGCGCATCCTTTGCCACAACCGAATAACCATACTCGAAGCCGAGCACGCCCTGTTCGGAAAGCGAGCTATCGTAAACATCAAACTCCGCCTTCGGGTTTGACGCGGAGCGAAGTTCAGAAAGCGGCGACCAGGGCTTGCCGGTCTGCGTGTCGTACATCACGGCGTGGCGCTGGCTGAACGTGCCGCGCCCGGAATCCTGTCCGCTCAAACGCACGCGCGTGCCGTCAAGCACGAGTGAGCCGTAAGCCATCGCTTCGGCGAAAGCCCAGTCCATCGGCGCTTCGCCCTCGCCCATCTTGGCGCGACGTGCAAGCTGTCCGACCATCTTCGGATTGATGTTGAAGCCTTCAGGCACGAGAGAGATTTTCCGCGCAATCTCGCGGATGACTTCACGATCAACGCCTGTCTCTTCAACAGATGATCCGTCCTCTTCCTGCACGGGCGGCGGAAGTTCTTTGATCGGCGCTTTATTGGCGACAATCTCTTTGGCGCGTGCGAGCGCGGCTTCGTAAGACTGCACGCGCTCTTCAATCATGCGTTGCAGTTCGGCTTCATCAATCACGCCTTCGCGGATCAGCTTCCGCGCATAGACTTCGCGCACGCCGGGATGAGCTTTGACACGCGCGTACATCAAGGGCTGTGTGTAGCTTGGCTCGTCCGACTCGTTGTGGCCGAGCTTGCGAAAGCCAACGATGTCGAGCGCAACGTCCTTGTTGAACTCCTGTCGGAAGTCGAGCGCGATCTGCAAGACACGATAGGCTGCTTCCGGGTCATCGCCGTTGACGTGAAAGATTGGAAGCTGCGTCATGCGCGCAACGTCTGTCGAGTAGATTGTCGAGCGCCCCTGTTCGGGCGAAGTGGTGAAGCCGATCTGGTTGTTGATGATGATGTGAATCGTCCCGCCCGTGCGATAGCCTTTGAGGTCTGCGAGGTTCAGCGTCTCCATCACAATGCCCTGCCCCGCGAATGCTGCATCGCCGTGAAGCAGGACGGGCAGCGCGCGATCAATCGTCTCCGCGCGCGGCGTCTCCATCGCATCCTGTTTGGCGCGCACCATGCCTTCGACGACCGGATCAACGAACTCTAAGTGACTGGGATTGGGCGAGACCGTGATCCTGACCTTGCGTCCGTCGGCAGTCTCGCGCTCTCCGACAGCACCCTGATGATATTTCACGTCGCCTTCGTCCGCAGGGAAGTTCGGATGCACGCTGCCTTCAAACGCAGTGAAGATGCGCTCCGTTAAATTGCCGACGACATTGGCAAGCACATTAAGCCGCCCGCGATGCGCCATGCCGAGCGTGATGTCTTCGACGCCGCGACGCGACGCGCCTTCGATTAACTGATCGAGTGTCGGAATGATCGTCTCGCAGCCTTCGAGCGAAAATCTTTTCTGTCCCAGATACTTCGTGTGCAGGAAACGCTCGAACTGTTCGGCGGCGATGAGCTTCGTCAATAATTGCTTTTTGATTTCGGGCGCGAGCGGCTCTGGATAAACGAACTGCTTGCGAATCTCCTCGCGTATCCACAGCTTCTGTTCTTTACTCTGGATGTGGCGATATTCGATGCCGACCTTGCCGCAGTAAGCACGGCGCAGGATGTCCAGAATGTCGCGCAAACTCGCGCTCTCACGGCCTGCTAGTCCGCCAGTGATGAACTCACGATCCAAATCCCAGATGGTCAGGCCGTAAGTCTCGATGTCTAGTTCCGGGTGATGATGAAGCGGCATCGCGTGCAATGGATCAATGTCCGCGATGAGATGGCCGCGCACGCGATAAGCGTTGATGAGTTCGAGGACGCGCGCCTGCTTGATAATCTGCGCGCGGACGTGATCGCCGCCGAGCAGAGCCGGATTATTGTCCGTCGCCCAGCGCATCGGCGGATACGCGATTTCGAGATCGGCAAAGATGTCGTCGTAGAAACGGTGCTCACCGATAAGCAGTTCATGCACGCGCGCGAGGAACGCGCCGGATTCCGCACCCTGAATGACGCGATGATCGTAGGTCGAAGAGATCGTCATCGCTTTGCTGATGCCGAGTTGCGATAAAGCTCCGGGAGCCATCGCCTGATACTCCGCCGGATACTCAATCGCGCCTGTGGCAATGATGACGGATTGCCCCGCCATCAGTCGCGGCGTCGAAGCGACCGTGCCGATTGTGCCGGGATTAGTGAGCGAAACGGTCGTGCCCTGAAAGTCAGGGATTTGAAGTTTGCCTTCGCGCGCGCGCTTGACGACATCGTCGTAGGCCGCGAGAAATTGCTGGAAGCGCATCTTTTCAGCATTCTTGATATTCGGCACGAGAAGCGTGCGCGTGCCGTCCTTCTTCGCCAGATCAATGGCGACGCCCAGATTGACGCTCTCACGGCGCAGCCGTGAGGGTTGACCGCTCACAACTTCAAACCCATCGTTAAGCTGCGGAAACTTTTCGAGCGCGCGCACGATTGCCCACGCGACCAGATGCGTGTATGAGGCTTTGCCGCGCCCGGATTCTTGCAGGTGCTTGTTGATGATGCCGCGATTTTCGTCTAAGACTTTGACGGGCACGCGGCGATTCGAGGTCGCGGTCGGAACTGAGAGGCTGGCTTCCATGTTCTCGACGATCTTGAGCGCGCCGCCGCGAATGGGCGTTGCGTTTTCGTTTGCTTCAGTCGCTGCGGGCGCAGGCTGCGCGGGAGTTCGTGCAGGCGCAGGTATCGCGGCAGTGGTCGTCGCAGGCGCGCTTGCTGTCGTTGCTGTTTGCGTTGTGGTCGCTGTTGCAGAGTCGCCGTTGCTGCGCGTCTGTTGTGTTGCCGCGCGTCCGTCGTGCTTTGCCGCGCCGTCAGCGCCTAAAAGCTCCGTGAAGTACGCGCGCCATGACTCGTCAACGAGCGCGGGGTCGTTGCGAAAGCGGCTGAGGAGTCCTTCGACGTAGGTGGCGTTGGCTCCGAAATTCTCCGCGATGAATTCGGAAAGGTCTGTCTGATTTCTCTGTTCGCTCAAAGTCTGATTACCTCTTGCCGGGAGTGACGCCGTTGATTCAGCAGCGAATTCTCAACCAGCTATTTACATTCCGTTTGAACCTTATAGACTATCACCTTCTACTTTTCATTGCATAACGCGAAATGATATGCTCACCCGCGCTCGACCTATCAATAGTTAGCCCTCGCTGCAAGGAGATGTTAAGCCGATGGAGTACGCCAAGACAGTGCCTTTCACGGGCAAGGCGGCGACGGCGTTAAATATCGCCAGATTAACCTTTCTTCCTTTGGGCTTTCAGATCGCGGCCAGCAGCGATTATGAACTGCGCGCCACCGGGCCGGGCGTCAACAGCACCAGAGAGAATCCACTCAAAGGTATCTCCGAAACCACGATCATCGTGCGAGGGTCTGCCATCGAGATGAAGGCGACGCTCGGCGGCATCAAAAAGATGAAGATGTTTCTGACGCTCTTTCCGTTGGGAATGATGCTGCTGTTTCTGATCGTCTTTGGAGTTCTCGCGTTGCAAATTCCAGCTTTTCGTCATGCGTGGATTTTTCTGATTCCGATTGCGGCACTCTCGCCCTGGATTTTCATTTCGCCCTTAATGATTCGCATGATCGAGCGGAGGACTGCACAGGCCATTGACACGCTCTTGAATAACATGGTCTTTATGGGACAGGAAGTTTAGCAATCAGCCATCGCACAAAATAATCATGAAAACCAAAAACAGTTCGCACAACTCAAAACAGACTTCGCGCCGACAGTTTGCGAAATCGGTTGCGACGACGTTGATGGCCGCTCCCTTCGCGGCCTCACTGGCGAAAGCACAGACGCCGCCTAAAACGAAAGAGCCGACCGCGCCGCCCGTCGCGCCGCAAACGCCCGCGCCGCAGAAGCCTTCGCCTCTCGCAGACGCTTACGCAGAGGTCGCGCGCGTGCGCTTCGGCGACAAGCTGACGCCTGAGCAATTCGAGAAAGTGAAGAAAGATTTGGACGGCAACGTCCGCACGGCAGATCGCCTGCGCGCAGTTAAATTGAAGAACGGAGACGAGCCTGATTTCATCTTCAGCGCATGATGAAACACAGCTTCCACTTTTTCCTTTTACCTTTTCGCTTTTAACTTAACCTATGCTCCCTGACGACACACTCTTCTCTTCTATCACCGAACTCGCCACGCAAATTCGCGCGCGGCGCATCTCGCCCGTCGAGTTGACTGAAAGCTATCTTGCTCGATTAGAAAAGATCGGCCACAGGCTCGGCGCGGTTGTCACAATCATGCGCGACTCTGCGCTTGTGGAAGCGCGTGCGGCTGAAAGCGAGATACGGCGCGGACGCTATCGCGGACTGCTGCACGGCATTCCCTACGGCGCGAAAGATTTGCTGGCGACACGCAACGCCAAGACTACCTGGGGCGCGACGCCGTACAAGGATCAACAGTTCGACGATGACGCGACCGTTATCAAGAAGCTGCGCGAGGCTGGCGCGATTCTCGTCGCCAAGCTCGCCATGATCGAACTCGCGGGCGGGATGGGCTATAACGAAGCGCACGCTTCGCTGACGGGCGCGTGCAAGACGCCTTGGAATGAAGACTACTGGAGCGGTGGCTCGTCTTCTGGCCCCGGCGCGGCGACGGCTGCGGGCTTGGTCGCGTTCGCCATCGGCTCGGAGACTTCCGGCTCAATCATCACACCGTCAACCTTCTGCGGCCTTTCGGGTTTACGACCGACCTACGGCGCGGTCTCGCGTCACGGCGCGATGGCTTTGTGTTGGACTCTCGACAAACTTGGGCCAATGTGTCGCAGCGCGAAAGACTGCGGCATCGTGTTTCAGGCAATCGCAGGCCATGACCCGCTTGATCCGACATCGAGAGACATGGGAGGTTGGATTTGGACGAAAGATGCGCCAGCGACTAAGGCTAAAGGCAAAGGTCATCGTTTAGACATGTGGGTTTGGCCTAAAGGAGCCACGCCCCTTCTAGGAAAAGAAGGGCCATTGGGCGAGATGGTTAAAAACTCTAGCAAGCTGCGCATCGCCGTGATGAAAGATTCTTACGACAAGGCGCAGCCCGAAGTGAAAGAGAATTTCCTGCGCTCGCTCGAAGTGTTGAAGAAATTTGCGACCATCGAGATGGATGTCAAGCTGCCGGATTTTCCTTACGGCGCGGCGGTCGGCACGATTGTAGCCGCAGAGGGTGCGAGCGCGTTTCGTGAGTTGATTGAATCAGGCCGCGTGCAGGAACTCGCCTCTCCGAACGGGCGCACCGGCGGCTACTCAGCCTCGCTCGTCACGGCTGTTGATTACCTGCACGCGATGCGCTTGCGCGCTCCGATGCGACGCGCCTGGAAAGAGATGTTCTCGAAATATGATCTACTCGTCGCCCCGTCGCGCGCGACAGTCTCTTATCCCATCAACAAAAATTTCGATCAGGCGTATCCGAACATCAATGCTTCGTCGCCCATCGGCGCGTGCAATCTGGTCGGCGTGCCCGCCATCACCGTCCCCAACGGCTTCGGCCAAAACAATCTCCCGACCGGAATCCAATTCATCGGCCCGGCGTGGAGCGAGCAAACCTTGATTGACATCGCAGACAAATATCAACAGGCGACCGACTGGCACAAACAGCGACCGAAGGTTTGAGGTAAAGCAGAATTCAGGAGTCAGAATCCAGAATTCAGAATCATAAGGCTGAAACCACTTCGACAGATTTTGTTTTGATTTTCTTTTCTTCTGACTTCTGAATTCTGGATTCTGGATTCTGCTTTCCGCTCATCATTTCGCCAAGGGGTTCTTGAATGAGAGATTGAGTTCGACTGGGACGACTCGCTTGAAATTGAAGACGAATTTTTTGAAGTGTCCGAAGACATAGACTCGTCCGGTCACAGGCCAGATGCTTTTCGGTTGTCGCCACTCCCCAATCGCGCCGAGCATCGCGCGCGGGGTGCTGATGTAGATGCTGACGGAATCTGGCAACGTCATCGGATGATCGTTCGGCAGATCGAAGGGATGTTGATACTCGTTGACGGTGACGGGCGTGCCGTTGACCATCATGTCCTCGAAGGTCAGAAAGTCAACGTGACCGCCCTGCTTGACGGCTGCGACCGTGACGGGCACTTCGAGCGTAATGCCAAACGGCGAGAGACTCGCCACGCGCGGCTCGCCCAATTGAATCAGATCATCCATGTCCGTCTCATCGCTGGCACTCTTCTTCGCCTCTTTAGCGTTCGGCTTCTTAAGCTCAACCCTGGCGAGTTCCACTTTGTAGCCGCGTATTTCTTTCGGATACGTGTGCGGCGCGGGCGTCGTCGAGGACGCGCTGAAGATGGTGCCCGAATTCGTTTGAGCGAAAGAGAGCGCTGAGAGGAAGACGATGGCGCACAGGGTGGCCGCCGCGATTCGACTATGCCATTTACTTTGTGTGATGCGACTTTTCATCAGCTCCGGTTTTTGAGACGCTCCGCCTCAGTTAGTTTGCCTTGCTCGCTTCTTCGTGTCCCTCATCTCTCATTTCTAACAGGCGCGGCAGATCGAGCACGAGCGCGATGGTGCCGTCGCGCAGTTCGGTTGCGCCGCTGATTCCGCGCCAGCGCGCCGCGTGTCGCCCCAGCCCGCGCACGAGAGCTTCCGTTTGCCCGGCGATTGCGTCAACGATGATGGCCGTGCGTTTTCCATCGCGCGCAACTTCTCTTCCGGCAACATGCGAAACGATGATGACCGGCACGCTGGTCTGAACATTTTCCACATCGAACGGCGCTTGCGCGAGAAGTTTCCGCATCTCCAGAAGCGGCACGGATGCGCCGCGCCAGCCAAGCTGACCCTCTCCGATGTTGCGCTCAAGATCAACGGCGGCGATGGAGACTGTTTCGACGACGCGGCGCGCCTCGATGCAGTAGCTCTTGCCGGACGAGCGGACGACGAGCGATTGAAGCAGCGCGAGCGTCGTCGGCAGGATGATCTCGAAGGTCGTGCCCGCGCCCGGCTCACTTGAGACGCGCAACTCGCCGCCCGTCTGCTCGACGGCTCTTTCAACCACGTCGAGTCCGACGCCGCGCCCCGACACATTCGAGACTGATGCGGCGGTCGAAAAACCGGGTCGAAAGATAAGACGCAGAGCTTCCTGTTTTGTTAGCAGCCTGCCCGCTTCGATGATGCCGAGCGCTGCCGCCGCGCGTGTGATGCGCAGTGGATCAATCCCGCGCCCGTCGTCCGTGACTTTGAACCGGACAAGATTGCCTTCCGTGCTGGCTTCGAGACGCACTAATCCGCGCGGACGCTTCCCGATGCGAGCGCGCTCTGTGGGCAACTCGACGCCGTGATCCACAGAGTTGCGCAGGATGTGCAGCAACGGATCGGCGATGACATCGGCGAGAGCTTTGTCGAGTTTGACCTGGCCGCCCTTCGCTTCAAACTCGACCTCTTTGCCCGTCGCACGCGCGCTGATTCGCCCGGCACGTGCGGCGCGCTCCAAGAGTTGTCTGACTGAAACCATCCGCAGACCGATCAATTGCTCTTCAAGCTCGACGAAACTGCGCGTGACATTCTCCGCGCGCTGCTCGATCAAAGTTCGCTCGTCGGGTTGCAGGTTGAAACTTTGCGCGAGCTTAAGCACACGGCTCGTCTCAACCAGAGCTTCGTGCGCGGCGGAGATGATCGCGTCCAACTCCGTCAACTCGATGCGCACGTGCGTCGTCAGCGCAGCGATAGATTTGGCCTGCGCGCTCTCGGCCTGCGCATCACCGCGCGCAGCGTGCTTCTCCTTTTTCGACTTCGATTCTTTTTCTGTCGTTAATTCCGTCAGCGAGAGTTCACCGAAGGCGGAGGCGCGTGCCGTCAAATCTTTGCGGCTCTCTTTCGTGGCGTAAACGATACGGAAGCTGATCTTGTCCGGCGATTCACCGGCGAGTCCCGGCAGCGTTGAGATGATCTCGCCGTCTTCTGTGAGCGCATCGCTTAAGTCGCGGAAACGCTCATCGAAAGTGGTGAGGTCGAACTGGACGTTGATGATGAAGAGATGTGCGCCTTCTTCCAACGCTTCACGCAGACGATGCGCCTCGTGTTTGCTCAACGAGCGTGCAATCTTTTCCGGCAAGGCGGCGATGGGTCGCTGTGCGACAGATACTGTGCGCTCATCGTTTCCCTGACGCGCCAGTTCACGCAAGCGTTCGATGAGAGATTTTGTTTCCGGCTGCGCCTCATTGCGTGCGACGGCGCTGAGACTTTGCGAGATAGCGCTGGCCGTCGAGTCGAAAGCATCCATCACACGCTCATCAATGGAGACGCGCCCCAGCCGCACGCCGTCGAGCAAGCTCTCGAACTCGTGCGCCAGATCGGTCACAGTCTTAAGCTCGACCGTCGCCGACGAGCCTTTCAGCGTGTGAATGTGACGAAAGATGCGCCCGACCAACTCGCGCCGCGCGCGTCCTTCCCGGTGGCGCACGCGCAACGCCTGCAAATCGCCGAAGAGAATTTCCAGCAAATCCTCCGCTTCGGCCAGGAACTCGCGCAGCACGTGATCGTCCATAAGGGAATAGTAAACAGTGAAGAGTGAAAAGTGAATAGTGAATAGTGAATAGTGAATAGTGAAAAGCAAGAATCTGGTTTTAACTATTCACTTTTCACTTTTCACTTTTCACTGTTCTTCGTCTTCCGTCGTGGTGTGTTCCTGTGGATGCTGTTCGTCGAGGTCGCGCTTGATGGCATCAAGGATGCCGTTGATAAACTGTGTGGCTTCGTAGGTCGAGAAGCGACGGGCGATTTCGAGCGCTTCGTTGATGGCGACGGTGCGCGGCGTCGGCTCGTGTAAGAATTCATAGACGGCGAGGCGCAGGATGTTGCGATCAACGATTGCCATGCGCGAGATACGCCAGTGCTCAGCGCGCGATTTGATCCGCTCGTCGAGTTCAGTGAGATGCGCGAGGGTGCCGACCGCGAGGCGCGTCGCAAACTCGCGCGCAGGCTCTTCCACATCTGCATCGCCCAACTCAGTCCAGTAGGTGCGTACCAAGTCGTCGGCGCGCGTCTCGGAAACATCAGCCGCAAAGAGCATTTGCAAGGCACATTCACGCGCCTTACGTCTTGAACCCATGATTACTTCAGTGGTCAGTGGTCGGTGGTCAGTGGTCAGAAATCGGTTTTGAGCTTTTGGCTTTCAACTGACCACCGACTACTGACCACTGACCACTTCTTTATAAAGATTTACCAACTCGACAGCCGACATTGCGGCCTCGAAGCCCTTGTTGCCCGCTTTCACTCCGGCGCGATCAATCGCCTGCTCCAGCGTGTCCGCCGTCACGATGCCGTACACAACGGGCACGTCCGTCTCCATTCCTGCCTGCGCGATGCCCTTCGTCACTTCCGCAGCGATGTACTCAAAGTGCGGCGTCTCACCGCGAATGATTGTGCCGACGCAAATGACTGCATCCCATTTACCGGAAGCGGCGAGCTTGCGCGCCAGGAGCGGAATCTCAAACGAACCCGGTACGCGATAAAGCTCCACAGATTTTTCATCTGCGCCCAGACGTTCCAACGCATCAAGCGCGCCTTCGACGAGCCGCGAAGTCAGAAAATCATTCCAGCGACTTGCCACAATCGCAAAGCGAAAGCCTTCGGCGTTGAGGCGTCCCTGATGAGTCTTCGGCTGCAAGAGTCTTCGATCCACTCCGGTTCAGTTAATGAATGAAAGCAATTGCAGTATAGGTGAAGCGAGGGACGAGTGACAAGTAGAAGCGCAGTCAGCAATGCAGCATGAACAGCCAAAACAAAATCGGTGCGCGATTCATTTTCCTTTGAACACGGGCGCGCGTTTTTCCAGGAAGGCGCGTGTGCCTTCGCGCATGTCTTCAGTGGCAAAGAGACGACTGAAGAGTTCCGCCTCAAGTTTCAAGCCTTCTTCGAGCGGCAATGAAATACCGCGCGTGACGGCATCGAGGCAAGCACGAATAGCGAGTGGCGCGAGGCTTGCGATTTCGCGCGCCGTGCGTTCAGCTTCGGAGAGCAGTTCGGCGGGCGCGACGATGCGATTGACGAGACCGACGCGCAGAGCTTCATCCGCCGAAATTCCCGCGCCTGTCAACATCATCTCAAGCGCACGCCCGCTGCCCGTCGCGCGTGCGAGCCGCTGAGTTCCGCCGTAGGCTGGAATCAAGCCGAGTTTTATTTCCGGCAAACTGAAGCGCGCGCTTTCCGAAGCGATTCGGAGATGACACGCCAGGACGAGTTCACAACCGCCACCCGCAGCCAGACCATTGACGGCAGCGATGACAGGCACGCCGCAATGCTCAATCAAATCACAGACATGCTGCCCGCGCTCCACTGCTCGCCGCGCTTCCTCCGTATCCAGCACAGACAACTCGCCAATGTCCGTCCCCGCACTGAACGCACGCTCGCCCGCGCCTGTCAGAATCACACAGCGAACCCTTCGCTCACGCGCAATGCGCTCGAACGTCTCGCCCAACTCCTCAAGCGCACGCCGCGTCAGCGCATTCAACTTCTCTGGCCGTTCGAGACGAACGAGCGCAACGGAATCATGTAGCTCATAGATGATGGGCATAAGAAAGTCCAGCGAGTCTGTCGAGTCTATCGAGTCCATCAAGTTTGCTTGGCTTGCAAGACTCGACAGACTCGCTGGACTTGACAGACTTACACAAGGTTCATCGGCGTCGGATTCTTCGCATCTGTGGTGTAGTCGTAGAAGCCGCGCCCGGATTTGCGACCGTAGAGGCCGGCGAGCACCATGCGTTTGAGAAGCGGCGGCGGAGCAAAGCGTTTCTCGCGGAACTCGTTGAACATGATCTCGGCGATGTAGTAAGTCGTGTCGAGTCCGACGAAATCGCCGAGCGTGAACGGCCCCATCGGATAGCCGCAGCCGAGCTTCATCGCATTGTCAATGTCAACGATTGAGCCGACGCCCTCTTCGAGCGCGCGAACGGCATCGAGCATGTAGGGCACGAGCAGGCGATTGACGATGAAGCCCGATTTGTCTCCGGCACGCACAGGCACTTTGCCGAGCCGCTTGCCGAATTCGATGGCCTGTTCATAAATCACTTCGTCCGTCAGAATCGTGCGGATGACTTCGACGAGCTTCATCAGCGGCACGGGATTGAAGAAGTGCATCCCGATGAAACGACGCTGGCGCTCTGGCGAGGTCGCGGTCATCATCTCCGTGATCGAGATTGACGAAGTATTCGAGGCGAAGATCGTTTCGGGCTTGCAGACTGAATCGAGTTGCCTGTAGGTCTCGCGCTTCGTCTCAAGATTCTCGATGATGGCTTCGATGATGATGTCGCAGTCTGCGAGTTGGTCGAGCGAGGTCGTGCCTGACAGACGACCGCGAATCTCTTGCTGCTGATCTGAAGTGATCGTTCCTTTCTCTGCAAATTTGGCG
The DNA here is from genome assembly GCA_032159235.1 of Acidobacteriota bacterium. Lineage (GTDB taxonomy): Bacteria > Acidobacteriota > Blastocatellia > Pyrinomonadales > Pyrinomonadaceae > QHXM01. The sequence continues at coordinate 27,350 of JAVHWW010000107.1, forward strand.
AGAGATTTTTCGATTCCACTAAAACCTCTCTCGCAGAGTTCATCCGAAACTTCGCGGACGATTGTCTCAAATCCTGCGGTGGCTGCCGTCTGCGCGATGCCTGAACCCATCAAGCCGCAGCCGAGCACGCCAACTTTTTTAATTTCCATCTCTCAATTATTCTCCTGTCGCGCTCGCCTGGAAGCGAGCTGGTTTGATGAAAGCTTTCTGGTTATTTGTCTGATGAGGAAGTTTCTTTCGGCGGAGCTTGTTTAATCAACTTCACTCCGTATCTTTGACTCTCAGTCTTAGTCCAGTTGTCATACTTCTCTTTCCATGCTTGAAAATCGCGCCCCAACTTGTTCTCATCTATCACACGCGCCTTTGCCGGCGGGCCGGTTGAAGACGAAGCCGAAATGAAAGAATTTGCGTTCGTCAGCAGCGATTTCAGATCATTACGCAGAGCATTCGTCTCATCATCGAGATGCGGCGCTTGGTCGAGCGCTTGCACTGTCGCATCAATCCTGCTCGCGTCATTCTTCTTGAGGGAGTTGAGAAAGGTTGATCGGCCTTCATTCACCACGTCTAGGTTTGCAGCGAAGGCTAAAGCTTCAGCACTGGGTGACGAATCCGATGTGGCCGCGCTCTCATCCGATTTCGGCAGTTGCTTTGGAAAGTGACGTGCGATCATCACGAAGCTGACGGCGACGAGCGCGAGCGCGGCAACTTGCAGGATGTGCCAGACGACGGCGACGCCTGCGCGCTCGTCCGGTCGTTTGTAATTGATGACCAGCGCGAAGAGCGCGCCGGAAAGCAGCCCGCCGAGATGCGCGGCGTTATCTATGAAGCCGCGACCGATGTAACCGATGAAGAGATTGAGCAGGATGATCGGCAGCAGTCCCGTCCCGAAAGCGCGTTTGAAACCTTCCGGCAATTCACGCCGGAACTTGATGCCGAAAACGAAGAGGACGCCGACCAGGCCGAAGAGCGCGCCGGATGCGCCCGCCGCAGGCCCATCTTCCGCTCTGAACAGGAAGCGTCCGACCGCGCCGACAGCCATCTCAGGCCGCAGGCTCAAGTAACTCGCCACCACACCCGCCACACCCGTCATCACCCAGAGCACGACGAACTTGGCCGAGCCGTAGAGCCGCTCGACATAAGGGCCAATCATCCACAGGCCGTACATGTTGATGAGCAGGTGTGCCAGGCCGATGTGAATGAAAACGGGCGTCACGAAGCGCCACCATTCGTGTTGACCTTTTATCAGCGAGTTGAGCTTTGCGCCGTAAGCGATGAGGACAGATTGCGGAGGCTCCCACAAAGTCGCGCTGTTCAATCCGCTCGACGACCACATCAACATGAAGACGAAGACATTGGCGACGAGAAAGACGATGGTGAAGATGTACGGACGGCTCAGGATGGCGCGGGCGAAGCGCATCGCCTCATGGTCGTAAACCTGCGGCGCTGTTTGCGGCTGCACGGCAACCGTTGAATCCCTCGGCGCGTCGCAGAGCGAGCAACTCGTCTCGTTGGCTCCGACGAGCGCGCCGCAGTTGCGGCACATACTTGGCCGCCCCTGGTAGTTCGCGTTATTCACCTGACCGTCAGACAAAAGTTTTCACCTCAGGCGCGTTGATGCTCAAATTCATTGAATCCACGCCCGAACTTTCCAGCGAGATGCGCTTCATCCGAAGTGCGTGCCGAAACGAGGCGTGCGACCCGACAATCTCTAACCAGAATATTTTGGCTCGCAGGGATTTTACACTGAAGGACTAAAAAGCAGAATTCAGAATCCAGAATCCAGAATCCAGAATGATAAGGCCGCAAGCCGCTTTTACAGATTTTGTCTTTCTTTTCTTCTGGATTCTGAATTCTGAATTCTGCCTTCGTCTCTCTTCCTGACCGATTATCTCTGACAGTTTTCGGTCAAAGAGATTGGACGCTCATTCAAATCTCTTCCAGCCTCGCAACGATTTCAACATTTAGCCCTCCCGCTGATGCGGCACATGTTTTGTTAAGACTTCTGGCACCGCTTGCTTCCCGACACGCGGGCAGTTGAAAGTTCCCCGATCCATTTCAGGAATCATGAGGAGTAAGTTTTGAATCGAAAATCCCCTTCTCTCGCGCTCTTGCTCGTCGTCTCGCTGTTCGCGCCTCTGGCGGCCTTTCAGCCGACCGTGGCGCAGGGACAGACGCGCGGCAGCGTCGTGCGGCGTGTGGTTAATAAATTGACCGACGACTTGCGTGAGCGTGCGCGCACTGTACAACCCGGAAGTTCTGAGCGAGTGCGCGTCATTCTCAACCTGACTGACGGAGCGGCGAAAGATCAGGCGCGGGCTGCGCTCGAAGCGAGCGGCGCAAACGTCCGGCAGCAGTTGGACGCGCTCGATGTGATGGTCGCGGATGTTCCCGTCGAAAAGTTGGAAGAGTTGTCGTTGCGCGATGAAGTTTCATGGATGTCTGCTGACCAACCCGTGCGCGTGCTCTCCACTTCGACAGACAACACGAGTCACATAGAGGTCACGACCGGCGCGAGCAAAGTTTTGCCGACCGACATCACTGCGGGCGGCGCAGGCAACGGTGTCGGCATCGCCGTTCTCGATAGCGGCATCAGCCCGCCCGACGCGGCAGAGTTCGCAGGCTACACGATGACGACGAGTGGCGGACTGCTCGGCGGCGGCGGCTTGCTCGGCACAGGCGTCCTCGCCACTTCAACCGTCACGCCGTACAACCGCATCATGAAGTCTGTAGATTTCACCGGCGAAGGCACGATGCAGGATAACTACGGACACGGCACGCACACCGCCGGAGTCGCTGCGGGCACGGGTCAGGCAAGCGAAGATTACGCGGCGCAACATCCGGGCACGCCAACCTACGGCGGCATCGCACCGGGTGCGAACCTCATCAGCGTGCGCGTCCTCAACTCGCAGGGCATCGGCACAGTCTCCAACGTCATCGCAGGTATCAACTGGGCGATTCAAAACAAAGCGACCTACAACATCCGCGTGATGAATCTCTCGCTCGGCGCTGCCGTCACACAAAGCTACAAGACCGACCCGTTGTGCCAAGCCGTCGGTCGCGCGATTGACGCAGGCATCGTTGTCGTCGTCGCGGCTGGCAATCTCGGTAAAGACTCCGCCGGGCAGACAATCTACGGCGGCATCCTATCTCCCGCCAACTCGCCGAGAGTTATCACCGTCGGCGCGACCAACACGCAGCAGACCGTTCAGCGTTCGGACGATACTGTGACGACCTACTCATCTCGTGGGCCGACACTCGTTGATGGACTCGTCAAGCCTGACCTCGTCGCGCCCGGCAACCTGGTCGGCGCGTCGGAGTCGTCCGTCACCTCAACTTCGACGAGTAGCTCATATACGACAACGGGCGGCAACGGTGGCGGTCTTCTAGGCTATACCGCCGACACTGTGTTCGGTAATTCAAGCACGACGAAACCGGACGCGACCGGCACGTACAGAATCTGGAGCGGCACATCTTTCGCTGCGCCTGCCGTCTCCGGCACGGTGGCGATGATGATTGAAGCCAACCCAAGTTTGACACCCGCCATCATCAAAGCCCTGCTCATGCGGACAGCGCAACGCCTGCCCTACTACGAAAACAGAGTGAAGGCGTATCTGATGTCCAGCTACGCGCGCATCATCACGGAAGGCGCTGGCGAGTTGAACACGAACGCCGCCGTATCGCTCGCCCGCGCGATCCGTCAGGACGCCAACAAAGCGCAGCCGGGCGACAATCTGATTACCAACAAAAAGATTACTTACGCGACCGTGCCGGGCATCACTTCGTCAATCGGCGGCGAAGCTATCCCGCTCAACAACGGCCTCGTCTGGGCTGAAGGCGTCGCCTTCACAGACCGCCTGGAAATCACTAACGGTTATAAACTCGCCAACGGACAAACGATTTCCAGTGGCTTCGCCGTCGCCGATGGCTACATGAACGGGGACGGCAGCTATGTTCTCGCTAACGGCATCGTCGTCGGGAGCGGGATCGTCGTTGGCAGCGGCATCGTGGTCGGCAGTGGAATTGTCGTCGGCAGTGGGATCGTTGTCGGAAGCGGCATCGTCGTCGGGAGCGAATATGCGCTCGCCGACGGATTGTATCCTTCAGGCACGTTGTACGGTTTGAGCTTCGATAATCAATCAACGTGGGCCTCGAATCTCGTTGATCCAAGCACGGCGGACATCAACGCGCAATCAGTTATCCTGCTGGGTGAAACTGCAATTCCGGTCGGCGTGCTGCGATTATCCGGCACCAGCCCGCTTTATCCACATCGTTAAGTGAGTCCCAAGTCTCAAGTCCCAAGTCAAGAACTGCCAAACATGGGACTTGAGACTTGGGACTTGGGACTTGGGACTCAAGCATCTATGACACCAGAGCGCACAGGAATCAAAAGCCACCTGTACCCGGCGACGATTACGGTCGCGGGGATCGCTCTCTGGTTCGCCTCGACTGCGAGCTTCTTCGTCCAATATGCGTGGCATGAACAGATGACTGTGCTGGTGCTCCTGCCTCTGGCCGTCATCACGGGCATGTTCCCGAACTCCGTTCCGCTGCCGTCGTCTCTCAAGCTCTCGCAGGAGAAGATGACCTTCACGCTTTCGGACGCGCTGGTTCTGCTCATCGCCTGCAAGTTTGGATTCGCAGCCTGCATCTTTGTCGCTGGCATTGAAGGACTCACTTCATCGCGCCGCGCGGTGCGTCGTCTCTCCAGCAATCTCTTTTCATTCGGCATGATGTCGTTGGCGGCTGCGGCGGCGGGTGCGACTCTCAATACAGTTCTGCGCTACGGCTTCGGCGAAGCCATGGGCGGCGATCATGCTTTCCCGGCAGTCGCCATCGGAGTCTTCGTTGCCAGCATCGTTCATATCAGCGTCAACACAGGATTGATCTCTGTTCTCTTCGCCACACGCCTCGGCACGTCTGTCAGGCGGAGTTGGAAAGAGAATTTTCTGTTGGCCGTGCCGATGTTTTTGCCGACGAGCGCGGCGGCGAGTTTGATGTACATCGCGCTTCAGTATAACGCGCTGACGATGTTGGCAATCGGCGCGCCGATCCTGATCGCAATTCACTTCGGGCATCGGCAGTACCGCGACGGCGTGCACGAACAACTCAACATCATCGAACGCGCGCAACAGGAACGCATCACCCTGATGGAGAAATCGCACCGCGAGACCATCGAGGCGCTCGCCGTTGCGATCAACGCTAAAGATGAAGTGACGCACGAGCACGTCCTGCGCGTGCAGATTTACGCCGCCGGAGTCGCGCGCATACTCGGCTGCAACGAAGCTGAGGTTGAAGCCTTGCGCGCCGGAGCGTTGCTGCACGACATCGGCAAGATCGCCGTGCCCGATTTCATTCTCAACAAGCCGGGCAAACTGACGGCCTCAGAGTTTGAGAAGATGAAGACGCACACCATCGTCGGCGCGCAGATTCTGGGGCGCGTGGAGTTTCCTTATCCGGTCGTGCCCGTCGTGCGTCATCATCACGAGCGTTGGGACGGACGCGGCTATCCAGATGCGCTTTCCGGCGAAGAGATTCCATTGACGGCGCGCATTCTCTCCGTCGTTGATTGCTTCGACGCCGTGCGCGAAGACCGCCAGTATCGCAAAGCCATGACACGCGAAGAGGCGCTCGACTTCATCATGAGCGGAAGCGGCACGATGTACGACCCGCGCGTCGTCGGCACGTTCATCACGCACCTGCCTGAGTTTGAAGCGGAGATACTCGCGCACCGCAACACGCCCGCTCCGACCTACGGCATCACGCCCGTCGAAGAACTCTCGGAAGCCGCGCGCAAGGTCGCTCCCGCAGCAGGTCTCGCCGAAACCGAAACGGCAACCAAACAGAACGAGCAGGAGTTCAACATCAAAGACCTGCGCGCCCTCTACGATCTCTCGCAAAGCATCAACGCTGCGCACGGGCGCGAGTCAATCCTCGCGGCCTTCACCGAGAAACTTCAAACACTCGTCCCCTACGATTCATGCACCGTGACACTCGCCGCGCATGGAGACGAGGACAACGCGGTCATCCACGCCAGAGGCCAGCACGCAGACCTGCTCCTGAATCGCAAGATCGCAACCGGCGAAGGTGTGACCGGCTGGGTGCTCGCCAATCGCCAGCCCTTCTGCAACACAGACCCCAAGCTAGACCTCCCGCCGCACCTCGCCGAACGCTTCGCAGACTATCGCACGCTCGCCGTCTTCCCCGTTATCAGGGAAACAGAGATGCACGGCGCGCTCACGCTCTATTCCTCCGCGCTCACCGAATACAACGCGGATCATCGCAGATTGCTGGAAGAGTCAGCCAAGCTCCTCGCCGCCTCGCTCTCAACCATTGCGAGGGCTGCGACCGCATCAACAAGCACACAATCAATCACCGCTCCACAGACTTCGCCCTCCGCGCCGATCTTCAGTAACTCGCCACTGACGCCTACCAACACGATACTGGAATCCGACCTCGCACACTGAGCGCAGTAAAAGCTGACGAGCAAGGATCAAGAGTTCTGCTTCCGTTCCAACATCGAATCTTTACCGGTAGTGAAAGGATTGTTATTTTGCGACATGCAGGATAACGCTCTTGACGTGCGCTTTATCTTGAAAATTGAGATAAAATACCCGTTAGAGTGAAGTCTAAAATGCAAGATGAGGTTCGACATTATGGCTGGCGAGGAATTAGCACGGCGAATTGTGGAGAAAGAACTAAAGCGAACCGTTGTCATTAACGACGACAATAGCGCACCTGGGATGTATGACCTTCGTATTGGGTCGGCGGACGCCCCTGAGATAGCTATTGAATGTGTTGGAGCAGTTGACCCTGTCTTCACCGAAACATGGAATATCGGTCCAGCGAGAGGACCGCTGGAGCTATCAATCACAGGTGATTGGATAATCGAGATCGCCCCTAATGCTAAGGTCAATATTATTAGGCAGCGCATTGAGGGAGTTATCCAAGCGTTGGAGGGTCGAGCTATCTATAATGTCCATATGGATCATTGGCTCAAGTGGGATGATGTTGCACTATTGGACGACCTAGAGTCACTCAAAATCACATATGCTTACTGCTACCGTCGGCTTGGTACTGGTAAAGTTTATCTTACAATGCCAGGAATGGGCGGTGCTGTTGATGAACATGGTAGCGCATTGCCAGAATGGACTAGCGAATTCCTTCGCGCTCCTGCTCAAAAGGACGTGCTCTGCAAACTTCAACGATCAGGAGCGGCCAATCGCCATGTCTTTGTGATCGTGAGCTTCGCTGGCGCAACTTGGCCGGTGGAGTCCTATTTGACCAGCGAGTTTAATCATCTTCCTAGCCATGCACCTGATTTACCAACGCCAGTTACAGGGGTCTGGGTTATCTCTGGAATGGGTAAGAGGGGTTTGCGCTGGGATGGAGTTTCATGGCAACTATTTGACGCTCGTGGAGAAGGGATTGATAGTTAGAGAACCTCTAAGTTGGGTAGTTGCAATCACGAATAGATGAGCAACTCATCTGTAATGTTATAGTCAAATGAAGAAAGCAGTTACTTCAAAGAAATCGCGGACTGATTGGAAGCGCGTTGATGCGTTGAAGGATCAGGGCATTGACCTGTCTGATTTGCCTGAAGTGTCGCCAGAGATGTTTGCGCGGGCGATAGTGCGGCGTGGATTGAAGCCCGTGCCGCGTAAGGCGCAGTTGACTTTGCGTGTGGACAGCGATGTCTTGCAGTGGTACAGAAAGCAGGGGCAAGGCTATCAGACGAAAATTAACGCTTTGCTCAGGGCATATATGGACGCGCATAAAGCATAGCCCGGACTAATGATCCCGGCTGAGAGCTTCGCCTTCACTCGCGCCGAACAAGTCATTAATAGAACTCCTTCTCTATTGATTTTGAGATGCGGCAACTCGCACAGGCACATCGCGCGTCGTCCTGTTTCCGAAAAAATCTGCGGCGAAGACGCGCACGAGGTAATCGCCATCAGGCAAGATGGAAGCGTGCCAGAAATTTTCCGTCGCCGCGCGATCACGCACCGTATTGGTGACGATGTAGGCGAAGATGGTTTCGCCCGTCGCGTTCGCTTTGCTGCCTTCGGCGTAAGCGATATGAGCAGCCCGGCTCTCGTCAGGCAAACTTTCAAAGGAGATCGTCGTCAACGGTTCAGCGAAACCGGGAGCAGGACTGCCGTCGGCTTTTAATATTTGATAGCCGAGTTGATAAAGCCCAAGGCGCCGCCGCGTGGCATTGCCGTCCATCTGATCGTAAGCACGCACGACGATCCGCACATCGCCGCGAACGATCAATGGCGACTCTGTTTTCGGCGTCGTAGTTCTCTGATCAGTTGTCGCACTTCTCTTTTCTGTGGATGAAGAAGTCGCGCCGAATTCTCTCCACTCATTGTCGAACAGGTGCACGCCGTCTTTCTCAATCACGGGCGCGACAGTATCTTTCACGCCCGGTAGTTCCAGCGCCGCCAACGCATTGAATTCCGAGCCGGTTGGCCCGGCAATCAGATGCACGTGATTTTGATTGTTGAGCGTGCCTATCGCTTCACCCGCCTTGAAACTCGCGCCGCGCCGCACGCGAACGCCCACGACTTTCCCTCTCTCATCGCGCCGCAGGATGAAACGCTCGTCCGCGAAAGCACGATCATCTTTATCACGTCCGATGCGCAGATGTACGTAGCCCATCGTTGGAAAGCGGATATGCTCACGCACTCCCCCAACGTCTTCGACCGCGAGCGGGCGCGTGATCTTTTCGGAGCGCACGAGGCGAGCCGTTTCGCCATACGCGCCGGGAACATCAAGCCCGTTATGAAACCAGGCCTCTTTCCCCTCGCCGACTTCGCCGCGCACCTCGCCGAAGGTCGCGGCAATCTCGCGCTCTCTGTCCGGCGGATCATAAGGCCAGCGTGGAGGCGCTTGTGTGCGAAAGTCCGCAGCCTTCGGACGCAGCGCCTCGATCATCTCTTGCGTAAGCGCGACACCGCGTGCATCGCTGCCTCGCACAACTGCGCGAACGAGTTTGTCGCCGGTGTCTGCGATGAGCAGCGTTCCGTCCGGCGAGACGGCGATGCCGGACGGACGATTGAGACGCGCATGTTCGAGCGTGCCGTCAAGTAAGCCCATGTCTGCGCGGCCTGCGAGCGTCGTCACAAGCGGCAAGAGACCGAAGTTGCAAACGCGCACCGTTGATCCGCCCGCATCGGTAACGAAGATTGTGCCTCCGCTAGTTATCGCCACACTGGTCGGCTCGTTGAATGAAGCGTCAAGCGGAGCGCCGTCTGAATCATTACGCACGCCTGTTCCGGCAATCGTCGTGACCGCCCCATCTAATCGAACGCGGCGCAGGCGATTGTTTCCCGTGTCCGCGACGACCAGCGTGCTGTCCGTCTCAACGGCGATTCCGCAGGGCGTATCGAATCGGGCTTGAGCACCCGAAGTTGCGTCTGCGAAGCCAGGCTCGTTTCCACCTGCGATGGTTCGCACATTCCCTGTCGTCTCAATCGCGCGGATTCGATCATTGTAAGTATCCGCAACGTAGATCGTCCCGTCATGGCCGACCGTGACACCGACCGGCGCATTGAAGAGAGCATCTGCGGCGTTCCCATCTGCGAAGCCGGACTTGTTTTCAACTCCCGCGATGATTGTGACGCGACCCGTCTGCGCGTCAATCCGTTTGATCGTGTGCGAGCCTGTGTCTGCCACGACGAGCGTGTTGTCGGGCGCAAGCGCCATCGCCGAAGGCGTGTTGAGATTCTCAGCCACAACCTTTGACGCCCCGTTCGGAGCAATCTGCCAGATGCGCCCTGTCTCGCCATCAGAGACATAAGCAGTTCCGTCTCCCGCGACAGCGATGCCGAATGGATCAGAGAAGCGCGCGGAATTGGCATCCGTCGGCGCTCCGGCCAGCGTGCGGACATCGCTGAAGGGTTGACGCGGCGGCGGCGCGTGCGTGCAGGAGAGCGTCAGGCTGGCCGCAAGCGCGGTGAGACACAGGAAGGCACAGAGCGTTGATTGATGGACGCCTCTTTGTGTCATTGAGAGAATTCGTTTCCGTTTCGCGTTGATGGTCAGATTCAAGCTGATGATTTTAAGGAGTCGGCGGTTTGAAGTCTGCATTCAGCGCTCAGCATTCCTGCTTCTTAATTTTGCCTGCTCGTTATCTTGAAGGCAAACCGTTGCTTCGAGACAATAACATCAGGGGAAAGCGATTTCTTCGTAGCTACCGGGATGTAACTGATCTATGGCCTGAACAACCGGGGCGAGATGAGGTTTGATGCGAGGCCAACTTGTCGTTAGCAGCACAACCACGCTGATCTTCCGTCCCATCAGATTTTGCTGATGACGTAAATTCTGGTCTGTGGTAATCAGAGCATCAAATCCATCGGCCTCAGCGCGAGCCAGCAGTTCTCCATTCTGAAGATTGCTCCACCCTTTCTCATAAGCTGTCTCGACGCTGTGATGCGGCAGATGATTTCGTAAAGGGACGGGGGTTCCCTGATCGAATAGTATCTTCATCACTCAAGCTGCTTGGAGATCAGTTTGCAGACTTTGAATTGTGTATTCGAGGACTGCCTCCGCTTGTTCTCTTGTCACACCGGGAAACCACGACAGGAATTCATCAACAGATGCGCCGCCCTCAAGGTTCTCAAATAATGCCACAACAGGAACGCGAGTGTGGCGGAAGACCCAAGCGCCGCTGACCTTTTCCGGGTCGCGCTCAACCGCCGGACATGAAGACCAGTCCATCATAAAATGCAACATACTCTCGTTCCTTTGAGAAAGGCAAGAGTGGCAAGCCATCAGTTGGCTCTAATTTAATCGCCACCCTTGCCACCGCAACGAAAGTCTGGAACCTGGATACACAGTCAGGGACTTTTACTTCACGAATCAACAGTATTGAGTGTTCAGCAAGATTAGGCGTATGCTAGGCGGCATGAGCACACCTTTTTCCGATGACCTTGACGACAAGGTGATTGATATTACTCCGTTCAAACCGAAGCGGCATCGCAAGTTGATTATCCTGATCGTGGCTGCGATTGTCATTATCGTCGCGCTCTTTCGCTCGGTCTCCATTTACATCTCCGCGATCTGGTTCGGCTCGCTCGGCTACTCGTCTGTCTATTGGTATATCTTCCGCATGAAGCTCTTCGTCTTCCTCATCTTCGCGGTTCTGACCATCGTCATCCTGCGCGCGGCCTTCTGGCTGCTCGAACGCACCTTCTCCGCCAGCACGCTCGAACGTCGCACCATCATCGTCAACAATCAATCCGTGAACATTAATCCGGGACGACTGATTCGCCCCGTAGTGTGGATACTTTCAATCGTTCTCGGCCTCTTTTTCGGAGCGGGGATGAAAGACGGCTGGCGTGAGCTGGCGCTGTATTTGAATCAACCGACTGTCGCCACGCCCGACCCGATCTTTCATAAGCAACTCGGCTTTTACCTCTTCTCGCTGCCGGTTCACCAGATTATGAGCAAGTGGCTGATTGCGCTCGCGGTCGTCATTCTCATCTTCACCGTCGTCTTCGCCATCTTAGCGAACACGCAGAAGCAAGCGAGCAAGGCTGCAACCGAAGCGATGCGTCGAACGAGTTACGCGGCGGTCTCTTTCGCGCTCGCGGCTTTTCTGCTGTTCTTAGCCTGGCGCGTCTATCTCGCGCGCTTCCCCTATCTCTGGGAAGATCATCAATCATTCTCCGGCGTCACTTACACCGAAGATAACTACTACCTGCCCGCTTTGACGATTGTCGCCATCACGCTCATCGTCGCCGCCATCATCATCGTCCTGAACGCTCTGACCAGACGCAAGCTCCGCTTGATAGTCGGCGCTGTCGCCTTGCCGATTCTCGTTTACGTCGTCGCCGGAATGTTGATTCCAGCTTACGTTCAGAGCTTCGTCGTCAAGCCGAATGAGTTGGGACGCGAGACTCCATATATCGAGCACAACATCAACTGGACGCGCAAGGCTTTCAAACTCGAAGGCATCGAGATTCGAGACTTCGAGGCTGACACCTCGATTGCAGGCTTCGAGATTGGAAACAATCAGGCGACGCTCAACAACATCCGCCTCTGGGATTGGTCTGCCCTGCGCGACACCTTGCGACAGATACAAGAGATTCGCCCCTACTACGATTTTCAGGACGTTGATGTTGATCGCTACAAAATCGGCGGACAGACCCGACAGGTGATGCTCGCCGCGCGCGAGTTGGATGTCACCAAGCTCCCGGAGCAATCGCGCACGTGGATTAACGAGAAACTCATCTACACGCACGGCTACGGCGTGACGATGAATACGTCAAATGAGTTCACACCCGAAGGGATGCCGCGCTTTACGCTCTCGAACATGCCGGTGGATGCTGATCCGAGCGCGCCGGAGATCAAACTCAACCGCCCCGAAATCTACTTCGGCCAGAAGACGGACACAGAGGTCTATGTCAAGACCAAGCAGAAGGAGTTTAACTATCCGCAGGGCGAGACCGACAACACCAACGTCTATGAAGGCACGGGCGGCATTCCGGTCGGCGGCTTTTTCCACCGGTTGCTGCTCGCCTGGGCGCTCGGCGATCTCTCGAAACTTCCCTTCTCCGATGCCATCACTTCAGACAGCCGCGTCCTGATCCATCGCAACATACGCGAGCGCGTCGAAGCTCTCGCGCCGTACCTCGTGTACGACAAAGACCCGTACATCGTCGTCACAGATGATGGCCGCCTCGTCTGGATGATAGACGCTTTCACGGAATCAACGACCTATCCTTACTCAACACATCATCAAGTCGGCGACCAGACCGCGAACTACATTCGCAACAGCGTCAAAGTCACGATTGACGCTTACAACGGTGATGTTAATTTCTACGTCTTCGACGCCGACGACCCGTTGATTCAGGCGTACCGCGCAATCTTTCCCGCGCTCTTCAAAGATGCGAACCAGATGCCGCCAACCTTGCGCGCTCACGTCCGCTATCCCGAAACGCTGATCCGCACGCAGGGCGATGTCTTCGGTCTCTATCACACGATGAACGCCAGCGTCTTTTTCCAGCGCAACGATGTCTGGAGCGTGGCGAGCCGGAGCGCGACGAACAGCGATAAGAAGCAGCAGACGGAGCCGCTCGAACCTTACTTCGTCCTGATGCAACTGCCGGGTGAGCAGGTACAGAATGAGTTTGTCGAGATTCTGCCTTTCACGCCCGCCAACAAAAACAACATGATCGGCTGGATGGCTGGCCGCAGCGATGGCAATGATTACGGCAAACTGCTCGTCTATAATTTTCCGAGATCGAGGTTGATTGACGGGCCGATGCAAATCGAAGCGCGCATAGATCAAGACCCGCAGCTCTCAGGTCAGTTCTCGCTCTGGAATCAGCAAGGCTCGCGCGTGCGGCGCGGCAATCTGCTCGTCATCCCGATTGGCCGCTCGCTCCTCTATGTCGAGCCGATCTACCTGCAAGCCGAAAAAAGTCCGATGCCCGAATTGCGTCTCGTCGTCCTCGCCACGCAGGAGCATCTGTCCTTCGGCTCGAATTTCCAGGAAGCACTGACGAAACTCTTCGGCGAAGGCACGAACGCAGCGCAGCAAACTAAACCGGGCGAACAACCCAAACCGGAACAAACAAACGGTCAACCGAAACCGTCTGAGAGTCCGCAACCGAACGCGCCGCAGCAACCGGCGACGCCCGCGACGACGCAGCAACTCATCAACCGCGCGTCAGACGATTTCGCCGAATATCAACGCCTCACCGCCGAAGGCAAACTCGGCGAGGCCGGACAGAAACTCGACGCGCTCAAACGCGATCTTGAAGAATTGAAGAAGGCGACGGGCAAGCAGTGAGCAACCGTCCACTGGGCCGGGTTCTGATTGTTGAAGATGACGAGATGCGTTGCGCCTGGTTTCAACAGAAGCTCGTTTCACACATTCTCGATTTGACGTGTGATGTGAAACAGGCCGTCGCATGGCTCGCAGAGCGTGAATACGCGACGATACTTCTCGATCACGATCTCGCAGACGAGCACTACTTTTCCGATGAGCCAGACGACGAGCGCACAGGTTACGCCGTCGCCGCTTGGCTCGCCGCTCATCCAGACCGCCAGCGTAACGCGCTCATCGTCATCCATTCTCTCAACTACGTTGGCGCACAACGGATGCTCGACATCCTGCATGATGCCGGGCGCGACGCCGAGCACGTTCCTTTTCATTACCTGCAATCTGAATTGAGGGCATAGAAAAGGCAAAATGCAAAATTAAAAATGCAAAATGGAAGAAGCTAACACAATCGTTACTTTTGCATTTTTAATTTTTCATTTTGCCTTATCAAAGACGGTCGTTTGCCTTCACTCTGATCTTCCGGTGCGTATCTCTCCCACTTGCGCCCGCAGATGCGACAGCGATAGAGATGTTTCTCATCTTGAGTCGCGCCCTTGACCTGTTCCAGATAAGCGGCGATGTAAGCGGGCACGCTCGCGCCTTCAAGTCGCTTCAGATTTTCACATGAACATTTTGGTTGGCTCATCTTTGCTCACCGATTCTTTAACTCAAGAACTCTTCTTCAGTAACTGCTTTGCTTCACCAGAGCCGATCATTGTTCCGGCTTAAACCTTTTAAGCTCACCGAGATGAATTTCTAGCGCGAGAGATAACTTACCCAAATCTGACGGAATAAGGTATGATTTCACGCTCTATACTACATGACCGGATGATGCTCCGGCACGAAGCCGACTTATCATTTCAAGGCGCGCGGCGCTTCTTTGTGGAGGACTTTTTGTGGCTGCTGCTGCATTCTATGATCTGGAAGGAACTTTAGTCAGCACCAATCTCGTTCACACGCTCGGATTCTACGCGAAGAACCAGCAGGGACTTTTTCGCACGTTCACCAAGAGCGCCTCGACATTGTTGAGCCTTCCGATCTTTGCGGCGACGGATCAGTATAGCCGAAAGGTTTTCAACGATCTCTTTTTCAAGCGTTACAAAGGCGAGTCCGAAGACCGCCTGCGTTTCTTCGCCGAAGAGTTGTTTGAAGATGTGCTCAAGCCCGCCATCTTTCCCGGCGCGTTTGAGTTGATTGAGAAGTCGCGCAGCCTGGGCTTACGGCAGGTCGTCGTCACCGGCGCGCTTGATCTGTCTGTGACACCGCTCATGAAATATCTTGGAATCGAAGACTACGTGACGAACCGTCTGGAATTCGTCAACGGAGTGGCGACGGGTCGTCTGCTTCCGCCCGTTGTCGCGGCGGCAACGAAGGCTTCATGGATCAGAACTTTCGCCGAGCGCGAAGGCTTGAGCCTCAGCGACTCCTACGCCTACACGGATAGCATGTCAGACCTGCCCATGCTCTCCGTCGTCGGACACCCGGCAGCCATCAACCCGGACATGCGCCTGCGCCAGACGGCGCTGCATCACGATTGGCCGATACTTAATTTGAAGTAGTCAGTGGTCAGTGGTCAGTGGTCAGTTGAAAAGCTGAACTTACTGACCACTGACCACTGACCACTGACCACTGCTTATGAGCTTACAACTACGCCGCAAGACACACGAATCAGTCGTCTATATTGACAGCGACAGCGCGCCGCGCATCCTTCCTTCCGGCGAGGATTTCATCCTCGAAGATTTGCCCATCGGCACGCGCGTCATTTATCCGAAGCCGCCGATTATGGGACTGCCGAATCGTGAGGCGGCGATTCGCTACGCGCTCAATCATCCACACGATTGCGATCCGTTGTTCGCGCAGCTTTACCCCGGCATGAAGGTCACGATTGCGGTTGACGACATCAGTCTGCCTTTGCCGCCGATGGCAACGCCGGACATTCGTCAAACAGTCCTTGAGATCGTCGTCGAGATGCTCAGAGGTCATGGCGTCGAGGATGTGCATATCATCGTCGCCAATTCGCTTCATCGTAAGATGACTGAATGGGAAATGAAGCGGATGGCGGGCGCGAAAGTTTTCAATGAATTTTATCCAGACCGTTACTACAACCACGATGCCGAGTGGCCTGAAGGCTTAATCGTCCTCGGCGAGACCAAACACAAAGAACCGCTTAGAATCAATCGTCGCTGCGCCGAAAGCGATCTGGTCATCTACGTCAACATCAATCTCGTCCCGATGGACGGCGGCCACAAGTCGGTCGCTGTGGGCTTGTGCGATTACGAATCTTTGCGCGCACACCATGAGCCGCAAACCATTCGTGACTCCGACAGCTACATGGACCCGGCGCGCTCCGAACTCAACCACAAAGTCATCCGGCTCGGCAAACTCGTTGACGAGAAGATGAACATCTTTCACATCGAGACGGCGATCAACAATCGCATGTACACGGGCGCGCTCGATTTTCTGCACAAGAATGAGGACGACTTCACCTCATTTGACCGCCTGAAATTTGAAGGCATTCGCCGGACGATGAGTAAACTGCCGCGCGCCGCACGCCGCAAGATGCTTCATGCGATGCCCTCGCAGTATGAGATGATCGCCTGTCATGCGGGACGCACAGAGCCTGTCCACGAAAAGATTATCGAAAAGGGTTTTGAACAGTACGCGATTCCGATTAAGGGACAATGCGACATTCTGATTACGGGCATCCCGGACATCTCGCCTTACAACGTCTATTCGATTTTGAATCCGCTCCTCGTGCAGGTGATGGCGCTCGGCTATCATTTCAATTTCTATCGCGGCAAACCGCTTTTGAAGAAGGGCGGAGTGATGATTCTGCATCATCCTTGTTATGATGAGTTCGACCACAATTTTCATCCGAGCTACATTGAATTCTTCAATCGCCTCCTGCCGGAGACGCGCGATGCTTTTGTGCTGCGCGAAAAATACGAGCGCGAGTTTGCGAATAATCCGAGTTACGTCGAGATGTATCGTCGCGGCAATGCCTATCACGGCGCGCACCCGTTCTTCATGTGGTACTGGGGCGAGAACGGACGCCAGCACGTCGGCCACGTCATCGCCGCTGGCGCGGAGAACGCGCACGTCCCCGCCATGCTCGGCTGGGAACGCGCAGACAATTTAACGGAAGCGATTGCGATGGCGCGCAGCTACATGGGACGCTCCGCCGAGATTACAATGCTGCATCAACCGATGATCGGGATTGCTGATATGGAATAGGGCAAGATGAAACTATCTCCAACAGAAATTTTTCAGGATCGTAAAATCTTCCTGATCGGAAGCACGGGCTTTCTCGGCAAGGTCACGCTCTCGATGCTGCTGCATCGCTTTCCGAACGTCGGGCGCGTCTATGTCACGGTGCGCGCACGCTCCAAAGAAGAATCGCACACACGTTTCTGGAACAACGTCATCACCGCACCGCCGTTTGACCCGCTGCGTGAACGCTACGGTGCGGCCTTTGAAGATTTCATCCGCGATAAAGTCGCAATCGTCGGCGGCGACATCGGCGAAACGAATCTCGGCTACACGGAAGAAGAAGCGCAAGCAATCGCTGATGACGTTGACGTGGTTATCAATAGCGCGGGCAATGTGACTTTTAATCCGACACTTGAGAGTGCTCTACGCACCAACGTCGTCGGCACAGAGAACGTCATTAAGTTTACGAAGCGCATGAAGCGGCCTGCGCTCGTGCACGTCTCAACCTGTTTCGTAGCGGGCAATCGTTCGGGGCCGGTGTGGGAGAGCGATCCGGTGATCGGATATTTTCCGCGCCGCGATGAAGAAGAGATGGCGGGCGTTGAGTTCGCCGTCGAGCATGAAATTAGAGATTGCGCGAAGCTCGCCGACCGCGTTCGTGATGAAGCCAGAGACGCGATGATGGCGGCGCGCTTTCGTGAGTTGGCGCGCAAGCGTTTGATTGAAGAAGGCCGTGACCCTGACGACCTGGACGCGATGGGATTGGCCGTCGCACGTGAGCGAAAAGTCTGGACGCGCACGCGCCTCACTGACCTCGGTATCGAGCGCGCATCATGGTGGGGCTGGCCTAACATCTATACTTACACCAAGAGTCTGGGCGAACAACTCGTCGCCGCCGAAGATGGCATCGTTCGCAGTATCGTTCGTCCGTCAATCGTCGAGTCCGCGATCAATTATCCATTCCCCGGCTGGAACGAAGGCTTCACGACGACAGCGCCGCTTATCTTCATCGCGCTCAAAGGGCAATCGCTGATCCCTGTCAACGAGAAACTGATTCTCGACATCACCCCCGTAGATCAAGTCGCCGCCGTGATGCTCGCCGTCTCCGCGCAGGCTTGTGTGGAAGAGCCGCGTCTGGTGCATCAGGCCGCGACCGGAGATTCAAACCCGAACGACATGCGCCGTATCGTTGGACTGCTCGGTCTCTACAAGCGAAAACATTTTCTTGAAAAAGATTCAGGCTTCAAGATCGTCAACCAAATCGCCGCGCGCATGGAGACGAAGCCCGTCACGCCCGCGCATTTTGATCGCACTTCGACGCCGATGGTCAACGCGGCGGCGAAGAAAGTCTCGAACCTGCTCGACCGCGTGCGCCCGCGCTGGGGCGGTGGCCGCGTCACGGAAGTCATAGATCAGGTCAAGAAGAAAGTTGACCGCTTCGAGGAACTGACGCGCGAGACGCAGGAAGCCTTCGAGATGTTTCGCCCGTTCACGGTTGAGAACGCTTACATCTTCCGTGCCGACAATGTTCGCTCCCTGATGTCGCGCATTCGCAAGGATGAGCAACCGCTGCTCCCTTGGCATCCAGAAAAGTTCGACTGGTACGACTACTGGATGAACACGCATTTTCCGGGTCTCAAGAAATGGGTCTTCCCGAAACTCGAAGAGGACATGCGGGCGCAGCCCAAGCGCGTCTATACCTACCGCGACCTGCTCGAACTCTTCGAGACGACGACCAAGCGCCACGCCACGCGCGTCGCCATGCGAATCGAGCGCGACGGACGACAGGAGCAGTACACCTACGCAGACATGCGTGAGCTTGCCACGCGCGCCGCAGCCTTTTTCGTCAGTCAGGGTCTCAAGCCCGGCGAGCGCATCATGCTCTACAGCCGCAACGCTCCCGAATGGGGCATGACCTATTTCGGTGTCATCAAAGCCGGAGCGGTCTGCATCCCGGTTGATCCTGAAAGCTCTACGGAAAAAGTTATCAGCTTCGCACGCGCCGGAGATGCTGCTGGAATTGTTATCAGCCAGGAGATACACGACGAGCATCCAGACCTTGCAGAGAAACTGCTCGCAGCAGGATTGCAGACACGCATCTGGCACTTTGCAGAAGTCTTTGCGATGGCGGATGAGCAGACGGAAGACGAGCGCATCGCGCTTCTGCCAACGCGCGTGCAGGCGCAAACAATCGCCTCGCTCATCTTCACATCAGGCACGACCGGACAGCCCAAAGCCGTCATGCTCTCGCACAGGAATCTGACAAGCATGACCTCCATGCTCTCGTCCATCATCGAGATGGCGACGAGCGACGGTGTGTTATCCGTGTTGCCGCTTCATCACACGTTCGAATTCTCGACAGGCTTTCTCGCGCCTCTCAGTCGCGGCGCGCAGATTACCTACATGGAGGAACTGACGAGCGAGGCTCTGACGCGCGCCATCAAGAACGGCCACGTGACGGGCATGGTCGGCGTGCCTGCCGTCTGGGAGTTGCTGCATCGCCGCATCAAGACGAAGTTCAACGAGCGCAGCGCGCTGGTTGGCCGCTCGCTGGAGTTACTGATGCGCGCCAACGCATGGCTGCGCGACAACACGCCCGTCAATCTCGGTCATCTCATCTTTTACCCGATTCACGAAGGCATGGGCGGGCGCATCCGTTATCTCATCAGTGGCGGCTCCGCTTTGAGCGAGGAAGTTCAAAAAGACTTTCACGGACTCGGCTTCACCATTCTCGAAGGCTACGGTCTGACTGAAGCCTCGCCCGTGCTGACCGTCACACGCCCGCAGAACAAACTCATCTCTGGAACTGTCGGCAAACCTCTGCCCGGCATCGAAGTCAAAATTTTAGAGCCGAACGCAAGCGGCATCGGCGAAGTGATCGCGCGCGGGCCGAACGTGATGGTCGGCTACTACGAGAACGAAGACGCGACGCGCAAGGCGCTCGTCAATCGTTGGCTGCACACGGGCGACATCGGCAAGCTCGACGACGAAGGCAATCTCTATCTCGTCGGACGCTCGAAGGAAGTTATCCTCGACGCGAGCGGCAAGAATGTCTATCCAGATGAGGTCGAAGAGGCTTACGACACTTCGCCTTTCATCAAAGAACTGAGCATCGTCGGCTTGCCTGACGGATTAGGCGAAAAGGTCGCCTGCATGATCGTGCCGAACTATGAGTACGACGCGACGCTCACACGCGAAGAAGTACGCAAACGTATCGAAGAACATTTCCGCGACGTTTCATCTACGCTGCCCTTCTACAAGCGCGTCAAGGTCTATCATTTCTGGGACAACGAGTTGCCGCGCACGGCGACGCGCAAAGTCAAACGCACGGAAGTTCTGGAAACGATGCAGGTGCTGGAAAAGAGCGCGAAGGCCACCACGCGCGTCGCCGCACGCGAGGAGAAGATGGGCGATGTGACATGGTTGCTCGACATCGTCTCTGCCGTCTCCGGCAGGCCGCGCTCAGAAATATCTTTCAACTCGCGCTTGAGCGATTTAGGTTTTGATAGTTTGATGTACGTCGAGCTTGCCACCGCGATTGAAAACGCTGGCGGCACGCTCGCTTCGCCGGATACTTTGATGGAAGTCCACGACCTGCGCGAACTCTCGAGCGTCGTCTCGCGTCAATCTTCCGCCACGAAACGAAAACAGGCGACGGCGCACGTCGAAACAGAGCGCGTGCCCGATGACGAGATTCACATTCCAGCTTTCGTCCGCAACATCGGCAACAAGGGCTTGGACGCTTTGCAGCGTGTCTTCTATGAGAAGTTTCTGCATACGAAGTATGAAGGCCGGACGAACATTCCCGTTCACACCAACTTCATCGTCGCGCCGAATCATTCTTCGCACCTCGATATGGGATTAGCGAAGATGGCGCTCGGTGAGGCCGGGCGCGATCTGGTTGCGCTCGCCGCCGCAGACTACTTTTTCGACAACAAGTACAAGCGCGCTTATATGGAGAACTTCACCAATCTCGTTCCCATCGAGCGGAGCGGCAGTCTCCGTCAATCTCTGCGCCACGCGCGCTCGTTCCTTGATCGCGGCTACAACGCGCTGATCTTCCCCGAAGGCACGCGCTCGCTGACAGGTGAGATTGCGGAGTTCAAACCGATCCTCGGCTATCTGGCGCTCTCGTGCCGCGTCGGTATCCTGCCGATGTTCTTGTCTGGAACTCACGAGGCGATGCCGAAGGGATCGAACATCATTCGCAGCCGCGAGATCGGCGCGCGGATCGGAAGATTTTTGAGTTACGAAGAGCTGGAAGATTTAACGAAGGGAATGCCGCGCGCTGAAGCCTATCGCCTGATCGCCGCGCTCGTCCAGCACTCGGTTGAGAACCTGCGCGACGGTACGCGCCACGCCTTCGATGCCAAAGCTCTGCGCCGCCGTTGGAAGAGCGAACGACGCACACGAGGGATGGAAGCAAATGAGCGAGACGAGCATCTGACCGCGATAGGCGATTAAAAATAGCGGCGAGCAACGAACAAAGGAGATGGCATGAAAAAAGTTGAACTAACTTTACCGGAGTTGGGGCTTGTAGCAAGCACGCGCGGAATGCTCGGAGCGGGACTCGCGCTGCTGCTTGCCGGGAAACTCAGCGATGACCATCGCAAAGCTGTCGGGTGGACGCTCTTTTTTATCGGAGCATTGAGCACGATTCCGTTGGCGATGGATGTGCTGAGCAAGAGACGATAGCTATTGAACCGAGAACCAGCGCTCTGTAATTCAAGCTGTTTAATCAATTGCCTCCAGCTTTAGCTGGAGGATTAAAGAGAGAGAAAAAGTTCTGGCTTTAGCCGAATAATTCGGCTAAAGCCAATCAATTCAGCTAATTTTGCCCACTAGCTGAAGCTAGTGGCAACTCATCAGTTCACTAAAATTCAGAGCACTGGTCATCCTGATCTTTTCTTATGGCGACGACGAAAACCAAACAACGCGCGCCGCGTAAGTCTCCGGCCAAATCCGCGACCAAATCAAAGACGAAGAGAAGCACGGCGATAGCTCGTCGGCCACAACCCAAGACGCTCATCACGGGCGGGACGGGTTTTCTCGGCTCAACTCTCGTCCATCAATTAGTCGAGAACGGAGCGAAGAACCTGCGCGTGATGGCGACTGCGATTCCTTCGTGGCTCGCGGAACTCGGTGTTGAAACAATCGAAGGCTCGATCACGAATGCCGAGACGGTCGCACGCGCGGTCGAAGGCGTCGCGGAGATTTATCATCTCGCGGGGCGCGTCTCGCGCGAGCAGACGGATGCGCGCGAGATGTATGCGGTTCACGTTGACGGAACGCGACTGCTCTGCGACGCGGCGCGTGCAGGCGATGTGAAAACAATCGTTCTGGCTTCAACAAGCGGCACGATTGCCGTCAGAGAAAAGGGCGACGGTATTCCTGATGAGACCAGCGCGCAACCCGTTGACATCATCGCGCGCTGGCCTTACTACGCCAGCAAGCTCTACCAGGAGCGCACTGCTCTTGAACGCTTCAATGGCACAGGTCGCCGCCTCGTCATCCTCAACCCAAGCCTGTTGCTCGGCCCCAATGATGAGCGACTGAGTTCGACAAAGGTCGTGCTTGATTTTATGGCGCGCAAGATCAGCGCGACTCCGACGGGCGGCCTGAGCTTCGTTGACGTGCGCGATGCGGCGGCAGCTTTCCGCGCGGCGATGAAAGACGGACGCGCGGGCGAGCGGTATCTCTTAGGCAGCGCCAACTGGACATTCGATAAATTCTTCAGTCGCCTCGAACGCCTGACGAAAGTACGCGCGCCGCGCCTTTCTCTTCCCTCGAAGCTCGCCGTCACCGGCTCACAAATCATCAACGCGCTCTACAAACAATGGGACAAAGCACCGCCCGTCGAAGCCGCCGCCGTCGAGATGGCGGAGTATTTCTGGTATCTCGATTCATCGAAGGCCGAGCGTGAGCTAAGATTCTCACCGCGCGATCCGGGCGAGACATTGCTTGATACTGTTAAGTATCTGCGTGAGAATTTTCTTGGTAGTGGCTCGCTCAATTAAAGGGGCGGCATTTCAAGCTGATTAGGTGAATCTATCAGTTGCACATTCAGAAGTCTTAAGAACAAATGAAGAAGATTTATTTTTTGATTTTATTCGCGATGTGTTTACTATTGAACACACAGCAATTCAGTAATGCACAGCAGAGGCACATTCGTAATACAGAAGCAAGTAAGATTGTCGTATTTGATTCACTCTGTACATCCAGAGTCTCTTTCCCAAAAGCTAAATTGCGGGATGTGGTGAGCGAGACCTTAAAGCGCGAAGGAATAGAATCCTCTTTAGCAATTGGTACTGAAGCTTTCGCATTTGATTTGAATGGTGATTCTAAACCTGAATACTTTGTCCCTCTTACTTGTGGCGCAGTTGGTAATTGCACTTGGGGCATTTATGCTGTAAACCCTACGCGATTATTAGGAATCATCTATGGAAAATATATTTACATTCGTAAATCTTTCGGGAAGTGGCGCAATATTTCTACATATTCCCACTTAGCTATTAATTGGGGCGGTGTATCAACCTATGGTTTCAAAAAGGGGCAATTAATAAAGATGGCTAAAGATTATGAAGTAACTGCAAGCGAAGTACGCATTCCTGAATTCCTTAAGGCAGAACCAATTTGTGATCCTGACGGAAGTTCATACGAAGACAAACCACATCGGACAAAATAATAAACACCAACTCCCTTGCTTATGAAATCCGGCGCGTTCGCCTGTCTTGCGTGAGCAGAAGAGGCGAACGCGCCGATCTTTAGATTGTTACTTCGCGCCGGGCGGGAGGCGCAGCGGGAGAGGCAAATCTTTCCAGACGCTGTTGAGAGTTGTCTTGTGCGAATCAGCCGCGTTGACACTCTCCGTTTCGCATGTTAGAACCGCTCTTGTCCCCTGAACGACTGCGCCCTCGGTTTGTCGCCTCAGTCGAATGCGCCATGAAGCTCTGTCAGACCTGTCAAGCCATCATCGCCGACGAGCATAATTTCTGTCCGAACGACGGAGAGAAGCTCGCTACCGACATGCTCGCCACCGCGCTCCAGGAATCGCTCGGCGCGAAATACTCTCTGACCAAACTGATCGGCACCGGCTCGATGGGCGCGGTCTATCGCGCGCAGCATCAGTCGCTCGACGAAGTTGCCATCAAGGTCATGTTGGGAACGCCCGGCAATCAGAAACTTTCGGAACGTTTCCTGCGCGAAGCGCGTGCGCTCAGAAAACTGCGTCATCAACATTCCGTCCTCGTCTATGATCTCGAACGCTCCGCCACAGGTCTCACCTACATGGTGATGGAGATGGTCGAAGGCCGTTCGCTGCGCGACGAGTTGAAAGAGCGCGGGCATCTGCCGCTCGAAGAGGCGTTGACGATAGCCGAAGCCGCCTGCGATGCGCTTCAGGCGGCGCACGAGCGCGGCATCATTCATCGTGACCTCAAGCCCGATAACATTCTCCTCGCGGAAGAGAGAACAGAGGATGGCTCGCGCGAGCGCATCATCAAGATCGCGGACTTCGGCATCGTCAAACTGCGCGGCACGCGGCAGGGTGGTGTGGAGGTTTCCATGCAGTTGACGAATCACGGCACGCCCATCGGCACTCCCTTTTACATGTCGCCCGAACAATGGTTCGGCGATGGGCCGGGCTTTACTGCGCTCGATGGCCGCACGGACATCTACTCGCTGGCCTGCACGCTCTACGAAATGCTCGCGGGACGCCCGCCCTTTCTCGGCCAGACGACAGATGAACTCTGCCAGATGCACCTTAAAGACGAAGCCCGACCACTTAGCGCCATCACCTCGCGCGTGCCCGAAGCCGTGAGTCGCGTCATCATGCGCGCCCTCGAAAAAGATCGAGACCTGCGTCCTGCGTCGGCAGAAGAATTCGCCGCAGAGCTTCGTCGCGCATATAACGAAAGCGTGGCGGAGGTGAAGCAAGGCGCACCGGAAACTTCACACGCGAAACGCGAACCCTTAAGTGACCGCGAAGCTGCGACGAAGCAGAACCCCAAGCTGCAAAAGACGGAAGAGGCAGTTCCCTTCATCAAAAACTGGTCTCTTGAAGAGGCGCAACAGGCCATCGAACAGGTGCGCCAGCGTCCGGTGCCGGTTCCGCCGACGATGAAGCAACCAGTCGTCAAGCAGCCAGCAGCCGAAAGACCAGCCGAGAAGAGGACGAAGCCAAGGCCGGAGCCGCCGCCTGCTGCCGTCAAAGCCACTCCGGTCGCAGTCGAAGCGGAACTCAAACAGACCTTAATCATCGAGCGCAAACCGAAGCCCGCGACTGTGCGAGAAACAGCGCCGGAATCCGCGCGCGAGAAATGCAAGTTGACGATTGCGCAGGTGGGCACACGACGCATCGCCGTGCACGCGGATGAAGCCGATGCGGTTGTGACAGGACGCGCTCCCATTCCATTGCCATACGCGCCAAAGGCTGTGCTCGGCGTGGTCGGCGTGCGCGGGCGGATGCTGACACTGCTTGATCCTCTCGCGCTGCTCGACGAAGGAAGCGAGACTGCAACGAACGCGCCGCCCGCTTTCATCATCCCGCTGCGCGGCGACGAGCAACTGGCCCTCGCCGTTGAGAGCGTCAGCGACGCCATCGAAATCTACCAAGACCAAATCGCCCTCCCCGACCACAGCTCTGACACGAGCGCGATTCGCGGCGTCGTTCATCACGAGCACGGCCCAATCGTCGTGCTTGAGACCGCAGAGCTTTTCGACATCGCCATGCACGGAGCGGAACGACGAAGACGGAGAACGTCTTGAAAGGCAGTGGTCAGTGGTCAGTGGTCAGTGGTCAGTTGTTTGAGTTTTTCACCTGACCACTGACCACTGACCACTGACCACTGAAGCTATGCACTCTCAGGCATTCGCCACATTAGAATATGACCGCTTGCGCGCGCTTGTTCGTCGCGGGGCGCAGACAGAGATGGGTCGGGCGCGTGCGGATGCGCTCGCGCCGTTCGATGTTCTGGCGACGTTGCGCCGTGAGTTGAGCGCGCTCAACGAGTGTGTTGAGTTGCGGCGGCAGGGTGTCGTGTTGTCGTTCTCGGAGATGACAGACCCGTCTGCTTCGCTCGCGCGTCTGCGTATCGAGGGCGCGGCGCTTGAGCCGCTTGCGATTCTCGAACTTGGACGCTTATGCGAACAGGCGCTCGCGGCGCGTGCCGTGCTGCTCGCCGAACGTGAAGCGCATCCTGTGTTGTGGGAATCGGTCGCAGGCTTGCCGCGCGATCTTCACAGCCTCGCCGCGCGTGTCTCGAACAAAATCTTGCCGAGCGGCGAGTTGGACGACCGCGCGAGTCCAGAGTTGGCGCGGATTCGCCACGACATCGCGCGGCTGCGCTCAAACATCACACGCTCGCTCGAAAACCTGATGCGTCGCTCCGAAGAGGCGATTCAGGATGAACTCGTCACAGTCCGCAACGACCGCTTCGTCATCCCCGTCAAATCGGATCATCGCGGGCGCGTCGGCGGCGTCGCGCACGGCTTCTCGTCTTCCGGCGCAACTGTCTTCATCGAGCCGTTGGAAACGATTGAGTCGAACAACGAATTGCAGGCGCTGCGCGAGACTGAAGAGCGCGAGATTTACAAGATTCTCTTCACGCTCTCTGAAGAGTTGCGACGCGAGTTGCCCTCGATTGAGATGGCCGCACGCGCTGTCGCCGAGCTTGATTTCGTCAACGCCAAACGCGCGCTCTTTGAAAGACTCAACTGCGTCGTCCCCGAAATCAACGAGACGAACACGCTGGAACTCGTTGAAGCGCGACATCCGCTGCTCGAAGAGAATCTGCGCGCGACTGGCGGCGAGGTTGTGCCCGTCTCATTCTCGCTTGACGATTCGCATCCCGTGATGGTGATTTCCGGCGCGAACGCTGGTGGCAAGACCGTCGTCCTGAAAACCACTGGGCTGCTTTCGTTGATGGCTCTCTCTGCGCTGCCTGTGCCCGCACGCGCAGCACGCATTCCGTTCTACGCTTCCGTGCTCGCGGACATCGGCGATCATCAATCGCTCGCCGCCAATCTTTCGACCTTCACCTCGCACGTCGCCAACATCAGCCGCATGATCGAAATGTGCGCGTCACCCGCGCTCGTCCTGCTCGATGAAGTCGGGACGGGCACAGACCCGGAAGAAGGCTCTGCGCTCGGCGTCGCCGTCGTTGACCACTTCCGCCGCGCGTGTGGCGCGCACGTCCTGGCGACAACGCATTACAGCGGACTGAAGATGTACGCGGCGAACGAAGAAGCCGTTATCAACGCCAGCGTCGAATTTGACGAGAAGACTTTGCAGCCAACCTACAGACTGCTCGTCGGAATTGCCGGCGCGTCTTCAGGCATCGAGATTGCGCGCCGCTTCGGTTTTCCTGAGCGAATCGTGCGCGCGGCGGCTGAACAGGTCAATGATTCCGCACGCAACGCACAGCAATACCTGCATCGCATCAAGCGCGAATCGGAAGAGGCCGCAGCCTTGCGTCTTGCATTGGAAGAAGAGCGAGCCGCCGTCGCAGAGAAGTATTCCGCGCTCGACGTGGAAGCACGCCAGCGTGAGCGCGAACGCCAGACGACATTCGAGCGTGAGCTTCAGAAAGCAGTTGCGGATTTTGAGAAACGCTCGCGCGAGCTTATCTCCAACATCGAAGACCGTGCGGAGCGTGCCAAAGTTGAGCGCGAACGAGAGCGTCGCACATCTGAACTCAAGCGCGAAGCGCAACGCGCCGCACGCGCAGTTTCAGCTACGCCAAACACGCAACCGCCGACACGCCCCGTGCGAGTCGTGCGCGAAGGAAAGGTTTTGAACGCCGCAGAGCCACCCGCACCTCCGGTCGAACAAGAGTTTCAAATCTCACACGCCACGCGCCCCATCAAAGTCGGCGACCGCGTGCGCCTGCGCTCGTTCGGCTCAATCGGCATCGTGGACAAGATCAACAACGATGAGGCCGAAGTGCGCGTTAAGGCGCTGCGCTTTCGAGAGCAGATCAGTAACCTTGATTTAGTTGAGACGGTCGAGCCTCAATCGCAGACCGGCATTGAAGCACGCCTGCGCGCACAGGCCGCGCGCGGAACGGAAGTTCACTTACGCGATTCTTCCGCAGCAGCCCGCGCCGAACTCAACGTCATCGGACGCACGACGGACGAAGCTGTTGACGAAGCGGACAAGTTTCTGGATCAAGCCTTCCTGAACAGCCTGCATCAAGTCCGCATCGTGCACGGTCACGGCACTGGTGCGCTGCGCAAGGCCATCGCAGATTTCCTGCGCCATCACCCGCACGTCGCGCGCTTCGCACAAGCGCCACAAGATCAGGGCGGCGCGGGCGCGACCATTGTTGAGTTGAGGCAATAGAATTTAAGTATGCGCTTCCCGCAAACATTCATTGACGACTTGCGCCGACAGGCGGACATTGTGCGCGTTATTCAGGATTACGTCTCTTTGAAGAAGAAGGGCGCGAACTGGATGGCGTGCTGCCCTTTTCATCAGGAGAAGACGCCGTCGTTTTCAGTCAACCCGGCGAAGGATATTTTCTATTGCTTCGGCTGCCAGAAGGGAGGAAGCGTGTTCAATTTCGTGATGGAGATTGAGCGCGTCTCTTTCCCGGAAGCCGTGAAGATCGTCGCGGAGAAGACGAATGTGCCGTTGCCTGCGCTGGTCGAAGATCAGAAGTTTGAGGCACGGCGCAAGGAAGCGGATGAAGTCATTGAATTAAACTCGTGGGCGCTTGAATGGTGGGAAGGTCAGTTAGAGCAGAATAATGCGGAGGCGCGTGCGGCGCGCGAATATCTGGCGGGTCGTGAGATACAGGACGAGACGCGCAGGGCTTTTCGTCTGGGCTACGCGCTTGATAATTGGGATGCGCTCTCGACGCATTTGAAGCAACGCGGCGCGAGTGCGACGCAGATTGAGCGGAGCGGGCTGGTCGTTAAAAAAGATGCGGGCGGATTTTATGATCGCTTTCGCGGACGTTTGATTTTCCCCGTGATGGATGCGCAGGGACGCGCTGTTGCTTTCGGCGGCAGGACTTTACAGCCCGATGGCGAGCCGAAATACTTGAACTCGCCGGAGACCGCAGCCTACACGAAAGGGCGTCATCTCTTCGGCCTTAATCTGACGCGCGACGAAATTCGCAAGCGCAAGTTTGCGATTCTAGTCGAAGGTTATCTCGATTTAATCATCCCTTATCAATTCGGCGTGCGGAACATGGTGGCGAGTCTCGGAACAGCTTTGACGCCGGAGCAGGCGAAATTGATGGGTCGGTTTGCGCGCAAGGTAGTCGTCAACTATGATGGTGATAGTGCGGGTGTGAAGGCGGCGAAACGCGCTATCGAGACGCTCCTGGCAGAAGATTTCGAGACGAAAGTTCTGGTTCTGCCAGACGGTGCCGACCCGGATGAGTTCATCCGAACGCACGGCGTCGAGGCGTATCACGAGCGGCGTGGTCAGGCGCTTCCCCACATACAATTTGTGCTTAATGAGGCAGTACGAGATCGCGACCTCAACAATCCTCCAAAGAAAGACGAGGCGATTGCAGAGGTGCTTCCATTCATTCGTGCCGTTCGCAGTATGATACAGAAGCGTGAATACTTTGACATTGCAATGAACACGCTGCGTGTTCCAGAAGATCAGCGTCGTGAGCTTTGGCAAAAGGTGAAAGCTGGCGTAGTTCTTAATCCCACAGATATTAAACAAACACGTAACAAGAGTCAGTCTGCGCAGCCGACCTTTGCCGAGCACAAACTTCTCGAACTGCTCGTTCACGACGAAGAGTTACGCCGCACAATTTTGCCGCGAATCGAAGCGACTGATTACGAAGAGTTGCCGACCGCTCCGGTTTTCCGCGCGTTGATTGAGTTGCATGAGGCAGGCCAGAGTATTGACTTCGACTCCCTGAGCGCGAAGACTGAAAACGATGACGAGGAGATTAAAAAACTCGTCGCGTTAATGTGGTGGAGCGAGCCTCAGCGCGAGAAAGACGAGGCTGAAGATGAGGTGCTGGCGAGCGCGGAGAGTTGTCTGAACACTTTGCGGCTGATGATGGTGGAACGCAAAATTAATGAGCTTGGGATTGAGCTGGCCGACGCCGAACGAATCGGTGATGCCGAACGTGGAGATAAGTTAGCTTTAGAATATCGGGAATGGGCGATGCGGAAAAAGCAGATGTCAGAAGCTAGAGGTGAGAGATTAGAGGTTAGAGGTTAGAGGTTGAACGATGGAAGCAAGTGGTCAAATTAAGAGTCACCGGGATTTGATCGCTTGGCAAAAAGCGATGAATTTAGTCGTGACAATCTATCACGCAACTAAATCTTTCCCGAAAGATGAAACCTATGGCTTGACCAGTCAAATGCGACGCGCAGCCGTCTCTATTCCAGCTAATATAGCTGAAGGTCAAGGTCGCAGACAGAAAGGCGAGTTCAGGCAGTTTTAGGCAATGCGCGAGGATCATTGCTTGAGATGGATACCCATTTAGAGTTGGCCTGACGTCTTGAGTATCTTAAAACAGAGCACTACGCCGCAATACTAGAGCAGGTTCAAGAGGTTGGGCGTCTGGTCAATGGCCTTTTACGATCTCTCTCGACTGATCTCTAATCTCTGACCTCTAACCTCTTTGAGCTGACTATGGAAGAAAAAGATCGTGACGACGTGATGCAGCGTCTGCTGGAGTTGGGCGGTGACAAGAAGTATCTGACCTTCGACGATCTCAACCGCGAACTCCCGGATAATGTTGTCTCGCCTGACGACATTGAAGACGTGCTGCAAAAGCTCGAAGGCTCGAACATCCCGGTCGCCGATTCCGACGAGCGCTTGCTTGAACAGGCGGCGGCGATTGCCATTGACGATGAAGACGAGGCGATTGATGAAGACCTCGAACTAGACCTTTCGGCAGGCACGCTTGATAAGACCAACGACCCTGTGCGTCTGTACCTGCGTGAGATGGGCGTCGTGCCCTTGCTGACGCGCGAGGGTGAAGTCGTGATCGCCAAGCGTATCGAGCGCGGGCAGATTAAGACGCGGAAAGCCATCACACGCTCGCCCATCGCGGTCGAAGAACTGTTGCGGATCGGCGATGAGCTTGCAGAAGACACGGCGCACATCCGCAACATCGTCACCTTCTCCGAGCAGGCCGAACTGACCGGCGATGAAGACAAGGCCGACGAGTATCTCAAGTGGACTATCGAAGGCATCGAAAATATCCGTAAGTCCTACAAAGTCGGCTTGAAGGAATGGGAGCGCTTGCGCGCCGAGCAGAAAATAACGCGCGGCAAGAAATCTAAGAAACTTCTCCGACTGAGTCGCAGAGTCGCGCGCACTCGTCTTGAAATCGCGCAGGAGATCGGTCGTCTCAATCTGACGGAGCGCGCACGTCAACGCCTCATCAATGCCATCCGCGCCGTCCAGAAAGAGATTCGCGCGGCGGAGCGCGAGATTGATACCTTCACCGAAAAGTTGAATAAGCGTCGCGTCAAGGCTGAAGACGCGAAGGAATACAAGCGCCGCATCAGTGCCGCCAGAAAGCAATTCCAACAGATTGAAGCACGCTACAACATCGCGCCCGTCGAGATCAAACGCTCGTTTCAATCAATCATCACAGGCGAACATCAGGCCGGACAGGCCAAGCGCGAATTGGTCGAAGCCAACCTGCGCCTCGTCGTCTCGATTGCCAAGAAGTACACGAATCGCGGCCTGCAATTTCTCGATCTGATTCAGGAAGGCAATATCGGATTGATGAAGGCTGTGGATAAATTTGAATGGCGGCGCGGCTACAAGTTTTCGACCTACGCGACATGGTGGATTCGTCAGGCCATCACGAGAGCGATTGCGGATCAGGCGCGAACGATTCGGATTCCTGTCCACATGATTGAGACCATCAACAAGCTGATTCGCACTTCACGCGCGCTCGTGCAGGAGTTGGGACGCGAGCCGACGAGCGAAGAGATTGGGCGGAGGATGGAGATTCCCGTTTCCAAAGTCCGCAAGGTGCTGAAGATCGCGCAAGAGCCTATCAGTCTGGAGACGCCGATTGGCGAAGAGGAAGACTCGCATCTGGGCGATTTCATTGAAGACAAATCAATTTTGAATCCGGCTGATGCGGTTGTTGCCTCGAACTTGCGTGAGATCACAGATGAAGTTCTGGCGACGCTCACGCCGCGCGAAGAGAAGGTCATCAAGATGCGCTTCGGGCTTGGAACGACCGGCTCCGAGCACACACTCGAAGAGGTCGGCCAGCACTTCGCCGTCACCCGCGAG
Organism: Acidobacteriota bacterium; assembly: GCA_032159235.1. Lineage (GTDB taxonomy): Bacteria > Acidobacteriota > Blastocatellia > Pyrinomonadales > Pyrinomonadaceae > QHXM01. The sequence goes on from JAVHWW010000107.1 coordinate 59,632, forward strand.
CGCATCCGGCAGATCGAGGCCAAGGCTCTCAGGAAGCTGCGCCATCCTTCACGCTCACGCAAACTGAAAGCGTTTTTAGAGAATACACAACAATAGCGCCGGCCTTTTTATGTTGACTGTCGGCGCGGCTTTATTTATCAAACTGTTGAGGAAATAATTGATGAAAAGACAACTCTCGTCCTACGCAAGTTTAGGACTTGCTTTGATGTTTTTCCTGTTCTTTGCCGGATGCAAAAAGTCTGACAACACCAGCGGGAAAACAACTGCTAACGGCTCATCTTCCACTTCGTCTTCCACTTCGTCTTCCACTTCATCTTCTTCGAGTAAAAGCTCATCGTCCAATCGTTTCGTCGGAACCTGGAACCAAGCCGCGCATTCGGACACATCATACTCGATAGTCATTAAGGACGATGGGACTTACACGATTAAGTCAACATCATCTGAGGGGCCGTCCGTGTCAGGCTCTTACACCGCCTCTGGCGACTCGCTCACGCTGAAGGACCCGGAAGGCAAAGGCGATGACGCTACCGCCACTATCACAGATGATGGGCGTCTCAAGATAGAATCCCGTGATGGCTCAGAGTATTTTGTGAGAGATTAAGACGTGGGCGCGAGCCTGGCTGATTCTGCATTCGCTCTTCACAGCGAGGTCGGTTATAATTTTCAATGTGAGAGTCGCTGAAAGTCGGCTCTCACATTTGTAGTCTAATGTCTCAAAGAATTATCGAAAATTACAAACAGAAACTCGCCAGCGAAGACGGCTGGATTCTAAAGCGTGGCGCGCAGCTTCGCATCGCTCTGTGCTACCCGAACGTCTATCAAATCGGGATGGCGAATCTTGGATTTCAGGCGATGTACGAGCTGTTCAATCGTATCCCTGAAGTCTCGTGCGAGCGTGTCTTTCTGCCGGACGAGCGAGAGATGCGCGAGTATGAAAAGTCGCGCCTGAGCCTGCTCTCAATGGAATCGCAGACGCCTGTCCGAAATTTTGATGTCGTGGCGTTTTCGATTTCGTTTGAGACTGATTACCTGAACATGGTGCGAATGCTGCGACTGAGCGGTGTGCCCGTCTGGTCTAAAGATCGCACCCGCCATGACCCGCTCGTCGTGATGGGCGGCGCGGCATCGTTCCTGAATCCTGAGCCGATTGCTGACTTCACGGATGTGATCGGCGTCGGCGAGGGCGAGATTCTTGGGCCGCAACTCGTTGACACGATCTTCGAGCATGAAACGAAAGATGAAATCCTGCTGGCTCTGGCGCGCACGGCGCGTGGCTTCTATGTTCCGTCGCTGTATGACGTGACGTACAACGCGGACGGGACGGTTGAAGATTACAGACCACGTGTGGATGGTGTGCCGAAGAGAGTCGGGCGCGCGGTGTCGGCGGAGAATCCGAAGGAAGGAAGTCTCAGGCGCGCAATGCGTCGCGGCGAGACGCAAGTCGCGGAAAGTTTGCGCGGTGCGGAAGTCTTCGCGCCCTCGACCGTGATCTACGCGCCGCAGGCTGAGATGGGCGAGCGTTTTCTCGTAGAGATTTCGCGCGGCTGTTCGCAGGGCTGTCGCTTCTGCTGGGCGGGCTTTAATTACTGGCCGCCGCGTGTTGTGCCCGCGCGCGACATTCTGGCGAAGGCGAGTGCGTGGCGCGGGAAGACGGACAAGATCGGTCTGGTTTCGACTGCCGTCTGCGATCACCCGGAGATTAGCGAAATCCTTCAGGGCTTGCGTGCGATGGAATATCGCATCTCCGTTTCATCGCTCAGGCTCGATCAGATTTCGGATGAGTTGTTGGATGCGCTTGTCGAATCGCGCGACCAACAGATTGCGGTTGCGCCTGAGACCGGCTCGGATCGCCTGCGCAAAGTCATCAACAAGAATCTGACGAACGACGAGATCGTTGACATCTGCGGCGCGGTCTTTGATCGCGGGATGCTGACCGTCAAACTCTATCTGATGGTCGGATTGCCGACCGAGACTGACGAGGATTTGGAAGAGATGATCGTCCTCGTCGAGCGTATCAAGGACAGAATGCTCGAAGCGGGCAGGCGGTTCGGTCGTGCGGGCAAGATCATTCCTTCGCTGAACGGCTTTGTGCCGAAGCCGAACACGCCTTTGCAGTGGGATGCGATTTGCGATGAGAAGGAGTTGAAGCGGCGTCTGAAATGGGCTGCGAAGAATCTGTCGCGCATTCCGAACGTGGAGGTGCGCTCGATGTCTGCGCGCATCGCTCACGAACAGGCTCTCTTCTCGTCTGGTGATCGAAGCATTGGGCGCGTTATCGAAGCGACGGCGCGAATGAATGGCGACCTGCAAGCGGCGTTGCGCGAAACGGGCGTTGACCCTGCTTTCCATACGAGCCGCAATCGCAGTTATGCAGAGCATCTGCCCTGGGAGATTGTTGACGCTGGCCTCTCGCGCGAATTCTTACAACAGGAGCACGAGCGCGCGCACATCGCTAAATCAACAGCTCCATGCCCATCTGTTGACCAGTGCACGCGCTGCGGCGTCTGCCCGACGACGTGGCTGGCAAGCGCGCCCGCCGGACTCGTGCAGTTGCAGAGCATGAGTAGCGCACGTGCGCTGGTAACGGTTGCCGTGTAAGCCAAGATACAAATTGAATTACGAACACGAAAGCACTGTTCAAAGCCAAGCTCAAGGTATCGGACGGCGCTTTAATGCACGTTGAGGGAGTTGTTGCCTTTGGCCGTATGATCGAAGTTATAATTATATGTCCAGAAGGGAAGAAGATTGATTGCGCGTGTGAATTTAACTGTGACTTCTATCCTTCCATCACGAACAATGGGTTCAGTAATGTTGACATTGTCAGGCACACTATAGTCCTTCGCGCTGGTTTTTATTTGCTCCTTCAGCCATTCACCTGACTTCCCGCTCGCAGATGCCATGTCAGTGCTTTCGTCAATGGCTTTCCCGAACCGATAGGATTGAAAAGCTACAGGCACATACTGAAAGCCCATGTAAGCAATCACTGCGACAACGAGCAGAGTAATTATAAATTTAAGTCGCGCCGAGCCGCGCTCACCATATCCGGCGTTGGAAATTGAGTCAAACGATTCCTTCATACTCTTCAACCCTCACTCTGTGTTCTCTAAATTTTCTGCAAACCGGCGCGGAGTGAGGCGCGCAAAAGTTTGTGTCCGACTTCCCTTCCATCAACGATTCGCGCACGCCCGATGCGCTCAAGCAGCACCCATTTGAGATGGCCGCCGACCGACTTTTTGTCGTGCGCGAGGCGGCTGAGAATCTCATCTTCATTCAAATCACCGGCGCGCGGGAGGCGTCCGCAGAGGCGCACGGCCTCGCGTAGCAATTCTAACTCCGAACCATCGAGCAAGCCTAGTCGCTGAGAGATTTCGCCCGCGACGAGCATTCCGTAGCCGACCGCTTCGCCATGACGAAAGCGACGAAAATTGGTGACGGCTTCGAGCGCGTGCGCGGTCGTGTGGCCGAAGTTGAGGATGCGGCGCGAGCGCGCATCCTCGCGCTCGACATCTTCACGCTCATCATCAGCGACGATTGAGGCTTTGAAAGCTACCTGCGCGGCGATGAGACGTTCGAGACTCTGCCTGCCTGAGACAGTTTCGTTTGCCGCACGTGTGCGAAGGAAACTGTATGTTTTGTCGAACAAGTGCGGATCGCCAGCCGCGCCCTGCTTGACGCTCTCGCACCATCCGGCGGTGTGTTCGCGCGGCGATAGTGTTCGCAGGGTGTCCGTGTCTATCAAGACGGCGCGCGGATGATAAAACGCGCCGATGAGATTCTTGCCCGCGTGTGTGTTGACGGCGACTTTGCCGCCGACGGAAGCATCTACCTGTGCGAGCAGCGTCGTCGGAACTTGAATGAAAGCCAGCCCGCGCAGATAGACGGCAGCAGCAAAACCCGCGAGGTCGCCCACCACGCCGCCGCCGAGCGCAACCACAGCGTCGCTTCTCTCCAGTCCGGCGTTCGAGAGGAAAGCGAGCGCGCCTTCGAGAGTCTTGATATTTTTGAAGCGCTCGCCATCACGCATTAACCAGTGCGCGACTGTAAAATTTGCGCCGCGCAAACTCTGCGCCGCGCGCTCACCGTAAAGCTCAAAGACTTTTTCGTTGGAGATGAGTGCGATGCGACGTGCGTGCGGCGCGAGTGTGCGGCGCGCCACGTCGCCGAGCCGTGAGAGCGTTCCTGCGCCGATGGTGACTTCGTATTGTTCCAGCCGATGTCGAATGCGGACGCTGACACTCTGCACTTCGGTTCAGTCCTCTTTCATCGCAGCCACAAGATTGTCTGCCAGCAACTCGAAGCTGATCTCGCCGAACCCGATGAGCCGCGCGAGTTCTTCGACAGTATAGCGTGAAGAGGTGTTCCAGAGGTCAATCAATTCGTCGCCGCACTTGCGCGCAGCCCACCAGCGACGGCCATATCGCGTCCGCAGATATTCACGTAGCGCAGCCTCAAAAGCCCACGCGCGCAGGTAAGCTGCGGAGTAGAAACCGTCGTCAACTTCCGTCAGATAGAGCCGAGCATCGCGCCGAAAGCCAGTCGCCTGTGAGAGCGCGTCTCTGTAAGCTGCGGATAATTGTTCGGAGCGCAGGTCGGAACTCTCGTGCAGCGCAATCTCGTAAGCGAGCGAACCGCAACAACGGCGCACACTCGCGCAAACCAGAAGCGCAAGGTCACGCACAATCGCGCGCGGGCGCGTCAGACCGATTCCGCCCAGATGTCCGACGAGCCACTCAGCATCGAGGAAAAGATGGCTGAGGAGGAAGGCATAGCCCTCCGTCGTTGCATAATCTGGCGCGTAGAGAAATTCTGGATACCGCTTAACTAAATCACGCGAAGACCAGGCGAAGTGTTGCGCGTGCCCGGCTTCGTGAAAGAGCACAGTGTAATCGGAAGCGCCGCCGACGGGCGCAATCAGCAGGCGCACATCGTCCGGCGGTTTGATGCGAAAGCAGGCGGCGCGCGGATTTTTGAAGGGACGATCCACATCGTCAATGTGGATGTTCGACTGCCGCTCGACGTGAATGCCCAAGTCCGCCATCGCTGCGCTGTACGTCGCCATCAACTCATGCGAAGGGAAGAAAGGATCAAGTCGCGCCATGCGCCGGAAGTAAAAGTAGTCGGCGTATTGCAGGTCGTCGAATGAAACTCCGGGCAGATCGCGTGCGACGGCGCGCGCCAGTGCGGAGGCGTAAGCGGACTCGGTTCGAGCGAGAAATTGCCGGGTCGCAATGGCGAGGCGTTCGTAATCAACGCCCGTGATGTCTGAGAGAAGTGCGCGGTAAGAGTCGAAGCCGAGCGTGCGCGCCGACTCATGGAAATTCTCAAAGCGCGCGGCACGCAGGTCGTCGCAATCACGGAGCGCATCCGTCCAGCGCGCGGTCAACTCGCGGCGGCGCGAGGCGACGGCTTCGTTGGAAATTATTTTGGAAATGTTATTGACGGGAACGCTCTCATCGTTCCACGTGACAGACGCGGCTGAGGTACAACGCGCGAGTTCGTCCGTTAATTCTCTGGCGCGCGCGTCGAGGTAACCGGCGCGCGCAACAGCCATGAGCTTGTTCAAGCTCGTGCGTTCTGTTTCTCTCTGCTCAGAGGTTTCGCGGCAGGCGTGCTCCAGATTATCAATTGCATCACGGGTGAAAAGATCGCCGTAGCGGTCGTAGATTGGCTCAAGATTGAGTTCGCGTTCAAATCCCGCGCGATGCTGGTAGTGTGCGAGTTCGACGGCGGAGCAATAGGCTGCGTAATCGCGGCGATAATCGCTGACGTTCATAACGGGCGAGGCCGAAGTTCAGCTTTAATCAACAAAGCAAGAGATCGAAAACCACAGGAGACAAACGAGCCGGAAGGGATTGTATCACGATGACGAAACTGAAATGGAATAAAGTCAACGAAGGCCGCCGAAATGTTTAGATAAGCGAACAGGCGCGACAACGTGGAAGTGTATCGCGCCTGTTCATATTTGTGGTCACTGTCCTCACCCCAGCAACCACTTGAGACGGAGGATCCACCAACCGTCTCTTCTTGCCCCGCAATATACACCGCAACGCCCATGCCATGCAAGCATAATTTTTTGGCATCGGCCTGAGCCTTAATTTTGCAGGGCTTTTGTCTCATCAAGGGCTGCGAGGGCGTTTGAAGCTCTGTGTAAATTCAGTCGAAGAGTGTAAGGTTTACACCGGCCATCGCGTAGAAATTTCCTAACCGATGGCTGTTTTGATAACGGCGGCGAGGTCGTTCGCGTATCGTTCGATTAAATCCTGTCGCTCGCCTTCGACCATGACGCGCGCCAGTGGCTCCGTGCCGGAATAACGCAGGAGCAGACGACCCGTTTCGCCCAGTTGCTCCTCTGTCTCACGAGCCGCATGAGCAATCGTCTCCACTTCATCAAAGGGCAACTTTTCACGCACGCGCACGTTGACGAGTATCTGTGGATAGCGCGTGAAGCCTGCGGTCAACTCGTCGAGCCTCGCTCCGCTTTCGCGCATCGCACGCAGCAGGCAGAGCGTCGTTATCATTCCGTCTCCGGCCAGGCTCAGTCGCGGAAAAATGATGTGGCCTGATTGCTCGCCGCCGAGCGCAGCCTTTGTTCTGAGCAACTCTTCGAGAACATACTTATCGCCCACGTCCGTTCGCAACAATCGCAAACCCTTCGAGCGCAACGCCAATTCCAAACCAAGATTACTCATCACTGTGGCGACAACTGTCTCGCCGTCCAACCGCCCGCGTTCGCTGAGATATTGAGCCATCACCCAGAGCGTCGCGTCGCCATCAACAAACTGCCCGCCTGCGTCAACGAAGAGCGCGCGGTCAGCATCGCCGTCGAAAGCGACGCCCAGATCGGCACGCGCGTCTTCAACCTTGTGTTGCAAGCCTTCGATATGCAGCGAACCGCAATCGAGATTGATGTTGCGGCCATCTGGCTTGTCGTTGAGACGGACGACACGCGCGCCGAGCTGCTTAAACAGAGCAGGCGCAATCTCGAAGGCCGCGCCGTTCGCACAATCAACGACCAGGCTCAAACCTTCGAGCGTGAGTTTGTCAGCAACCTCTTCCGCCAGATAGTTCGAGTATCTTTCTCTGAGAGCGGCAGCGTGCTCCGCTTCAGCTTCGGCTTCAATCGAGTCGGTTGGCTCAATGCTGTTTAAGTTCTTTCCCTTTTCGGCTTCGATGTCCGCTTCGATGAGACGTTCGGTCGCATCATCCAGCTTGCGTCCCGAAGGAGCGAAAATCTTGATGCCGTTATCCTGATACGGATTGTGCGACGCGCTGATGACCACGCCCGCGTCGGCAGGCAGCGTGCGCGCCAGATATGCCACGCCCGGCGTCGTGATGATGCCCGCAGATTCAACCTGCGCTCCCGCTTCACGCGCTCCATTGATGAATGCCTCTTCAATCCACGCGCCCGATTCCCGCGTATCTCGTCCAGTGACGATGCGCGGCGGATGTCTTCCAGAATCTCTCGCACGCGCATTGAGTTGACGCGCCAGCGAGCGCCCCGCAACATACACAGTCGCCGCGTCGAGCGGAAAACGTCCGGCCTCTCCGCGCATTCCATCTGTCCCGAAAAGTTTCGCCATAAACTCTGAATTTAGTTCAAGGTTCAAAGTTCAAAGTTCAATGCTGAATCGCTCTTTGAACTTTGAACCTTGAACTTTGAACCTTGAACTTCTCAGCATTATTTGTATGAACGTAATTCGATGCGGCCTTCCATGTTTGCCGGTACGATCAGACGCGGTTTGATTGAGCCGTCCGCGTTTGCTTCGAGGGCGATCTGAATATCTGTCGCACTCAATTTATTAAGCAGCGATGGTGGGCCAGAGAGCGTGATGGTGGCTGTTCTCTGACTCGCTTGCGTGCCGGGCGACGCTTGCACTGAAACATTCGTGAACGTCTTGACAATGGGCTGCTCTTCAATCTCCACCCGCACACTGACAAAGGTATCAATCAAATCAACTTTCTTATCGCCGATTTCAACCGTCACTTGCGGCAGCGTGAAACTCTCATTGCGCCCTTCGAGCGAAATCATCTCGGTCGGCGCTTTCTGAAGCAGGTTGATGTGGCTGGCAGGCCCGCGCACTTTCACTTTCTCCGGCGTGGCGACGATGCTGCGAACTTCGTAGCCTGCCGGGATATTGCCGGAATGCCGCACATCAATTTCAAGCTCGCGCTCCGTTCGCGGCTCAAGGCGCAGCAGCACATTGTTTGGTTGAATGTCGCTGAAGCGCACGCCGTCCGGCAATCCCATCGTGACGCGCTCCGGCGTCAGTTGCACGTTATAGGGATCACTGCCGGGCTTGAGATCGCTGACATCAACATTGACAATCAGGTCACGCACATTGATCGCATCGAGCGCGCTCTTGTTTCCCGTCAGTGCGACTTCGACCTCGCTGTGCGGATCGTTGCTGATCTCCGTATTATTCGGCAGGCGAAAGTTCAAGGGCACGTGCGGCACGCGAATCGTGGTCGGCGTGCGCTGCCCCGTCACGCCGTACCAGAGCGCGAGCGAGATGACGAGCGCCAGCAGCTTGAGTCCCAAATCTTCGACGAAGATTTCGCGCAGCCAGCGCCGCGCCCAGTGCGGACTGCGCACAGGTTTCTTTGGGACTTCATTTAGTTCGGGAAAGGACATAGGAAAAGCAGAATTCAGAATCCAGAATTCAGAATTCAGAAGAAAAGAAAGACAAAAGCGGTTTCCGCCTTATTATTCTGGCTTCTGGATTCTGAATTCTGGATTCTGCTTTTTTCACGTCGAGATAACTTCTGTTTCAGCTTCCTTCTCAGCTCTCGCCTCGCTCTCTTTTTCGCGCGCGGCTTTGGCGGCGGGAGCTTCGAGGGCGTGGAAGATGGCGGCGCGCAGCTTGGTCGCGTCCAGCCCGCGCTTGATCTGTCCGCCTTCGACAAAAGAGATCAGGCCGGTCTCTTCGGAGACGACGACGGCGACGGCATCTGAATCTTCCGTGATGCCGATAGCGGCGCGATGGCGCGTTCCCAAATCTTTCGAGAGACGCGGATTGAGCGTCAGAGGCAGAAAGCAGGCGGCGGCAGCGATCCGATGGCGACGCACGACGACCGCGCCATCATGCAGTGGCGTGGTCGGATTGAAGATCGTGACGAGCAGATCGTAACTCAACTCGGCTTCAAGCTTGACGCCGCCGTCGGTCACGTTCTTGAGTCCGACGCCGCGCTCGATGACGATCAGCGCGCCCGTCTTCGTCGAAGCGAGCGTAGTGGCGGCGAGCACGATTTCGTCATAGACGCCCTCGCCAAACTGTCCGCGATGACGGCGCGTGAAAGGCATTCGCACGCTGTTGCCGAAGGAGGTCAGCGCCTGCCGAATTTCTGATTGAAAGAGCACGATGATGGCGACACCGATGTAGATCAAGCCGCCGCGCAGGACGAATTCCAGCGTCGCCAACTCCTGCTGGACGGCCAATCCGTAAAGCAGCAGGATGAACGCGAGTCCCGCAGCCATCGGCGCGGCGCGCGTTCCACGCACGAGCTTTAACAACGCATACACGATCAGAAAGACCAGCGCGATGTCCGCGATGTTATGCGGATCGCGCAGCCTCCCTAAATATTCGCTGTATGGCAACAGTAAAAGCATTTCTCGAAAGCAGAATCCAGGAGTCAGAATCCAGAATCCAGAATACTAAGGCAGCAACCGCTTTTACAGATTTGGTTTCTCTTTCCTTCTGGCTTCTGAATTCTGGATTCTGACTCCTGCTTTCCTCAGTCTCCGTGCTGTGAAATGAGTTCGCTCTCTTCGCTCACGCTTTCTCGCGCTGCTTCTAAAAAGATATTGTAAACTTTCGGCTCTGCCTTCTTTATTGACGCTTCAACCTCGCTGACGGTTTCTTCAATTTCGTCCGTCGTCAGATGATTACGCAAATTGATGTGCGCGTTGACCAGAATTTGATTCGGCGCGAGGTGCATCGTCAAAAGCTCGACGACCTCACAGACGTTCGGATGACTCTCGATTGCGCGGCGAATTGCGGCGACCACTTTCGGCGTCGCGGCTTCGCCCAGCAGAAGTCCGCGCGACGTGCGTGCCAGCATGAAAGCGACGACAGCCAACACGACGCCAATAGTCATCGAAGCCAGCCCGTCCCAGTAAGCTCCTTTGTCTGGCCCAATCTGATGCTCGGTCAGATAGATTCCGGCGGTTGCAACGACGATGCCGATCAACGCCGCCGTGTCCTCAAAGATCACAGTCTTGGCCGTCGGGTCTTTCGACTCGCGCAGGTACTCTCTGAAGGTCAATCCTTCGTGACGCGCTTCCTTCATCTCCTGCGTGATCGCCACGACGATTGACGCCGTCTCCAGCAGGAAAGAGATGCCGAGCACCCAGTAAGCCCATTGGAAATTTTCCGGCGTCTGCGGATGCCTGAGCTTCGTGAAGCCTTCGTAGAGCGCGTAGGTCGCGCCGACGCCGAAGATGAAGACGGCAGCGATGAACGACCAGAAGAAGCGTTCCTTGCCGTAGCCGAACGGATGTTTTTTAGACGCCGGACGCTTGTAGAAGCGCAAGCCGAGCAGCAGAAAAACCTGATTGGTCGTGTCCGCCAGCGAGTGCAACGCCTCCGCCATCAGACCCGATGAGCCGGTCACGCCCGCCGCCACAAACTTCAGAACCGCGATCAGAGCATTCGCAACGAGTGCGGCAATCACTGCCCACATTGATAGAGTCTCCTGCCGACGGGGAACGGTAGCTCCGTCTGGATTATGAGGGAAAATTTTAGAGAAGGCAAAAGAAAGCTGAAAGAGCAAGGATGAAGGCGGAAGGATAAAGAGTGACGAGGGGACACGGCGACGCGGAGACGCGGCGAAAAGCGGGAGGCAGTAAAAGCAAAACGCTTTTGGTTCTTCCTGCTTCCTGCTCCTGCTTCCTGCCGACTAACCATCGCCGCGTCTCCGCGTCGCCCACTCTCCGCGTCTCTTCTTTGCGGTTAGCGTTCGTAAACCACTACGCCGCCGATGACCGTCATCAAACATTCGGTCTTGAGGATTTCCGGCTCAGGAATTTTCATGATGTCAGCCGAGAGCACAGTCAGGTCTGCGAGCTTGCCCGGCTCAATCGAGCCTTTGATGTTCTCTTCAAACGCTGCGTAGGCAGCCCAGATCGTAAACATCTTCAAAGCCTGCTCGCGTGAGACGGCCTCTTCTGGATGCCAGCCTTCGCCCGAAAAACCTTTCATGTCTTTGCGCGCCACCGCCGCGTAAAATTCGATCATCGGTTCGCCGCGCTCGACGGGCGCATCAGAGCCGCCGGGAACGACTACGCCACTCTTGATGAAACTCTGCCACGCATACGCGCCTTCGAGACGTTTCAAGCCCAAGCGTGCGGGAGCAAAGTGCAGATCGCCGATGGCGTGCGAGGGTTGCATGGAGGGAATGACGCCGAGTTTGGCAAAGCGCGGGATGTCAACAGGATTGACAATCTGCGCGTGCTCGACGCGCCAGCGCGGGTTTGGAATCTTTCTCTGGTTTGGCGGCACTGCATTGAAGGCTTGCTCGTATAAATCAAGGATGATGCGATTGGCACGATCACCGATGGCGTGCGTCTGTACCTGTATGCCCTGACGCAATGCTTCCTTGAACATCGGCAAGAGTTCTTCTTCCTTTTCCCGTAGAAAGCCGGAGGTGTCCGGCTTATCCGAGTAAGGCTCAAGAAGTGCCGCGCCGCGTGAACCGAGCGCGCCATCAAAGACGACTTTGATAGTTCGCAGCGTGAAGCGATGATCGTAAGCGCCGACGTTTGCGCCTTCATGCAGCAAGCGTTGTGAATCCTGCGTCGGGCCATAGACGGCTTTGTAGATACGCAGCTTGATCTTTCCCTCGTCGTAGAGTTTCTTGTAGAGGGCAACGTCGCCGTAATCTCCGCCCGGGTCTTGAATCTCGCACCAGCCGAGCTTGATGCTGCGCTCGACGCCGAGCAGGAGCGCTTGTTCAGTATCGGCGGCTGTCGGCTGCGGAATATTTTTAGTCACGAACGCTTGCGCGTTGTCGAGCAACATACCGTTCGGCTCGCCCGATTTATCTTTAGAGATTTCACCGCCAAACGGACTCGGCGTGTTGCGAGTGATGCCTGCGATCTTCAGAGCGGCGCTGTTGGCGACCGCGCCGTGTCCGTCCGCGCGGCGCAGGAAGACGGGATTGTTGGGCGAGATGCGATCAAGCTCCTGACGAGTCGGGAAGACTTGCGGCTTCCAGAAAGTCTCTATCCAGCCGCGACCCGTCACCCACTCGCCCGGCTTCGCCCTGTCAACACGCGCCTTCACCTTCGTCAAAAAATCTTCGAGGCTCGTCGTGCCTTCAAGATTGAGCGTCATCTCGCGCTGCCCGACACCCATCAAGTGATAATGCGCGTCCGTCATGCCCGGCACAACGGTGTGCCCCGCGAGATCAACGACGCGCGTCCCTTTGCCTTCATACTTCTTCACATCATCGTTAGACCCGACGAAGACGATGCGACCGTCTTTGACGGCGAGTCCTTCGGCGTGCGGCTGTCGCTCGTTGATCGTGTAGATGTTGCCGTTCTTGAAGACGATGTCAGCCGTCTCCGGTTTTGGAGCGAGGGAGACGAGACTGAGCGCGACGATGAGCAGGATGAGCGCAAAGATTTTCATGTTGACCCTTTCAGTAAATGCAAATTTATGACGGGCTAAAATGATAGTCGCGTCCGTCAGGTAATTAACATGGATTCGAGATTAAAGTTTGCTGTGCTCACAAGCCCCGTCAGGGGGCGAAATAACAGTAGCCCAGCACGTCAGTGCTGGGTTCACAGCCATTACAAATGATTCAAAGTCCCGAAGGGACGACATAATATGCCGCCCTGACAGGGCTTGTAACTCAAAATACCGACTTCTTCCCATGACTCACGTCATGGGCTACTGATATATCGCCCCTCCGGGGCTATGTGGCTCGACATTATTATTGCGTACATCAAATTTAGGATAATTAGCATGGCGCGGCAAAGCCGTTATACCACCGATTCATTTCATTCAGATAGTGCGGCGCGCATCTTTCCTGAGCCACGAAAGGCTGTTGGAAGTACAGAACGCTTGCCCTATAATCCGAACGCGCGAATCCAATCAAGACAACCTGATTTCTTGAAACACTTTTCATTAAAGGACTATGCCTGACATGAAGACGGAAACTTTCAATCTCGAAACGCAGAACGGCGCAACAACCGCCCACGTTGCGCTGCCCGAAGACGCGGACAAAAGAGAGGCCGCCGTCATCCTGATCCAGGAGTGGTGGGGCATCAACGACCACATCCGCGATCTCATTAGCCGCTACGCGCGCGCGGGCTACACCTGCATCGCGCCAGACCTCTTTCGCGGCAAGATCGCAGGCAATACGGAGGAAGCGTCGAAGCTGATGCACGCGCTGGCGATTGAAGATGGCATGGACACCATCAAGCTCACTATTGATGAAGTGCGACAGAGATACAAGACAGAGAAGATAGGTATCACCGGCTACTGCATGGGCGGCACGTTCGCTCTGCGCGCCGCCTGCGAGATTGACATGCTCGGCGCAGCCGCTCCCTTCTACGGCGACATCCCGGATGAGCAGACATTAGCGAAATTGAAAGTCCCGACGCTCTTTATCGCCGGAGCGCGCGATCAGTGGATCAATCCCGAAAAAGTCAACGAACTCAAAGAGGCCGCGCATAAATACAATCTGCCCGTCGAGGTCGTCAGCTACGATGCCGATCACGCTTTCTTCAACGACACGCGCCCGGAAGTTTATAACGCGGAAGCGGCGGCGGACGCCTGGCAGCGCGTTCTCAAACTCTTCGACGAGCGTTTGCAAAGCTGATTCTTGATTCGACGACTTAAACAATAATCGCCGGATTCTGTTTGAGAAACTCGCTCAGTTCCGAGCGCGTCGGCAGAGACGTACGCGCGCCCAGTGCGCGACATTTGAGACAGGCCGTCGCGTTGGCAAGTTTGAGACTCTCTTCGATCTCTTCGCCGCGCAAGAGGCCATAGAGAAAGCCCGCGTGGAAAGCATCGCCCGCGCCGGTCGTGTCGCGGCAACCATCGGGCACTGCAAACGCAGGCGATTCGAGAAAGACTCCATCGTGATAAACGAGCGCGCCGCGTGTGCCGAGCGTCATGCCGACGATCCGGCAACCGTAACGCGCTTTAGTTTCGACGAGCGATGCGCGCTCGTCCATGATTCCCGTCAGGCGATGCGGAAACTCTTTGGAAGAGATAAGGATGTCAATCAACGGCAGAAGCTCCGGCAAGCCTTCGTAGATATTGTCTATATCTGCGGAGACGATTGCGCCCGCTTCCCGCGCCGCTTGCGCCAGACGCGCGCACGCTGGCGGGTCGTGCGCATCAAGGTGAAGAACACGACCACGCGCCGCAATCTCAAGCGGAGCTTCAGCAGGCGCGTAAGCTAATCTCTCATCACGATCCCAGATCACCGTGCGCTCGCCGTTGCGCTCGTCAATGAGGATGAAAGCAATCTGATTGCGCGCGCCTTCGACCGTCTCGGCAAACTCTAAATCAACGCCTTCATCTTTGAGCGTTGCCAGACCGAAGCGTCCTTCAACATCCGAGCCAAAGCGTCCGGCGTAAGCTGTGTGCATCCCCAATCTAGCAAGCGCAGCCATCGCCGTCGCGGTCTGCCCGCCAGCCGCCTGCGCGTGCTCGACCAAGTGCACCTTCGTATCGAATGCCGGATACGCGGGCACGACAACCAGATGGTCAACGGCATTGAGACCGAAGCCGACCGCATCAAACTCTTTTTCGCGCGGCGTGCTGAAAGGAAAATGCACCTTAATTTTTCCTCCACGTTCCGATAGGCTACAATATCCGGCAGCACAAGTCTCCAAAAAGTTTTTAATGACGACAGTGACGCTCGAAGAGAAACTCCGTAACCTGCCAACTTCGCCCGGCGTCTATCTGCACAAGGACGAAGCGGGCAAGATTATCTACATCGGCAAGGCGAAGAACCTGCGCAATCGCGTGCGCTCCTACTTTCAATCGGGGCGCGGGCATGATCGTAAGACGCGCGAGCTTGTGCGCCGCATCCGCGATCTGGAATTCATCGTCACGGATACGGAAGTCGAAGCGCTCGTCCTCGAATCGAATCTTATCAAGCAGCACAAGCCTCGCTACAACGTGCTCTTGAAGGACGACAAGCAGTATCCGCATCTGAAGCTGACCATCAACGAGCCGTTTCCGCGCGTGATGATAACGCGCAAGATTCAGCGCGACGGCGCGCTCTATTTCGGCCCGCTCTTGCCGGCCTCGCTCGCACGCCGCACGATTGATCTCATCAACCGCACGTTTCAACTCCGCACGTGCGATATAGAGATTGACGGCAAACTGCCGCGTCCGTGTCTTGAGTATCACATCAAACGCTGTCTGGGGCCCTGTGTCAAAGGCTTGTGCGCGCCCGCAGAATATCAGGAGGCCGTGCGTGACGTGCGCCTGCTGCTCGAAGGCAAGAACAAGGAACTTACCGATACACTCGAAGCGCGCATGATGCAACATTCAGAGGAGATGCGCTACGAGATGGCCGCGAAGTATCGTGACATGCGTCAGACTGTGCTCGCACTCGCGGAGCAGCAGAAGATGGCGACCTCGCCGGACAGAGACGTTGACATCTTCGGTTATTACCGCGAGGGCGCGCGCCTTGCGCTGCAACTCTTCACGATGCGCGAGGGCAAGATCGTCGGACGCCGCGAGTTCTTCTGGGAAGATTTGTCTGAAGATAACTTCGACCCATCCGCTTTTTTGAGCGACGTTCTGACGCAGTATTACTCGACCGATTACGTGCCGCTTGAGATTCACGTGCCGGTTGATTTTGAAGACCGCGAGTTGTTGGAAAAGGCTTTGACCGAGCGGCGCGGGCGGCGTGTTCGCATCCTCGATCCGCAACGCGGTAAGAAGCGCGAGTTGGTCGAGTTGGTCGAGAAGAACGCGAAGCTCGCTTTCGAGCAACGCTTCCGCGTCTTAAAGCCAGACATGGAGCGCGTGCTCGAAGAGTTGCAGGAGATTCTGGAATTGCCGCGCTTTCCGGCGCGCATCGAGTCGTTCGACATCTCGCACATCCAGGGTGCGGAGAATGTCGGTGGCCTAGTTGTCTGTGAGAACGGCAAGATGAATCGTGCGGAGTATCGCAAGTTCAAGATTAAAACTGTTGAAGGCGCGAATGATCCGGCTTCGATGCACGAGGTTGTCTTTCGTCGTTATCGCAGGCAACTCGATGAAGGCAAGACGCTGCCCGATCTGGTGATGATTGACGGCGGCAAGGCGCAACTGGGTGCGGCTGCGGCGGCGATGCGCGAGCTTGATCTCGAAGCGATTCCGATGATCGGCGTGGTGAAACCTCCGCGCAGGCACAACGAAGTCTCGCATCTTTTGTTGAAGGGGCGCGAGCACGAGCCTCTCTTTTTAGATTCGCATTCGCCCGTGCTGCGTTTGATTCAGATGATCCGCGACGAAACGCACCGCACAGCCGTGCAGTATCACCGCAAGCGGCGCGAGCTACGAGATTTCACTTCCGAGTTGACGGCGATTCCCGGCGTGGGCGAGAAGCGCAAGACTCGTCTCTTGAGAAATCTTGGCTCGATTCAGCGCGTCGCTAATGCCAGCGTCGCTGAACTCTCGCCTTTCGTCGGACGCAAAACGGCGGAAGAGATCGTTGACCATTTCACGCGCCAGCGCGCTCTGGCAGAAGGCGGACAAGATGCGAGCGGCACCGAGACGCAGGAGTCGCGCGACGATGCGACCGGCCCGCGTATCTCTGCCAAAACAATCGCCGGAATCATTGACGCAGAGGATATTGAAACGCGCTTAGACGACCCCGAGGGCGAGGCGTCGGACTTGCAACCGATTCGCGCGCTGGATCAAACAGGGCAACTACCTCGGCCTCGCACATCCACACGCAAGCGCGGCGAGCGTTCATCAAACCCGCACGCTACCAAGCGCGAGAAATTATCTGACACGTGATGTAAGCTCACCTGGCGCGACATGCAAATGAAATCGGAATGTGTCAGTTAAAAAACTGTCACACTGCCACGCGCTCTCCACACCTGCCTGTTCTTACCTTTCGTTCTTAAATTCAATCTCGAACATAAATTTTACAGGTGACAACTCCAATTGTCGGATATTTCATGCAGAGATTTGTTCAACTTCATACTTAATCAAACAAATTATCGGATGACATCAATTTTTTTCACTGGCACTCAACTTGCCAATCGTTCTTTGGAACCTGGAAGCTATGCGAGGCGTTAATGAGAGCTTGAGGTGAGGCAACCCGGAGGCGCAGTGCAGGCTTCTTATTCGCCTCATGTCAACAAAGCCATCACAAGTGGCTGAATAGAGGGTTCTGCCTGTGGTCTTAAGAGACAGGCAGTGGAGAGACTTTCAACGACATGAGAAGGTCTCTTTCTCAAAACTTAGAACAGACATAGGAGAACGAAAAGGGTTATGCGTAAATTACTGTTGTTAGCGATTATGATCGTTGCCTGCGGCGCGCTTGCTGTCGCGCAGTCAACCGATAGACCGAAGCCTGAATTCTTCGCTGGCTTCTCGATAGATAGCATTGACGCACAGATCAACCAGTCTGGCGTTTTCGTCCAGAACTCCGGCAACCGCGTGACGGGTTATGGTTTCGACACCTCCGCGACGGGCTACTTTCACAAGAACATCGGCATCGAGGGCGACTTCGACGGCCACTTCCGTCGTCGGACATTCAACATTTCCTCGACCTCTTCAACCGGGCCTTTCACAGCCGTTGACACCAAATTCAACGACTTCAATTTCATGGCCGGCCCGCACGTCAAATTCACAACCAGCAATGTTAAGGTCTCACCTTTTCTTCACGCGCTGCTGGGCGGCAACCACTCCAACATAACGGGGAGCACGGGCGGCATCACAGTCAACGACAGCGAGACGGATTTTGCTCTGAAACTCGGCGGCGGCATTGACTTCGGCATGACTAATCATGTTGGCGTTCGTGTTTCCGGCGACTACAATCCGGTCTTTGAAAGAAACAACAACAACGGCTTGACCACGAGCAATAGTCGCACTCGCAATGATGCGATCTTCAGTGTCGGCCTGGTCTTCAAATAAACTCTCGCACTTGAAAGAGAAGAAAAGAGCCGCCCGGATATTCAATCTCCGGGCGGCTCTTTCAGCGAAAGATAAAACTAAACAATTTAACTTTTCATCAACTCGGCGGCGGTTGTCCGCCGCGCACGCCTGTGAAGTCGTAGGTGATATGCAAGGTCAGCTTGCCGTCCGTCACTTCCGCGCGCACGTCCCTGACTTTCGCTTGCAGCGTGCCGTTGGTTGATTGCACGGGCATCGCGATGGCGAGTTGCGGCGCACGCAGGATTTCGAGCGGGTTGAGGCGCTGGTTGATCGAACGCTGCACGAGCAGCGTGGCGATCCCGCCGAGAGCCTCCGGCGCGTTATCCAAATTCACGCCTTCAACATTGATCTGACCATAGACCGTCTGCTTCGCCTGATCGAAAGAGAGTTGGATGCTCGCCTGCGCCCAGCCTTTGAAACGCACGCAAGCGCCAAGAATATTCTTGCTGCCGCTGAAGGCCAGGGGCGCGACGATCTTGCCGCCCGTGAAATGCACGCCCGTCTTGACGTTGCTGCCTTCGGTCGCCAGGACAACCACATCAGGACACTCGTTCGACATGGCTGCCGGAAGCAATCGCGCATTCGAGCCATCCGTTGGATTGCGTTCCATCATCGTCAACTCAAGCGGAAACGACGGGCCGCCGAGGTCACGAAAGATCGAGCCGAGCAGCGAGTCGAAAAACTTTTCGTCGAGCATGACGACTGCCGTGCCCGGCGGATCGCCGTTCGGGTCTGGAGCTTTAATCAGCGTGCCGGGCAAGGGCTTGGCCTTCGACGAGCCGATAATGAAGAGCATGAGCGCGACGCCGATCACAAGACCGACGAAGCCACAGATGATTGGCAGCAGGAATCTTCTCATCTTCTTGTCTCTTCGGTTATCGCGCAGGCGATTGAGTCGGAGATGGTGTCGCAGCCGGAGCAGGGCCGCCACTCTGCATCGTGTTCTGCGCGAGCACGAGCAGGGCTTTCAAGACCGCATCAACCTGCGAGCGCACCTGATTCGCGTCAATCTTGCTCAAGCCCGTCGGCACGTCGAACGTATTCGCGGGCACACTCGTTTGAATGTTGCTCATCTCCGTGATGATCCTGACAGCGCTCGCGCCGCCGACGTTGCCGGATGAACTGATGTTTGATTCCGAGTGCAGAGGCAGCCCCGTCTCTTTGTCAACGTAGATGAACGATTCGTCCTTCACGTCACCGGCCTGCGTGCCCGTTTTGGTCGCCGCCGAGCAGCGATACTTGACGGCATTGCGCCCGGCATACATCTCTTCGCCCGCGTTTTCGCAACCGCTCACGCTCTTAACCTGCGAGATGATTTGCGCGGGCGTCATCAGCTTGGGCACATCGAAGCCGGTTGACTGAGCGTCCAACTCTGCATACTGCTTGCGATTCGGAAGAATGACGTAACGCTTGTCTGGGCGATCAAGATAGATGATTTGATCGTTGCCGACTTTGATGGAGACGCGCTGGCTCGCGCCGTTGCGTGCGAAATCCGCCGAGAGCGCTGGCAGCGTCACACTCTGGCTGCCGGTCGTCTCCGCTTTCATTGAGACCGTCGCGCTATATTGATCCGGCTCGCGCGTTTCAATCGGTGTGCCGGTTGTGTTCAGAGAAGCCGTGTTCGCGTTCGACGTGTTAGACGTATTCGAGGTGTTGACGCTGGCAGTGCTGTTGCTCGTGTTTGTGTTGCTGTCAGTTGCAGGCTGGCACGCGCTCCCCGCGAGCACGAGTGAACAGACGGCTCCCAGCAAAATTTTCGCGGATGGTTTCCAGACTAAAAGGCGCATGATGAGATAACTCTCCTCCGGTAACGCGGCGCGTCAAGCGTGCCGCTCGATATTCGTAGAACTGTTGTAGGGGGAACGTGGGCTTAGAATAACACGCGGCGCGTAACCTGCGAAAGCAGTTGGCGGTAGGTAGGTAGTCGGCAGTGATGAAAGGTTAATAATCTGAGAGGCGGGCCACAGGCCGACGATTAGTCTTCGTCTTCAATCTTGCGGTAAGCCCACAGAAAGACCTGACCATCATCCGAGAATCGTGAACGCTTGCAGCGCACCTTGTCTCCGGTCTGGAATTCCCACCGCTCAGTTTCGGGGTTTGGGTTCTCGCTCACGATTCGATAGAGATTGCCTTTCAGGTGCTGGGCTTGGACGGGTTCACAGATTGTATGCTTATCTTCCTTCACATCGGGAAGAGATACATAAATTTCAACAAGGTCTTCCATTTCCGTCTCCGATACTGCTCAGGGATTAACAACCCAACCGCTCAGTCCGCAGCTTCCGTGACATACGAAGTTGGCGCGTCGGCGTGTGGGACGAAGCAACGACGACAGCGCGCTTCGTAGCGGTCGCCAGCGCCGACCGCGACGCGCTCTTCGGAATCAAAGGTGCGCTGCGAGTAGTTGGCTGGCTGGCCGCAGCGCACGCAGATGGCGTGTG
>JAVHWW010000109.1:0-9812 GCA_032159235.1 Acidobacteriota bacterium
GCGTAGTCGCGCTCTTGATTCTGATTTTCGTTATTCTGGTTGCCTTCAAGGTCATTGATATTGGCCTCTTCGGTTAAAGAGACGTATGAGAAATTTCGACGGCCCACAGTTTCCCCCACAGGGTTACGTCATCAGGACGAGAGGCCATAGCCGTGCTATCAAATGGGTGCTGGTTGTCATCGGCATCATCCTCGCCCTGCTGGCAGGCTTCTATACGCTCTCTAATATCAGCGACGAAACTGGAACTGCCGCTCTGGCGACCGGCATTCTGCTCGCCATGCTTCCCATTCCGATCTACATCCTGCTCATTTTGTGGATTGATCGTTACGAGTCCGAACCGCTCTGGATGCTGGCGATGGCTTTCTTCTGGGGAGCGGCCATCGCGACCTTCATGGCATTCACAATCAATACCTTTATCGCCAAATCTCTAGCGCAAGCATATAATCCGGTGACCGCATTTTATTATACGTTAGCCGTCTCCGCTCCAATCGTTGAGGAGTTCTCGAAGGGGTCACTCCTTTTCATTCTCTTCTGGTGGAAGAAGGATGAGTTTGACGGTGTGGTTGACGGCATCGTTTACGCGGGAATGATCGGACTTGGTTTTGCCATGACCGAGAATTTTCTGTATTACGGCAAGGCTGCGCTGGCGGGCGGAAATAACCTGGCAGAATTTTTCAAATTGCGTGGCATCATGTCGCCCTTCGCCCATCCACTTTTCACGAGTATGACAGGTATCGGATTAGGTCTCGCGCGGCAATCAAGCAACAAAGCGGTTAAGTTCTTGATGCCGATTGTGGGACTGTTGTCTGCAATGCTTCTCCATTTCGCATGGAATCGCTCGGCGCTTTCCGGTCTCGACAGCTTCAACTTTATTTACGGCCTCATCATGGTGCCGATCTTCGCCGGGGCGATAGTCGCCATCGTCTTCGCGCTGCGCCGTGAAGGACGCATCGTGCGCGAGCATCTCTGGTACGACTGCCAGCGCGGGCTGTTTACGCCCGACGAGTATCATCGGCTCTGCTACGTTCGCGGACGCATGGGCGCGTCGTATCGTGCTTTGAAGTGGGGAGGCATCGGCGCGTGGCGCACGCGGATGAAATTCAACCAGACGGCCAGCGAGCTTGCCTTTCATCGGAGTCGCGTGCAGCGCGGGTTGCTGACCGACCCGCGCGCGGCCTACGAACGCGAGATGGACTACGTGAATCATCTCTTTGAGCTACGCAGGCGGCTTGGACAGTTCTAATCTGCAAGAAACGCGCTCATTTTCTCTCGCGCGCTTTCGGCCTGATGGCTTATACTGCCGCCGTTCTTCGGAGTGTGGCACAAGCAAACGCATTGACCTGACCATTGAAGATTCAACTCTTACCAAGCACGTTCGACCAGCAGGGCCGCGCCACACAGGAGCAGCGGCTGACCTGCTACCTGATTGACGACTGCGTGGCGTTCGACGCCGGGAGCATCGCCCTCGCCATCACCGACTCCCAACGCAATACCGTGCGCGACATCATTGTCACGCACCCGCATCTGGATCACATCGCCACTCTGCCGATCTACATTGACGACCTCTTCGGTTTTCTGGAAACTCCGATTCGCATTCATGCCACTCAGGAGGTGATTGATCTACTCGAACGCGATGTCTTCAACTGGACGGTGTATCCGCGCTTCTCCGAATTACGCAATGAGCGCGGCCCGGTCATGGAGTATGTGCCTTTTGAAACGGGCGTTGAATTTCAGGTCGCGCATCTGAAAGTCATCGCCGTCAACGTCAACCACATCGTCCCGACCGTCGGCATGATAATCACAGACGGTCAGGCGACTGTCGCGTTTAGCTCCGACACGGCGGAGACCGAAGATTTCTGGAAGCTCGTTAATGGCACGCCACACCTGGACGCACTCCTGATCGAAGCGTCCTTCCCTAACGCGCTCTCCAAGCTGGCCGAAGATTCGCGCCACTTCACGCCCGAATCTTTGCATCGAGAGTTACGCAAGCTCAAACACGATGGATTAGACATTCTGACAGTCCATCTCAAGCCCGCGTACCGCGAGACCGTCATCAACGAACTCGACTCGCTCGGCATCCCTCAACTCGAAGTGATGGAAGCCGGGCGCGTTTATGAATGGTAAAGCGGTTGGCGAATGAAAAGATTAAGGCCGCTTGCCAGAGAGGAAGCGGCCTTTTTATCTTCGCGCTCGAATAAATGTGTAGAAAGCTGAAGAGCGCGCGATGGTCAGTTGATCGTTTTAGCAAAGCGGGTCGAGCTTGACGCTGATGGTCGGCAATCCGCTCAACGCTTTCTCTGCATTCATCGGCGTGAAGTGCGCCCACTCTTCCGGCACTTTATCTTCGGCGAAAATTGCTTCGACGGGGCATTCAGGCACGCACGCATCGCAGTCAATACACGTCTCAGGGTTAATCACCAACATATCGTCGTCCAGATGAAAAGCATCCACCGGACACACCAGAGCGCAGTCCGTGTAGCGACACTTCACACAAGGCTCCGCGACAACATAGGTCATACAATCCAAACCTCCTCCGACAAGGGTTCTCTTGCGGCTACCTTGACCGATACCTTGACCGACTCTCGCGCAAGCACTCAAGAATCTTCAACCTCACGGTCGAACCGGCAGCCACAATAATATGATTAAGTCACCGACTATATTAAGCATGAACGTGCAGGATTGAAAAGTTAAAATTATCAGTCTGGAGTCTCAGAGTTTGGAGTCGGGAGTCAAAAGCTGTCTTTGACGAATTGACTCCTGACTCTGAGACTCCAGACTCCAGACTTTTCGGTTATAAGTCGTAGAACTTCAAGTCAACGCCTTTGAGCAGCTTGGTGAGAAGAATAATCTGGCCTGTGTGCATAGAGAAATGTTCAACGACATGAAAGACGGCATCGAGAACCGACACCTCGTAGCCCTGAATGCGGCGTAGCTCTAAAATTCCTGTGGGATCAAATTCGGCAAGCGTCACATCAACCTCTGCGAGCGTCTGCTTGAGCTTCGCCAGCAACTCAGTCTTTGGAATCAAAGAACGCTCGTCAAACTCTTGCTGGCGCACGCGCTCGTCAAACGCACCTCCGACGCCGCAAACAATCCACTGTCGGACGTTGCCAGCCAGGTGCAGGAGCAAGTTTCCGATGCTGTTCGATTCCTCGTTTGCGCGTTGCCAAACCTCTTCGTCGCTCAGTCTCTCAAGACAGCGTTCGAGTTTCGGCAAAAAATCCTCTTTGAGCAGTGTCCTGGCTTTGGCGATGAATGCGTAGGCGGTGTCGTCCATGGCTAACTTCGTCGTGCGCGTCCTTTCATTCGCGCCGTTTAATCGCGCTCGTCCGAGCGGCGTCCAAGGATTAATCTTCCTCTCCTATTTCGGGACGCTGCTTGTGCTTGACCTTACGCTGGGCAGGGTGTGCGCGCTCTTCAGGCTTGGCGCGGCTGAACGTCTGGCCCGGCGGCGCAAGCGGCTTGCGGATCGCATCAAAGATCGGGCGCTCGACGCTCTTTTTGCTGCGCTTGTGTCCTGTCTTCTTCACGACGTTCAATCTCTTCCCAGTCTTGAGATAATTTGATGCTAGGTTGCTCTCGCGCTCGTGTCAACCTTCACTGAAACCAAAAGGGCGACCCTTGAAGGATCGCCCTTTAGCTCTGTGCCCGCCCCTGCTCGTTTTGGTGAATGTCGGTGCGAAATGGTGCAAGCATTCCGCTCCTGCTGGGATGAAAATGTTAAGCCTCGTTCGGCTGGTGCGGCTCCGGGAAAAGCGTCTGCATCGCGCGCGAAGTCTCCGTGCGGCGTTTCTGCTGAAACTCGTTGACCCAGTTGGTGACGGTGCTGACCATGTCGCGCGCCGATTCCTGTGCCGATTTTCTGGCAGCTTTGGGCTGCTCAGAACTGTTTTCCTGACGATTGCGCTCGTCGCGCTTGATGATTTTGATCGGGGTTTTCTTAGTCATAATGCTCTGTACTTTCTGTCTAAATGATTGCTTAGGCCTTCTCTTTAACGAATTTCCTTCCAGAGAGTTCAACTTTTGTTCACTTGAACGCCGCCGCGCCAGCTTTCTTGCAAACCTGAGGCCACAACAAATGTTGTTCCTGGAGATCAAGCTGTCCGGTAGTGGATATACGCCTCTTTAGACGCTGGCGGATGCGACTTGGTTGGAAGTTTTTATTTGAGGGGCATGTAATGGGCAGGACGTTGTTAGTCTTCAGCAGTCAATCTCCGGTGGCCTTATTGCGTACATTCTAACCCTGACACGTATCATTTTTTAGACAGCCCACGCATCGAACAACGCAAGCTGTCAGTGATTGGCGCTCCAATCTCCCGGCACAAATTCGATGGCCATCACTTCTCGACCCAATGGTTGCTTCCATTGAATTCAAATGAAGACGACCGATTGGGAATTGGGAATCTCGAAGCGTTTGCGGCAACGCACATTTTTGCAGGCTAGATGGTCGTCAATCCGCACCATGTAGTCGCGCGATTTCGCAAAGCGGGCGCGATCCTGCTCATTCGCCCCACGCGGCAAAGCGCTCTTCTTCGTTCTCGTCAGCCAGCGCACATCGTAGTCGGCGCGCTCGCGGCAATTCGGGCAGCTAAAACTCGCCCGCTTGGTTTCCTGTTTTTCGTTGAAAAAATCTCTTTCGTTCATAAGGCAAAATAGAAGTCAGGAGTCAGAATCCAGAATGAAGCATAGAGGCTGGCATTCAATAACACAAGAGCGTCTCAGGCGCGTTGCGTTTTAGTTTGCCGCTCGCGCTTTCTGTGCTGCAAGACGATGAAGAAGCCAACCATTCCGCCGAGCAGCATGGCTGAGTTCGTGACCACGAACACCCAGTTGCTGACCAGCCAACTGTAGATCGTGAAGCCGAGCGACGCAGACATTTGACCGATGAACAGCCATTTTGAAACTCCCTCGCTCGTTCCCTCACGCCACTGCTTGTAAACCTGTTTGGCGATGGTCAGCACTAAGATCGAAGAGCTACACCAGCCGATCAACTCCGTCGTGTTCATCCCTCACCCTGATCCAGCAATCTCTTGACGGTCGCCATAAAGTTTTCCGGGTTGATGGGCTTCGGTTCGTAAGCGGTCGCGCCTTGTGCCAGCGCAAAGGTCGCGCTGCCGCTCCCGAAACCTGTCGTGACGAGAATCGGCGTCGCGGCAAGTTCCGTTGTGTCGCGCACGCGCCGGACAAGATGCACGCCGTCAGCCGCAGGCATCTTAATGTCTGTGATAATCAGATCGGGTCGCTCTCTGACGGCTGCTTCATATCCCTGGATGCCGTCTTCAGCCGCGATGACTCGATAGCCACGTCGCTCAAGCGTCATTCGCACAAGCGCCCGCGCCACCTCGTCATCCTCTATGACCAGAATAGTCTTCATAAAAACAGAATTCAGAATTCAGAATCCAGAATCCAGAATAAAAGAAAAACGAAATCTGTTGATGCGGCTTCCGCCTTATTATTCTGACTCCTGGATTCTGGATTCTGAATTCTGCTCTCCCTCACATAACTCGCGCAGGTAGCGAAAGCTGTAGATGCCTGTTTCGTGTCCGTCGCTCCAGCGAAAATTGAGGGCGTAGCGACCGACTATCGAAATATCTTGAATCAGAAGCTCCTCCGATATAGCTTCCGGCTGCAAAACTCTCTGCCCCGTCCATTCGTTGACGCACTGTGCGCAGGGACAGGCGCGGCGCAAGTCTGGCGCTCTGTAGAGACACTCGCGTCCATCAGCCCAACTGATTCGCAGCCGCGTGTCTCCATCCTGCATGATCTCGCGCGGCTCAACGCTCGGCCCGCGCCTTTCCATCACATCATTCATCAATCAGCTCTCAGCAGTCAGCTTTCAGCAATCAGCCGATTAAGAAAACAAGATTTCTCTTACTCATGCTCACGCACGGCCTGTTCGACCGCGCCCGCCGTAATATCGTAATGGGAAGCGTTCCAGACGGCCTGGCCGTTTCTCAAAACGATTGCCTGCGGCGATTCATGTTGAATGCCTGTGCGTGCCTCGATCTCGTTCGACACGTCGCGCGCACGCTGCACGACGACGAGCGAAACGTCCGTCTCGACCTGCGACATCTGCTGGTAAGCAGCGCTGCTGATCGGGCACGTCGAGCTATGCTTGAACAGAATGACGGGCGCATCATTCGAGCGCGCGATGAGTTGATCCAAGGTTGCGGTGTCTGTGATTTGAGTGAACTGATTTCCCATGAAAGCGACCTGTAGAAAAGATAGAATTGAGCCAAGGGACAGGCTTGATATTAGCTCATTGTGCGGATTAAGGACAAACCGAAGACGAGACGCGGTGAATGGGCGACGCGGAGACGCGGCGAAAAGAAGGATTACTGATGCAGTCTCGCTTTTCTTTTCGCCGCGTCTCCGCGTCCCTTCTTCAACGCCACTCGCCGATGAGGACGAACGGTGCCCAGTAGAATGGCGTGCTGTATTTCTTGCCGTCAATCATTGCAACCTGTGCGGCACGCATTGAAGCGGACGGCGAAGCGTCGGGTGTGGCGAGCAGGCGTTTGTAGAAGTCCGTCATCAGATCGGCAGTGGACTTGTCAGCGACTGACCAGAGACTGACGCCGACGGTTGGCGCGCCCGCGTACATGAAGGCGCGCGTCAGGCCAATCACGCCCTCGCCGCGCTTCTCTTTTCCCAAGCCCGTCTCGCAGGCCGAAAGCATCACGAGCGACCCATTCACATTGAGATTGAAGACTTCATCAGTTCTGAGGAAGCCATCGCCGCTCTTGTTGCCGACGAGCGAGAGGACGATGCCTGTGAACTGCGGACGCTCGGCGTTGAGCAACCCGTGCGTGGCGATGTGGATGACGCGATACTTCTTGATGTCGCGCGTCGTCAGGTTCGCTTCGCTCGCGTCGAGGTCGAGCCACTCGTCAGCTTGCCCGCCGGTGGCGCGCGTCAGCCTGGCAATCTGGTCGGCTTCGACGCGCGTGCCGTTGAGTCGTAGAAGTTGGAAACCGTTGGCGGCAGTCGCTCCGGTTGTGGGAGCGCCTGTTACGTCCGCCACTGCGCTTGAGAGACCGAGTCCACGTGTCGTAGCAGAGCTTTGCGCTCCGGCTGGGACGCCTTTCGCGCGCGAGTCACTCGCCATGAAGACCGGATCGGCAACGAGCAAGATATTTTTTCCCGTAGGCTTCGTCGTCTGCTGTCGGATGACCGCGACGACGGAAGCCGATGGCGCGTAAACGATCTCGTTGGTCTTGACCAGATAATGCAGGCTCGCGTAGTCAGCGCCGCCTTCAGATGTGACGAGCGCCTCGAAGGGAATGTAATTGAGCGCGCCGTCCGCGACGATGAGCAGGCGCTTATCGCCGACGATCTTCGCGGCAGGCTCGACCGCCGTTTTGTAAAGAGCATTGGAAGTGGTAGCAAAGGCCGTCGCAGGGCCAGCCGCTGTCGGGTCGCTCGTCAGGCCGAGTCCGCGTTGAGCTTCGGCAACGTCAATGCCAACGATGCGGCGGCGCAGTTTCGGTGGAATGAGTTGCGCGCGCAGGTCTAAGGCTTGCTGATCCACAGATGAGCGTGCGGGAAGTTTATAAAGAGCAACGCCGGTCTGCGTCACAGCCCACAGATACGAACGATCATTGCCGAGACTGTATTCGAGCAGTGCCGTCTTGTCGTCGAGAACTTTCTGTTGAACTTCGGCGAGCGTCAAAGGCTGCGGCGCGGTGAGCGAGGAATACTTCGGACTGGCGGCGCGAATCTGATTCTCGATTGCGTCGTAATCAGTTGAAAGCGTTTCAAGCTCCGCTTCGAGTTTGTCGGTGCTCGGTTTCTCTTCGCCTTCAGTAGCCGTGACACCCGTGAGTTGCTGTGCAATCTCCTGTTGGCGGTCGAGATTGTCCTGCTTGCGTTTGAGCAGTTCTGCGGGCACGCCTTCGGTGATATTCGCTCCGGCTTCGCCGAGCATGTCGAGCAAGGAACGCGAGCGCCCCTGCTCAACGACCTTGAAGGCTTCGGCGGCATAAGTGAGTGCCTGCCCATTAAGCGCATCGCCTGCCGCAGGCGCGCTCAGGAGCGCCATCTCAGCGAGGGCGCTCGAAGTCTCATCGTAAACATCTTTCGTCGTCGCCAGAAAAGTCGTGCGCGATTCGTCAGCACGCAGGCTTCCGGCGCGGATCGTCTCGATAGTTTGCAGAGCCTCACGATAAGAAGCGACGGCGTCTTCTCTTCCCTTCTGCGCTTTCTTCGCGTCTTTCTCCTGCGTGGCCTGTAGCCAGCGCGCCTTGCCGAGTCCGCGTTGCGCAGGCCACATCAGATCAAGCCGCTTGTCATCACGCGCACCCTTGACGGCAGCACTGTAATAGGTGACGGCATCCTTCGGGCGATTCTGTTGCAGCGCGATGTCGCCGAGACTCGTGCGCGCGGCGGCGCGAACGCGACGCGACTGGCCGAACTTGCCGATGAGAGCAAGACTGGCAGTCGAGAGTGCATCTTCAAAATGTTTCTTCGAGCTATCGAGGTTGTTGTTGAAGTAGTCTATGCGCCCAAGTCCGAGCGAGTAAGCGGAGTAGATGATGGTTTGACGATAAAGTGCGATGGCTCCCTTGATTGTTCCGGCGACGCCCGCCGCGGTGCCCGCCGCCGAATCGGCAGTGCTCGCCGCGCTGCCTGCGCCCGGAATCTTGCCCAGGATGCCGCCGCCTCCGCCGAACAATCCGCCGCCGCTCTTTTTCACACCACTTGCACTTACGTTACCTGTCAGCTTCGACGGGTCAGGCTTTTCGACTTTCATCTCCTCGTAAGCGGTGGTCGCTTCAGAGACTTTGCCCATGCGGTAATTAGTGTCACCGATTTTGGCGAGCATCAGGTTGGCATTGTATTCGTTGTCGGGCATCCCGAAGGTCGTCTCCAATGCGCCCTGCTTGCTCGCCGCTTCGTTGTAGGCATCGTGCGCGCTCCTGTAATAATTGATCGCCACGCTGTACTGTCCCTGCCTGACATAAAGATCGCCGAGCGCATCGTTGGCCGCCGCGACGCCTTTGCTGTCGTTCGCCGCTTTGAAAAGGTTGAGCGCATTTTGCAGGCTCACGAGCGCCTGATCCGACTGGCCGCGCTTCAACAGAAGACGGCCTTGTTTGAGCGCTGCGGATGCTTGAGATGATTGCTGCGCAGGCTCCGCATTGATGCTCGGCGTCGAATCCACGCTCCGCGCGCTGATGAATGAATTGCCGGGAATGATTGTTGAAATGAGAGCGAGTGAGAGAACGTACATCAGGGATTTCGATTTGAGTTTCATAGTATTCTCCGATACAAGCGAAAGTCAGAGTTCAGAGTCGGAAAAGTCAGACTTACTTTGCAACTCTTACTGAGCCTGCGTGAGCAGGCGACATATCAGTAGCCCACGACGTGAGTCGTGGGAAGGAGAGACAAACAATTCAACCGTAGCCCACGTTAGTGGGCGGCATAAATTGAATCTGAGATTGAATACCTACACGTTTTATGTCGCCCTCTCACGAGGGCTGACAATCATGTGCTGCGTTGTTCCCACAGCTTACGCTGTGGGCTACTGTTATTCCGCCCGTTTCACGGGCTGACTCATGTAAAGCTATTTTCCTTCTGACTCCTGGATTCTGATTCCCGCTCTACTTGTGAATCAAATCAACTGCTGTCACGAGAATCGGCGCGTTGGCCGTCGCGTTCAAGCGGATGACAGATGGTTCGGGCGCGCTCTGGTCTAAACCTAAACCGCGAGTCGTCGCTTCGCGCTCCGTAGTCGTCTCGTGCTGACCATACTTCGTGCTTTTGACCACGCCGACTTTCGCCTGCACGTTCATTCTCAACTGCGCCCATGC
>JAVHWW010000118.1:0-2774 GCA_032159235.1 Acidobacteriota bacterium
GGCCTCCGCCGTCAAAGCCCGTACCCAGACCATTAACCAACTCAAAGCCGTACTCGTCGCGGCCGACCCGGCCCTACGCGAGGCGCTCTCAGGCCTGAGCACCACCATGCTTATCCGGCATTGCGCGCAACTAGAGACCACCACACCTCAGGATGCCACCGATGCGGCGATGGATGTCACCGACGCGGCGATCTACACCCTCCGGTTGCTGGCCCGGCGCATCCTGGCGCTGAGCGAGGAGGTCCACGACCTGGAACAACGGCTCACCGACACGATCACTAGCCACACCCCCGTGTTGCTGACCCACCGCGGCGTCGGCCCCGACACCGCCGCAGCCCTGCTCATCGCCGCGGGCGACAACCCCGACCGGCTGTGCAGCGAGGCCTCCTTCGCCGCGCTGTGCGGCGTCAGTCCCCAGCAGGCATCCTCGGGCAAAACCACCCGCCACCGGCTCATGTAGGGAGTCCCCGGTTGTTGATCTCTTCCGGGGTTCCGGGTTGCATGTGTGGGCCCGGCTGGTTCGGGAAGGCGCCACAGGTCCGGCTCTGAGGGTCCCTGCGGGGGTCGCCTCGTGCGGTTGATTGCCTTCTCCGACACCTGCCACGGCACCCGTCTAAGGGAAGTGGGCTGGCCTGCGCGGCCGGGCCCGACTGCAGCACATGAGTGGGAGCCGCGAGCAGCGGATGCACTGCACCTGGGGCTGTGGAGAGCTGTCGTTGATGACGCGACAGCACCGGGACAACACGTGGAACCGAGGAGAAACGGAGCGACGTGAACAACATCGGGAGCAACCGGGTGATAGGTCTGGATCTGGGGGTGACCAGCGCGCATTCAGCGGTTGTGCTGGACGTGACAGGCCAGGTCCTGTTGCGCCGGCGAGTCGTCTCGACGGTGGAAAGCCTCGCCGAGCTGGAACAGGCAGCGCTGCGGGGCGCGCCGGAGCAGACGCACTTGACCGTGGTCATCGAACCTACTGGGCCGATGTGGTTGCCCATCGCGGTGTATTTCGGTCGAGGGGGTCACACAGTGTTGCGGGTGTCCTCGGCGAAAGCAGCGGATCTGCGTCGGTTTTTGTCTCGTCACGCCAAAAGCAACGGTATCGATGCCGAGACGTTGGCGCGGCTGCCGATGGTGGCCCCTGCCGGATTGCATCCAGTGGAATTGAGCGGGACCGACCGGGCGTCGTTAGACCGACGGGTGCGTACCGTCGCCCGTCTGACGCGCGAGATCGGGCAACGCAAGGTGCGCATTCGCGCGTTGGCCCAGACGCTGATCCCCACGATCGGACAAGCGCTCGGTGATGGGCTCAACCGCACAGATCTGGCCGTGCTGGAACGGTATGCCGACCCTCGAGCTTTGCTGGGGGCCGGGCGAGCACGACTGCTGCGACTGGTGCGCACCGAAAGCCGCGGCAAACTCGGTGATGACAAAGTACGAGTCCTGCGCACCGCCGCTGAGCAGGCACTCCAACTATGGGGCGACGACCCCGCTATCGCGTTGTCCGACCTCGCTGAGGAGATCACCACCGAGATCCGACTATTGCGCCTGGCCGAGACCGAACGCGCCCGCCACGAAGCAACCCGCGACGACGCGCTGACCCGCGTCGATCCGGACGGATTGGCCACCAGCCTGCCCGGCCTGGGTCCGGTAGGAGCCACCCAGCTGCTGGCCGCGATGGGACGACCCGGTCGATTCCGTAACGCCGCGGCGTTTAAGTCCTTCACCGGGCTCGCACCCAAGGCCAGCGAAACCGGCAACACCGACCGCAAAAGCCAACCGATGAGCAAAGCCGGTAACAGCGCCCTACGCAGCCAGCTCATCCAATCCGCCAACACCGCCCGCCAACTCGATCCGCAACTGGCAGCGATCTACTACGCGCAGATGACCCAACAAGGCGCACCGCATCTCAAAGCCCTGTGCGTGGTCGCCGCACGACTCGCCGAACGCGCCTGGCTGACACTGTCCAAAGCAGAACCCTACATCATTCGTGATCTTCAAGGCCGACCCATCAGCCCTCAGCGGGCCCGCGAGCTCATCGCCGAGCAGTTCACCGTCCCCGCCGATGTTCGCCGCCGACGACGGTCGAACAAACTAGCGGGAAGGGCCCCTCAACAGTGCTCTGGGCACGCAAAGTCACGGCACACAGCCGGACACGAGGCGACCCTTCCCTCCAACACGATCACCCCACCAAACCCCGCCGTCAACCCCACCCAACACACCGCCTTGACACCCACACCGGCCTAGGGAATCAACCGCGGGGGTGACCGCCAAGCCAACGCCGCGCTCTACCGCATCGCCCTGTCCCGCCTGCGCTGGGACGCCCGTACCCGCGACTACCTCGCCCGCCGCATCACCGAAGGCAAGACCCGCCGCGAAGCCATCCGCTGCCTCAAGCGATACATCGCCCGCGAAATCTACCAAATCCTCACACCACCACCCGACCCGCAGCCCTCAGCGGCTTGACATCCATAGGGGCATCAGTCCCCGGTGGCTTGCTGAACGTCTTACGCCACGCCGACCCGGCAGACAAAGCAGAGGTCTACCGCGAGCTCGGCGTCCGCCTCACCTACGACCACGCGGAACGCACCGTACTGGCCGAAACCCGACCAACATCATCCGTGTGCGTAGTGTCTGTGTCCGAGGGGGGACTTGCACACTAACCACACGGCTCGTCCTCGGCGACACCACTTGACGGCACCGCGGGGATACCGCTCGCCCGGCCTGGTGGATGGCAGAGCGGCGGCGGCCTCCGGGCAGGACACGAGCTGAACCGC
>JAVHWW010000030.1:0-13212 GCA_032159235.1 Acidobacteriota bacterium
CGAGACTGACTCACCGCAGAGGCGCAGAGGACGCGGAGATGACGCCGAGAAAAGCATCCACTCTCTGCGCCTGCTCTGCGCTCTCTGCGTCTCGGCGGTGAACGATTCCAAACTGAACCACTACTGACTCTTCTTACTTCTTGACGAGTTCATAAAACAACTGGCCTTCAAAGACGAACCGTCGTTGCGCTCCTGTTTGATAATCAACAATGTAGCGTTGATTAACTTTCAATCCGGCGCTCTCTATCAGACCTCTCATCTCACCGGGTCTGAAGACGTGCCCGCGCGAATGTATTAACCTTTCGCCTATCTGCCAGCTAAATGAGACATCCCCGCTTGTCTCAGACGGGTGGAACAGGCCATCCAGCGCGCGCCCGAAGGTCGGCAGCCATCCATAAGCTCGCGCATTGTAACGATTATTCACGTCCAGAAAAATCTGACCTTGCCTTGATAGCAAAGAGCGCATTTTTTGTAGAGCCTGCACGCGCTTTGCAGAGTTGGCGATCAGCCCCAGCACGTTCCACAGACAAGTGATGATGTCGAATCGCTCCATTGTGTCCGGCAAATCCTCTGCCGCGACAGGCCACACATCTGTCGCCGGTTGGCGACGACAACGTGTCGCCATCTCTTCACTCGGATCAGAAAGCACCAGACGCGAGAGCGTGTGTGCCGACGCCAATCGTGTAGCGCGAACGCCGTCGCCTGAGCCGACATCAAGCAGCGATCTCGCATGTGGCGAGATGCGCTGAAGTATGATTCGATCAACGGCGCTGAGATAGGCTGCACGTGTTTGAGAGTAGGATCGGAAATACGGAGCCAGCCTGTCATAGGATGTTTCCATCTGAGCCGCCTCTTCATTCGGCTCGGTTTCACTGTTTTTGACTTTGCTCATACCGCCCGCGCGAGTCTGATGCTCTTCAATCTCAGAGTGCTCTGTGTCCGGTGCTGAAAGAGAAATTTCCATGAGAGGCTTTAAGCGGCTCCGCGTGGCCGGCTATCGTTTAATGGTACAGCCCGTTTGATGAGTAGCTTTTCATCCAGCGCAACGGTGGTTAAAACCTCGACGATTCTTTCCGAGGCATGGCCGTCGCCGTAAGGATTAGTCAGTCCTTCCAATGACCGGAGAAAATTGGGGTCTAGTGCTTGCCGGATGCCTTCCAGAATCGAATTTGTCTCAGGCGCTGCGTCCAGGACATTGCGAGCACGCTCGCGGCCCTGCTGCCGCATCCCGATGTTGACCGTCGGCTTTTTCAGCGAGGCCGTTTCCATGATGCCGCTACTGGAGTTGCCGATCAACAGATCAATCTCTTTGAGCAAACTCCAATATTTCAAAGACCCCAGATTGATAAAGAGGCGTGCGTTCATACGCTCCTGACAGAATTCCTCCGCGCGGCGGATCAAAGCGCGACTGCCCGCATCAGCATTAGGAAAACTAAAGATAATCTGCTGCGGTAGTTGTTCGAGTGCGGCGAAAACCGCGCCCGCTTCAACGGTCGTGTCCCGCTCAAGCGTGACCGGATGGTAAGCGACCATGATGGTCGGCTGGTTTAGGTTGAGACTTAACTCTGCTTCTACTTGCGCGCGGTTCAGCAGAGTTTGACGACGCAGATGATCGAGCGACGGCGCGCCCACGCGATGCACACGCCAACTCTCTTCGCCCATCGCCAGCACTCGCCGCCGCGCTGTTTCAGTTGTCGTGAAATGCAAATGGCTGAGCTTCGTCAGCGCATTACGCACAGCGTCGTCTATCGCTCCCTCGCTTATTTCGCCGCCCTCGATATGCGCCATCGGTATTCTGAGCGCGAGCGCGACCGCAGCGGGAGCCAACATTTCGTAGCGGTCGGCAATGAGGAGCAGCAAATCAGGCCGCAACCGTCCGAGCACGTCGGCGAGTCCCAGTGCGGCCAGGCCGATAGTCTTCGCCATGCCTACATCAGTATCAGAACTAAGCAGGCATTCAATCCTTTCGTCAACAGTGAAACCATCCTGTTCGATTTCATTCACGGTGTGCCCAAACTCCGGCGACAAGTGCGGACCCAGCGCGATGAGTCTCAAATCCACATCAGGATTCGATAATAAATCTCTGAGCGGCCAGTAGAGATGACCGTAATCGGCACGTGAAGTAGTAATCGCAGCTATTCTTCTCTTCTGTTGTGCCATCTCGCTAGTCCTCTATCTCGAGGCCGTCACCTCTCTCTACTCGATGCGGCGTACTTGTCCCGGAAGCACGGTAGAAACTAAACTAAGAAAAAGGAAAAACAATTCTCGGAGCGCTGAATTCTGTTAAGGCTTTGTTGCCGATTACATCTGACATGTAACCCGTTCAAATCAAATGAAAGTAAAAATATTTTCCGCTCTCGTCGTACTCGTTTTCTTCTGCGTCATAAATACGCAAGCCCGGAATGAGTCTGTCATCCACGTCACATTCATTCTTAACTCTCCTGATCTATCCGCCGATAGCTCTGTCTATCTTACAGGAGGAATTGAACAACTGGGGAACTGGAATCCGGGTCAGATAAAAATGGACTACCAAGGGGATCAGACGTGGAGCAAAGAAATCACCATCAACACGCCGATGTCCATCGAATACAAATACACACTCGGCGCATGGGAGCGTGAAGGGGCAAAGGCGGACGGCTCGCCGCTCTCAAATTTCGAGGCGAAGATTTCACACGACACGATTATTAAGGACTCCGTTCTATTCTGGACCAAAGGCGGTCGGCAAAGAGTTAATCAGGGACAGATTACCGGCACGGTCAAGTACCATCGCGGCATGAAAGGAGACGGGATCAAGGATCGAGATGTCATCGTGTGGCTTCCTCCGGGTTACGAAACAGACAAGACCAGGCATTACCCAGTGATCTATATGCACGATGGTCAAAACATCATTGACCCGGCCACCAGTTCGTTCGGCGTGGATTGGGGAATTGACGAAACCGTTGACAGGTTGATTACAAGTAGAGCCATCGCGCCCGTCATCGTCGTCGGCATTTACAATACGAGTGATCGGTCGCAGGAGTATATGCCGGGCGAAAAGGGCAGTGCCTACATGAATTTCATCGTGAACAAGTTGAAGCCGTTCATTGATTCCGCCTATCGGACAATGCCCGACCGCAGGCACACGATGGTTGGTGGCTCATCGGCTGGCGGAATGATTTCTTTCATGCTGGTCTGGGAACACACGGATGTTTTTTCAAAAGCCATCTGCATGTCACCCGCCTTCAAGATTATGGGCTGGGATTATGTCAAAGTCGTCCGGGCATCCATGGAGAAAAAGAAGCACGTCTTCTTTTATATAGACATCGGTGGCGTGGGATTGGAAGCACAACTTGAGCCGGGCGTAGATGACATGATCGCTGCGCTGAAAGCCAGGGGATACCAGGAAGGGAAAGATTTTGTCTTTCTCCGCGATCCGAACGCCAAACACTTTGAGGCTGATTGGGCGAAGCGGTTCCCACAGGCGCTGATGTTAATACTGTCGAAAAAATAGTTGTCGTTTGGCGCGTCGAGTAGTTTGCCTTCTTATAGCTTTGCACAAATATTCAGGATTCAGTGAATAAAGAGCCGATTTTATTCAGTGATGCACTGTTTATGCAGCTTGCTTGAATATTTGTGCAAAGCTGGTCGGGCCTGTCTATTTCTTTAATCGCTTCTAGAAGGAGAACCTTCCATAGAAAGCGCTGTTCTCGCCAGACCTCTGCCACGCATCGCTAACGGTATCTCCTGAGTAAAGCGCTATCCTGGTATAACCGACTTTGCGATTCTCAAGCGGAACGAGCGGCGAGTACCAGACCATGCTGGGCATCTTGCAGCATAAATCGTTCGGCATCGCTTCAACGCTGATTGAAGTAAGATTGGATGCGCTGACAGAATAGGACTTGCCTTCGTGACTGAAGCTGACCGGAGCACTGCGTACCGAAACAATTTTACCGAGTGCTGCGACGTATTTGCTCTTGAGTAAATCCAGCAAGGCTGCTGCCTGCGTGTGAGATGCGCTCTCGTCAATGATGATTTCGGAACGACGAGCCGCGCTCTCGTTGGAGAGATTATCCTCGGCACTGACGACGACCACAACGGATGCGCCCGTCAAATCAACTCCATTCCATTCGCCGCTTGTGACGTGCCAGGCCATCAACGCATCACGACCCGTCGTCATTAGTTCACCGTTATAATGGCACGCGCCAGCGAAGACGCTCGCCGTGCGTACCTCGACGTAATCACCTCGGATGCCTGCGCTCTCCGTCGGCGGACTAAACGCAATCAGGCCGCAGGAAACTAAAATGCCTAACGCTAAAAACCAGAACTTTCTCATCTCGCACCTCCGTCAAAACCAAGCCCGCACTTTCAATCAGATATTCTCAAGCGCGGAACTGTAACAAGACCTGCCGGGCACACATCGATGGGGCTGAACACGTCCACCATCCGGGCCGATTACTTGCTGCGTCTCTCGACACCAGCAATGATTACTGCTGTCGAGATATTGATCGGCTTCCGTCGCCAGCACGTCCATCATAAAGAATTTCTTTGAGCGGAGCGAGCCGCAAAAAGGAGTTTCAAC
The DNA here is from genome assembly GCA_032159235.1 of Acidobacteriota bacterium. Taxonomy (GTDB): domain Bacteria; phylum Acidobacteriota; class Blastocatellia; order Pyrinomonadales; family Pyrinomonadaceae; genus QHXM01. The sequence continues at coordinate 4,559 of JAVHWW010000030.1, forward strand.
CACAGCGCTTCCGCTCAATTCGCGCGAAGCCTCGCCATCTACGCTTTCCAGATTAACAGGTTCGTTTGCCATCGCACTCTATGCCTCACTCCGAACGGTGACGCCCACAACCTTCGCCAACGCGCGACGAACAAGAGTTTGCGTCAAAGGAATTTTGTAAGCATTCTTTTCGAGCGGCTTCGCGCCGTCGAGCGCGAGCCTCGCGGCTTCGGCCAACGCCTCGCTGCTCAGAGCTTTGCCGTTGAGAAAGTTCTCCGCTTTTGACGCACGCCAGGGAATTGGCGCGACGCCACCTAAGACAATGCGCGCTTGCCTGATCGTCTTGTTCGCTCCCACTTCAACTGCTGCCGCAACAGAAGCGAGCGCGAAATCCAGCGACTCACGCTCCTTGAATTTTAAGTAGGTCGAATGAGCAGCAAACGCGGACGCGGGCACTTGAATTTGTGTAATGATCTCGTCATTCCTGAGAACATTCTCGCGGCGGATGTTGCCTTCGGATGGGAGCGTGAAAAACTTGTCGAGCGGAATCGAGCGCTGGCCTTCCGCGCCCATGACGGAGACGCTCGCACCGAGCGCGACGAGCATCGGCGCTAGATCAGATGGATGAACGATGTATGACGGGCCGCCGCCAAAGATAGCGTTGTACTTATTCTCGCCCTTCGCGGCGTAACACTCCGAGCCGCCCTTCTTCAAACAGATGACCTCTTCAAGACGATAGTACCAGCAGCGCGGACGTTGACAGAGATTGCCGCCGACTGTGCCTAGATTGCGAATCTGCGGTGTCGCAACGGAGTGCGCCGCCTCCGCGAGTCCGGGAAAACTGCGACGGACTAAGGGATGCTCTTCGAGTTGAGAGAGCGTGACGAGCGCGCCGATTTTCAATCCGCTCTTGTCATCGCCTTCGATGCGATCAAGCCCGCGTATGCTCTTGAGATTCACGACGCGCGTTGGGCTTGTGATGTACTCTTTCATCGTGGTCAGGATGTCCTGCCCGCCAGCTATCGGTCGCGCGGCATTATCCACATCGTCGGGCGCGGGCGCAGACTTCAACATCTCGACAGCTTCGTTCAGGGTCGTCGGACTCATCCACTCAAAAGCCTTCATGCGTTCCTCCTCTCATTCATCAGTCCCATTAAGATTTTGTCAGGCGTGATGGGTAACTCGCGGACGCGCACGCCGCAAGCGTTATGGACGGCGTTCACCACAGCGCCGAGCGCAGGAATGATGGACGCCTCGCCAACGCCGATCACAGCTTCACGTTTATCTTCGTCGTCAATCAAAGGGACGAGTTCAGGGATTTCAAGCGAGCCGGGCAACTTGTAATCGCCGAAGCCGGGATTGAGTTGAAGGCCAAGCTGCGCGTCCATCACGCGGCCTTCCCAGAGCGCCATGCCAAGCGATTGAAGCATCCCGCCGTTGATCTGGCTTTCGATGGCGAGCCGATTGAGCGGCAACCCAACGTCCTGCACCTGCACCATCTTGATTGGACGCACGTGTCCAGTCTCAACATCAACCTCGACCTCCGCGAAGCACGCGCCATGCACGCCGTGTCCGGCCAGGTCTGATCTCCACGCGCCATGAGCAGCGATTCCTGCTGACGGAAGCGCGGCGCAAGCCTGTTTCCATGTCAGCGATTTTCCTCCACCACTCACTTTGCCGTCCGTAAAATTGATTTCTTCAGGTTTGATCCCACCGAGTAGCGGCGCGATCTTTTCAGCCACAGCCAGACGCGCTTTGACGGCAGCGTCTTTGACGGAAGGAGCTAACGACGCGGCTGTTGTCGAGCCGCCGGAAGGATTGGACGAGCCGAGTGTTGAGTTGCCGATCTTCTCGATAATATCTTTCAGTTGCAGTCCCAACTCTTCGGCGACGATGGCGCGCGTGTAGGTGCGCGTGCCCGTTCCTAAATCCTGCGTGCCGACGGCGACGATGACCGAGCCATCGCGCGCGATTGTGACATCAACCTTGCACTGATCGTTGCCGCCGCCGCCCCACGTGCCGACGCCGCAGCCCATCCCGCGCTTTAGTGGGCCGGAACCACCGCCGGGCATCTTGTTGCGTCGCTCCCAGCCAATCTCTCTTGCGCCTCGATCAAGTTGGCGATGATAGGCGAGGTCTTTCAAGTTCTTCTTACGAAATTCAACTGGGTCCATGCCGAGCTTATAAGCAAGCTCATCCATCAACGACTCGATGCCGAAGGAAGCCTGCGGATGTCCCGGCGCACGCATGGCGCGCGACGAATCTTCGTTAGTGTGAATGGCGATGCGCTCGCGGTAGAAGTTGGCGGCGTTGTAGATGTAGGGCTGGCCTGCCTGCGAGCCGTCGCCGAGTCCGCCGAGTTGATATTGCAGGGCGCGCAACGCGACGAGCGTGCCGTCCTTGTTCGCACCGGCCTTGAACTTCTGCCACGAGCCGGAACGATTTCCTGCCAGTAGAAATTCATCCTTGCGTGTCAGCAGTAATTTGACGGGAGCTTTGGCCTGCTTTGATAGCTGGCACGCGAACATGCCTTCGATTCCAATGCCGAACTTCGATCCGAAGCCGCCGCCCATGTGTTCGACGATAGATGTGACCGCGCTCTTAGACAAGCCGAGTTCGTGTGCCGCATCATCGGGAATGCTGAACGTCCACTGCGTCGAGGCGTACACGGTCGCCGTCTCGCCGCCGCGATAGTCAACCGTGTTGCCATGAGTTTCCAGGCACGCATGATGAACTATCGGCGTGCGATACTCTGCTTCGAGACGGACATCCGCTTTCGCCAGCGCTTCATCAACCTTCGCTTCATCACCGCGTTTCTCTTTCGGCGTCAGATTGCCGTCTGGATAGACACGCGGCGCGCCTTCCTTGAGCGCATCCTCCGCGCGCACGACGTTTGGCAGAACTTCGTACTCAACCTTAATCGCGCGAATCGCATCTTCGGCAAGCTCCGGCGTGTCGGCGGCAACTGCCGCGACCGGCTCACCGGCGAAGCGCACGATGTGTTCGCGTTTATCAGCAGGCGGCGTCTGACCCTTATCGGTCTGATCTTTTCTGTCCGTTACTTCTGTCACACGATTGCTTCCTTTAGTGACCTCTTCGTCCGTCGCACCGACGATAGCTCTCACGCCGGGCAGACGCCGCGCCGCACTCGCATCAACTTTAAGGACGCGCGCGTGCGCATGAGGTGAACGCAGCACGCGGCCATAGAGCATTCCCGGCAGCCGCACATCGTAGGTGTAACGCGCCGCGCCGGAAACTTTGAGCGGAGCGTCAACGCGCGTCAGGCGATGATTGAGCAGCGTGTGCTTATCATTCGGCCCCCATCCCGGCCCACCATCATCGTCAACCTCAACTTCGACCATCGTCTCGACGCCGTTGATGACTTTCGGAACTCGAATCTTCTTTTTCTTCTTGACGGGTTGCTGTTGCATAGCTTTTCTCCGTGATAAAAGAGTCTAGCGAGTCTAGCGAGTCTATCGAGTCCAGCGAGTCGGATTATTCAAACTCGCAAGACTCGATAGACTCGCTAGACTTTCGACTGCTTAGCCGCCGCCAGTGCCGCCTCGAAAACTCGCGGATATGTTCCGCAGCGACAGAAGTTTCCTTTGCAGGCTTCACGCACCTCTGCGAGCGTCGGGTTTGGATTCTTCTTCAAGTAAGCGGAGATAGTCGTGACGAAGCCGGGCGTGCAGAAGCCGCACATCAAGGCGTCCTTCTCGACGAAGGCCGATTGCACTGCGTTGAGAGATTCCGGCGCGCCCAATCCCTCGACCGTCGTGATCTTCTTGCCGATAGCGTCAACTGCCAGCACGAGACAGGAATAGACAGGCTTGCCGTCCATCAACACAGTGCACGCGCCGCACGTTCCCATATCGCAGACGAGTTTGGGGCCTGTGAGCGGCGCATCCAGATTATTGCGTAGGGTGTTGAGCAGCGTCGTGCGCGGCTCGACTCTGGCGGTGCGCTGCTGGTTGTTGATGTCGAGTGTGACCTCAAGCGTTCCGGCGAGCGCGCGGCTCTTGTTGACAGTCTGCGCTTCTTCCGCTTCAGTCTTGAGCCACAGCTTATCGGCGATGGCCGCGCCGGCACCGACAATGCCCACTCCCTTGAGAAAACGTCGCCGACTTGGGTCTGGTGGAATATCTTTTGGGTCCTTACTCTCATCAGAGTTGTCTGCCATAAACTCCTCCCGCAATCACACAGTCCATCATTTGCTCTCTGGAAGAATCTCGAAATCGCCCTTGAGACGAATCTCTTCTGAAGAAGAGCCTATCATAACTCTAAACATTCCCGGTTCTACAACAAAATTCATGTTCCTGTCCAATATCATGGCGGTGGTCGTCATCGGCGGCTGAAAGTCTATCGGGCGGCGAAGGTCGTATCTTTGGCTCGATGATCGGCGCGCTCATCATGGCCTTCCTGAGAAACGGCTGCCAGCAGGTCGGTTGGCCTAATTGCATTCAGGAGATTATCATTGGCGGAAGCATCGTCATCGCCGTTGATCGTTGGCGAACTTCGCGCGTTGCTGTGTGAACACATCCTGAGAATTTTACAAGAGGGGGTCGAGTAATGAAATATCGTCGCTTCGGGCGGACAAATTGGAAGGTCAGCGAGATCGGTTACGGCATGTGGGGCATGGGGAGTTGGAGCGGTTCACGCGATGAAGAATCGCTTGCGGCCTTGCAGCACGCGGTTGACCTTGGCTGCAACTTCTTCGATACGGCCTGGGCTTACGGCGAAGGCCGCAGCGAAGGATTGCTCGGACAACTCGTCCGCGCTAATCCGGCGAAGAAACTCTACACGGCCACGAAGATTCCACCCAGGAATCGGCAGTGGCCCAGTCGTCGCGGCGCAACGCTCGACGATTGTTTTCCTCCTGAGTACATTGATGAATACGCGCGCCGCAGTCTTGAGAATGCTGGCCTTGATAGTTTCGACCTCATGCAGTTTCACGTCTGGGAAGATGCGTGGGTCGAAGATGATCGCTGGGCGAAGAAGATGGGTGAGCTACGCGGCGAGGGCTTAATCAAAGCGGTCGGCATCAGTATCAATCGTTGGGAGCCTTGGAACGGCGTGCGAACAGTGCGAAGCGGTTTGATTGACAGCGTGCAGGTCATCTACAACATCTTCGATCAGAACCCGGAAGACGAACTCTTCCCCGCCTGCGCGGAGATGGATGTGGCCGTCATCGCGCGCGTGCCGTTTGATGAAGGCACATTGACGGGCACGCTCACCAAAGAAAGCCGTTGGCCTGAAGGCGACTGGCGCAACACATATTTCGTTCCAGAGAATTTGAACGCGAGTGTTGAGCGCGCCGATGCTTTGAAGCCGCTCGTTCCATCAGAGATGAACATGCCGGAGATGGCTCTGCGCTTCATCCTCAGCAATCCTGTGGTCAGTACAATCATTCCGGGGATGCGTAAAATCCGTCACGTCGAATCGAACATCGCGGCGAGCGATGCCGGGCCGCTCGCGGGCGAACTCCTGGCAAAATTAAGTAAGCATCGCTGGGAACGACAGCCTGCGGAATGGTCACAATGAAGAGTGTGCGGCCACGATAAGTCACGCCGCGCGCGTCCTGATCGGTATCGTTTGAAGTAAACAAGGAACTATCACTGCGGAGGCCATTATGAATATCTTCGACTCTCATCGCACAACAGATCATAAGTCTGACATCGGAAACTGCACGCTGCTCTTTTCATCGTCTCCGCATTGTCAGAGAGCATCGTTAAAGCTCCTCGCGCTTTTGTTCGGCTGCGCGCTGTTGTTCACGAGTGTCGCGGCTGATGGACAGCAATACGACACGAATTTGTATGCCGGGATGCAGTGGCGATTGATCGGGCCGCACCGCGCCGGGCGTGTGACGGCTGTCGCCGGAATCCCTGGACAGCCTGCGATCTATTACATGGGCACGCCGGGCGGTGGCGTTTGGAAGACGACCGACGGCGGGCGCGTGTGGAAGCCGATCTTCGATGACGCGCACGTCGCTTCGATTGGCGCGTTGGCGCTCGCGCCGTCGAACCCGGAGATTGTTTACGTCGGGACGGGCGAGCAGACCCAAGGCAACGGAGTTTACAAGTCAACTGACGGCGGCAGGACATGGACGAACACGGGACTGCGCGAGACGCACTACATCACCTCGATCATCGTTGACCCACGCGATCCGAACATCGTCCTCGTCGGAGCCTTCGGTGAGCAGACTCCGAGTCAGGCGCGCGGGGTCTTCAAGACCACCGATGGCGGAAAGAATTGGAAACAGGTCTTCTTTCCCGGCGACAGAATCAGCATCGCAGATATGTGCGCCGCTCCCGGCGACAGTCGCGTTGTTTACGCCGCCACCTGGCCTCTTCGTTTCAATCCGAACGAAAGACAGGCTGAGTCGCAAATCTTCAAATCAACTGACGAAGGCACAACGTGGCAGCCTGTGAGCGAGGCAGGGTTGCCGGAGAAATCGCGGGGGCGAATCGGTGTCATAGTCGCGCCGGGCAATGACAACAAGCGTGTGTACGCGATTATGAATCAGGGATTCTTCCGCTCGGATGACGGCGGCGCGAGTTGGAAGCAGACGACGACCGATCCGCGCGTCGTGGGTAGCGGATATTTCAGCCGCGTCTTCGTTGACCCGCAGAACGCTGATGTCGTCTATGTGATGCAGACTTCGATGTATCGCTCGACCGATGGCGGGAAAACTTTTGAATCCTATAAGGGCGCGCCGAGTGGCGAGGACGAGCACGTGCTCTGGATCGCTCCTGAAGATTCAAAGCGGATGATCTTAGGCTCGGATCAGGGAGCAGTCGTGAGTCTCGATGGCGGCCTGACATGGAGTTCCTGGTTCAATCAACCGACCGGGCAACTCTATCACGTCATCACGGACAATGCGTTTCCGTACTACGCTTACGCCTCGCAGCAGGACAGCGGCTCGGTCGCTGTGCCTAACCGCAGCGACTACGGACAGATCACCTTTCGAGATTGGTTCTCGACCGGCGCGTTCGAGAGCGGCTACATCGCTCCCGATCCAGCGCACCCGAATCTCATTTATTCAATCGGTTGGTACGGAACTGTTCTCCGCCTGGATCGAACGACTGGACAAATCTCGACCGTCTTCGTTCCCGGCGCGAAAGATCGTTACACATGGGAGACACCGCTCGTCTTTTCGCCGACCGATCCGAAGACGCTTTACGTCGGGATGCAGCGTGTGCTCAAGACCACCGACGGCGCGGCGACCTGGCAGGCGATCAGTCCTGACCTGACGAAGGATTCAAAGCCGGTCGCACTCAAAGACCACGCTGACGGTGACGATGATGAAGACGATGCGCCGCAAGCGCCCGATGGCGGAGTGATTCAGGCGATCACTCCATCGGTAGCACAGTCAGGAGAAATCTGGGTCGGCACCAGCACAGGACAAATCCAACTCACACGCGACGGCGGCGCGACATGGCACAACGTTACACCGACCGGATTGCCCGCACACATGCAGGTGATTCTGATTGAAGCCTCACCGCGCGATGCTGAAACAGCCTACGCCATCGCCATTGCTGACGCGCGCAACGGTAATAATGATTCTCACCCATACATCTATCGCACACACGACGCGGGCAAGACGTGGCAGAAGATTGTTAATGGACTACCCGAAGCTGGCATCGCTCGCGTCGTGCGCGAAGACCCTGCGCGTAAAGGATTAGTTTATGCGGGCACTGAGACCGGCGTTTATGTTTCCTTCGATGAAGGAGACCATTGGCAGACGCTTCAACTCAACTTACCGACCACATCCGTGCGCGATCTCAACATTCACGGGAGCGACTTAGTGGCCGCGACTTACGGGCGTGGCTTGTGGATTCTTGATGACATCTCGCCGCTCAGACAACTCGATGCAAAGACGATAGATTCAATGGCTCATGCCAACGCCTACCTCTTCCAACCCGCAACTGCGTTGCGCGTGCGCTGGGACAACTGGCAGGAGACGCCGCTTCCAGCAGACACACCGAGCGGCGAGAATCCGCCGGACGGAGCTGTTATTGATTACTACTTGAAGTCGTCGCCTGCAAAGCCCATCACGCTTGAGATTCGTGATGAGCGCGGCAACACGTTGCAGCGTTATTCGAGCACGCCGCCGCCGCAAGGTAATACTCCCGGCAACGCGCCTGACTACTGGTTTGCTCCGCCCGAAGTGCTCTCGACAAAGAAGGGGATGAATCGCTTCGTCTGGAATCTGCGGCTGCCGACTCCGCCCGCGCTGACGTACAACTATCGCGGCCACCATATTGACTACATTGAATACACGGTGCCGGATAACGCCGTGCCCGGCAAGACGCCGCGTCAGCAACCGCCGGGGCCGCTCGTCGTGCCCGGAAAATACGAAGCGGTCTTGACTGTTGACGGTAAAACATATCGCCAGTCGCTCGTCGTCAACTTAGACCCGCGCGTGCGCGCTACACAATCAGACCTCGAAGCGCAACTCAATCTCGCGCGCAAACTCAGCGACTGGATGACGATGACTGACAGCGCCTACAACGAGTTGGCCTCTCTCCGCGCTGCTCTGGCCGAGCGCCAGAAAAACCTTGCGGAAAATTCTCATGCGAAAAACGCGGCAGACGCCATCACCGCGCTCGATAAAGAACTCGCAGAGATTCAGGATGGAACAAACACAACTGCCGGATTCGGTTCTGTCAATCGTG
>JAVHWW010000032.1:0-39204 GCA_032159235.1 Acidobacteriota bacterium
CGCCTTGAGCTGCGCCGCAAATTAGGAAGCTCTTTGTAAATCAGTGGTCAGTAGTCAGTGGTCAGTGGTCAGTTGAAAAGCAAAGACATTTAGCCCTTTGTTTTAACTGACCACTGACCACTGACCACCGACCACTTTCATAGCGAATGGCTGCCCCGCCCCGGCTTCACAAAAACTCGGTGCCAAAGGGTCGGAGTGACGAAGTTGGTTTTCGTCGGGAGAAGCCAGACGGTCTGCGGATGTGAGTGTTGATTGAAAACGCGGCCAGCAACACCCGTTGAAATATTCGTTCACACCAAAGACTCGAAGGTTGCGCTCCGTTGAGACCGAAAGCGTTGCTTCCTTGAATAAAGGAGCAGCCGGGGTCGGCCAGCCATTCGCTTGAAAGCAGAGGTCAGAGGTTAGAGGTTAGAGGTCAGTGCATGGCTTTTACTAACCTCTAACCTCTAACCTCTAGCCTCTGAATTTTTATGTCTTGCCAGGAGACACAACAATCGCTCTCGCTGTACGTTGACAATCAGCTTGCGCTTCCGGCGCGAGCGGCTTGTGATGAGCATCTGCGCGTGTGCCCTGTGTGCCGTGCTGAATTACAGGAGATGCGCGATCTAGGTCGCAGTCTTTCTGCGCTGGCGCGTCCCGTGCCGCCGCCAGACCTCGCATCTTCTATCCGCGACGCCCTTCTGATTGAAGCCGGTGCGAGAGCGCGAGAGCCTGTCCTGCCGTTGAGTATTCGCGTGCTGCGCTGGATCGAGCCACGTCTGATGCCTTACACCGTCGGCACATTCGCTTCCGTGCTTCTCTTCGCGGTGATGTTCAATGCGCTACGCCCGCACTTTCAGGCGCTGGCTGAAGCTGCCAATGCCGCGCGTGAGGACGAAGCCACGGTTAAAATTATCTACGTCGGGCCGAACGGAGAAACTGAATTTAGCCACACGCTGCCGCCTGAGATTTACGCAGCCGAGCGCGCTCCTTACAATGACGAATCTCCGAGCCTTAATCCTCGCGGCGCGCTGGCCGAGTTGACACGCTTACACTCACACAAGAATGAAGGCGATGACGACATGATCGTCGTCACGGATGTCTTCAGCGATGGCCGTGCGTCGCTCGCGGATGTCGTCCAACCGCCGCGCGACCGTCAGATGCTCAACGACTTTCAGGACGCGCTGCAAAAGAATGCAGCCTTCGTCCCTGCCTCTTACGACCGCCGCCCGGACACGATGCGCGTCGTCTTCGTTGTACAGAAGGTGGATGTTCCCGAAAGAAACTTCTAAAGCTATAGCTGGGAGCGCACGCATCCCTGCGTGCATGAGCGTGTGAGCGCGAACACTTCTTCAATTCAACAAGCGGGTGATTAGAACTATTAGTTTGCTAACGCAAGCTTGCAGGCAGGGATGCCTGCGCTCCCAGCTCTTGCCTGACATTTATAAAACAGCTTTCGTTCATCTTCAAACATTACTGCTTTCTCTTCACACCACTCGCTTGACGCTCTGCGCGCGAGCGTGCTAGTTTGCCGTTTTATACAAGTCACGTTCTGAAATCTTCAATGATCTCGCCCGGAGAGATTGCAGGAGACACATTTTGTCTGCGCTCGCTCTCAAACAGACTTCGCTCAACGCCGTGCATCGCCGGATGGGTGGGCGTATGGTTGATTTCGGCGGGTGGGACATGCCCGTTCAGTATCCAGCCGGAACTGTCGAGGAACATCTGCGAACGCGCACGCACGCAGGACTCTTCGATGTCTCACATATGGGCGAGATTGACGTGCGCGGCTCGGATGCTATCTCCTTCGTCAATCGTCTCGTCTCCAACGATGCCGCGAAACTCGTTGACGGACAGGCGCAGTATTCCGCGCTGACCACGCCCGAAGGCACTGTGATTGACGATCTGCTCGTCTATCGCTTCAACCCGGAGCATCTGCTCCTCGTCGTTAATGCTTCGACAACAGAGAAGGATTGGGATTGGATCAAGTCGCATCACAAGGATGAGAGAGTGGAGCTTCAAAACGTGAGCGCCGATTTCTGCCAGATTGCTGTGCAGGGGCCGGACGCGCTCCGCATCTTGCAGACGTTGACGGAGACGCCGCTCGACGAGATTAAGTATTACCATTTCCGCGAGGGCACGGTTGACAATGTTCCCGCCATTATCTCGCGCACGGGCTACACGGGCGAGGACGGCTTTGAAGTCTATGCCGCCGCAGGACGCGCAGAGCAGTTGTGGAATAAGATTCTGGATGCTGGCAATCACGGGACACCTGAAGGTGTCTTGCCCTGCGGCCTCGCTGCGCGCAACACGCTGCGTCTCGAATCCGCGATGGCGCTCTACGGCCACGAGATTAACGAGACGACTACGCTGCTTGAAGCGAACCTCGGCTGGATTTGTAAACTTAACAAAGGCGATTTCATCGGGCGCGAGCAACTGGCGAAACAGAAAGAAGAAGGAATCAAGCGGCGTCTCGTCGGCTTCGAGATGACCGAGCGCGGAATTGCACGCGACGAGCAGGAGGTCTTGATTAGCGGCGAGCGGATCGGTCGCGTCACCTCCGGCAGTCCCGCGCCCTACTTGAAGAAGAATATCGGCATGGCTTACGTCCCCATCGCCTTCGCCAACGAAGGCCAGCAGATTCAGATAGACGTGCGTGGCCGTGCCGTCGGCGCACAGATTGTGAAGACGCCTTTTTACAAACGGGAGAAGCAGTAGTCAGTTTTCAGTTTTCAGTTTTCAGTAAAACCAAACCACTGAAAACTGAAAACTGAAAACTAAAAACTGAGGAGAAATCATGGCGAACATTCCAGAAGATTTACATTACAGCAAGGATCACGAGTGGATCAGAGTCGAGGGCGACGTTGGCACTATCGGCATTACGGATCACGCTCAGGACTCGCTTGGTGATGTTGTCTATGTTGAGTTGCCGAAGGCCGGCGACATCTTCGCGGCGCACGAGGCGTTCGGCTCGGTCGAATCGGTCAAAGCCGTCTCGGAGATTTTCACGCCCGTCGGCGGCGAAATAGTCGAAGCCAACGAAGCGTTGCAGGACGAGCCGGAAAAAGTGAATTCCGACCCTTATGACGAAGGCTGGATGATTCGCATTCGGATGAGAAATCCGGGCGAGGTTGACAGCCTGCTGACGGCTGCCGAGTATGAGGACTTCACGAAAGCCGAGGAGGAATGAAACAGTGAATAGTGAATAGTGAATAGTGAATAGTTAAATCGCCTTTTCACTTTTCACTTTTCACTTTTCACTTTTCACTAAGTGATGCGTTACATTCCAAACGCGCCGGAAGAACGCGCCGAGATGCTCAAACAACTCGGCCTCAAGACGGCGGAAGAACTCTTCGACTCGATCCCGGCTGACCTACGCCTCAGCGCGCCGTTAAAAACACCCGCCGCAATTTCCGAGATGGAGCTGCTGGCTGGCTTTGAACAGATGGCTGCGCGCAACACAGCCGCGCGTCGTCCCAGCTTTCTTGGCGCGGGAGCTTACTCGCACTACTCCCCGACCATCGTTGACCATCTCATCCAGCGCTCAGAATTTTTCACGGCCTACACGCCCTATCAACCGGAAATTTCGCAGGGCACGCTGCAAGCCATCTTCGAGTTTCAAACCCTCGTCTGCCAACTGACCGGGATGGATGTCGCCAACGCTTCCATGTACGACGGCTCGACCGCGCTCGCCGAAGCCGTGCTCATGGCCGAGCGTATCACGCGCCGCAAGAAGGTCATCACTTCGGCGGCTGCGCATCCAGAATATCTGGAAGTCGTTGATACTTATGTTCAGCACTACGGCATCGAGCTTCAACGAGTTGAGACGGACGCGCAGACCGGATTGATTTCAGCCGCAGGTTTGAACGCGCTTGACGATCAGACCGCCGCGCTCGTCGTTCAATCTCCAAACTTCTTCGGCTGCATTGAAGATGTCCGAGCGTTGGCGGAACGCGCGCACGCAGTCGGCGCGCTGCTGATCGTCGCCGTCACCGAAAGCATCTCTTTCGGTTTCCTGCGTTCGCCCGGCGCGTGCGGCGCAGACATCGTGGTGGCCGAAGGACAATCTTTCGGCGTGCCCGTCTCGTTCGGCGGGCCATACGTCGGCTTGTTTGCGACGCGCGATAAGTATGCGCGTCAGATTCCGGGTCGTCTCGTTGGCGAAGCCTTTGACAAACAGGGACGACGCGGCTTCGTGCTCACACTCGCCACGCGCGAGCAGCACATCCGCCGCGAGAAAGCCACGTCAAACATCTGTACCAACGAAGGCTTGATCGCGCTCGCCGCGACCATCTACATGGAGACGATGGGGCGTCGCGGGCTTCAGGAAGTCGCTGCGCAATGCGCGCAGAAAGCGGCTTACGCCGCGCGTCGCATCAACGAGATCGAAGGTTTCTCGCTTCCCTTCTCCGCGCCGCGCTTCAACGAGTTCGTCGTCCGCGCGCCAATCGAAGCCAAAGAACTTTTGTCGCGCTTGGCTTCGGAGAAAAACATCACAGGCGGCCTCGCGCTCTCGCGTTACTACCCGGATCGTCCAAACGATTTTCTGGTCTGCGTGACGGAGACAAATCCGCGCAGCGAGATTGACGCGCTCGTCGCTGGACTTGAGTACATTTCTACATCAATCAGGTTTTAACCGCAGAGGACGCGGAGGACGCAGAGGGAATAAAAAGAGGTCAAGAAGCAGAATTTCAAATCTGTAATTTAGAATTTGAGAGTTATCCCTTTATCCTCCTCTGCGTCCTCCGCGTCCTCTGCGGTGAATAAATAGCTAAACAAATGGATTCAACTAATATCACTAAAGCCACACCACATATCACACAGAACGAAGCCTTAATCTTCGAGCGTTCGCAGACCGGGCGCAAGGGTTATCGCCTGCCGCCGCTCGACGTTGATGAAACGCCGCTCAATGAGATTGTTCCCGCCGCGCTTCGTCGTGATGACGATCTTGAGGGCTTGCCGGAAGTGAGCGAGGTTGATGTCGTGCGCCATTTCACGCGCATCTCGACGTGGAATTATTCGATTGATCTGGGCATGTACCCGCTCGGCTCGTGCACGATGAAATACAACTCGCGCTTGAACGAGAAGGTCGCGCGCATCGCTGGCTTCGCTAATCTTCATCCGCTCGCTTCGGAAGAAGACGCGCAGGGCGCATTGCAGTTGATCTATGAATTGCAGGAGAGTCTTTCAGAAATAACAGGACTCGCGGGCATCTCTCTGCAACCGGCTGCGGGCGCGCACGGCGAGATGACGGGCGTGATGATTATTCGCGCCTTCATTGATGCGCGCGACGGCGCGGGCGCATCCGCAACGCGCCGCACGATGTTGATTCCTGATTCGGCACATGGAACAAATCCTGCCTCAGCGAATCTCTCCGGCTTCAACGTCAAAACGATTCGCTCAAACGCAGAAGGCTTCACAGATTTAGATCATCTGCGCGAGCTTTGCGCTCACGGCGACGTTGCAGGCTTGATGTTGACCAACCCGAATACGCTCGGACTCTTTGAAAAGAACATCAAGGAAATCTGCCGGATCGTGCATGAGGCTGGCGGGCTGGTTTACATGGACGGCGCGAACATGAATGCGCTCGTCGGCGTCGCGCGTCCCGGCGACATGGGCGTTGATGTGATTCATCTGAACCTGCATAAAACTTTCTCGACGCCACACGGCGGAGGCGGCCCCGGATGCGGCCCCTGCTGCTGCACAAAGCAGCTCGAGCCGTTCCTGCCCGTCCCACGTATCGTCAAAGATGGCAACGAATTTCGTTTAGACTTCAACCGCCCGCAATCCATCGGTCGCGTCAAAGCCTTCTTCGGAAATTTCGGAATGATGGTGCGCGCACTTGCTTATATTCAGACGCATGGCAACGACGGCTTGCGCGAAGCGACGGAAGCGGCAGTGCTTAACGCGCGTTACGTCGCGCACGGTCTCATCTCGGATTACGACAAGCCGTTCGAGGCTGCGCCGATGCATGAGGTCGTCTTCACAGACAAGCGGCAATCGCGCAAGGGCGTCCACACACTCGACATCGCCAAGCGGCTGATTGATTACGGATTTCATCCGATGACGATCTACTTTCCGCTTATCGTGCAGGGCGCGATGTTGATTGAGCCGACGGAATCTGTCGGCAGACAGGAACTCGATCAATTCATCGCGGCGATGCGTGCAATCGCACGCGAAGCTATCGAAGACCCCGAAACTGTTCTCAATGCTCCGCACACAACTCGCATCGGTCGCTTAGACGAAGCCGCCGCCGCACGTCGGCCCGTTCTGCGCTGGAAACCGAAGGAAGCAGCCAGCGCGGCCTAGAAAGTGAAAAGTGAAAAGTGAAAAGTGAAAAGTGAAAAGTGAAAACGAGAGGCGCGCCCGTTCTCTTCACTTTTCACTTTTCACTTTTCACTTCTCCTGATTCTTTGCTCGTGCCACGACTCTTATTGTAAGATGACGAGTGAGGGGCGACCGCTTGGCAAGACCGCGAGACTTTCGTAGTGGCGGTCTTTGCACGGTCGCCTGATTAGTCTCCTGATGATGTTGGTTTGAAGTTCGATTTATGGCAAGCAGTTTAGTTATTCATGTTGCAGCAGGCGAAGACAAGCACACCGAAGTTTTTTCGCAAGAGCATATCCGCATCGGCTCCGGTGAAGACTGCGATCTGCGGCTGCGCGCCGCTTCCTTACCATCAGCCTCAAACGTGAACGGTCTCGTCCTTGAATTAACGCGCGCCAACGGACACTACCGCGTCAAAGATTTCGACCACGCTCTGAACCTCAAGCACAACGGCAAGCCTCTCACGCTCAATGCAAAAATTAAAGATGGTGATGAAGTGCGTTGTGAGCCGGGTTTGCTGGCGCTCTCTTTCTTCCCTGTGCGCGAGCTTCCGGCTGTCATTACTGGCCGCCAGCAGCTACAGGTTGCGCCTTTCATCGAGAGTGCGGCTATCGAATCCGCTGCGACCGCCCGCCGTGATGACGCCAAAGTTTTCCTGCGCGAGTTTACGCGAGAGCTGGTCAGGGAGATTAGACCGACCACTAAGATTATTGCGCTCCTGATCGTAGTCGCCATCGTCGGCGGCTTTCTCTATCTGGGCTTTGGTCTGTACAACGAGTTGAAGCGTAATCGTGGAATCGCCGAAGAGCTGGCGAAACGACAGAGCCAGCTTGGAGATCAAATCTCGAAGACTAATTCGGAGCTTGGGAATATAGGCAAATCGAATCAGAACATTCTCGACAGCCTCTCGCTCGCGCCGAAACTGCGCAACGATTTCGGCGGCGGCGTCTGCATGATCTTAGGCACTTACTATTTCGTCGAGCCTGGTAAAGCGGGACGCCCCTTGCGCTATCCTGAAGCGAAGACCAGCGACGATGGAACTATTACGCAGAACGTGGATGATCGTGTGCAACTAACGCCTGAAGGCAAAGGCGCAATCGCAGAGTTTGAAGCCGTCGGCACTGGCTTTTACGTCGGCGATGGCTACGTCCTGACCAATCATCACGTTGCGCAGCCCTGGCTGGCCGACGAGCGCGTGCGGATTCTGACCAGCAGTGTTAATGGACAGCCTCGCCTCAAGAAACTGCTGGCCTATTTCCCAGACCACACGCAGCCTGCCGTCTTGAAATTTAAGACGGCGGCGCAGCAGGATGATGTTGCCGTCTGCATCTTTGATGTGAAAGATGCCAAGGAATTGCCGACTGACATTCCTGTGCTGCCGCTTGATAAAAGCTCCGAAGCCGTCACCATCGGGAAAACTGTCGTGATGATGGGCTATCCGAATGGGCCTGACCGGCTGCTGGCGCTCCGCGATGATGCGGAGGCTTACATGATTCGCGCGCGTTGTGGCTCGTCGCTCGGCTCACTGCTCGATTGCCTCTCGGAAAAAAATCGCATTCAGCCTTTGACCACTCAAGGCAACATCACAGATTTGGACGCCGCAGGTCATCGCGTCGTCTATGACGCGCGCACGGCTGAGGGCGGCTCCGGCGCGCCGCTCTTCGGTCAATCGGGCCGTGTCATCGGCGTCAACTACGCAATCTTTACTGAGAATACAGCCTCGAATCTCGCCGTGCCGATTAGCTATGGTCTCACGCTCCTGCAACGCGCCGGATGGAAATCTCCCGAAGCACCGCCGGAAACGGCGCTCAACGAAAACGCGAACGCTAATCAAAACTCCTCTCGCACCAACGCCGCGACGACAACTTCATCACGTCAAGAGCGTTGAAACGCACACAGTAAAATAGCCGCTCCTTCATGTTTACGCGCAGAAGGTCTGACCGTTTTTTGACAGAATGCTTTAAGTCAGTATAACCTTGCGTCTTTTGTTACTCGGTGCATTGTTCACTTGATTATGCAAATCGCAACCGCAGATTAAATTTCGCTTTGGAGCATTAATAAATTTCGTGTCCGCGTCGGCAGCAACAGTCATCACCGCCAAGATAACTCCCGAATTTTTCGTCGAGCGGAGCGCTCGCTCTCTTAGCCGCACACTGATTATCGCGGCGCTGACGCTCATCATTCTCGTCGGCTTCGGCTTCCGCGTCGCCAATCTGGGCGCTGAAGGATTGAGCGAGGATGAACTCAACAAACTGAACGCGGTCGAAGACTATCGCGCGCATGGATTGACTGCTGCCAACGGCGAGCATCCGATGTTGATGAAAGCTCTGTTGACCGTCAGCGTCGTGGTGGCGGAACGGTGGAACTCAATCTCGCTTGTCGCCAACAATCCAGCGCTCCACATTTCGACGGAAGCAGCACTGCGCTTTCCCGGCGTGGTTTTTGGCGCGCTGACATCTCTGCTGATCTTCCTCATTGTCTCCGAACTCTTCGGCATCGAAGTCGCTCTCATCGCGGCAGCATTGTGGGCGCTTGATCCGAGCGGCATCGCTTTCAATCGCATTGCGAAGGAAGATACTTTCTTTCTCTTCTTCTTTCTGTTGGCGAATGTTCTCTGGTTGAAGGGACAGCGCGTCGCCGAATCTGGAAGCGGGAGGCCGGAGCCTTATTACTGGGCTACCGCCGCAGTCTTCGGCGCGATGATGGCTTCAAAATACCTCCCGCACTTTATCGGGATCAGCGTCAGTTACTATCATATCTTTCAAGCGATCCCGGCGACACGCTGGCGGATGGGCAGAAAGAAATGGCTGATCTTCTTTTCGATCATGGGGCTGACGTTCCTGATCTGCAATCCGGCTATTTTACTGCCCGGCACGTGGCACGAGATGAAAGTGTTTGCGGGCGAGCAGCGCATCGGCCACGACAGCTACGAGTTTATGGGCACGCTCTATCACAATCAGATGACACTCTGGTTCAAAGGCTCGCCCTGGTATTTCTACTTTGTCTTCATGGGCGTGAAGCTGTCGTTGCCCGTCATCGGCGGCTTTCTCGTCGGGCTGCCGCTTCTCTTCCGCAAGCGACTCGGCGATGGCAGATTCTTCATCCTCTTCTGGATGCTGTTCTGGTTCATGCCCTTCACTGTGCTCGGCGGAAAATTTACGCGCTACTTTACGCTGGCGCTGCCGGTCGTGCTCATCACGTCAGCTATTGGCATCCACTTCGTCGCGCGATGGCTCGCACGGCAGATGAGCGCCTTTGCCAGAAACGATTCGCTCAAGTCGCTGGCGCGCGTTTGTGTTGTTGCAGTAGTGCTGGCTTTTCCGCTCGTCGCATCGGCGCGTGTCGCGCCCTTTTATCGCCTCTACACGAATGCGCTTGGTGGAGGAATGGAGCGCGCCGGAACTTATTTTCCGCACGATGAATTTTACGATGCGCGGATTCGTGAGGCGGCGTCTGAAATCGCCGTCCGCGCTCGTCCGGGCGCGCGCGTCGCCAGCGAGACGCCGGGACTGGTCACGTATTATGCGCGACTCAGGGGACGCGATGACATCGTCTCGCTCTCCCTTTCGGAGACAGAGGCCATCAGGCAACTTGAGGCTGGAGATTTCGTCATCGTCGCGCGCGGGCGGCGTTACTTCAGCAACGAGGCGGAAGTTGCGCGGCTTGAGGAGACGAGTCAGCCGGTAGCGAATCTTTCGCTCGGCGACATTCCAGCCGCTAAGATTTTTGTTCTTGACGAGAATTCGCGGGCCGCAGTTTCAGAGACTCTGAAATGAGATCAAACCCGGCGGCAACTATTTTTGACGCTGGCGGCATCGGATACTGACTCGAAGAGAAGTGAAAAGCGTTGGATGTGGCGGTTGGTGAAGTGTCATATAGCGCAGCATCTTCACCTGTCTTCGACGCTAATCTCAACTTGACGGTTTAGAGACATAGTAGAATCGTTCGCGGCATATTGATTGCCAGGCTTCCTCGCATAAACATTCGCTGGGGCTGAAACGTCTTAAGTGTGGTGCGTTGCCGGGACAGGAGGCGCAGAGTTTTCGCTCCAGATGCAATCTTTCGCATGAGGGATGGAAGTGTACAGAGGATGAAAACTTTTTCCTCTTTACGAAGCGCGCGACGAATCGCCTGCATTCTTTTCGCTCTCTTCCTGGCGCTCTCGCCTGTCGCCCAACTCTTCTCTGCGGCTCAGTCTCTTCAAACTCAGACTCGCGCCTCATCCGTCGTCAACACTCAATCTGCATTTCGTCTTGAACGTCTGCCTGTGGCTGGTGGCGCAGAGTTGTTGACCATCTTCGGGCAGTTGGATGGCTTGAGCCGCGAGCCTCATCAGTCGGCGGAAGTTCCGCTCGTCAGCGTCTTGCGTGACACGCTCGGCGACGACAATCCAGCCAATGATCGTCTGCGCTACGTCTGGATGCTGACTTACACGAAGCCTTCCTTTGGTCAACGTCTAGCATCAGCAGTTCCCTTTCTTTACACACGCATTGGCAACAAGAAGCACGCGAGCGATGATGAGCCACCGCCCATCATGGACTTATCGAGAGCCAACCACGAAGTCTGGAAAAAATTATTCTCGACGGCTCTGCAATATCTTCTGCTGGACTCTTTCAACGCTCCCTTGAAAGCCGTCTCACGCACCTACGGACGCAACGCGAGCGATTATCGTCAAGCGCACATCGCACGCGCCCTCGCCATCCTCTCGCTTTATGAAACTGAAACCGGCGATTCATCCGCCTTCACACCGACCGAGCAGGTGGACATGCAGGCGCGCCTGCCGCTCTCTGAAAAACTCTTCGGCGGAATCATTGACGATAGATACCTTCAGCAAGTCTCTCAGAAACAGACCATCCAGACACGCGACATACGAGGCCACAACTGGGAACTCCTTCGCCAGCGCGCCGAAGCCAACTCACTCTACTTCGAGCCATTGGAAATGCCTGACGGCAGCGCGACACACGCCATTCTCTGGATTGCGCGCCCTGAGCTTGAGAAGAATCGTGAGCGTTCGTTTGATGGACGCTTTCTGAACATCTCGAATCCATGGCAGGATTCACACTTGCGAAACTGGAAAGGCTACACAGAAACAAAATACTTCGACGCCGACAATCGCCCTGTCGAAGCAAATTCTGAAGGCGCGCGCGCTGTCCAGATGATTCCGCTTGCGCTCTACGGCCTGGACTTTCCCAAGATTCCGATTCTGCTCGTTGATTTTCGTGACAACCTGAATCCGAAGAAGCGCGAGATGTCACGCCGTGTGCTGGAAGATGTCGCGCGCAATGTGCTCTCGCTCTCGCGCCTCGATCTTCCCTATTTTCTTGGACGAAGCGTCTATGATTTCATGACGGCCAAGCGCGGGATGGACATCAATCAACAATCGCGTTTGAAAACATACTCGCAACTTAAACTCCTGCTCTCGTTGAACTCATCTCTCGACCCTGAGTTACGCGATGAAATCAGCCATCGTCTTGAACGTGTCTCGCTCAACCCGCTCGAAAACGATCTCAACGCGGAAGCGCAACTGGCGCGCGAGCAGTACGCCGCGTTAGTCGCTTATGCCAAACGGCCTGATGGGCTGCCTGCCCGTCTTGAGCGCGACCGGCGCGAGGAGATGATCGCGCTCAAGCATGGCCGCACAGAGCAGTTGATGTTTCGTCTCGCCAACGTGGCGAGCTTCGGTCTCTACACGCACAGGGAAAAGTCCACGCCTGAGTTGCAGGCGCGCATGGACAGCCAGCGACAGCTCGCCTTTCACGCGCGATTCCTGCGCGAAGTGGCCAACTCAAGTCCGCAAATTGAAATCGTCTGGAACATCGAAGACGTGCGCCGCTCTCTGCGCTTCATCGCAGAGCATGGCTCTGATGCGACAGATAGAACCGCCAGCATCGCGGCACAAATTTTCGCGCGTACCGAAGATGAAGAAACGCGAAGTCTCTGCCTGCGCGCCCTCTATCACATCAACAACGAGACGGCTAAGAAAGAATTGCTGACCATTTATCAAGATACCCGGATGGAAACACGCTGGCGAACGCAAAGCGCGGAATACTTACGCCTCGCTGTTAAAGAGGAACAACGCATCTCTCCCGACGATACGAAAGCGATTTTGAGTGTGGTTAATGAGAATCAGTAAGCGCAAAGTGGTCAGTGGTCAGTGGTCAATGGTCAGTGGATGGCGGAAGGCTGTTCGTTTTCTGACCACTGACCACCGACCACTGACCACTGTTCTTCTTCTGCTGCTCGCGCACGTCGCCGTCTCCGCACAGGCGAAGCGCATTGTGATTCTCAAGGTTGACGGGTTGCAGCCGGACATCGTTGATCGTTTCGTGCGCGAGCGCGATGCGCGGACGGGCAAGAGCCTGCTGCCCTGGATAACACACGTCTTTTACGAACGGGGCACGCGGCTGGCGAACTTTTACGTGCGCGGCACAAGCCTCTCTGCGCCTTCATGGTCAATGCTGGAGACGGGCCAGCACTTGCAGATCAAAGGCAACGTCGAGTACGACCGCTTCACCTTGCACTCGTATGACTATCTGAATTTTCTTCCCTTCTACTTCAACAATGCTCTGCAAAGCCGCGTGGACATGCCGGGCGTGGAGACCTTGGACGAGCTTGGCCTGCCGCTTCTCATTGATGCCTACGCGCCCGCCGAGCGCTTCGTCAGCTTCCAACTTTATCAACGCGGAATGCGTTGGAGAACGATGGAGCGTGCCGCTGAAAATCGCTTTCTTAGAAATCCACGTGAACTGTTAGACGAATGGACGATGGGTTTTGATACTCGTGAGACCGTCTCCGATCAACTTGAGCGCGAGTTGATCGAGAGATTAAGCAACCCACACTTTCGCTATCTAGACCTCTACATTTCGAGCTTCGACCATACAGCGCATCACAACCGCGACCGTGAGTCTCAGCTTTACGTCTTGCAGCGTCTTGACGCCACTATCGGTCGCATCTGGACTGCGATTCAGAAGAGTCCGCAGGCGAAGGACACTGCGCTGATCCTCGTTTCCGATCACGGCTTCAACACGGACGAGCGCGTTTACAGTCAGGGCTATAATCTAGTCCACCTCCTCGGCAGCCGCGAGGGCGGCGGGCATCATGTTGTCACCAAAAGACGCCTGCTGATGGACTATGCCCTGAAAGGCGCTGACCCGTTCGTGCCGTTGATTACGACGACGACGCCTGATTCTTTTTATCTCAAAGGGCAGAGCACAGACTATCCGACTGCGCTTCTGGATTTCGACGGCAACGAACGCGCTTCGATTCACCTGCGCGATAGCGACCTGAATATTCTTCAGATTCTCTTGCAGCAACTTCAACACCAAGACCTCTCGTCCACGATGCGACGCGCGATGACCGACGCATTTTTCCAGACGCTCGACCGGCGGCGCGAAGAGTGGACGCAGGACTTGTCGCAGTTGAACGAAGAGATTGCTGCGCTGCGTCGCGCGAACGAGAGACAACATTCACTTTTGGAGGCGCAGAAGAAGAGAGATAAAGAGGCTCGGAAAAATGTGGGGGATGCGCCTGACACTGACCATGAAACGCATCGCCAACTCGCTCTACTCGATTTATCCGAACAGGATGTGCGCAGCTATTCTGAATATACCCGGACGCTCGCAAATCTGCTGGCGCTGCATCGTGAGAGTTTTGACCCGGCGCGGATCAAGATCGAAGAAGTGATCGCCAAAGGCGCGATGGGATCGCACAATAGCATCCGCGATCTTCAAAACTATGTTGTTGGCTTCGCTCCCGGTGGCCCAATGCTCACAAGCTCAGGCGCGCTCGATATGAGCAAGAGTTTCCAGCGCGTTGACTATTTCAAACTGCTGCACGATGTCGCCGTCAGAAACAACGTGCAGCCGGAGGTCAGTTCTCGTCCCATCAACTTTGTTGCCGTCCGCATTCCGCAGGAGAAGATCGCGCCTGCGCTCGAAAGAGACTTGCGACCCAATGATGATGTCGTGTGGGTTTATGAAGGTGAGAATCAGGCTCTGATTCTCTCGCGCGTGGATGAAGCCGGGCGTTTGAGCTTTCGTTATCTTCCGATCACAAATTTAAGCGAGGATGAAAAAGGCTCGATTCACTTCGAGCGCGTCGAGTGGCGCGCAGGACTGCCACTGAAAATTTGGGAGGATGCGCAGCTTCAAGTGCCGGAAGGCTCGCGCTCCGCCTGGCTCAACGAATGGCACACAGACCTTGAATGGTTGCGCGCGTTGCATAAAACCGCATACTCTAACGGACTGATTGGCCTGCATGAGCAACTCGCGCGTCATCCGAACGAAGCGTTAGCGACGGATGTGCCGGGATTGACGGACGACGAACGCATCCTGCGTCGCTTCCGCAGCCGCCAGCGCGAACTTGTCGAAGCCGATATGCTTGTGCTTGCCAACGATCACTGGAACTTCGACGTGCGCGGCTTCAATCCCGGCGGTAATCACGGCTCATTCTTTCGCATCTCCACGCACTCGACGCTGATGATGGCCGGTGGCGAGCAGACAGGCATCCCGCTCGGCCTGATTGTTGAAGAGCCTTATGACAGCTTGAGCTTTATGCCGACGGTGCTGGCGTTGACCGGACAACTCCACGACGGGAGAATGCCGATTCCGGTTCTCTGGGAGCGCGGCTTCAGGCAATTTCCCGGACGCATCATCACGGAAGTTTTGAACGATACGGAGCGAGACAGGCGAGCAGCACCGATGGCTGTCGGAGCGGGAAACGCGCCTTGACGATGACGGATGAGCAACTTTTTGAATGATGAATTTTAAGTTTTAAGTTTTGAATGAGTAATGACCGGCTCATTGATGATGAGTTGCTGGCGGATGTGAATGAGCCGGAACAGTCTGGTTCAAACCGTCTGCGCCGCAAGATCATCTGGCTTCAGGGCGTAGCTTTTGTGCTCGGCCTCGCGCTCCTGGTCTATGTCATCCGCCGCGTCGGAGTTCAACCGATCTTCGATGCGCTGCTGCGAATTGGCTTCGGCTTCTTCATTCTGCTCGCCATCAGTGGCTCGCGCCACATCCTGCGCACGCTCGCCATGCGCGCCTCGATTCCACCGGAACATCGCCGCTTCAGCTTCCGTCATGCGTTCGCCGTTCGGCTCGGCGGCGAAGCCATCAGCTTTCTGACCTTCACCGGCCCGCTGCTCGGTGAAGCGACGAAGGTGGCGCTCTTACGCAAGCGCGTCCCGCTCGTCTATGGCGTCTCGGCTCTCGTCGTTGACAATATTCTTTACAATCTCTCGGTCGCTTTCTTTATCCTGAGCGGCGCGGTCGTGATGCTGCTCTCTTTTGAGTTGCCGCCCATCGTCCGCTACGCGCTCTTCGGAATTGCGGCGGTCTCTTCGCTCGGATTGCTGCTCACGGTCTGGGCTGCGAGCCGTCGCGTGATGGTGCTGACGTGGTTGATTGATAGGCTCGGACGCTTCGGCTTCCATCCGAAGTTTCTGACTTCAAGACGCGATCACATCTCCGACCTCGAATCACACGTTTACGATTTCTACTCGCATCGTCCCGGCGCGTTCTTCGCCATGATCGGCTTCAACCTGCTGTCGCACGCATCGAGCGTCATCGAGGTTTATGTGACGCTGCGAATGCTCGGCTACACACCTTTCGTTCATGCGGCTTACGTCATCGAATCGCTGACGAAAGTCATCAACTTCGTCTTCGGGTTCGTGCCCGGAACTGTCGGTGTTTACGAATACGGTACGAAAGTAATTTTGCAAACGCTCGGCTATACTGCCGCAACAGGCGTTGCGCTTGCGCTCGTTCGCAAAGCCGGGACAGTAATCTGGACTGTAATCGGGCTAATCGTTCTCGCCTGGCGCACGGTGCCCAATGCCACGCGCCGCTTGATGGACAGAAGCCCACGCTTCAGGAAACTTATGGACAGCCTTGTACTTTCAAATATGTCACACCGCCCCGCGCGCACAATCGTCAGCGTCGCAGGGATAGCCATCGGCGTCCTGCTGATTGTCTTCACGGTCGGGCTGGCGCACGGACTCCTGCGCGAGCGCGGGCGTCGTGAAGCCAACATCGGCGCGGAGATTATGGTGCGTGCTTCGGGTACGTTCTCGATGAGCGGCACGCAGCCTTTCGCCGTGCCCGTCTCGCACGCTAAAGAGCTTGCGGGAATCGAAGGCGTGCGCGCCGCCGTGCCCATCGGCCAGAATATCGTCAGCAGCGATAGCGGCTTCGGCAGTCGCATTGTTGACGGCATCCAGTTTGACGAGTACGCGCCGATTGCTGGTTTGACGATTAAAGAAGGAACGGCCTTCAAACCCTGCGCTGCGGATGCGCCGAGCGAGTGCGGCGATCAGGCCATCGTGGATACCGTCTGGGTGGAAGAGCATCAACAGGCGGGCGTCGGCACAACCTTTCAACTCTACGACCGCCCGTTCCGCGTCGTCGGCATTTACCAGCCGCCCGGCGGCCCACGCATCAAGATTCCGCTGACGATGATGCAGCAGCAGTTAGGCGTTGAAGATCATTGCAGCGCAGTGCTCGTGGCCTGCGCTAATCCGGCGCAGCAGGACGCGGTCGCCGCGCGCATCCGTCAACAATTCCCGACGGATCAAATCCTCTTCACGCGCGACCTGCCGGAGCTTTACGCTTCGGGCGTGCCCGCGCTCGATGTCTTCATCAAGGTCGTGGTGGCGATTGCCTCCGCGATCAGTATGCTCGTCGTCCTGCTGGCGATGTACACGACCGTGACGGAGCGCACGCGACAGATCGGCATCCTCAAATCGCTCGGCATGTCGAAGAGAACGATTGCGTGGGTGATTGAGAAGGAAGCCATCGTCGTCAGCCTGCTCGGAGTGATTGCGGGAATCCTGCTGACACTCCTCGTGCGCTTCGCCGTGATGCGCACGACCTCGCTCGTCATCGAAATCGAGCCGCAATGGATCGCCGTCGCTTTCGGCGTCGGACTCATCGGCGGCACCATCGGCGCGCTCTATCCGGCGTTGCGTGCGGCTAGACAGGACGCTGTTGAGGCTTTAGCTTACGAGTAACACCGGCTCAGATGAGTCTTTCTTGCAAATCCGCTCGTCAAACAGGTGTGCTTGACAGTTAAACTTACCGGAGTGGTGATTTTGTAGCGCTGCTTCGCCATTTTACAGCGCTGTTTGGTGATTTTACAGCGCTGTCAAATGACGAAGCAGCGCTGTTTTACGATCAAGCAGCGCTGTCAAATCACGAATCAGCGATGTTTTGTGACCAAGCAGCACTGTAAAATGACCAAACAGCTATGTTTTGCGGTTAAACAGCGATGTAAAATGGCGGAGCAGCGCTGTTTGATGACCAAGCAGCGATGGTTTGCTCCAAAGCAGCGATACAAAGCCGCAAAACATGTCTGTTTCCTCGCCATTCAGGTTAAGAAAATAACGAAGCAAGCTCACAAAATGGCAGGTCAAATCGGCCACACGACCACATAAACTGACGACATCGCGCAGCAGGCTAACCGGAAGACCCGGCAGGCTCAGTAAATCACTCACCAGCTCTACAAAAACCTCTTGTAAGTTTCATGCGCTCTGGCGTAAGATGCAACCGCAATCTTCATTGCACTTCAAGGCTTTCCGGTTTCAGCGTCATCTTTTCCAACGGTAGAGCTTCACACAAGAAGAGAGGACAATCAAATGATCTTAAGAGTCTCGCTCTCGTTCGCCAGAGTTCCAGACACGGATTTGGATAACTTCGCGCAGGGCATTCTTAATGAAATGACCGGCAACGCTGCCTATCCGTCGCCGCCCGTCACGATGGCCGCCCTCGAAGCCGCCATCAACGATTTCACAGACAAAATCACCGCCGCCAAAACAGGCGGCCCGCCCGCGACAGCAGCCAAGTACAACTCGCGCCAATCATTGCTCGGCCTGCTCCGGCAACTAGCCAGCTATGTCCAGATCAACTGCAACAACGACATGGCGGCATTACTTAGCTCCGGCTTTCAAGCCATGAGCACCAACCGCGCGCAGAGTCCGCTTGAACAGCCGCAAAGTCTCTCAATCAAGAACGGAACGAGCGGCCAATTCGTGGCAAGCGTTGATCCGGTCAAAAACACGAGCATGTACGAAGGACGCGCCAAAGGGCCGGACGGCGCTTGGTTGCCGAGCGTCTTTACAGGCGACTCGCAGCACATCACCTTCAATGGTCTGACGCCGGGACAGACCTACACCGTGCAGGTACGCGCCCTCGGCGGCTCGACAGGACAATCGGATTGGAGCGACCCAAGCTCGCACATGGCGATGTAGCTTGGCGGGAAAGGCGAACGCGACGCTGCCTTTGTAGGCTGCGACGCGCTCGGCCACGCTCACGCTGAAGTCTGGCGCGCACTGGGTCAAGCGAACCTGTCCACCATCGCCGCTATCTTTGGTACTTCTTATGTGCTCATGCGAATGCTTGAGCACGTGACGATAAGGCTACGCGGCCAAAGCGCTATTGTCATGCAGCCTGTACGGATAGCACGCAAGTCAGAAATATTATCGTGCAAAATGTTATACAAAAGTCGTTCGGCGGTAATTCAATTCGGTCGTCGGAGACGTGCGGGATAATACCCCGAATCCCGGACTTGTGCGCCACCTTTGACATATAGTAGTAGTTAGGCGGCTTTATTGATAATCGGCTTTGGACTAATTGTTATTGCGCATCGAATAGGTAAGACAGGGTTGAGAGGATTTTACTCATTACCGTCTTACAGACTTCAGATTACTTACCCTTAATTATGGAAGAGAATCCCACTAAACGGAAGGAAATCACAGACATGCGAGATTTAACCCTCTACAAAGAACTGATAGGCGAGGCAATAGATAACTACATCATTGATGCCTTCATAGGATTAGGCGGCCAAGCCGTTGTGTTCCTAGCACATGGTAAAGGATTACCCAATATTAAATATGCTTTGAAAATATTCGGTCTTTTGGGCCAAGCAACCGCGCGTCTAGATGATGGTCTTAAGGACGCTCAAAACCAATCACTCGTAGATCATCCATCAGTCGTTAAAGTTTACGAACCAGGTATCGCTGATATAATTTTAGGCGGACTTGATTACCGCGTTTTTTATGTCCCAATGCAATATGCTCCTCTTGGGAATTGTGATGATGATCCACCATATAAGGATAAGGAGCTAACAATAGCTGATATTAAAACGCTAATTGGGCTTCTCGATGGCTTAAATACTATCCATGAAGCAGGCATTATTCATAGGGACATTAAACCAGCCAACATCCTACGCTTTGAAGAAAGACAGCCAGCACAGTTTGTAACCGTTTTACGTATTACAGATTTTGGAATCGCGAAGGTACTATCAGCGATTGGGGGTGGGTATGAAGCAGCAAGTGGTGTTACGCCTGCCTATATGTCTCCTGAGCAGCTTGACCATCAACATTCAGTCAAGGGAGACATTTACAGCATGGGAGCTACTCTCTTCTATATGATCACAGGACAAAATCCTATCCCCGACCCTGTAGAACGTAATAATGTTTTTGCTTGGCAAGCAGCTCACCGCGAAACTCCTCGTCCTAATGCGGTAGACTATAATCCTCGTTGCCCTGTTCGTCTGGCCTTACTAATTATGCGAATGATGAGCATTAAACCGGATCAGCGCCCAAGTTTAGACGACTGCATAGCAATTATGGTGAATTACATCGAAACCCTTGAAGCGAAACTATTAGGATTCAGACTGCCAGAGAAACTGAGAGATCAAATAGCGGTCAACAAATATCAGATTAGATATATCCCAGAATTCGCTGGGATATTTGATCCTGCGGTTCATATACTGTTTGGCACGAAACTGTATGCAATTCGCATACAGATGTCGCGACCCATTTTCAAGCAGTATAAACTGCTCATCGAGTATATGGTTAAGAAATTTTCTGATTGCTTTTGTATGTATGAAACTTATGGGACATATGACATACACATATTTTTATGGAGTGACTCAGAGAGGATTGCTGAACTCGAAAGTGATCTCGATTCGCAGTACGCTGAAAGTATTATCGAAGCCAGCCCTGTTAAGCAAATCGATCATCTTCATGCAAATAATATTAATGTTACAGATTCCAGTATAAACGGAGTCGGAGCACTTGCAGTACAAGAGGAGATTAGTCTTCCTGGAGTAAACCCTGATTTATACTTATGTGGCAATTACCCGGAGAGAATTCCAGAACACAGCGTCCGCGCTTTTATATATGTTGAGGCGGTAAGAACAAACTCACCAGACTTTCAATGGCTTCGCGTTGCTATAGTTGAAAGAGTCCACAGGAAGATGAGAGAAATGGTAAAAATGAAGGATAAAGTGAAGCAGACACAACCCGGAATGCCTGATGTTACCATCTCCCGCAATCGCTTCCCGCGCCTCAGTGTTATAGAGTTAGAACCAGACCCGCAAAAGCCGCAAAAACCTGTAATGATCGTTAACTATGTGGCACGGGATTATAAATTTTTGCACGAAATCGCCACAGCTATTATTGAATTAGGGGACACTGCAGTTAAAACTTCAACTTTTCTTGAGACTGGTCGGATTATAATTCAGAGCGACAAGATTCTATTTTGAAAAGGCACTAAACCGCATCACTAATCTCAAATAGCATTGCAAAAGCAAGGCTGAATAGTAGATTTACCTTGAATGTTAGTTAAAGCGTCAAATGACAGGTACATTGCAGAGTAGGCTCCATCTCTCATTTCATCAACTCGTGGACATGAGAACGCACTGTATTGCCGAGCGTGCCGAGATTATAGCCGCCTTCGAGCGTGGAGATGAGGCGACCATTGCAAACGCTGGCCGCCCATTCTTTGACTGAGCGTGTCATCTGCGTGAAATCTTCATCGGTCAATAATAATTGCCCTAGCGGATCAGATTCGTGAGCATCGAAGCCTGCTGAGATGAAGATCAGGTCGGGTTTGAATTTCACACTGATCTCTTCGAGCGCAGCGTCGAACATGCTGCGTTGTTCCTGCCTGCGTGTTGCAGCGCGCACGGGCACATTCAGAGTGTAGCCACGTCCGCGACTGATGCCCGTCTCGCCGCGCGCTCCTGTTCCCGGATACCAGGGATACTGGTGCATGGAGAAGAAGAAGACGGAAGGGTCGTCGTAGAAGATTCCCTGCGTGCCGTTGCCGTGATGCACGTCCCAATCAACGATGGCGACTCTCTCGATCTCTGGATAGTGTGTCTGCGCGTAGCGTGCGCCGATGGCGACGTTGTTGAAGAGACAGAAGCCCATCGCGCGCTCCGGCGTCGCATGATGTCCGGGCGGGCGCACGGGCAGAAAAGCGTTCGTCGCTTCGCCACGCATCAACGCATCCACCGCGCGACAGACGCCGCCCGCACCGTACAAGGCCGCGTCCATCGAGCGCATGGAGACGGGCGTGTCAGCGTCTAAATAACCTATGCCTTCGCTCACCGCGCGCTCGACCGCTTTGTAGTGCTGCGGCGTGTGGCAAGCCTGCACGAGTCCGCGCGCCGCGCTCTCAGCCTGCAACTCCACCACCTTCGGCCAGAGATGCGTGTCCTCCTTCAGAGCTTTCATCACCACCGTGTAGCGTTCAGGTCGCTCAGGATGATTCTCGCCCGTCTCATGCTCTTTGAAAATCGGATGATGCACAATCGCCGTCGTCATGCCACCGATTATGCGAGGCCGCAAGCTGGGAGGTCAACGAGGGAAAGGCAGAATTCAGAATCCAGAATAAAAGAAAAACAAAATCTGTTGAAGCGGTTCGCCGCCTTAGCATTCTGGATTCTGGATTCTGAATTCTGAATTCTGTTTTCATTGCATACGCTCCGAAGTGAAGATGATGCGCCGGATCACGGTGTCGGCAGATAAGTATTGATGAAAAACAGCAGATTTATCATCGTTTGGCCTGTTTCGACTTGTGGGCGTGTTACGGAATATGATTTGCTGAAGTATCCTGTCTGAAGTGAGACGTTTCTCGCATCATCAGTGCAAACCCTCGCGTAAGTTTGTGATGAATAATTTTGACATGAGGAGAATAATGTATGGCCTACGATGAAGAACAGCATAAGAAGAGTCGCGTGGTGATTGAGACACCAACCGCACGACGCGAGGTAGTGCAGACCTCGACGGCGCGAGCGCCGGAGCGACGCGGCATCTCGACGGGTGTTGTCGCCGCGCTTGTGATCGGCTCAATCGCTTTGGTGACAATACTCTTCCTGTATATCCTGAACAGGCAGAACAACGACACAACTGCCAATACCAATCTGCGAACGACGACTACCACCACGCAGACGCCTTTGCCACAGCAACCTGTGATCGTTCAGCAAGCCACGCCGCTCCCGCAGCAGCCGATTATCATTCAGCAACCTGCTCAGGCGGCGAGTCAACCTCCAGTCATCATCGAGCAACCCGCGCCTGCTCCCGCTTCGTCCGGCACAACGACGATCAAGCCGAGTGGCCCGGATGATACGACGATTCAGTCCGAGATTGATAAGAGAATCTCTCAAGACGCCACACTCTCAACTGTTGCCGTGACAGCAACCGTCAATGGCGGCAAGGTCACCTTGATCGGCACGGTGGACACGCCCGCGATCAAGAATCAGTATGAAAAACTGGTCAGAGCCGTCAAAGGCGTGAAGAGTGTTGACGACCAGATCGTTGTCTCAGGCGGGTAAGCAGAACAATGCAAAATTAAAAATGCAAAATGAAAAAGGAAGATTGGCAGTAAGCTCTTCAACTTCCATTTTGCATTTTGCATTTTTAATTTTGCATTTCGATTCGTCAATATCCTTCCGTGTGCTGACGCAGCCACTCGTCCACTTCCTGTTCGGTCGGCTCGCGCTGTAGCTCTTCGCGTAAACGCTGACGCACGTAGTCGCGTTCGGTTCGAGCCGCATCGTCGAGCGGAGCGTTCACATCTTCAGGCTCTGTCGCGCCCTCTGCTACCAGATATTGAATAAGGATGAAGCCCTGCGCTCCGATTGAAGAAGAGTGTGACTGCTTCTCTTGCAGCATTCTTCCCTGACCTCCTGAAATATTTTGAAACATCGTCGGAATGAGAAATGATGCGAGACTACTTCTCAGTAAATACAGGTTCGATGTGAATCTCGCCACTTCTTAAAGACAGCTCCACGGCGAGACTCGCCTCTTCACCAACGATGAGAATGCGCCGCCGCTCAATCTGCGACTCAAAGCAGACTTCCTTGATTAAGCATTCGACGGGAGCAGCAACCATGCGCGCGAGTCCTTCAACCTCATCACCGTCATGCAGCAACTGCGCGTCGGCGTGCAGTTCCGCTTTCGTGTCTGCGTCCATCTCAAGCTCGTTGATTGAGAGCGACTGCGTCAGCAATCCCATCTCGCCGTCAACGAAGATCGTCCAGATAAATCCGATGTCGAGCAGGATGTGCGCGGCGCTGTCAAACTCGAAATATCCCAGCACCGTTGCGCCTACAACGTGCGCGATGACGTGATCCTGATGCCTGCTGGTTTCAAGTGGCGACCATTCGGCTGTCATTTCGTGTCCGTCAAGCGGCTCAGGCTCAATCAACATCTAGCTCACGCCGCCGTACTCGATAATATGCGCCAGCATCTCGCGCTCAATTTCGGAGAGGTCTGTGAAGCGCACGCCGAAGCCAAGAGTCGGTTGCTGATAAACCACTTCGCCCTGCAACGGCAGCCAACGACCCGTCGGCAGTCGAATCTGAAATTGAAGGCGCTCGCCGACAGAGACCGACGCGAGCGATTCGACATAGCATCCACCGAGACTGACATCGCTCAAGCGCGCAACGTATTTCCCCGACATACCCTCACACTGCGCTTCGAGCGGCAGCGATACGCGCTCATCTCTACGCCTGTCTGATGACATAACCCTACTCCGACAGCAAAGGAGGAGCGGACTTGGGGGATTCAGAAAACAAAACAGAGGTCGTACTTTTCACCCGGCAAATCTATATACACCTTGTGCTCGTCCGCATCAATCTTGATGATGTCCTGGCAGATGAGAACGAAGACACGCTTGCAGCCGCGCAGTGCGGAGCCTTGCGCAAATTTGAGAGTTAAGGATGTGGGAGTGGTCACGTAAGTGCCCGCGAGGGTTGCGGGAACGACCAGCGTGATACCCTCTCCGGTTGCCAACTCTAATTCTCGACTCTTGTTGGCAAACTCGCCCTGCGCAGTCCCGCGCGGCGTGAATTTCACTTCCCCGCGCTTACGCAATTTGTTCCACTCCGCTTTAACCAGAGTGAGACCGAAGGCGCTGAACATGTCGGCCATCGGGATCGCAAAGTTGCCGCCCTCGTGGGCAGTTGAAACCCTGCGGATCAGTTCAAGGACAGGCTCTTTAAGCTCCGGGCGTGGCACGCATTCTACAAGCATCGAATGCCTCTTGCTGGATGATCTATGTGCACGACGAATTGATTTGCGCGCATAGTACACTCATGCGCCAACACGCGCAAGTTGAATTTGCGCGCACCGGAAAAGATAGGCCACGACCGTTCTTACTTTTCCGGCTCGCCTCTATAATTCAAGAGATTCGTCGCCAGCTTTGACGCCAGCACGACGGCGAGGAGGCAACCGATTCCGCCTGTGACGACAGAGAGCTGCGCGCCAATCAGCTTTGCCGCCACGCCCGCCTCCATCTCACCGAGTTGCGGGCCGCCCATAAAGAAGATCATGTTGACGGAGGTCATGCGCCCGCGCAGATGATTCGGCGTCACAAGCTGCCGGATGGTCTGGCGCAGTACGGTGCTGATGGTATCGGCAGCGCCCGTCACGGCCAGCATCAGGAGCGAGAACCAGAAAACTTTCGACAGCCCGAACGCAATCGTCGCCACTCCATAAACAGCAATCGCTCCGATGACGGTTGCGCCCTGCCTGCGCAGCATTCCGAGCCGCGCCATCATGAGCGCCGCCATCACAGAGCCGACTGCCGGTGCTGCCGCCAGCACTCCAAGGCCGCGTGCGCCGACGTGCAGAATCTCCGCCGCGAAGATCGGCAACAACGCCGTCGCCGAAGCGAAGAATGTCGCCACGAAATCCAGCGTCATCGTCTGCACAATGATCGGCGTCCGCCAGACAAAGCGTAACCCCTCGCGCAACGCATCCAGACTCACACGTGCGACTCCACTTTCACCGACACCCGCGCGACCACTCACACGCATCAGCAGGATGGCAACGATGACAGCGAGAAACGAGAGCGCGTTGAGCGCATAAACGAGCGCAGGGCCTATGAGATAGGACTGTTGGCTGAAAGCGCTCAAGATCAGTCCGGCCACTGCGGGGCCGCTAATCATACTGACTTGAAAAGCTATCAGGCCGAGACTCACAGCATTCGGGAAGACCTCTGCCGGCACGAGCATTGGCAGGAGCGCCTGCCGCGAAGGATTGTCGAACGCCGTCGCTGCCGAAGAGAGCGCCGTCAACAGGTAGATCGGCCACACGCTTTCTGAGCCAGATGCTGTGATGGCGGCGAGTGAGCCTGCGCTCAAGAGCATGACCGTCTGCGTGATGACCAGCAAACGTCTCCGGTCAAACGCATCGGCTACCACTCCGCCCACGAGCGAGCACAGAACAATCGGCACCACCCGCACCAGCCCGACCGCGCCCAGCGCCAGTGGTGATCGCGTCAGCAGATAGACGTGCCAGTTAATCGCCACGAGTTGCATCTGCGAGCCTGTGATGGAGACAAGCTGCCCGATCCAGAGCAGCCGAAAATCACGATAGTGTAAGGCGGAGAAAGATGAGCGCCGACCTTTTGTAATTGTTGTTTGTGAATCCGTAGGAGATAAGTTCGGAGATGGCATCTGCAACTACATTACCGCTTGGTCGTGGCTAATTCAAACAGGGCGCTCAAACTCTAGCAATGAAGAGTGACGCTGATGTAATCCTTTAAGGACTGGAATAAATATAGGCGAAGGATTGGGGGGGACTGATTCCATAGGAAGCCTGTAAAGACTTAGGTTTATGATAACGGATAACGTTACCAACTTGGATGGCGTATCCTCTGTCTTTGTCATAAAAATAAGAATAAAAATATTGCTTGGTAATGCCTGAATAACGATGTGTTCTTGACCATAAATCATCTATCTCTTCGAACAATATCTGCTTAACGCAAAACTCGCCGATGACCATCTGAATTGGCGAGGAAGCGTAGACGACGATTCGCTTCACCTCTTCCCTGAAAATAACTCTTCGATATTCAAATCTCTTAGTCCTACTAAATATTTGAAAAGCAAATTCTGGTTTAATCGACAACAATACGTTCATCGGTTTCGGTCTCCTTGAGAATTAATTCGAAAGCCTTGGGGTTTAAGAGTTCGAACCCTCTTGGAACTGAACCTACGTCTGCTATCACTCCTATTTCCATCAGGTGCTTTAAGTTGATCCTTTTTTTGAATGAATGTGCGTATAGGAAATTTACGATGAAGGGTCTGCTATTTTTATTGTAATTCCACTGTTCTAGAAGTTCTTGATCCGAAAAGACACTGCGCTTTTTGCATAGGCGGATAAACTTACGGGCTGAATCTATATTGTCAATGAGACTCTCAACGATGCCAATTGTTGTAATCACCGATTCAAAAACTGCGCGCCCTGGTGTAACAGCCGTGCGGTAGAAGACGATTAAATCTCCCGAGACTAAATCCCTGCGAAGTGCGCGAGAAATATAGACCTTGGAAATCGCATTCCTGAACGGCTCATTTTCAATGAAGGTCTGAGGCGATTCGGTCCTGAGAATAGAATCGGGGAAAAGGTTGGTGTGATATGCCGGGCGAATCGGAACGATGAATGGGCGGGATTTCCGGCTGATGTATGGATAGGTCAATTTAGGATTGTCTGGATCAAACCGCTCTTTCATATCCCTGACATAAACCAACTCATCACCGAAGTCATTATGCTTCTTCCCCCAGTGAACAAATCCGAACTCCTTCAGCAACTTTATTAGCCACTGTTGTGGAAAGGTCGCGTCGAACGTAGTCACATAAATTTCGTCCACTTGGTAACCGATGGCATTATCAAAAACTATTTTCAGTAGCCGCTCGCCTATCATATATCGGTTCAGTGATGCTTTGAAGGTACCAACCTTCAGTCGTTTCTTTCTAGTGAAAGTTGGAGTGATCTCTGGGTAAGGCTCGCTCTCATCCTCTATCTTCAGGTATAAGAAAGCAGATAAACCTTCCGCTGTACGGCAGACATAGGCTTCCTCTTGGCTCTTACTAACGAACCAACTTTCGAAGCCTGGGTAATCTTCCTTAAGACTATCGAAGAAGGGATCGTTAATATCTATTCTCCCGAAGTAGTCCTTCTTGATCGATAGAACCTTATAATCAGCTAACTCAGGATGCTCCGCGATCACTCTCTCTAGGAAAGCATCAATAGTAAAAACTCTTGAATCAATATTAAGAAGCTCTGCCTTCTTCCGAATCTTCTTGTCCTCGGTGATAAGAACATCGACCCGTTTGCTATAGAGTTCATTAATTAGGAGAGTGTCATTCGCATCATTAGCGTCTTTATCAAGAGGGGCGCAGACCTTGACTACATCTGGATGCAAAGGGGCGGTGACATTCAGAGGAACGTATGAATCAAGCTTAATATTCAAACTTTTGAGAGTGTCGCTATTCTGGTACTTGTTTATTTCTTGAATCGTAATGGGATGAACGTACTTGATGTATCGTAGCCGATCCAGCCACTGAAATAGGAGACCGATATTTCTGATGATAACTCGCGTAGCTTCCCGATGGATTACAATATTGGTATCCAGCAGGACTTTCATTATTAAGTTTACCCTCGCTCTGACTCCAGATCGAACTTAGCAAGTGAGTATTAGACCACCCCAATAAAAAGCGTGGCCTTGTCATCATCATCAAGCCACGCTCCATGCTTGATACGAGCCAGCGCTTATTTACATTTCGAGTAACCACAATCTCTGCAAGAATCGCAGCCGCTCGCATGTTCCAACTGCCCGTGACATTCCGGGCACGTTCCGATCATGCTGGACATCACGCTGCCCGTCGCGCCCATCGTGATCTGACTTTGAGCTTTACCTGCCGCCCGCGCCGAATCCGGCTGGCCTTGCAGACGGCGATTCGTCAGCATGATGCATTCAGAGACTGCCTGTTCCGGCGAAGTCAGCAGACGCTCGTTGAACCAGACGGAGTGTGTGCCGGACACCTTGTTCAGACTGTGCGCCACTTCAGCCGCATCGAATCCGCCGCGCAGCATCTTCGACGCGAGCAAGCCCACGCCGCCTGAGATCGGCCCCGTCGCAAACACCTCCTGAATCATCTCCCCATCGTGATTGACCGTGACATATAAATTCTGCCCGTCAAATGGTATCTGCCACGTCGCGCCGCGAAGCTCGCGCGGTCGTTCGATACGGACTGCCGCCGCATCCTTCACGTTGCCTATCGCGGTGACATGCGCCGCATCCGCATGACTCGCGGGCGGCTCGTCTAAAATTTCCGCCATCGCCTCCGGGTTGCAGGCCAACTCGCCCTTCTCCTCCGGCTTCATCGAAGTCAGCACCTGATTCTCACGCGAGCCGTCGCGGTAGTAGCTGACGGCCTTGCATCCGAGTTGCCGCGCGAGACGATAAAGTTCGCCGACGGATTCGACAGTATCGTTGACCGCGCCATTGCAAGTCTTCGACACAGAGTTATCAACATTGCGCTGCGCTGCGGCGAGAACGTGTACGTGCTGCTGCGCGCTGATTGCCATCGCCGAGATAAAGTAAGACGGCAATTCCGTTTCATGTTCCACGACATGTGCTGCCGCCGCGTTGATCGAATCCTGATCCGTCTGGTCAACTTCGATTCCGAGCGCACGCGCGGCGAGCGGGTGGACGTAGGTGCGCGTGCCGAGCGTATCCTGGCGAACGTAAGCCCAGGAGAAGTTCGGCTCGACGCCGCTCGATGTCTCCGCGACGAGCGAGATCGTGCCGGTCGGCGCAATCGTCGTCACTTCGTAGTTGCGCGGCGTGAGCGGGACATCGCGCGGGATGCCGATCTGGTTATAGATGAAGTCCGCGTAGTCTTCCCTGTTCGGCTCTAGTTCGGGAAAGACTCCACGCTCCGCTCCGAGCCGCAAAGATTCAACCCACGCTTCACGACGCACGAAGCCCATCACCTCGTCCATCAAATCAATGGACTGCGGCGAGCCGTAAATAACTTTCAGACTCAGACAGAGGTCTGCGAAGCCCATGATACCCAGGCCGACGGGGCGTGTGCGCTTCACCGTATCGTCAATCTCAGGCAGCGGCCACGTGCAAGTGTCAATCACGTTATCGAGAAACCGCGTGCTCAAGTGTGTGACCTCGCGCAGGCGATCCCAGTCAACGCGATTGACAGGATCATAAAACTTCGCCAGATCAATCGAGCCGAGGTTGCACGAGTTGGAAAAATGTAAGAACTGTTCGCCGCACGGGTTGCACGAATAGATCGGCCCCATTGACTTCATCATGTGATTGTGACGATTCACCTCGTCAATGAACGCCACGCCCGGCTCGGCATACTTGTGTGCGCTGGCGATGATGCGATTCCAAATGTCCGGCGCGTAGATCATGCCGGGACGCGGCGGCTCTTCTTTCATGCAGTCCGAAAGGTCTGCGGTCGCGTAAGCGGCTTTGTCGCGGAAGGTCACGGTCGAACCGTCCGGGCGACGATAGACAGCGTAATCTCCATCCACAACCGGATCATAAATCGGATCGCTCCATGACCTGCCGTCAAACTCAAGCTGAAACCACTCATTGCTATCTACGGCTTCAAGAAATTTATCCGTGACGTTGACGGAGATGTTGAAGTTGGTCAGAGAGTGCTGATCGTTCTTCGCATGGATGAAGCGCAAGCAATCAGGATGAGTAACGCGCATCATTCCCATGTTAGCTCCACGCCTGACGCCGCCCTGCTTCACAACATCCGTCACCTGATTGACGATGTTCATAAACGAGACCGGCCCGGAGGCTACGCCGCGTGTGGTGCTGACCATCGCTCCGGCTGGCCGCAGGAATTCATAAGTCATGCCCGTGCCGCCGCCCGTCTGATGAATCGTCGCGGCGGCTTTCGCGTGATCCATGATTCCTGAGATCGAGTCCGGCACTTTGAGGACGAAGCACGCGGCGAGTTGTCCGTTCGACTTGCCGGCATTAACGAGGCAGGGCGTGTTGGGAATAAACTCGCGGTCGAGCATGATCTGCGTCATGGCAGAGTAGAACTCATCGCGCTGTTGCGGATTAGTTTCGGCGACGGAGACATGCCCGACGACGCGCCTCACGATGTCGCCCCATTCTTCGATAGGTTGTCCCTTCGCGTCCTTCAGCGAGTAGCGCTTGCTGATGACGCGCTGCGCGTTCAAACCGAGCGGCGGACTCTGACGCTGCTTTGAAGGAGCGACTGCGGCGGAGGTCATATTTTGGTTGGAGGTGTTCGGGTCAATAACGGTGCTCATCTGCTCTGCCTTTCTCGCGCTTCGGAGGGCGCGAGGCTCTGGTTCAAAAAAGATTCGGCACGTGAACTGCTATCGTGCCGTTTATTAAGATTGTATGTCTGATATTGCGGTTGGCTTAATTCGAGGCGACAAAAACCCATGAAGAGCGCGGTTTTGGGCTTCCCCGTCGCTCCCTCTTCGCCCGCCTCGTCCCAAGCGGAGCGGAATATACTCCTTTCTCCAGAGGATGTCAATATATTGTGGCTATCTTTTTTTTCAGTGCAATAGAGTGTGTAAGCTAAGAAATCACCTCAACATCTGAAAGCCCCTGTTTTTCATCATTCGCGGCCAGATTTGAAGAGGCTGCGATAACTTTTACGCCAACGAAATGAAACTCGCCATGCGCCGTCTGCTGCTTCTAATTTCAATCATCATCATCCCCAATCGGACTTAACTCATCACAATCCATTTACACAAAGAGACGAATATAAATTGCCTTCAGCGAGAGAGATCATTGGTTGGGCTTAAACTTGCAACGAATCGTTGTAGCGCTGAAGCAGATACCAATTCTGCTCTAGTAACGGGCTAAATACCCTTCTTGGTAGGCAAATCGCTTCCCGTCCGGACTATTGTCCCAGGCATACTGCCCCTCTCATAATTCAGGGTGTCGGCATTTCGATATCTCTTTTCCCGATTTCCCGGAGCAAAATGATGTTCACTGGAAAAGTTTTTCTTTTGTGGAATTATGCTGGCGAGAACGTTCGTGCGTTAAATCACGTGGAGCGTGAAATTCTAAAGGACGTTACACATTCGTCCGTCTCGCTAAAGATTGAAGGGAGCTAAATAAATCCAATGAAACTTTCACTGCGCAGCAAACTTTTTTTGCTGATCTTGCCGCTCCTCGTGGTCATGGCATTCCTATTCTTCAACGTCCTTCTACCCTACCAGCGGGTGAAAACCGATATCAGCAACTTGAGGCCGGATGTGTCAGAGGCTGTCGTGCTTGGAGATTTAGGAATCGCCCTCAGCCGGCAGATGACGCAATACTACAAGCTGATTGCGAGCGGCGGAGCGGAAGGTAAATTTCAAGAGGCGCGTCACAACACAGAGCAAGCACTTGCACGATTGAGGAAAGAAACAGCCACGAAAAGCAGCTCGGAGCAAGACGCCGAAACTACTGGCGAGGTGGATGACTTTGCCGCGCAATATGACGAGTTGAATCGCCTTTGTCAGACAGGTCTTGAGCTTGCCAAAAGCGGTCAGCGGGATAAAGCCTCAAACCTCGTCGAAACAAAGATTCAACTTTTGTTCGAGGTCTCGTTGCGAACCAAATTTGAGCAGCTTGACGCGAAGAACATGACCGAGCTTGACGAGCATTTAGCTCTGCTCCGCGGGCACACCGATGATCTCATCACTTTCTCACAAGGCGATTTGCAGTCAACTATCAAGAACATGAAAGGGCATCTCACCGACACGTTCCTGGTTCACACAGTCGCGCGGAATTTTGACCGGCAAATGCAGGAATACTACTTCCTTATTCTGGCTAAGAGTGATGACATGAGCGAGATTGAGGCTGCGCAGAGAGCATCATTTCAGGCGCTGAATAGCTGGAAAATAAATGAAGGCGGAGGCTCAGGCCAAAGAGACACGGCCAACAAGGATTTAGAAGATGTGGAGAAGGCGGAGAGCGAATTAATTAAATTAAATCAACTTGATGATCGCATCCCCGACCTTATGAGAAGAGGCGAGACCGCGCAGGCGCTTCATCTTCTCACTGATGAAATTGAACCGATTGCTCACGGGCCACTTGCGGACATTCTCGATGAAAGCGTCCAGCATGAAGGTAAAGCGCTGGCAGAAAGCCTGGACAACATCAACAAGAGCAATAGCCAGATGCAATTTGGTCTTAGCGCTTTCTCGCTGCTGGTGCTCGTCGTCGGACTCGGCACGCCCTGGCTCTTATCCAGAACGGTCATCTCCCCGATCCTGGAGTTGAAGAAGGCCGTCTCAAAAGTCGGCTCCGGCGAGCTTGAGACGAAAGTGACAGTTACCTCAAAGGGCGAACTGGCGCAGCTCGCAACCACGTTTAATCAAATGACCGAAGCCCTCAAAGAATCGAGAGACTCTTTGCACGAGGCGAATCATCAGCTCGAACAGAAAGTGTCTGACCGCACAGTCGAGCTTGTCGAACGCGAACGGACAACTGAGGTCGTTCAGTCATCCCTGCGCGAGAAAGAGATGCTGCTCAAGGAAGTTCATCATCGCGTCAAGAACAACATGCAGGTCATTTCCAGCCTGCTCAATCTTCAGGGCAAGCAGATTAAAGATGAACAGGCGCGCTTAATTTTTCAAGAAAGCCAGAACCGCGTTAAATCAATGGCACTGATTCACGAATCCCTGTACCAGGCTGATGATCTTTCGCATATTGATTTCGCGGAGTATCTGCGGAAGCTGGTTAATCACATCTCGCGTTCCTACCAAATGCAGGCGGAGGCGATCAAGATGAAAGTCAACGTCGGTGATATTGCGCTTGGAGTGGATACGGCGGTGCCCTGTGGGCTAATCATCAACGAACTGATTACGAACTCCCTGAAATATGCTTTCCCGGCAGGCACGGCAGGCGAAATCTTGATTGACTTATCGGCAAGTGACGGCGGCTATAAACTGACGCTGAGCGATAACGGAATCGGACTGCCGAAGGAGTTAGACATCGAAAACGCAAAAACTTTAGGACTCAAACTGGTCAGAACTTTAACGGAGCAACTTCGCGGCCAACTCAGTCACAGTAACGGTTGCGGAACGAAGTTCGAGATTACTTTCCCGGCATAACAGAAAAGGAGTATTGACAATGACACTCACAAGAATTTTAGTTGTCGAAGATGAAAGCATCGTAGCGATGGACATTCAGGATCGGCTGGAGTCCTTAGGCTACGATGTGCCCGCGACAGTCGCCACGGGTGAACGAGCCATCGAAAAAGCTGCAACGCTCCGGCCAGACCTGGTGCTGATGGACATTCAGTTGCAGGGTGAAATGGACGGCGTGCAAGCGGCTGAGGAGATTCGTCGCCGTTTCGGTGTGCCCGTCGTCTTCCTCACCGCCAATGCCGACAACGCGACCATCCAGCGTGCCAAGATCACCGAGCCGTTCGGATACATCATCAAGCCGTTCGAAGAACGGGAACTGCATACTGCGATTGAGATGGCTCTCTACAAGCATCAAGT
Organism: Acidobacteriota bacterium; assembly: GCA_032159235.1. Lineage (GTDB taxonomy): Bacteria > Acidobacteriota > Blastocatellia > Pyrinomonadales > Pyrinomonadaceae > QHXM01. Next base: position 33,896 of record JAVHWW010000032.1, read on the forward strand.
GGATCGTAAGATGAAGGAGAGCGAAGAGCGTTACCGCACTCTGGTGGAGCTTTCACCTGAGGCCATTGCCCTTCAGAGCAGCGACAAACTGATTTATATCAACCCGGCGGGGGCCAAACTGCTGGGCGCAGAAAGTCCGGCGGAATTGCTCTCACGCCCGCTCACAGATTTTGTTCATCCCGATTTCATTAAAAACTTCCGTGCCCGTGAGTTGTGCCTGACAGAGACGCAGCGATCTGATCTCAAGGAAGAAAAGTTTATCCGCGCAGACGGGCTTGAGATGGATGTCGAGGTTGTCATGGCAGCCGTGACGTATCAGGGAACGCCTGCGATCCAAACCATCATCAGGGATATTACAGCCCGCAAACGTGCCGAGGAACAACTGCTGCATAACGCACTCCATGATTCGCTCACCAAGCTGCCGAATCGCGTCCTGTTTATGGATCACCTGAAATTGGCGGTGAACCATTCCAAGCGCAGAAAGAACTACATGTTCGCGCTGCTGTTCGTTGATCTTGATCGCTTCAAAATAATCAATGACAGTCTCGGCCATGCGGTCGGGGACGAACTGCTCCTGGCGCTCGCCCGCAGGCTTGAGACGTGCCTGCGCGCGGGCGACACTTTAGCCCGTTTGGGTGGAGATGAATTCACGGTTCTGCTCGACGCCATCAACGGCCCTGATGATGCCCGGCGTGTCGCCGAGCGAATCCAGGAAGTTTTATCACAGCCGTTCAAACTCGCCGGACACGAGATGACGATGTCGGCAAGCATCGGCATCGCTTTTTCTGATGGCGGCGATAATATGGCGGAAGACCTTTTACGCGATGCCGATACCGCGATGTATCAAGCGAAAGCGCTCGGCAAGGCGCAGTACCAGATATTCGATCAGGACATGCACGCGCGCGCCGTTAGTCTCCAACTGTTGGAATCTGAACTGAAAGGGGCTATCGAACGAGAAGAATTGCGCGTCTATTACCAGCCGACCGTTTCTTTGGAGAGCGGGCGCATCAGCGGTTTCGAGGCGCTCGTGCGCTGGCAACATCCTGAGCGCGGGTTGATTCCGCCAATAGACTTTCTGCCCAACGCGGAAGACACCGGAATGATTATCGAGATTGACCGCTGGGTGCTCAGACAAGCTTGCCGACAGATGCGCGAATGGCAAGACCGCCTGCCCTCCACTCGTGGGATTAAAATCAACGTCAACCTGTCTTGCAAGCAGTTCATGCAGCCCGACCTGGTAGAGCATGTGAAGCAGACCTTGTCGGAAACGGGTCTTGCGCCACAGTCGCTCAGGCTTGAGATCACGGAGACTGTCGTGATGGAAGACGGTGATCGGGCGATGAAGATACTCGAAGAACTCAAAGCTCTGGGTGTCGAAGTCAGCCTTGATGACTTCGGCACAGGCTATTCCTCACTCAGCTACATCCACCGCTTCCCCGTCACCACGCTGAAAATTGACCGCTCCTTCATTGAACGAATTGGCGGCCATGAGAACGGCGAGATCGTGCGAACGGTCGTGGCAATGGCGCGCAATTTAGGCATGGAGGTGGTCGCAGAAGGCGTCGAGACAGTGGAACAGTTAATCAAGCTGAAAGCAATCTCATGCGACCAGGCGCAAGGATTCTACTTCTCAAAGCCGGTCACCTCGGAAGCTGCCGCCGTGCTGCTCCAGAACGAAACGCAGGGACTTTTTTTAGGAGTTATTGAACAGTTACTCGCTGCCTGAGATAATGTTTTCGTGAGCCTCACCTAAACAATAAGGTAGGTTGTGAGTCAATAATTGGTCTTGGTTGAGAATAGGCTACGACCAAGCGGGCGTGAATATAGACTCAACGTGATTGCTGGCGCGGCGGCGTCTGATTCTGAATGAGTCGGGTCAGCTTTTCGAGTTCGCTGCTGTTGAGATCAGAGACGGCCCAGTAGGTCATGCCGCCGCGCGTCCAATGAATCAGATTATAGCCCTGACGCGCCATCAGTTGTGATTCGGAATCGCTGCTCTGCTCTGACGGCCAGATGAAGACGTTAATAAAATGTTTCTGGCGCTGATAGACCAGCGCCGCCGCCGTCCGGTTATTCAGATATTCGAGTCTCCCGCCAACAAGCAGGTAGCCCTGGTCTGAGAAGTCCCAGACCTGTGGGGCAAAATCTATCTTGCCGTCGAACCAGGGCTTGACCGTGTGCTGGTCTGATGAAGCCACGTCCGTGAGATGATTCACCATCAGCGAGCGGACATGATCGGAGACGATCTCCTGCGCCAATAATTCATCCCGTGATGGAGTGAATCGTCCGGGCAGGGCGCTCCAGATAACGAATGCGATTAAGAGCGCACAGGCCAGTGAAGCCCCGACGGTGAGCAATCTCCACGCCGTCGCACGCGAAGGGGTTTCTGCTTTGTTAGTCTGTCGCAAAGCCGAGCGGACGCGCTTTCGCAGCTTCGCCGGAGCAGGGTAATAGAGGGAGATGTCTTTGAGAGCAGAACGCAATGCTGTTTGGTTACGATAGGCGCGCGCGCAGATCAGGCATTCTTGCATGTGCTGCTCAACCTCCAGGCTTCCGGTCAAATCCAGTTCGCCGTCCAGATAGCCATGCATCAACTCTTGTGTGCGCTGACAACTCAACTTTGTGCCTCCGCGTGCATCTGACTTGTTAGAGATTTCTGCAAACGCTTGCGCGCGCGCGCCAGTCTGGACATGACGGTGCCGAGCGGCAGATCAATGATCCCGGCAATCTCCTTATAAGACATTCCTTCCAACTCACGTAAGACCATCACTTCACGAAACTCCACCGGCAATTCTTCCAACGCTTGCCGGACCATCAGGCTGTCTGCGCTCTGTTGCAGCAGCGCTTCAGGACTCAAGTCTTGACTCTCAAGGTCGTGCGACTCGTCTAAGGGAATGAGAAGTTCTTGCGCGCGGTTCTGCTGCATCCACGTGTAGCAGGTGTTGCGCACGATGCCGAGCAGCCAGGGTCGCCCTTCACGGTCGTGATGAAAGCCGCCGAAGTATCGAAAAGCGCGCAAGGTAGCCTCCTGTACCACATCCTCGGCGTCCGTCTCGTTGCGCGTCAGCCAGCGCGCCAGGTTATAGGCGGCGTCCAGATGCGGTAAGACTGCTTCTTCAAAACTGGCGAGTTTGTTTTGTGTTTGCAAGCCTGTCTTCTCGATTTCTGTTTCGGGTTACGTCCTCCACCAATAGTACCGATTTCGCGTGCCTTTTATTCCCGCTTTCTTTAACACCCATCGGGAATATAGAGCATTGGAAAGCGGTATATAAAGCGAAAGCCACCGAGGATGAGACAGGCGTGTCCTGCAAGCAGATACAAGACTCGATAAAGCCTGTGCGGTCGCTGACATTGAATCTGAAGGTAACGACGTAAATGAAACTCTTAACCGGAGACAGACAGAGCGACGCCGCCGATATACCTCTTTTCGAGGATATTTTCAAACTTCATCACTGCCGAGTTTACTCCCTGTGCCTGCGTATGACTGGAAATGCGGCGGAGGCTGAAGACCTGACGCAAGATGTTTTCATTCAGGTGTTTCGCAAAATAGGAAGCTTTCGCGGCGATTCTGCTTTCACCACCTGGCTTCATCGTCTGACGGTCAATCTAGTGCTAATGCACTTTCGCAGGAGTTGGGTTCGAAGAGAGCAAGTAACCGAAGACGGGGAGTTACCCAGTAGAGCAATCAAAGGCGGAAGAGAGTTCAACCGGACGCCGGTGCTGGACCGAATAGTGTTAGACGAAGTGATTGCAAAATTACCGCGCGGCTATCGAACCGTCTTCATCCTTCACGATGTGGAAGGATTAGAGCATACGGAAATCGCACAGGTCCTGGGCTGCTCAGTTGGAACATCAAAATCCCAACTACATAAAGCTCGCATGAAATTGCGCGACCTGCTTAAACGACAGAATCATGCTGGCTCAACCAGCGCATCCATCCGCTCCAAGTCCAGAGAAGGATATGAACCTCCTCAGCATCAATTAATGTTCGCCGTCAAATAAAGTTTCCGAGACGGGAATAAGTGAATACATAAAACAGTATAGACAGATGCAAGGCAAGCGAATTTGAGATTCATGCCGAAGGAGAATCTATGACCAAAAGCAGAAGAGATTTTATCAAACTCGCGGCGCTGGGCGGCGGCATTGTGTTCGCTTCCAGCCTCGGCCTCGACACCCTCGGGGCGGTCGTCGAGCGAGGAGCGAAGCTGGTCGGCCACGAAGAGTTCTTCTTCGTTCAGCTATCTGATACTCACTGGGGCTTCGACGGCCCGAAGGTGAATCCTGATGCTCAAGGGACTTTGAAGAAAGCGGTTGAGGCAGTAAATGGTCTCGAACAGCAGCCGGACTTTGTTGTCTTCACCGGAGACTTAACGCATACGACCGACGACGCGCAGGTGCGCCGCGAGCGCATGAAACAGTTTCAGGGGATCGTCGGCGATCTTAAAGTGAAGGACGTGCGTTTCATGGCTGGCGAGCACGACGCATCACTCGACCGGGGCGAAGCATATCAGGAGTTTTTCGGCAAGCTCAACTACACCTTCGATCATAAGGGCGTGCATTTCATCGTCCTTGATAATGTCTCCGATCCCGGCGCGCTTGTGGGTGACACTCAGATCAACTGGTTGAAGGCCGATCTCAAAGGGCAAAAGTCAGACGCCCGCATCGTGGTGCTGACACACAGGCCACTTTTTGATCTCTACCCGCAATGGGATTGGGCAACACGCGACGGCGCAAACGTCATTGACGCGCTCATGCCATATAAAAACGTCACAGTCTTCTACGGCCACATTCATCAGGAGCACCACCGTATGACGGGACATATTGCGCACCACTCCGCGAAATCCCTAATGTTTCCACTGCCCGCTCCCGGTTCTGTGCCGAAGAAAGCGCCCGTGCCTTGGGATGCCGCAGCGCCATACAAAGGGCTTGGATTCAGAGATGTTGAGGCACACGTCCGCAAAGTTGATTATGAGATTACAGAATTACCAGTCGTGAAAGGATAAACAAATGAAAGCAAAAGCCAGCGTCACATCAATCCTGGTTCTCCTCGGAGGCATGATCTTTACCGCTCCGCTTGAGACCCGCACTGTCAATGCGAAAGCTATCCCTACAGGAACTAACAAAGTCGCACGTCCGGTTAGCAGAAGCGGAGGCGTGCCCTCGGCGGAGAAGGTCATTCGGATCACGGCCAAAAACTTTGAGTTCACGCCGGGAACGATCACCGTGAAAAAGGGTGTGCCGGTCGTGCTTGAATTATCTTCTCAAGATCGCAGGCACGGATTCAGTCTGCGCGCATTCGGGGTTCGCAC
>JAVHWW010000054.1:0-29138 GCA_032159235.1 Acidobacteriota bacterium
CTTCTGATGCGCCGCATAAGTTTGACCCGACCACTGCGGGGGGATGCAACAAAACTTACCAGCCATCTTAGCATAGACAACCGCGCCTCCGTGTCCGTTCACATAGATGAAACGCGGGCGCGATTTCGAGAATATTTAATTGGCCAGCAACGCTGGCAGTCTATGTCGCAACCCACGCGAAAGTCAAGCGGAAAAGATGGCGAAAAGCAGAATCCAGAATCCAGAATTCAGAAGCCAGAATGAAAGGCTCGGACTCGCATCGTCGCGGTTCTTCTTTTCTTCTGGCTTCTGAATTCTGGATTCTGGATTCTGCTGTCCCTTCAGACTTTCAATTGCGGTTGATTGACGACGCCTCCACCGGCCTTCGCTTTGCGAGTGCGTGCTGGCTGTCCTGTGGTTCGTCCGCTCGCGCTCGTCGGAGTCGTGCGCGACTTGGAGGCATCAATGCGCTGTTGCCACCAGACCATAATCGGGCTGGCAATAGCGACAGATGAGTAAGTGCCGAAGACGATGCCGATCAAGAGGGCGAGTGAAAAGCCGCGCAGGACTTCACCACCGAACAGCACCATCGCCAGGACGGAGAGAAAGACCAGGCCGGAAGTGATAACGGTGCGCGAGAGCGTCTGGTTGATTGAATCGTTGGTGACTTTATAAAGAGAGTCGCGGCGATGCAGGCGCAGGTTCTCGCGGATGCGGTCGAAGACGACGATGGTGTCGTTGACGGAGAAACCGACGAGCGTCAAAAGCGCAGCGATGACCGTCAGGCTAATCTCCCACTGCATGATTGAGAAGATGCCGAGCGTGACCAGGACATCGTGGAAGACGGCGATGACAGCCGCCGCGCCGTAAGTCCACTCGAAGCGAAAAGCTATGTAGAGAAGAATGCCGATGAGCGCGGCGAGTGTGACTGAGATAGCCTGAATGCGTAACTGTTTTCCAGCCACTTCACCGACGGCCTCTTTACTCTTAACCTCGTAGGCTTCACCCTCTTTGCCGACAGTGTTGAGCGCGTCTTTAACTTTGACGCTGCCCGCGTCAACCTGATTCTGCACCTCCTGCGCGTTGGCGTCGCTGTTGCCCTGCCGCGCCACTTTGATGAGCACTTCATCAGGCTTATCTGTCGGCTGAATAATGACGTCCTTGATTCCCTGCCTGGCGAACTGAGCGCGCAGCACGTCATCCGCCGGACGCTGCTGCAAGAACCTGACGGTCAAAACCGTCCCGCCCTTGAAATCAACGCCGAGATTGAAGGCGTCCGTCCCGCCCGGCACGGCCTGCCGGATCACTGCCGAAGCCAGCCCCGCCAGCATCAACAAAATCGAGATGCCAATAAAGATTCGGCGATTAGCCAGCCAATCAATGTTTACGTTTTTGAAAAATTGAATCATGGTAATAGTGGTCAGTGGTCAGTGGTCAGTGGTCAGATAGATCAGTTTTTTTCAACTGACCACCGACCACTGACCACTGACCACTCATTAAATACTGAGCGAGTCCACGCGCTTTCCTTTCTGATTTAAGTGCCAGATGAAAATTGTGCGCGAGACATAGACGGCTGAGAACAGGTTGACCAGGAGGCCGAGTATCAACGTCACGGCAAAGCCCTTAATCGGTCCTGTCCCGAAGACGAAGAGAAAGAGCGACGAAACAACTGTCGTCACGTGCGTGTCAATGATCGTCACGAACGCGCGCGCGAATCCCTGCTCAACAGCCGACGGGATAGTCTTTCCCGTTCGTAACTCTTCGCGGATGCGCTCGAAGATCAGCACGTTCGAGTCAACGGCCATCCCGATGGTCAGGATGATTCCGGCGATGCCCGGCAATGTCAACGTCGCCTTGATCGCCACGAGCGCGGCCATCATCAGAATCATGTTCAAGAGCAGCGCCACCACCGCGTTGACGCCAGCCCCGCGATAGTAAAAGAGCATGAACGCGACGACGAGACCCAGCCCGACGAGCGAGGCCGTGACGCCCGCCCGAATCGAATCCGCACCGAGGCTTGGCCCAACCGTGCGTTCTTCCTGATACTCAATCGGCGCGAGCAATGAGCCTGAGCGAAGCGTCCTCGCCAAATCTTCTGCTGAGTCTTTCGTGAAGCGACCTGAGATTTGACCGGAATCGAAAATCTGTCCCTTGATGAAAGCGATTGACTTGACCTTGCCATCTAAGACAGTGCCCATATATTCGTTGATGTTGTTTCCCGTCCACTCTCCAAACTTTTGCGCGCCATCGGGTTTAAGATTGAAGTTGATAACGTAATCGTTACCGCCCTGAGTCTGCGAGGCGTCAGCCCGGCTCAAATCTTTACCTTGGATGATTTCCGGTCGCTCGACGACCACCCACTTGTCCGGCTTCTGCGCGTTCGGGTTCGCGCTTTGATCTCCTCCTGCCGCCGTCGGCTCGGCTCTTTCCGTGTACGGTAAGACCTGCCGATTAGCCGGGACTGTTCCGCCAAGTGAATCAATCGCCTCTTTTTCGGTGTTGAAAGTTTGGGTTGGCGCAGGGCTTGGAGGGCTGACGACGTGAACCAACTCCAGTTTGGACGCCACTGTCAGTTGTTGTTTGACGCGCTCCGGGTTTTGCTCGCCCGGCATCTGTAGCAGAATCTCGTTCGAGCCTTGCGCGCCGTGATATTGAAGCGTCGGCTCGGCGACGCCGAACTCGTTAATGCGTCTGTCAATCGTGTTGTAAGCCTGTTCAGTCGCCTGCTGGCTCAGGGCGCGTGCCGCCGCTCCCGTCAACGTCCAGGTCACGGTGTTGCCGGAGACGCTCGGAGTCCAATCTCGCGTGCCGATCTTCTTCTCAATTTCCTGCTGTATCTCATTTAACTTGGCGCCATCTTCCGTCGCAACGAAGAAACGATAGGTGCCGCCCGACACGTCCGCGCGCACATCCTTGACCTTAGCGCCAACGTCCTGCGCCACTTTCAGTGCGATAGTCGCGTTGTTCTCCGCCAGGGTCTTCAGATACTCCTCAACCTTGACGCGCATCACGAGGTGAGCGCCACCCTTGAGGTCGAGGCCCAGCCGAATATTGTTCGCCAACGACTGCTTGATGCCGGCCAACGTGAAATCGCTGAACTTCGGACGACGATGCGGCCCGATGACCAGATAGAGACCGCCGAGCGTCACGATCACGATAATGATAAAGCGTTGAAGTAGATTTCTTTTCTTCATGATTTCAGTTTTCAGTTTTCAGTTTTCAGTTTTCAGTCAGCGAGAATCTGAAAACTGAAAACTGAAAACTGTTTACTTCTTTTCTTCCTCTTCCGCCTGTAATCCGGCGACGGCTCCGCGTGAGACTTCGAGGATTGATTTCTCGCCGCTTCTGATTAAAAAAGTGCTGTCGCGGATAGCCGTAATCGTCCCCACGACACCTCCGTTAGTCACGATGCGGTCGCCCGTCTTCAAATTAGCAATCGTCTCCTGTAGCTGGCGTTGCCGCTTGCGTTGCGGGACGATCAGCAGGAAATAGAAGACGCCGAAGATCAGAACCCAGGGCAGAATGGCGACGAGTATATTGCCGCCCGGTTGAGCGGGCGGCGTCTGAAAGAAGAGTAAGAAGTTAGACATTTTGAATTATTAGTTGCAACGAAATTGTCAGAGCGCAGGCGCGCACGCGCGAAATCCAGAGCGAGTTTATGCTCCGGTCTTCAATCTCGCTCGCGTGTCACAGCACGCGCGCCGCGCTACGGTTAATCGCTCGCGCGCTCATGCCACACCGGAGTTGACTCCCTCTAGGAACTCTCGCCGAAATCGCGTGAAATCGCCAGACCGGATAGCTTGCCTCACGCGCCGCATGGTGTCAAGGAAGAAGAAGAGATTGTGATGCGTGAGCAGGATGCTCGCCAGCATTTCGCCGGTCAGGTACAGATGGCGCAGGTACGCTCGCGTGTGACGACGACAGACACTGCACGCGCAACTCTCATCCAGAGGTCGCGTGTCGCGCGTCCACTGCGCGTTCTTCACGTTCAACTTGCCGCGCGAGGTGAAGGCTTGTCCGGTTCTTCCATTTCTTGTCGGCAGCACGCAATCAAACATATCCACGCCGCGCGCTACACACTCAATTAAATCTTCCGGCGTCCCAACACCCATCAAATAGCGCGGACTATTCGACGGCATCGCAGGCGCAATCCCTTCAACCACGCCGTACATCACACTCTTCTCTTCACCAACACTCAAGCCGCCGAGCGCGTAGCCATCGAAACCAATTTCAACCGTGCGCGCCAGACTCTCACGCCGCAACTCAAGATGCGCTGCGCCCTGGACAATTCCGAACAACGCTTGCGCGCCGCTCAAAGCGGAGTCAGGAGTCTGGAGTCTGGAGTCTGGAGTCAAAAGCAAATCTCTTTTCAACCTTTGACTCTCGACTCCTGACTCCTGACTCCTGACTTTTTCCTGCAAAGCATCGAAGCTCCGGCGCGAGCGCTCAGCCCAGCGCGCGGTCAGCAACATGCTCTCTCTTGCCACTTCGTGCGTGGCCTCGCCCGGCGCACACTCGTCAAACGCCATCACGATGTCAGAGCCAAGCGCCGCCTGCACCTGCATCGAAACTTCCGGCGAGAGAAAACGCAAACTTCCGTCAACGTGCGAACGAAACTCCGTTCCTTCCTCGCTAATCTTTCGGAGCGCGCCGAGACTCCAAACTTGAAACCCGCCGGAATCCGTCAGCAACGCGCGCTCCCAACCGATGAAGCGATGAAGACCGCCGCACGCACTGATCGTCTCCGCGCCGGGACGCAGCCACAGGTGATACGTGTTGCCTAAAATAATTCGCGCATCAAGTTCTTCGGCTTCGAGAGCTTCAAAGCGCGTGCCCTTGACGGTGCCGAGCGTGCCGACGGGCATGAAGACGGGCGTCTCGATTACGCCGCGCCGCGTTGCGAGCAGACCCGCGCGTGCCTCTCCGTCGCGCGCCAGTCTTTCAAATGCGATGGCTTGCTCGTTCATCTGAGAGAAGTCATTGCGGATTGCGGAATGCGGATTAAGAAGAACAGAAGGCAGAAAGCAGAAGGCAGTCAAAGCGAAAGCTCTTAGCCTTGTCTGCCTTCTGCCTTCTCTCTTTTATCAATCCGCAATTGGCAAGCCTCTATCTATCCAACTGAAAACTCTTCGCGGCGCGATCAAATACAGGGTCAAGTTGCTGTTGATCTTTTTCCAGACCGGTACAGGTCACAACCAGCTTTCGATTCCCGCCCGCGTCAAAGAGGTACTGAAGCTGTCTGAACTGAATGCCCTTGTACTCTGTGCTGAAGACCACTTGGATACCGCGTAGATTAGAGGCAGTCGTAAAGTCTGATTGACTGATTACCTTGATGCTTGTCGCCCCGATCTTTTCAGTATTGGACTTGAGTTCTTTGATCCCGGCAGCAACATAATCGCCTAGCGGAGCCGCGCTCGTCTCTTCCTTGAAATTGATGTTGGAAGTGAAAACGCCGGATTGCGGGGCGTAAATCATCTTAAACTTATCATCTGCGCTTTCTTTTACAGTCCAGCCTTCCGGCACGCAGATTGAGAATCTACCTTCAGTCTCTCGATGACGCTGGCAGTCCTGTTGAGCGAGACAGTTAAGAGCGAACAACAAAAGCAGCGTCAAAGCAAAAAGAGTTTTTTTCATCATGTCCGTGTCATCCTTTTCAGTTGGGGGTTTAATATCTCAAGTTCAGAGCACGTGCGCGCGCGCCGACCTACTTCTACGTCAGAGTCCAGCAAGTTGCAAGGATTTCATCAGCCGCACTTTCACCGCTCCGAATGCAATCGGGAAGGCCCGCGCCCGTGTACGCATTGCCGGCGAGTTTCAATCCGGGCCACGAATTCAGACGCTCGCGGATTCTGTCAACACGCTCAATGTGTCCCAGATGATACTGCGCCATCGAACGCGGCCACTTCAAGACGTGCGCGAAGAGCGGCGACTTTTCAATCCCCAGCAACTCGTGCAGGTCTTCACGCACGCGAGCCACCATCTGATCTTCGTCGAGCGCGAAGATTTCAGGTTGCAGCGCGCCGCCGACGAAAGCTCTGAGCAGCGCATGGTCTGTGGGCGCGCGTCCCGCAAACTTGATGCTGCTGAAAGTGCAGGCCAATGTGGCGCGACGTTCGATGACGGGCACGACGAAGCCGAAGCCGTCGAGCGTGTGCGGGATGTCCGCGCGCTGGTAAGCGAGATTGATCGTCGCGGTCGAAGCGTAAGGAATCGCGTCGAGTTCGGCAGCGAGCGGCGCATCCACATCACGCAGTAAATTCGCCGACGCATAAGCAGGAAGCGCTAGACAAACAGCATCGGCACTGATTGTCTCGTCTGCGCTAACGCGAATCTTCCATTGCTGCACGCTCGCATCGAAGGCAACCGACTCTGCTCTCGTCTTCAGACGAATCGAAACGTCTTTCAGCCGCGCGACAAGCGAATCGGAAAGCACTTGCATCCCTTCGTCGAAAGAGAGAAAGAGACTGTAGCGCGCACCGCTCGTGCCGCGAGATTCAACGGCAGATTGCTGGCGGCCACGCTTCCACATCGCGCGAATCAAACTGCGATGCTCGCGCTCCATCTCCAGAAAACGCGGCATCGTCGCACGCAAAGAGAGGCGTTCCGGGTCAGCCGTATAGATGCCTCCGACCATCGGTTGAGCCATGCGCTCAAGCGCCTCGCGCCCCAATCTTCGTCGGACAAACTGCGCGAGACTCTCATCATCGCTGCCGTTCGCCGCCGCGCGTCTGGGCAACACAAGATCGAGCGCCATTCGCGCCTTGCCTGTCCAACTGAAAATATCTGTCGTCACAAACGGCCAGAAGCGCGTCGGCGCGAGCAGTTGAAAACCTTCCGGCACGGCGCGCAGTTTTCCATCACGCACGATGAAGCTACGACGATGCGCCTCAGTCGTCTCAATCAAACGCGAGGCGATGCCGATGCGCTTCGCCAACTCAAATGCTTCCGGCTTTTCGGAAATAAACGAATCCGGCCCACCTTCGAGCAGGAAACCGTCGCGCCGCAACGTGCGAATGACGCCGCCCAGACGCTCGCTCGCTTCGAGCAACACGATTTCAATTTCGAGATTCGATTGCGCGCGTTGCTCCATAAGACGATGAGCCGCAGCCAGACCACTGATGCCGCCGCCGATGATGACGATTCTCTTTGTTTCTGTGTCTCGCGGCTCGCTCATTATGTCTTGCTCATCAAAGATACACTCACACGCCGACAGGTCTTCCCGCGCTCATCAGGCAACAGTCCGCCGGGCAAACATCTTGGCTCGCTCCGCGCACTCCCAGATAACGGCGCGGCAAATCAGGATTCAGGCGTTCAAGAATCAACTCGCGTATCATCTTAACGAAAGTCGGATGCGCGCCGACCGTCGCAGCGCGTATCATGTTCAGGCCAATCTTCTCCGAGAGCGCACGCGCTTCCGTGTCCAGATCGTAAATCACTTCCAGATGATCGGAGATGAATCCGACGGGCGCGACGACGACATCCGTTGTGCCCGCTTCCTTCAACTCAATCAGGTAATCGCGGATGTCCGGCTCAAGCCAGGGCTGCGTCGGCGAGCCACTGCGACTTTGAAAGACTAGCCGCCAACATTCGTGTCCAGCGCCTTCGGCAACGAGGCGGCAAGTTTCCTGTAGCTGTGCTTCATAATCGCAATTCATTGCCATTGAAAGCGGAATGCTGTGCGCCGTGAAAGCAATCTGCGCGCGCTCGCGTCTCTCCGCTGGAATCTGGCTCAGTGCGTTGACGACGTTTTCGATGTTCGGCTCGATGAAGCCGGGATGATTGTAGAAAGCGCGCAGCTTCTCGACCTGCGGCGCGCGGCTGCCGAGTTCACTTTGCGCGCGCGAGATGTCTTCACGGTATTGACGACAGCCGGAGTATGAACTGTAAGCTGAGGTGAAAAAGGCGAGCGCACTTTTGATGCCGTCGTCGGCCATCTGTCGCAGCGTGTCCGCGAGAACGGGATGCCAGTTGCGATTGCCCCAGTAGATTGGCAGTCGCGGGCCGTTGGCTGCCAACTCTTTTTCGAGAGCCGCGATCAGAGTCCGATTCTGCGAGTTGATCGGACTGACGCCGCCGAATAGTTCGTAGTGATGCGCGACGGCGCGCATTCTCTCCGGCGGCACATTCTTCCCGTGCAGCACGTTTTCGAGAAACGGCATCACCTCGTCCATCCCTTCCGGCCCACCGAAAGAGACAATTAACAAAGCATCATAAGACTGATTCATGTTGATAAATCTGAGACAAATCAGAGAGAAGATAAGATGAATCCTCTCGGCACTTTTGCTCCGCAAGCCTGTTCGATTCGGTCTAGGGCGCAAACATCTCACTTAAAACTGATAAGACCTTTTCCTGTGTTTGCTTATCAAGCATCCCCAGTTTTTTCACCAAGCGTGTTTTATCTACAGTGCGAATCTGATCCAGAACAACCTGCCCCTGCTTTCGACGGAACTTGCAAGCAACTCTCGTCGGATAAGTCGTGCCCTTAGTTGTCATCGGCGCGACAATGACCGTTCTAATAAAGCGATTCATTTCATCCGGCGAGACGATCAGGCATGGCCGAGTCTTCTTGATCTCACTTCCGATTGTTGGGTCAAGATTGATGAGATAAACCTCAAAGCGCTTGACTACCATTGCCACTCGTCCTCGTCCCATCGAGTCTGTGTGAGCGCCCCTTTGTCCAACAACTCGTCATCGCCCTGCTCGGTCATCGCGCGAAACGCGCCTGCCCATCCATCTCTGGGTTTCTTAACTGAGCGAACGATGATTTGATGGTCTTGCGCTTCAATTTCCACTTCTTCCGCTAGAGAGCTGCGCTCCAGAAGCAATTTCGGGATGCGAATGCCTTGCGAATTACCGATTTTAACGATTCTGGCTTTCATAGCTACAATGTAATTACCGCGAGGATTTTAGTCAAGATAAGCTGTCTGCAAGCAATCAAGACTTTATTTCACGCTCATTTCATGCACCACGTCAACGAGCGCGATGACACTCTCAACCGGAGTTTCAGGCAAGATGCCATGACCTAAATTAAAGATATGGCCTGGTCGTCCTCCCGCACTGTCAAGAATGCGTTTGGCCTGCGCGCTGATGAAGTCCTGATTCGCAAAGAGTGCGACTGGATCAAAGTTGCCCATCACGGCAACGTCGCCGAGCCTTTGCCACGCATCACGTAAATCTACGCGCCAGTCTAAACCAATGACATCGCCTCCGGCTTCGCGCATCAATTCGAGAAGCGTGGCTGTGCCCGTGCCGAAGTGTATGACGGGCGTGCCGGGCGTGATGTGCTGGATGACTTCGCGCGTGTGCGGCAGGACGTACTCGCGGTAATCTTCGGGGCTGAGACAACCGACCCATGAGTCGAAGAGTTGCACAGCCTGTGCGCCCGCAGCGATCTGCGCGTTGAGATATTTGACGAGGCCGCGCGCGATGAGAGACATCATCGCGTGCCATGCGCCGCTATCGTCGTACATCAGTGTTTTCGTGTGGATGTAGTTTCTTGAGCCTCCGCCTTCGATGATGTATGAGGCGAGCGTGAAGGGTGCGCCCGCGAAACCAATCAGGGGAATGTTCGGGCGCAGTGCGCGGCGCGTGCGGCGGATGGCTTCGAAAACGAAGTCGAGCGAGGCGACCGTCTCAATCTCGCGCAGGCGTTCGACGTCGCTCGCCGCGCGCACGGGATTGTGAATCACGGGGCCTTCACCTTTCGCAAACTCAAGCTCGATGCCCATCGGTTCGATGATGAGCAGAATGTCTGCGAAGATGATGGCGGCGTCAACATTCAGACGCTCGGCGGCGGTGACGGTCACTTCGGCGGCGAGGTCTGGCGTCTTGCAGAGTTCGAGAAAGCTCGTGCGCGCGCGCACCTCTCTGTACTCGCGCATGTAACGTCCGGCCTGTCGCATCAACCAGACGGGCGTGTACGGCGTTGGCTCGCGGCGACACGCGCGCATGAAAGGGCTGTCGCGTAAAAGTGCGTCAGATGATTCAGTTCTCTTCTCTTCGTTCACCCTGCTCTCTTTCTCTTAATTGAATTCCCACTGAACCGATGAGCGCGCGAGTTCGTTCAACTATGCTGCTCGCAGTCGCGTTCGTTCATCGAATCAACTTCGGCGTGCATGTCCAGACTACAACATGAGCGGACGCAAACGGTAGCAGCCAAGATTAGCAAATTATACGATAACGGCTCACGCTTTGGATGCGGCACGGGAATGATAAACAAAAGTAAAAATTTGTCACAAACTGCGCCCGTGCGGTGTTTTATCACTGAGAGCGGCGAATTATGAGCAGAAGCGCAGTAGCTCCAACGGACTCAATGACCAGGACGATTGAGACAGACGCGCAGCCGCTCGGCTTCGACGAAGCCTTCACGCTGCATCATCGCGCCGTCTTCCGCACTGCGCGTGCGCTGGTGCGTGATGCCGCTCTCGCCGAAGACGTGACGCAGGAGGTCTTTCTCAGGCTCTATAGCCATCTGGACTCCACACCCAGCGAAGAATTGTTGAGAGCCTGGCTGTTGCGCGTGACGATGAACGTGGCGCGAAACACTCTGCGCGGGCAGTCGCGCGCCGTCGCACGCGAGGAAGAGTTTGCGAAGGGTGCTGAGAGAGCAGGATGGTTTACGGTGGAAGCGCCGGAAGAAGAGTATGAGCGGCGCGCGGAAATTGAAGCGGCGCGGCGCGCGCTCGATAAGATTAAAGAGCCGATGCGGAGCGCGCTGCTTTTGAAACAGCAGGGACTCACGTATCGTGAGATCGCGGCGGCTCTCTCGGTTAATGAAGGAAACGTCGGGAGCTTAGTGGCAAGAGGGCGCAAAGAGTTCGTCAGGGTCTATGGCAAGATCGGAGGCACGCGATGATGAGCGAGTGCATTGCAGAAGCAGTTTTACAGAGTTACGTTGACAATGAACTCTCCCCCGCGATGGCAGAGAGCGTCGCCGCGCACATCGCCGCCTGCTCTCATTGTGCCGAAGCATTGAGTGAAGTCGCCAACGAGACCGCGATGTTTGCCACAGCATTCGAGGCCGAGATGACGCTGGACGTTCCGACCGCTCGATTGCGTGAGCGTCTTGATGCGGCGATTGCCGGAATGAACAGCCCCGCAGAGATTTTAGAAACGAAACACGGTTGGAGTTTGAGCGGCTGGCTCACATCGTTCGCGGGATTCTTCAAAGTCTCGCCGCAGCGTGCCATCGGATTTGCGAGTCTCATCGTCGTCATCACGCTCGCAGCGATCTTCGCAGCGATTCAGTTGCGCCGTTCAGCAAGCGGCGGCAAGTCAACGGATGAAATTGCTGTCAGCACTAAGCAGACGAAACCATCTCCGACTGTGATAACAACTCCGTCTCCAACGGTGACTCCATCTCCGACGCCTGATAATAGCGGGACGGGAGAGAGTCCGAACAAACGACCAGTGCAGAAGAAACAGGCCAAACCGATTTTAGTTCCTGAGCCGAATCAACTGCCGAAAGATGAGCTTGCATCGAAGCCTCTGCCCGGCGAGGCGAACTATTTGAAAGCGATTGATTCGCTGACAACCGAGATTGAAGCAAGCGGCGAGACAGGGATGAAGCCGAGCCTGCGCGCCGAGTATGAACGCAATCTGGCTGTTCTGGATCAGGCCATCAATTCAACGCGCCGCAGTGCGCGTCGCAATCGGAACGACCCGGACGCGGCGGAGTTTCTCTACTCCTCTTACCAGAGCAAGCTCGACCTGCTCAGCGCCGTCGCCGAACAGGTGCGGCCAGCCATTGCGACCAGATAAAAGTTATCGGATATTATTTTTCGAGATGAAATTTAGCCCATCAATTGTCACCACTGTGCTTGCTGCGCTCCTCGTATGCAGCGCCAGCGCACACGCCCAGAAAACCAAAGATAAAGAGAAAGGGCGCGGCGAAGGCGCGGCGCAACTCATCCAGCAGACGGCGGCGACGACCGCAACTGTCAACGTGATGCTCACGACCGGAGCGGGAAAGATTACCGTGCGCGGCGGTGATCGCAACGAAGTGCAGGCAGCAACGAAGGAAGCGGGCACGAAGATCGTCCTGCGCAGGACGGGCGCGGCGGACGCTTCCGTTCCTGCGGCGCGCATCGTCGTGTTGATGTCGGATAAATTTGAAGACGAGGAGACAGAGGACAACTCATCCAACACGAGCAGCGACGTGATGCTTGATGTGCCGCGCGGCGCGACCGTTTATTTGAAGACTCAGGATGGCGATGTTGATGTCCAGGATGTGGCCGAAGTTCACGTCGAGACTTCCGGCGGAAGGATTGATCTGCGGCGCATCACGAAGGCGACGGAAGCCGCGAGCGTGGACGGCGAAGTGACGCTTGAAGATGCGAGCGGGCGCGCGCGCCTTTCATCAATCGGTGGTGTGGTCGAAGTCAAAAACCTGCGCGCCTTAGACGCGAACGATTTTCTGAAGATCAAGACGGCGAGTGGTGACGTTCTGCTCGACCGCATCGGCCCGGCGCGCGTTGAAGCAACCACCATCACCGGAGAAGTGAAGTTAATCGGAACGCTCACACGCGGCGGCAGCTACGCTTTCACGACGACAACGGGTGATGTCACGCTCGAATTGCCTACGGACTCATCTTTTAAGCTGAACGCCAGAGTCTCCGAACGCGGAGTGATTGACACAGAGTTTCCGCTTGCCTACAAAGGCACGCCTTCATCCTCCATCATGCAAGGACATCTGACCGGGAATTACGGATCAGGCGATGCGACGCTTAGCCTGTCCTCTTTCAGTGGAACGATACGGTTGAGGAAGAAATAGTTATTTCTGGTTTGGAAGCTTTGATGAGAAATGGGATTTTCAACGCAGAGGACGCGGAATAATGCAAAATGCAAAATTAAAAATGCAAAAGAAGCAAAGACGAGAAGATTGCTCTTTGTCTTCCATTTTGCATTTTACCTTTTTAATTTTGCATTATTCCGCGTCCTCTGCGGTTAATCCTGTTATTCCCAAACGTCCAGTTTAATTTGTCAGCGTTTCTTCAAAAAAGTTGCCACAAAGATTGCCCGCGCGGTGTTTTCATATCAGAGCGATGATGAATCGAAACGATGTCTGCGGAATGACGAACGCTGAGCCATTTATCCTGAGGAAATTTATGTTCTCTAAAAGAATCACCCTGACTGCGCTGCTGGCGCTCGCCGTCCTCTTGACGGCTGCGAGCAGCGTTCTGACACAGCAGAGCAGCGAGATGCTGCGCGAGGAGTTTCACCAGACCTATCCGCTGGCGGCGGACGGTCGCGTGAGTCTGGAAAATATCAACGGCGCTGTGCACGTCACGGCCTGGGATCGCAACGAAGTCAAAGTTGACGCGGTCAAGACGGCTTATCGCCGCGAACGTCTCGACGAAGCGAAGATCGAAGTCCAATCTGAAGCCAACAGCATCCATATCGAAACGCAGTATCCACACAGGTCGCAGACCTTCACGGACGGCGAGGGACGTGACAACAATCCCGCGACCGTCGAGTACACATTGACTGTGCCGCGCGACGCGCGCATTGATTCGATTGAACTCATTAACGGCAATCTAGACCTCGACGGCATCAGAGGCGATGTCAAAGCCTCTTCCATCAATGGTCGCTTGACTGCGCGCGGGTTGACCGGCATGACGAAACTCTCGACCATCAACGGCAAGCTCGAAGCAGCTTTCGACCACCTCGATGAGTCGAAGCCAATTTCAGTCGCTTCTGTCAACGGCAATATTCTCGTGACGATTCCTTCCGACGCCAACGCGGATTTGAAAGCGGGCACAGTGCATGGCGCGATTGAAAATGATTTTGGCCTCCCCGTGCGGCGCGGCGATTATGTCGGGCACGATCTCGCAGGCCAACTCGGACAGGGCGGCCCGCGCATCAAGCTCGGCAACGTCAATGGCAGTATCACGATTCGCCACGCCTCAGATGGACGCCCCTTGAGTCACGCGACGAGTTTGCTGGCGCAGACCGACAAAGATAAAGATAAAGACAAGGATAAGGATAAGGATAAAGACTTCGACAACGATGTTGCCGGCCTCAACGGAGAGGCGCGACGCGCTGCACGTGAAGCCGCGCTCGAAGCCTCACGCAACCTCAGAGATGCTCAACGCGCGCAACGCGAGACGCAGCGCCAGCAAGCCGACGAAGTGCGCGCCGCCGTCGAAGCTCAGAAGGCAGCGCAGCGAGACGCTCTTCGACTGCGGATTGATCCGCAACGCATCGCGCGTGAGAGCAGAGCAGAGCTTAATAATGCCAGCGCCTTGCGCCTCGTCCAACGCGAGTCGAAAACTTTTACGGTCACAGGAGCGCCGCGCGTGACCGTGCAAACTTTCGACGGCTACATCACGGTGCAGGGCTGGGACAAGCAGGAAGTTCAACTCACGATCAATAAGCGCGCGGCCACAGAGCAACAGATGAGCGCGCTGCGCCTGCGCGCCGACCAGAACGGCTCCGACATCAACATCGTCGCTGAATTCGATAAGAACACTATGCGCGAGGCCGCAGGCAACACGAACGCGCTCATCAACCTTGATCTCTATGTCCCGCGCAGCGCGACGGTGCGGCTCACGTCCGGCGATGGTCATCTTGAACTCGAAGGCGTCAACGGCGATCTGAATTTGAACACGGGTGATGGGCGCATCTCGGTGCGCGAGGCGCGCGGTCATCTCACAGCCAGAACGGGTGACGGGCGTATCGAGGTTGAGAATTTCGATGGCGGTGTCGAAGCTAAGACGGGCACTGGACGAATCATGTTAGGCGGTCGCTTCTCACAACTCGCGGCGCAGACGGGCGCAGGCTCGATCATGCTCACGCTGCCCACAGATTTCAATGCCACCATCGAGACCGATTCCGAATCAGTTGATAACGAAGGTTTGACTTTGACGGAAGAACCGCGTGCCTCCAAGCGTCTCAGGAGATGGAAGATTGGTCAGGGCGGAAATGTGTTGACGCTGCGCGCCGGAGACGGACGAATCATTCTCAGACGTGCGGGGCAATGATGAAAAGCAGAATTCAGAAGCCAGAATAAAAGAAAGACAAAATCTGTAGAAGCGGTTTCAGCCTTCTCATTCCGGCTTCTGGATTCTGACTCCTGACTCCTGTTTTACTTCCGCGCTCATCATTTCCAGTTAACAAATGTGTCGACTCTTGCGTCCTTAACAAGCGAACGAGTTTGAGTCTCTCTTGATCGCTCGTGAGGGTCTGAAATTTAAGCGAAACATTGGCGCGCAGGTAGTCGTTAAAGTTCCTGTCCCTTGCATTCGCAAGGTGAATCATTCAATAAAAGCGATAGTCGCGCACTCTTAAAGCAGAAAGTTCCGGGGCCATTCAAATGATGAAAGAGTTATATCTTGCCGTTGATCATCCGGGCACATTCATTCAAAAATTATTAGAGCCTCTCGCCGCGAGCGCAACGGCAGAAACAAGATCGCCACGCAAACATTTCGCGCCGCATCTGTTCGCCATCTTGCTCGCTGCGCTCATCTGTGTTGCGAGCGGACAGGCGCAGAGTTTTGCCCCAACACGTTTGCGGCATCTCGCCACGCTTCGCGCGAGCGACTTGCCCGATGGCTCGCGCGTCACGATTGCTTCCGACTCCGCTCTCGATGATTACAGAACTTATCGTGACGCAGACCGCTTCCATATTCTGATTCCACAGGCCGAGTTTTCCACAGCGATCAATGCCTTACACGGTCGAGGCTTCACAGCCATTCAGAGCGAGCGGCGTGGGCCGGACTTGGACCTCTCGTTCGTATTGCAGCCGGGCGTCACTGCGAGCGTCACGCAGAAGTTCAACCGGCTGGACGTGACCTTCAACCTTCCGTCCAACGCGGCTGCCAGCGTTGCGAACATTGCAACCGACGCAGCTTCATCACAATTTCCCGCCAGCGAGCCTGCGCCGTCATCCGTCGCACTCGCGCAAGGCGAAAGAGTTTCTCTGCCTGCGATGCCGAGCGCGACGCCTGATTCGTCACCCTCTTCAAGCTCGTCGAAGAAAGATAAGAAACCCTCTAAAGCAAATGCGCCGGACGCAGGCCAGCCCGCCATCGTCTTGCCGCCGGAGAAAGCAAATGCCGTCCGCATCCCGCGCTTTGACAAGCCGCCCGTGATTGACGGCAAGCTCGATGATGCTGTCTGGCAACAGGCCGTCGTCCTCAAAGATTTCTATCAGGTCAAGCCCGGCGATAACACGCTGCCCTCGAAGCCGACCGAAGTTTTAATTGGTTACGATGCGAAGTTTATTTACTTCGGCTTTCACTGCTACGACGAGCCTGACAAGGTACGCGCCACAGTCGCCAAGCGCGATGATATTTTCAACGACGATTTCGTCGGCTTCTACATGGATACGTTCAACGACCACCGCAAAGCCTACGAGGCATTCTTTAATCCGCTCGGCGTGCAGGCCGATGGAATTGTGACGGAAGGCAATGGCGAAGATTTCAGCGTTGACTGGGTGATGGAGTCGAAGGGCGTCATCACGAAAGACGGCTACACGGTCGAGGTGGCGATTCCTTTCAAGTCGCTGCGTTATGAGGCGGGCAAAGGCAAGCTCTGGGGCGTGCATTTCTTGCGCCGTACCCAGCGCCTCAACAGCGAGCTTGATTCGTGGATGCCGCTCTCGCGCAGCAATTCGAGCACACTCAATCAAGCCGGACACCTCACAGGTCTTGAAGGCATCTCGACCGAGCGCACGCTGGAGTTGATTCCGAGCCTGACCATCTCAGAGACGGGCAAGCGCGTCAGTTCATTCGTGCCTCCGCCGAATGGAGCGACTGATCCGGGACGGATGGTCAACCAGCCTGTGAAGTTTGATCCGGGCTTGACGGCAAAGTTCGGGCTGACGCCGACCGTCACGCTCGACCTCGCTCTCAATCCAGACTTCGCGCAGGTCGAAGCGGATCAAACAGTCGTCACGGCCAATCAACGATTCCCTATCTTCTTTCCAGAGAAACGCCCCTTCTTCCTCGAAGGCATAGACATTTTTCAGACGCCGCTCACGGTCGTGCATACGCGCGCCATCGTCAACCCGGAAGTGGCCGTCAAGCTCTCCGGCAAACTTGGCCGCAATACTTTCGGCCTCATGGCCGCGAGCGACAAAGGGCCGGGCAACTTTATCGGCGATGAACGCCTCGACCTCAATAACGCGCCCTTCCTCGACAAGAAGGCTTACATCGGCGTCCTCAGATTGAAGCACGATCTCGGCACCGGCGAAGACACCATCGGCATGATCGCCACCACCTATAACTTCATCCAGAAGCACGGCGACGTACTTGGCTTCGACGGGCGTTTTCGCCTGGATAAGCAGTCGGTTCTGACCTTTCAGGTCGCTGGCACAACCTCGCGTCGCTTCTTCTTTGAGCCGGATCAGGGACAGAACATCTTTCGCACCGGCAACGCTTTCGCCTACAACTTTCATTACGAGGTGGACGGGCGCAACTTCGGCTGGAACTACGACGCGCACGGCTTCACGAAAGACTATCGCGCGGATGTCGGCTTCACGACGCGCACGAACAATAATCGTCACGGCCTCTTCGTTTACTACCAGACCGATCCGAAGCCGAAGGCCACGCTCATCAATGTGCGCGTTCATGATCTGCCTGAGATTCAGTTCGACTGGCAGGGGCGTCTTCAGAGTTGGGGGCACGAGACGCAGGTTGACTTCCGTCTCAAGCATCAGACTGATTTTGGCGTCGGAGTGAGTTTTAACTACGAGCGACTTTTTGAGCGTGAGTTCGGTGCGACGCGACAGGCTCCATCTCGACAGTGCTTTTCGGCTAATCAACTACTCGCCGATCCATCATTGCACTGCGGGTTCGCGGGAAATAATTCCGAGCGCTCGACTCATCGCAACAACATTTATGCCTACGGCGACACGACTCTGAGCAAAAAGTATGCACTCCACTTCTTCACGATTCGCAACTGGGGAGCGTTTGATTTCGACTTCGGCGCAGGCCCGCGTTTTCCGCGCGTCAGTCCGCTCGCACTCATTCATCCAGACGCCGCGCCGCTCGATCCGGGTACAGGTGACGAATGGCATTTTGAAGGCAGCGCCCTCTATCAGCCGACTAACACGCTGCGGCTCTCGCTCGATTACACGAAGGATCGCCTGGTGCGCGGAGACACAGGCCGCGTCGCCTTCGACGAAAATATCTTCTCGCTACACAGCACATATCAGTTCACGCGCTTTACTTTCGCCAGAGCGCGCATTGATTACGACACGATTGCAGCCAACGTGCGCGCGCAATTTCTTCTCGGCTGGGCACCGAATCCCGGCACGTCTTTCTACGCAGGCTACAACGACGATTTGAATCTTAACGGCTACGGCCCGGTTTCGGGTCTGCTTGAACCGGGCTTTCGTCGTAACGGGCGGACGTTCTTCATCAAGATGTCTTATCTCTTCAGAAAGAGCTTTGAAAAGAAAGGTTAAAAGGCGAAAGGGGAAATGGGTAAAGGGAGAAAGACGTTCGCTCTTCCCTTTACCCATTTCCCCTTTTAACCTTTAACCCCTTATTGAAACACTCTTTCGACCGGCACAACCGCCACGTCTTCCGGCTTGACGTTAATCTTGTAAACCTGGATCACCTTGTCTTCATCAAGTATCTCTGCGGGACGCGGCGCGTTGTACTTGATGGGCGAAGGCGTGTTGTTGATGATCGCATCGCGCAACGCTTCGGCATCTTTGGTGACGATCACGATGCGCATCCGGTCGGATTTCAAATGACGCTGGATGGCATTGTTGACATCAGCGAGCGTGAGGCGTGAAAGCTGCTCGCGCATGTAGGCGTTGAAATCCGGGATGCCGTAGTAGCGACTGTCGAGCGCGTAGCCGAGTTGCGCGTTCTGCGTGGCGGTCAGGATGTTGTTGTTCTTGAGCAGGAAGTCGCGCGTCGTTTCAAACGTCGCTTGCGACATTCCGTCTCTCACCAGCTTGTCATATTCGTAGAGCGCGGCGCGCAGCGCGAAGTGTCCGTTCATCGGCTCGACGGGACGAATCCAGATTTGGAAAATCTGTTGCTGGCGTCCCAAGTTAGGGTCGGGCTGAAACTGAAACATGCCGCGCGGGAAATATTCGATGTAGGCGTAGTCGCCGTAGTTCAAACCGCGAAGCTCGCGCAGTCGTTGATAGAGAAAACTGTTCGACGAGCGATGCTGGCCTAAGTATGAAGCGACGACGGCGAGCGCGGGCCAATCCTTGTCAGCGCGCGTGACATCAATCGGAAAACCGAGCGAGATGCCGGTCGAGCGTGTGTCGCGTTTGACTAACTCAATCCGCATCCCCGTCTCAACTTTGGGCGCACTGAGTTTGATTTTCTCAGCACGGCCAGCCGGAAGTTTAGCGAAATCGGCCTCGACTTTCTTGACGAAGGCTGGAGGATAGCCGCCAGCCAGACCGAGCACTAAATTGCCGCGCGTGTAATGCTGGCGATAGAAGGCGCGCACGTCGTCGAGCGTCAGGCGTTCGAGCGCGCTCAAACTTCCCATGTTGTGATGACCGTAAGGGTGTCCCGCGTAGATGGCATTGTAGAGTTCTTCTTTACCAAGCTCTTCGTCGTTGCCTTCGCGCAGGGAGACTTTCAGAAAGTTGATCGCATCTGTTTTAAGGCGCGTGAAATCTTCTGCCCGAAAGCCCGGATCGAGTAGCATCTGGCTGATGATGGAGTAGTAACGATCAAGATTGTCGAGGTGCGTCGTGCCCGTGAAGACCGTCATCTCTTTATCAATCTGGTAAGCGAAAGATGTCGCCATCGGGTAGAACGCATTGGTGATCTGATCGTAAGACATCTGGCGCGAGCCGCCTTCAGCGAGCATCGCCGCCGTCAGAGCCGCGACGCCTTCCTTGCCCGCAGGGTCGGAGGCAGAACCTGTTTGAAAGAGGATGCGGAAGGTGACGAGCGGCGAGCGATTGGGTTGCAGCACGCTGGCGATTGGCGCGGCGGCAGTCTTAGGAACTGTTCGTCTCATTGGAGCTTTAGCTTTGGGCGGTGTTCTGGGGCTCATTACTGTCGGCGGTTTGATCTCACTTTGATTGTCCTGCGCGAGTAACGTCTGCGCTGTTAGCGTGAACGCAAGAGCGATGAGCAGAAGACGCGCGAAACTCCGTGTGTTAATCCTGAAAAGCAGTGTGGAAAGTCCCGCAGGGACGGAACAACAGTAGCCCGGCACGTCAGTGCCGGGTCTCAACCGAGAGAGCAAAGCAAGTCCCGTCAGGGACGATATACGGTGATGCCGTTCCTGACGGAACTCCGCAGTCGTTTCTGTTATCTCATCCCCAGCACTGACGTGCTGGGCTACTGTTCTCTCGTCCCTGACGGGACTTTTCAAACTGCTTCTAACATTTGATGGCGCATTGTGATGTTGTCCCAACATTATTCCGCACCTCCTTTGGCTTTCGACGTGAGCGTGACGATGGTGCGGTTGCGGTCAACGAAATACCTGGCGGCGGCGGCGCGAATGTCTTCGGGCGTGATCTGACCGTAGAGCGCGTAGAGCTTGTTGATCGTCTCCGGCGTTCCGCGCAGAGCGATGTACTCCGCGAGCGTGGACGCAATCGCTTCGGAGCTATCAAGCGAGAGCGCGAAGCCGTAACGCTGGCGCGAGCGCGTCTGGTCGAGCTTGTCCTGCGGGATGAGTTCGGTCGTGTAGCGTTTGAAGGTCGCCAGGATTTGATCGCGCACGTCAGGAATATCCTTCTCTTCTTTGACACGCGCCTCGACGTAAAAGAGTTCCGGGTCAAGACGGTCTGAGAACGACACGTCGAGCGAGTCAACCTTCTGCTCTTTCAAGACGAGCCCTTGATACAGCTCGGAATTCTCGCCGAAGGCGTAAGCCTGCAAGAGATCGAGCGCGGCGTGATCCTTGTCGGTGTCGGAATAAGCCGGGCCGCGAAAGGCCACGTCAACGTAAGGCAGCGACGGCGAAGGCCAGTCAATATGCTCATCGCGCGGCGCGGTCTGCTCCGGCTCAGAGGGAATCTGCGGCGTGTAGTTGCCGCGCTGCCAGTCGCCGAAGTATTTCCTCACCATCGCCAGCACGTTGTCTCGTTGCACGTCGCCGACGACGATGATGGTGACATTCTCCGGGCGATAGTAACGCTTGTAGAACTGCAAACTGTATTCGTACTGGTTCGGCATGTCCTCGATGTCTTTGATGAAGCCCATCGTGGTGTGCTCGTAGGTGTGCTTCTTGAAAGCCGCCGCGCGCAGGACTTCAAAAATCTTCTCCGTCGGATTCGCGCTGTTCTTATTAAACTCGCCGAGCACAGCCTTCGTCTCCGTCTTGTAAGCGTCGGGCGCATACTTGAGATGCTGGAAATTATCCGCATTGAGTTCCATGATCTGGTCGAGGTCTTCTTTGGAAAAGACTTCGTGAAAGACGGTGCGGTCATCCGTCGTGTAGGCGTTATCTTCCGCTCCGGCGCGTTTCAGAATCGCATCGCGCTGCTCCGGCGTGTAATGCTCGCTGCCGCGAAACATCAGGTGCTCGAAGAGGTGCGCGTAGCCGCTCTTGCCCGGCTCGATCTCATTGCGCGAGCCTGTGCGGACGACCGTATAGACCGCGACGAGATTCGGAAAGTCCGTCGGGATGGTAATCAAGTGCAACCCGTTCGGCAGTTCGTCAATCGTGTATTGATACGGAAAAATCTTTTGTTCCTTCGGTTGCGTTTTCGCTGACGGCTGCGCCCTCCGACGCTGCGCGATGATGGCGCAGGGCAGGCACAACAGGAGCGAGACGATGATTAGTGATCTCATGGCGGAAAACTCCTCAAACTTTATCTTGATTAAATGGAGACGGGCGTCATTATACACAACCGTAAGGCGTAGAGCGACGGGCGGAAAGAGCCCAAGGCTTCGGGATGATATTGTTATTTCCCAGCTTGTGGATGTTTTTATTAAAAGCGGTTGAAGCGACCCATTCTTTGGGCACAATGAGAGATTGGATGCAAATTTGTAATTAGCAAATCAACATTCATACTCAATGAAACAGAAAATTTATTCCCAATAAAATTACTTGTCTCAAACCAAGTGTTTAAGATTTTTTTTAAAGCTCTAGGTTTCAATTCCACATTATGAATTTTTTTAATTCCACTTTGGTTCGACTTACATATTTTTTTTAGGATTACTGACCGCCGCACAGCTTCTTTTTTGGCAAGATTGCCGGAGTGGATTTTTTTCAAAGATTGATAAGTAAATTTACCCCATCTACAAAGCTTCTCACCAATGGTCAATGCGCCTCCGACCAAACTAACAACCACACCAACTAACTTGATTGCATCCCAATTCATGTCTGATATTTTCTGCCTGATCTTTTTAGAAGTCAACACTATTTATTCCAGTAAGGCGCTTCAGATCATCATTTATAGAGCAGAGCGATAGCCGAACTATTTCTTTCCGTCAAGTTCCGCAGCGAGCGCTTCGGGAAGTTTCAAAATATCCTGCCAGCCTGAATGATCTTCACGCATCTGCGCCGTCAAGCCGTCACGCAACTCGCGCAGGCGGTCGCTCAACGAGCATGGATAATTGTTGATGTCAGTGAAGCGCGCGCGCTGCTCTTCGACGAAGGCCTTCTGTTTCTTGATGGACGGAATCGGATCGTAGCGCCCATGTTCCCAGAAGGGCACGAGCAGACGTTCCGTTCGCACGGCATCGGGGACTTCAACCACTTCATCATCAAGACCGATAATGTCCGCGACGTACTTTCCATCTTTGCCCATGCCGCGAAAGATTTGCAGGCGACCGGGCAGCGTGACTTTATCCGGCGAGTTGGAGGCTTTGAGCGTCGGCAGGTTTTCAATCAGGCACTCTTTGAAGATCACGCCCGCGATGCGCGAGACCTCGCTCGATAGTTTCGTGCCGACGCCGAAGCCTGTCGCCTGCGGAAACTCTTCGACGATGCGCTGCAACTTTTCGACATCCAGATCGCCCGTCAGGATCGGCATCAAGCCGTGCAAGCCGTTCGCTTCAAAAAATTCCAGACACCATCTGCCAAGCTCTGCCAGATCGCCGGAGTCAACGCGGAAACCTTTGAAGGCACGACGCCGCGTCTCTGTCGAAGTCGCGGCCATCGCGGCGTGAACCGCGCCCATGTGAACGTCAATCGTGTCGAGCAGCAGTGTCGTGCCGTTCGGGTTCGCGTCGAGCCAGCGTTCAAAGGCGACCTGCTCGAAATGTTTCGGTTGTCCCGTGCGCGGTTCAATCTCCGGCTCGTACATGAACTCAAGATATGATTGCTGCCAGTAATGCGCCTCTGTTCCAACTGCCGGAATGTCGAGACGATGCGCGGCCTCCATGTTCGACGTGTCGTTGAAGCCGCCGATGAAGGCGTAGGTTGTGACTTCGACGGCGCGCTCGATGTCGCCGTTGCGTCGCAAGGAAAAATCGGAGAGCCAGCGCGTCCCGGCAGCCATCCGAAACTGCATCGCCAGACTCGCCGTCGTCATCGGCAGATCGAAAGCGTGCTCGAACTTAATCTCCTGCGCCTGCGTCAGACCGAACGGCCCTGTGATGTCCGCGAAAGGCTCCTGCGCGAAGACAATCGTCGCGGGACGCACAGCACGCACCGCGCCGACGAAGTGCATGTCTTCGATGGCGTCTGCAAAGAGCTTCAGCCCGCCGCGATCCTGTTCGAGAAAACGCACGCGCGGGCGATCAATCTGCCCTTCGATCAGAGAGCGCACCAAACGCTCGTGTCCGAGACATGGAGCGAACGGCAGTTTTCGCTGCGTGACATAAAAGGTCGCCTCAGCATCGCTCAAAGACTTCCCGTGCAGCCGCGTCGCGTCCTTGTAAGACGCATCGCCCATCGCGGCGTGATAACGATCAATGTTTAGTGTAGCCATTGCAGGAGTTTTGAGTTTTGAGTTTTGAGTTTTGAGTTAAAAGTAAAAAACTTGGAACTCAAAATTCATAACTCAAAACTCTCATTTAAGTTGTTCTCCGGTTGTTTTGACGATTGAAGTCAGGATGCGGATGATCTCATCTGCGTGGTGCAGTTCATTGGTCACATCTACATCTACGAGTTTGGATTGTTGAAGTAGTTGGAGCCAGTATCTGGTCTCTCTGGCTTCTTTGGATGCGATGGACATCTTAGCAAGAAAATCCTTGCGGCTCTGCCCCGCGCAGGCTTCTTCAACATTTGCACCAATGCTCGTGCCACTGCGAAGCAATTGCTTGGACAGCACATACTCATGCCGACTCTGCAACTCGCGGTAGAGATTTATAATCAGCAGCGCAAAATCGAAGCTCTTCTTCTGTATGATGCTCTCCGCCATACAACAACTCAAAACTTAAAACTCAAAATTCAAAACTCATACTATCGTCGCTCCATTCTGTTGCATCTCTTCAATAGCACGCGCGCCATCGCCGGGCTTGAGTTCGACCGGACGCATAGCGTTCTTAACTGCTTTGACTTTGAATCCTTCTTTCAGCGCATCGAGCACGGTGTTCTTCACACAGTAGTCTGTAGCGAGTCCGCCGACTAAGACTTCTTCAACGCCTTCATCGCGTAGGCGCGCGGCCAAGTCAGTTCCGTCGAAGGCTGAATAGTTGTCTTCGTCGCCGAGGCCTTTGGAAATAATTTCAATGCGCGGATCGTCAAGAAGCTCTGAATGAAACTCTGCGCCGTGTGTTCCTTGCACGCAGTGAACAGGCCACGTGCCGCCGTAGGCTGCGAAGTGTTTGGTCTGTGATGGATGCCAGTCGCGGCTCTTGAAGACAGGCTCATTGCGCGCGAGAAACTCTGCGATCAGATTGTTGAGCGGCGCAACCACTTCGTCGCCGTGCGCGACGGCCAGCGCGCCGCCCGGACAAAAATCGTTCTGGACATCAACCACAATCAACGCGCGTTTGTTTCCGTTTTCCATCAGGCTCACTTCCCTTCGGTTCTCTTTTTACTACTTTTCTTCCCTACGATATTTGAATAAGGACAGGTCAATGATACACGCTTGAAGAGCAGGGATGAAGTCGGCAATGATGCGGGATGTAGGCGATCAATCAAGTTTGCGCGCCAGGATGATACCGCCCCACACGGCGGCAAAGCCAACGATAAAACTTGAGGCCACGTAGAGAAAGGCGAGCAGGTATCCACGCTCTCTGACGAGCACGACGGTCTCATACTCGAAGGTTGAGAACGTCGTGTATGCGCCGACGAAGCCGACCGCCACCGCGACACGCAAGTATGGACTGACGCTGAGGCGTTCGGTGACGAGCGTGAGAAAGAAGCCGAGGATGAACGATCCTGTGACGTTGATGATGAAAGTAGCCGTCGGAAACGGAACGGCTGCGCGGGAGAGCGCAGAGTTGTTCAGATAGTAACGCGCCATCGCACCGAGCGCGCCGCCCAGTGCCACCGCCAGATACCTCGTTAATGTTTCCACGTTGAACCTCTCAAGCAAAAACTCCCAATCACCGCGCGCCAGTTGCTTGCCCGCGTGACTAGGAGTCATCAGTCTTTGTTTAGAGCAGAGACGGTTATGGGCGAACTCCATCGCCGGAAACTTTTCACTCATTCTACATTGAATATCTCGAATGAATGAAGTGGAAATTGAGTTCTGCTTGACGTGCCTCTGCCAGTCGGAAGATACTCGCGCCAGATTTACTGTAGGTCATTTGATAAAGAGGAGCCATCAAAATGACAAATCAGGAACAGCCGCCAAACTCCGCGGGACGGCGCGTGCTCATGCTGATCGTGTTTGTGATCTCATTCATCGCCGCCTATTTTTTGGTGAGTTATTTGATGCATAGATAAGCATCGCCAAGTAGAGCGCATTGCCGGTCAATGTCTTTCGCTCAAGGAGGGAACAGAAAATAATGCGGCGAGACCCCCGGCCCGTTCTGATACGCTACGGCTTTGCGACCTTACTTATCGGCCTGGCGGTGCTGATTAGAATTCCGCTTTCCTTAGCGCTCGGCACTGGCGCTCCTTTCATTCTCTTCTATCCGATAGTCACACTCTCAGCCTGGTACGGCGGATTGGGTCCGGGGTTGCTGGCAACAATTCTGAGCGCTCTCACCGCCGACTATCTCTACATCGAGCCACTCCATTCATTTGAGGTTGCTAACTTCTCCGATGTCGTGCGCCTGATTCTCTTCATTCTGAGCGGGGCGTTCATCAGTTGGATTTGCGGATCGCTCCGCGAGGCTAATCGGCGTGCCAATGAGTTAATCAAGTTGCAGAAGAAGACTGCTGAGGCGGATGCGAAATTAGCGGCCATCGTGGAATCGTCAGACGACGCGATCATCGGCAAGACCTTGGACGGCATCATCACGAGTTGGAATCACGGCGCGGAAAAAATCTACGGCTACACGGCTTCAGAGATCATCGGCCAACCCATTACCACCATCGCGCCGCCTGAGCGTTACGCTGAGATGGAGCAGATTCTAGCGAAGCTCCGGCGCGGCGAGAGCGTTGAGCATACAGTTACTGTGCGCGTCCGCAAGGACGGCAAGCGCATTGACATTTCGCTGACGGTCTCTCCGATTAAGAATGCAGACGGCCAGATCACGGGTGCGTCCACGATTGCCCGTGACATCACCGAGCAGAAGCAGAGAGAGAGCGCGGAGAAGTTTCTCGCAGAGGCCAGCACGACCTTAGCCTCTTCACTCGATTACGAAACGACGCTCGCGGCTGTCGCCCTCTTCGCCGTCCCACATTTTGCCGATTGGTGCAGCGTTGACATGGTGACTGAAGATGGGACTGTCAGCCGTCTGGCCGTCGCTCACGTTGACCCGGAGAAGATCGTCTGGGCGCATGAGCTACAGGAGCGCTACCCACCTGATCCGGCGGAGCCGCACGGAGTCTATCAAGTCCTGCGCACAGGCCAATCGGAATTCTATCCAGAGATACCGGATGAGCTGCTCGTCAAGAGCGCGCGCGATGCAGAGCATCTGGAAGTAATCAGACGGATCGGCTTCAAATCCGCCATGCTCGTTCCGCTCATCGCTCGCGGCAAGACTCTGGGAGTCATCACGTTCGTCAATTCAGAATCGGCTCGTCATCACACTCAAGGCGATTTGGCGCTGGCTGAAGACCTCGCCAATCGCGCGGCGCTTGCGGTTGATAACGCGCGCCTCTACCGGGTCGAGCAACAGACCCGCCTCGCCGCCGAGCGCACTTCTGATCGCCTGATGCGCTTGCAGGCCGTGACCGACGCGCTCTCACAATCTCTGACGCCGCAACAGGTCGCCAACACAATCATCGAGCAGGGGATGAAATCATTGAACGCTCAGGCGGGAACGGTTGTCACCCTCAACGACACCGGCACGGAGTTAGAGATGACAGCCGCGCTCGGGTTTCCGCAGGAGTTGACGGACAGGTGGCAGCACTTTCCTTTGAGCGCGGAGGTCGCGCTGGCCGATGCGGTGCGTGAAAAGTCGCCGATCCTCGTCGAATCATTCGACGAGTGGCTTCATTGCTATCCAATGCTTGGCCCTCTCTCATCCGTGACAGGCAATCACGCGCTGGTCGCTTATCCGCTGATCGTCAAGGAGCGGACGATTGGAGCGGTGGGTCTTTCGTTTCGAGAAACGCAGAAGTTCACGGACGACGACCGCGCGTTTATGCAGGCGCTGGCGCAACAGTGCGCGCAGGCGCTCGAACGCGCGCGGCTGTACGAGACGGAGTTGCGGCTGCGGACAGAAGCGGAAGAGGCCAATCGAATCAAGGATGAATTTCTCGCTACCGTCTCACATGAGTTGCGCACGCCTTTGACCACCATTGTCGGATGGTCCGGCATGTTGCGGATCAGCAAGCTCGATGCGGAAACCACTGCCCGCGCTATCGAAACCATCGAGCGCAATGCCAAAGCGCAGGCGCAGATCATCGAAGACCTGCTCGATGTCTCGCGGATTATCACCGGCAAATTGCGTCTCGATGCCAGCCCGCTCCAACTCGAGACGGTCATCACCACCGCGCTTGATGCCATTCGTCCGACGGCGGAACTGAAAGGCATCAGGATTAAGTCGGAGATCGAACCCAACACGGGCATCGTGTGGGCAGACCCTGTGAGACTGCAACAGGTGATGTGGAATCTGCTGACCAACGCCGTCAAGTTCAACTCCCTCGGCGGCACGATTGAAGTCCGACTCAAGCGCGTTGAGGCTCAGATGCGGATCGTCGTCAGCGATACGGGTCAGGGCATCAGCCCGGAGTTTCTGCCTTTCGTCTTCGAGCGTTTCCGGCAGGCCGATGGGACGATCACCAGATCGCACGGCGGTTTGGGGCTGGGGCTGGCGATAGTTCGTCATCTGGTTGAATTGCACGGCGGAACGATTCAGGCCGCGAGCGAGGGCACGGGCCAAGGCGCGACCTTCACGGTCGAACTTCCGCTCAGGACAGTAGATGCCATCGAGTTAAAATCGGAGCCGTTATCTACCTCTGTCGAGGATGCGGCGTCAACCGCTTGCCCTTCGGCTCTGGAAGGTGTGCGTGTCCTCTTAGTAGATGATGAACCGGACGCGCGTGTGATGCTGACAACGATTATCGAGCAGTGTGGAACGGACGTGATGGCCGTCGCCTCAGCAGCCGAAGCGCTCGCCGCGCTGGACAGCTTTCAGCCGGACGTGCTCATCAGCGATCTCGGAATGCCGGATGAAGACGGCTACTCGCTGATTCGCAAAGTGCGCGCGCTCAATCCTGAACACGGCGGAAAGATACCCGCCATCGCTCTCACGGCCTACGCTCTTGAAGAGGATCGAATGCGCGCGCTCCTCGCAGGCTATCAGATACACATCGCCAAGCCCGTTAATCCGGCGGAGTTGATCGCCGTGCTTGGAGGACTGGCCGGGCTGATTGAGCGCGACTGAAGATCGCTGGCGCAATCCTTGTGGCGACCAGAACTAATGAAGAGAGATGGAGGTTGATTCATTTGAACCCGGCACTGATGTCATGGAGCGGCGGCAAAGATAGCTGTCTCGCGCTCTATGAGATTCAGAAAGCGCGAGACTATCAAGTTGTCGCGCTCTTGACGACCGTCACGCGCGACTACGACCGGATCAGTATGCACGGCGTCAGGCGCGTGCTGCTTGAACGGCAGGCCGCCTCTTTGGGCTTACCTCTTCATGAAGTCTTCATCACCAAAGATGCCACCAACCAGGAGTATGAAACGAAGATGGAAGAGGCGTTTGCCGTCTATCGTGAGCAGGGCATTGACGCAGTGGTCTTCGGCGATCTCTTTCTGGAAG
>JAVHWW010000084.1:0-16994 GCA_032159235.1 Acidobacteriota bacterium
TCGCGTTCCGTGAAGTCCGCGAGTTCGATGCGCTGGCCGATGTTGAAGGGAGTCGTGCGCGTGTCGCGGATTAAATCCGAAGGTGTGGCGACGCCAAGCAGGCAAAAGGTCAGGCGCGATAGCTCCGCGTCTTCTGTGCGGCGATTGTAGAATTCGCGGATCCCGGCGAAGAACTCGTCCGTCGAAAACGGAAGACTGCGCACAGTGTCTATCTCGTCAACGAAGATGACGATGCGCCCTGTGTAGCGCGCGAGCACGATCTCACGCACGGCGTTCATCCAGCGTTGAAGCGGGCCGACCTTCTCATGATCGAGCCAGTAGTCTTCAAGCTCATCTTCGAGGTCTAGCTGCCGCCCGATGCGCGCGAGCAGCCCGTCATACCATTGTTCGGGCGTGAGATTTTGTCCGATGGCCGTCAGGTCAAGAATGGCGACGGCGACGCCCTCTTCACGCAGCCTTGCGGCAGTGCGCACCATCAACGAAGACTTACCCATCTGGCGCGAGGTCAGGAGGTAACAGAATTTGCCCTGCGCGAGACCGTTGTAGAGGTCTATGTCTGCCTGGCGCGGCACATAAGAAGGAGCATTGCGCTCTAAAGTCCCGCCGATGACGTAGAAGCTAGACGGGACGGTTGTGCTCATAGCTTCGATTGTGCTCATGGCTCTTGACTAACTCCGTACATAAAAATGCGTTGGAACATCTATTCCGTCGCCATTCATTCATCTGTTCGGTTCATCTATAGCAGATGACGTTTGAGGTAGGTCTCGTAGAGATAACAGCGCGGTCTCACGTCCTGCGCTGAGTCTCCGGCCATCACGCCTGCGCTGCGTAAACGATAGAACGACTCGCTGTTCGGACAGGGCTGGCCGCGCAGGATGTCGCGCACGGCGTCGGAGAGAGCAGGATCACGTGCCAGCAGAACAAGGATACGGCGCAGATGATCGCCGAACGGCCCTTCGTCGCTATCGGCTATCGCCTCGAACGTGGTGAACGCGATATTGTTAATGACCATCTCGTGGAGTCCGCGCCGCACCAGATAAGGATGCCCGCCCAACAGTTTGAAGAAGCGTTCGACTTCCTGCGAATCCTTAAGCGGTGAATCATGGCGACGATTAAGCTCTGCCACTTGCTCAATGTTGAAATCTTTTAGTTCGAGCCGCGTGCCGACGTTAAAGGGCGATTGGTTCTGATCCGTGATGAAGAGATGCGCTTCGGTCGCGTAAACAATCGCTAAGGTCAGGCGTCCCCAGGGAGCGTTTGGATCAACGGCGCGCTCGTTGTGCCAGGTGCGAAAGAGACCGAAAACTTCGCTGGCATAGGGACAGGTAAACAGTCTGTCAACTTCATCGAGCCCCCAGACGAGCGGCTCTGATATTTTTTCCAATACTTCGCGGCGCACGTAGCGCTCGAAGTTGATACTCGGGGCGCGGCGCGGCTTCCAGACTTGATCTGGATAGACATCCAGGTCGAGCTGATCGGCGATGAATTCGCCCAGCGTCATGAAGAGTGATTCGATGTTCTCAAGATTGCTGGCGTTGAGTTTCTGGAAATCTGTGATGACGACCTTCGCGCCTTCCTGCCGTGCCAGTTGCAGCCCACGCGCGAGAAGCGAGGTCTTGCCCATCTGCCGCGCGCCCTTGACGAGGACGATGCTGTCGTGGCGCTGGATAGCGGTGAGAAACTGTTCGTCGGTCGGGCGCACAAGATAGAACTTTGAATCGAGTGGAACAGCGCCGCCCGGCGGCTCTGTCTGCAAGGCTTTGGCTTGCTGCTGTTCCGGCGTCTGTAAAGATTTCAGAAGTTCGCCCGTCAGTTTCTCGTCATCCTGCGTGCCCGTCCAGAGCGCGAATTGTAGAGGGTTGAGAATAGTTCCTAAGGGTTCGGGCAGCGGGTCTTCGTAATTAACTCGAACGGGCAGGATTCGCGGCTTGCCCTGCTGCTGGGCGGCCTCGCTCGCCACCTGAATTTCGTAAGCCAGCATCTCGCTTCCAGCCGAAGCAGCCGAGAGAAGCGGGACGACGACATCCGCCGCGCGCACACGCGACTCAATCTGCTTCACCCACTCGGCACCGATGGTGAGGTGACGATCAATGAAAACATCATGACCTTGCGCTTGAAACTCCGCTTCGAGTAACTGCAAGAGATGCTCGTCAGGCTGCGCGTTACGCTTGTAGAGCAAGACCACGCGCATCTGCGTTTGAGAAGCTGTGGTTGCATTTTGTACAGGACTCCTGCCGGTCATGACCGAAGGGGAGCGCGTTTGCCTATTTGAAACAACCGACGACATCCCTGAACGCGCGATCTCAAACTCATTCAGCAAGGCTCGCGCCAACTCGTCGCCGAAATCTTTCGCACTCTGCGGACGCTCTGACTGCTCGAAAGAGAGAGCCTGAAGAATCAACACGTCAGCCGCGTCCGGTAAACTCGGACGCAAATCCGCAGGCTTGACGCGCACTCCATCACGCTGCATTTCCAAAAGCTGGAAGGGTGTTTCTGGATTGAACGGACGCCGCCCCGTCACTAACTCGTAAGCGATGACGCCGAGCGCGTAAATATCGCTGGCCGCTGACGGTCTTCCGATGAACTGTTCGGGAGCCATGTAGCTGACAGTGCCAGCGACAGCCGTCACCTCTTTGTTGGTTGCAACCTGCGAATCCTTGACTGTCGCCACACCGAAGTCAATCAGCTTCACAAAATCTTCGCCCTCGCTGAGAGCCTGGAGCATGATGTTTTCGGGTTTGAGGTCGCGGTGATAGATGCCTCGTTGATGTGCGCTGCTGAGCGCGTGTCCGATTTGGCGAATGAGATGCGCGGCGCGCTGTAGATTCATCCCTTCCGATTTCATCACGGAGCGTAAGGGAAGACCTTCGATATATTGCATGACGAGATATGGCGTGCCATCTGCCATCTCGCCTGCGTGCAGCACTCCAACTACGCCCGGATGATCTATCCGCGCGAGCGCTTCAACTTCCTGACGAAACTTGCGCTTGACCCACCCATCATCGTCCGCTTGTAACATCTGCTCAAGAAGGATTTTGATGACGACGGGCTTACCCATCAACTGCTGATCGCGCGCTAAGTAAACAACGCCGATTCCGCCACGCCCCAACTCCCGCTCAATCAAATAGCGCCCGTCGAGCGTAGTTCCTTCATAAGGCCCGCGCCGGCGAGCGTTTATCTCATTAGCATTGTCAGAGGGCATTTCAGTCAATGTGGTGGAATGCTTTCGATTATCTTCTGTCAAGCGCCACTATTGTAAGGAAAGCGTTCTTACATTATTAATTTCAAGTAGCCTCAGCTTAAACAACCCAATGGCATGAATTTTAACACTTCAAATAGAACAAAGAAAGCCTATGGGTCGTGTCCTGTAGGGCAAGAGCATCTTAAATTTTGTAGGATGGAGACTTCTCTATTTCTAGTGGAGGTCTCCAATGAAGGATCAAACGCCCCGAACGCTTGTCGAGCATTTTAGCAGCATTACTGACCCAAGAATTGATCGCACCAAACGGCACAAGCTCATTGATATTTTAGTCATCGCGATCTGCGCCACAATCTGCGGCGCTGGCGGCTGGGAAGAGTTCGAGTTGTGCGGTCAAGCCAAGCAGGAGTGGTGCAAGCAGTTTCTTGAACTGCCAAACGGTATCCCTTCTGATGATACTTTTCGCCGGGTCTTCTGTCGCATTGACCCG
Source organism: Acidobacteriota bacterium (assembly GCA_032159235.1). Classification (GTDB taxonomy): domain Bacteria; phylum Acidobacteriota; class Blastocatellia; order Pyrinomonadales; family Pyrinomonadaceae; genus QHXM01. The sequence continues at coordinate 3,690 of JAVHWW010000084.1, forward strand.
CGCCAGTTTCAGCACTGCTTTCTTGAGTGGGTCCGCTCAGTCTATGAACTGACAGAAGGTCAGGTGGTTGCGATGGACAGTAAGCAGTCGCGCCGCTCCTATGATCGAGCCACAGGAAAGAGTGCCATCAATGTGGTCAGCGCCTGGGCCAGTGAGAACGCGATGGTCTTGGGGCAGGTCAAAGCCGCGGCTAAGAGTCATGAAATCACAGCTATCCCTGAGCTACTCAAGATGTTGGAAATAGCAGGCTGTATCGTGACGATAGATGCCATGGGGTGTCAGACAGAGATTGCTGCAAGGATCGTGGACCAAGAGGCAGACTATGTGCTGGCTCTCAAAGGTAACCAGGAAACTCTCTATGAGGATGTGGTGCGCTACTTTGATTGGGCATTAGCAGATAAGTTCAAGCAGACCGTCTATACCAGTTATGAGACCACAGACGGTGAGCACGGGCGGCTGGAAGTCCGCCGCTATTACGCCACCTCGGACATCGAGTGGTTGAGCCAGAAAGCAGGATGGAAAGGGCTGCAATCAATCGCGATGGTCGAGAGTGAAAGAACCGTTTCGGGCCAAGAGACCAGCCGCGAGCGCAGATACTACAGCAGCAGTCTCGCGGCAGATGCAAGGCAGTTGGGGAAAGCGATCCGCGGTCACTGGTCAATCGAGAACTCACTGCACTGGGTCTGAGAAGCTGTTTGAAAATTGACTGCCAGCCAGTTCAGTTAGGTATGTTTGAGTTATGCCTAACAAAAACTATCCTAGTGACCTGACTGACAGCCAATGGGAGCATATCAAAGAGTTGCTGCCCAAAGCTAAACGACACCGGCGACCGCGCGAGTTGGAGATGCGTCAAGTCGTCAATGCCATTTTGTATGTTGTGGTCGGCGGCATTCAATGGCGGATGTTGCCGCGTGATTTCCCGAAGTGGCAGAGCGTCTATTACTACTTCCGCCTCTGGCGCAAAAGCAGCGAGTGGCAACGACTCCATGACCGCTTACGAGCCGAAGTCCGGCGCACGGCGGGACGCCACAAACATCCGACGGGTGGATGTTTCGACAGCCAGAGCGTCAAGACCACACAGATTCAAGGCGTGCGCGGCTTTGATGCCGCCAAGCAAGTCACGGGGCGCAAACGTCATCTGCTCGTTGACACGCTCGGTTTGCTGATGAGTCTGGCTGTCACTGCCGCATCAGTCCAGGAGCGGGACGGCGCACGCTTGGTCTTTGCTCGTCTCAATGGCTCGTGTAAAAAGCTGCGCCGCTTATGGGTTGATGGCGGTTATCGCGGCGCTTCTCTGGCCGATTGGGTGGCGCTCCGGTTTCGTTTCGTGCTGCCAGTGGGGTTGCGCTGCGAAGAACAAATCGGCTTTGCCGTGTTGCCACGCCGGTGGGTTGTTGAGCGCACCTTTGCCTGGTTGAGTTTCCATCGTCGCTTGAGCAAAGACTATGAAGTGCTGACCGAAACGAGCGAAGCGATGATCTATATCGCTATGATGCGCTTGATGCTGCGGAGGCTCAAGCCATTATGAATTTTCAAACAGCTTCTGAGATATTTGAAGCTCTTGAGAAACGAATAAACCAGCATCGGCTAGTCCGGTCAACTGTCATCAACCTGACGCTGATTTCTCTCACCGCGATGGCGTTCCTCGTTACACAGATAGGTTTCAATATTAGACTCTTTATTGTTTTTCTACTTCTTTCCGTTCTGTTCGTGGGTCTGACGCTATTCACCGGACGCCGCTCGGCAGAAACGCTTTACTTCGAATTGTCTCAAGCGCACAAAGCAATCAATGAGTCCGATCCCGCTGATTTGGGCGAAGGAGATAAGCAACCGTCCAAACAGCAACAGCAGGTAAGAGCTATGTAGCACGCGAAAACAAATGGAGGAAATCATGCAAGGTGAAATAGAACGTAGTCAGTGGAAGACTTTTCTCGACGAATTCAGCAAGCGAAACCAGTTGCGACCCACCCGCCTTGAAATCATAGGAGAAGAGATAGGCGCGCAGGAGGAGGAGAGACTGCTTCCATTCGTCGGCATCAGTTTCGAGAATAAAGGCAGCGCGAGCGGTAGCGTTGAAATAATCCTCGGCGGTGAGACTGCCGCCGAGCAGAGGCAGTTGACGCATACGGTCACTAACGTGCAACGGATCGTGCCTCTCACGGGCACTGGCGCGCTGGAAGATGGTTTAGGTATCGAAGATAAAGGCGGGGTAAAAACGTTACTACGCTTTGAAACGTTGCGGGAGATTCCAGGCTCAACCATCTGAGGAACGGGAGAGGTCATCACGCCCGAGATTGATGGTGGTCTTTGAAGTCGCGCCCACTGTGAAGGTTTATCGCTCATCTGCAAGATGAGTTTTCCGCCGCGTCTGATCTCCGCCTGACGGAGCCATGCGCGATTGAGTGGTCGCCCGTTGAGAGTCGCGCTCTGAATATACTTGTTCGTCGCCGAAGTTTCACGAGCCTCAATGATGAATATCTGATTAAGACCGACTCTGATCTCGGTGCGTCTGAAAAGGGGACTGCCGATGTAGTAAAAAGATTGTCCGGCGTTCGGATAGAGTCCCACAGCATTCCAGACATACCACGAAGACATCGTTCCGGCATCATCATTGCCGGGCAGACCATCGCGCCCTTCTTTATATTCCGTCGCCAGAAGATAACGAACCTGCTCCTCGGTGCGATCAGGCCGCCCCGCATGAATGTATAGATACGGGGCGAGGATGTCCGGTTCATTGCCTTGCGTGTAGAGTCCGTCAATCTCTGCGCGGCTTGCCGCAGACTTGTTGAAGAATCTATCCAGCCAGGCGACGAACTTTGTGTCGCCGCCAAGTTTATTGATGAGACCCTGCACGTCATGTGGCACGTAGGTCGAGTATTGATAGCCGCTGCCTTCGTAATACGGCGCTCCCCACCAAGTGAAATGTTCGCGGTCGAGAGAATAGATTTTAGTTGGTGAATAGGGCATCATCCATCGGCCATCAGGGTGACGTGGGCGAACGGTCTGCGTTTCGTCATCCCACAGATTCATCCAGTTCTTCGAGCGCTCAAGATAAAGGCGCGCGTCTTCGTGTTTACCCAAACCCTCAGCGACCTGCGCGACGCAGAAATCATCGTAAGCATACTCCATCGTGCGCGAGACGGAGCGCTCATGTTTCAGGCTCAAGTATCCGAGTCGCTTGTATTCTTCAACCTCACGCCCTTCGTAAACCGGGCGCGGGCTATCAACTTCGGCGTTCTTCAACATGGACTCGTAAGCCTTGTGATAATCAATTCCTTTCAAGCCCTTGACGAACGCATCGGCAATGAGAACATCAGCGTTTGATCCGCCCTGCGTCAGACCGTTCGCACCGGCGATGCGCGCGTCCGGCATCCAGCCCGTATGCACGTATGTGTCAATGAGCGAGCGCACCATGTCACGTTGTCTGTCGGGTTGAATCAACGTCAGGAGCGGATGCAGAGTGCGAAAGGTGTCCCACAGGCAGTAATAGTCCTCATAGTGTGGCTCGCTTGATTTCCACCAGACGTTCTCGCCAGTCAATTCGTGCGGCATGTACTGCGAGCGATAGAGCGCAGTGTAGAAGATGCGCCGTTCACTTTCAGTTCCACCCTCAACGATGATCTTCGAGAGCGCCTTTTCCCATGCGGCTTCCGCACGCGCGCGCACTTCATCGAATGAGCGCGCGCCGACTTCGCGTTTGAGATTGGCGCGTGCCTGCTCAATGCTGATGAAGGAGACGGCAATCTTCATTTGAACGACATGGTTTTGCCGGGTGTCAAATTGGACGAAGAGGCCGACTCGCTCCTTCTCGCCTTTCACAACAGTCGCATTCGGCTCAATGGTCTTCCCATGCTCAGTGCCGTAAGCGTCGAAAGGTCTGTCAAACTCTGCGGCGAAGTGCAGCGTGTAAGGCGAAGGATTCCAGCCGCCCGCGAATTTCCCTGTGCCTTCAAGACGATTCGTCCCGACGACACGAGCAGTACATTCCAGAGGATGCTGTTGAGCTTCTCCGCCAGCGATAACGACTGAACTCACGTCCAGTAAGAGATGAGCTTTGTCGGAAGCGGGAAAAGTATAGCGATGTACTGCGACAAGTCTCGTCGCCGTCAATTCAACTCGCACGCGCGGGCGCGTGAGTGTGACCGCATAATAGCCCGGCGACGCACGCTCATCCGCTTTCGGTGAAGCGAGGTCTCCCAAATTGAACTCACCCACCTGCGGCGTGACGCGAAAATTGCCGTACTTGCTCCCTCCGCCCGTGCCTGAAACGTGAGTCTGCGAAAAGCCTATAATCGGCTGCGCGGAATCGTAGCCGGAGGTGTCGTGACGCAAAGTATCTGGACTCGGATTCGCAAAGTCGAACGGAATGGCTGCTCCCGGCACAGTGTTCCCGCCGTTATCCACTCCGATAAATGGATCAACAAGGGAGATGAGTTGCCGTCCCGTTTCTGGCGGTTGAGCGAAGATGAGGAAGGTGTCGCCCTGAAGCGTGAAAGCTAAAAACAGCAACACCTTCAAACAGATCGCCAGACACCTTTTGATCTGCTTAAGCAGTTCATCTGCTCCGATGAGATTGGAGTTCATCTCCCACAATCAATACTCTACTTCTCTGTTATCTACTTTGCGCTCGCCGTCGGAAAATCGTCTGTCCGAAAAGGCGAAGCGGGCAGACCAGCCTTGTTGTAGAGATTACACGCTGGATTATCTGCCCAGCCGTAACGCACCGCGACCGGATTCTTCACCTGCGTTGACGAGACCACGACATCCTTGCCTTTAATCACAGCATCAGCCCAGACAAACTTTCTGTCTGCGCCTGCGATGGCAAAGCCCGTTAAGCGGTCGCTATCTTTAGCCATCAGTCCGCCGTCCGTGTGGTCAAACGTGAGACGAATCGAGTCGCCTTCGACTTTCATGCTGCGATAGACGGGGCCGGGAGCGTCATTCTTCTGCCCGTAAGCGACTGCGAGCGCTGCGAGCGCCAATCGGTCGCCCACGTCCTGCTTGTCCTTCGGGTGAATGTCTTTCGCCTCGCCGATATCTATGATGACCGCGAGGCCAGTGTGCGGAATCGTTTCGGAAACATAAAGCTGTGCCTCGCGCAGCCGTGCCCACTCGGAATCGGTCGGAACATCTCGACGGTCAAGGTAGTTGGCGAGTTGAACAATCAGGAAGGGAAAGTCGCCTGACTGGAAGCGCGTGCGCCAGTCTCGAATCAAGAGCGGCAGGAGTCGTTTGTACTGCTCTGCGCGTCCGACGTTGGTCTCGCCCTGATACCAGATCGCGCCCTTAATGGCGAAGGGCAGCAAGGGGGCGATCATGCCGTCGTAGCGGATGACCGGGACGCTGAAGTCGTTGCCGGCCTGCGGCGGCGGCTGTGACTTCATCTCTGCGAGCGCGATGCTCGCGCGATAGCTCCACTCGCCCGCGAGTGAGATGGGCGCAGCACCACCCGATGCTGGCTCGATCTTCATCTGTTCGGGCTTGCCGTAGATGCCGCCTCCTGCGCCCGTGTCGAGCACGCGAACGGCTATGGTGTTCGTGCCCGGCTTGAGCAGGCGTGCGGGGACACGATAGCTGCGCGGCGCGTCCCACTGGCTCAAGCCACCGACGGTGACGCCATTGACGAATGTCGTATCGCGGTCGTCCACTGGGCCAAGGCTCAACTGCAAGTCTTTTCCTTCCCACTCGCGCGGGAGCTTGAACGTCCTGCGAAACCAGACGACGCCGTCATAGCCCGGCAGCCCAGCGTCCTCCCAATACTGCGGCAGTCGCATCTTCTTCCAACCCGAATCATCAAACGAAGCGTCTGCCCACATCGGCTTGGCGCCAGAGCCTGGATCGTTCTTTGCCCACCACTCTTTCATCACCTTGTCGAACTCGGCTGGCGGCCTCTTAGACTCCGCCCAAGCTTTCTCAAGGTTGTCCACGGCGGGCACGAACTCCTGCATCGCATGGAGCGCTTCGGGGCTAATCCAGCCTTCGGCAGCCGTCCCGCCCCAGGACGAGTGTATGATGCCGATGGGCACGTTCAGCTCCTTGTGCAGGTGCTGCCCGAAGAAGTACGCGACCGCAGAGAAGCCGCCCCATCCGCCTGCGGCGATGTTCGTCGAGTTGCAGACGAGCCAGCGGGCGTTGACCGTATTTCGTGGAGTAGTCGCCGCCACCTTCGGGACGGCATAGAGACGAATCATGGGATAGTCTGCGTGCGCTATCTCTTCCTTCGCGTTGTTGACCAAAGTGAGGCCCATCTCCATATTCGATTGACCGGAAGCGAGCCAGACATCGCCGATGAGCACGTTGTTCAATGTCACGGACTGCGGACCACTGATTGTGAGCGTGTACGGGCCACCAGCCTCGAAGGGGCCGAGCCGCGCCATCCACTTGCCCTGCGCATCGGCCACAGCCGTCGCGCTCTTTCCCTGCATCCTGACGGTCACGCTCGCGCCCGGTGTGGTCCATCCCCAGACGGGAAACCGCACACGGCGCTGCAACACCATGTCATCGCTAAAGAGCGGATGAACAAACGGCCTCTCGGCATTCGCTTGAACCTGCGCGGTCTGTGCTGACGCAACACCACATCCAACACAGAACATGACAAAGAAGATGACAACGACTCTTCGCATACTTAAGATTCTTCCTCTTCAATCTGTAAACTTAAACAACCTGACGCTCGCTTGCGCCCAACTGGTTTGCACCGCAAGATGAGCTTCTGCCATCGCTGATATGTTCCGCTAACGCGACGATTGCACAGATACCTTCTCTGGAATCTCTAAGGCTTTGCCCACGACAGTGAATCGTCCACTGACGACATCAGTCGTCGTCGCATCAGCGTGGCCTGTAAAGCCTGGCTGTTTGCCTCCGATTGTAACCAGAAACTCGCCCGGCTCAAGGACACGTTTACCGTTATCGTCAATCAAACTCAACTGTTCTGGACTGAGCGTGAACGAGACGCGACGCTTCTCTCCCGGCTTGAGGAAGATGCGATTGATGCCCTTCAGAGACCTGATGGGCACAGGCACGCTCGCCAACACATCCGTCACATACAACTCAACCACCTCATCGCCTGCGCGCCCTCCGACATTCTCGACCTCGGCGCTGACCTGAACGCTCTTGCCAGCCCGCACATCTCGCGCGCTCAGGCGCAGATTGCTGTACTTGAATTTCGTGTAGCTCAAACCGAAGCCGAAAGGATAGAGCAGCTCGTCTTTGAAGTAGCGATAGGTGCGTCCACGCATACTGTAATCTTCAAACGGCGGTAACTGCGAGACGCTTTTGTAGAACGTGACGGGCAGTCGCCCGCCCGGATTGTAATCGCCAAATAAAACATTGGCGAGCGCAGTGCCTCCTTCTTCGCCCGGATACCATGCTTCGATGATAGCCTCAATGTTCTTGTCAGCCCAGTTGACGGCCAGTGCGCTACCGTTCATCAAAACCAACACGACAGGTTTGCCGAGAGCTTTGATCTCTTTGAGCAAATCTTCCTGCGCCTTCGGAAGCGTGATGTCTGTCCGGTCGCCGCCGCGAAAACCTTCAAGATTGACTTTCATCTCTTCGCCTTCGACGAGAGGCGAAATGCCCATCACCATGACGACCACGTCAGCCTGTCGTGCTTTGTCCAGAGCATCAGCGCGCAATGTTTTGTCGCCGGAAGGAGAAGCAGTCCTGGCGGGAGCGCCTAACTTATCAGTTCCCTGAGAATAGAGAACTTTAGTCGCGGGCGAGACTTTACTCCTGATCCCGGCAAGCGGCGTGACGAATTTTGATGGCTGGCCGTTATAGTTGCCGAGCAGCACTTCGAGCGTATCCGCGTTCGGCCCGATGATGGCGATGGTCTGAACATCTTTCTTAAGCGGCAGTGTGTTGTTCTCGTTCTTCAGGAGCACGATTGATTCGCGCGCCGCTTTGAGAGCTAACTCTCTGTGCGCTGGCGAGTCGTTCTCCGAAAATGGAATACGCGAGTAGGGAACTATCTCCGGCGGGTCGAACATGCCGAGCCGAAAGCGCGCCGTCAACAGACGTTTGAGCGCCGTCTCAATCTCCGCTTCGCTCATCAAGCCGTCTTTGACAGCTTGAATCAGCGAAGCATATTCACGCCCACAGGACAGGTCTGTTCCAGCCTTGACGGCCAGAGCGGAGGCCGATGCCTCTGAGTCAGCAAAGTGGTGTCCCTTCCAGATGTCCGTGATTGCGCCGCAGTCCGAGACGACATACCCGCCGAAGTTCCATTCTTTCCGCAGGATGTTCGTCAGCAACTCCTTGTTCGCGCAGCAGGGCGCGCCGTTCGTCCGGTTGTAAGCGCACATCACGGAAGCAGCCTGGCCTTCGACAACTGTGGCACGGAAGGCCGGAAGATAGGTCTCTCTTAAATCCCTCTCAAAAGCTTTCGCGTCAAACCCATGTCGCTCCGGCTCAGGCCCGCTATGAACTGCATAATGCTTGGGCGTGGCAACAACTTTCAGATAGCGGGGGTCGTTGCCCTGCAATCCTTTCACAAAGGCGACGCCGAGTCTTGAAGTCAAGAAAGGGTCTTCACCGTAGGTCTCCTGTCCGCGTCCCCAGCGCGGGTCGCGAAAGATGTTGATGTTCGGAGACCAGAAGGTCAGCCCCTTGTAACGACCGCGCTCGCCGCGTCGCACGGACTCATTATATTTCGCGCGCGCTTCGGTCGAGATGACATCGGCGACACTAAACATTAGATTCGTGTCCCACATCGCAGCCAGCCCAATGGCTTGCGGAAAGACCGTCGCGTAGCCTGCGCGCGCCACACCGTGCAGCCCTTCATTCCACCAGTCGTACTCAGGAATATCGAGTCGCTTAATGGCAGGCGCAGCGTTCATCATCTGCGAGACCTTCTCTTCGAGCGTCATCCGCTTGATGAGATCGTCAACACGTCTTTCAATCGGCAGCGAAGGGTCTTTGTAAGGCGGCAGGGACGTTTGCCCGAAGGTGTTCGTCTGCGGAGAGACAAACAGTAAAGAGATGAGAAGTAATTCGGACAGGGCAACCAAACGATAGTGCTTCATCATTTCTACTCCTACGAGCAAGTCAAAAGGGGATATTGGCAGCCGTTCGCGTGTCTGAGCGGCGCTTCTAAGGGAACGGTGACGGTCGTTGCTCCGATGTCTGTAATCTTCATCTGTCTTGTCAGTGGTCAGTGGTCAGTAAATCAGCTTTCGGGTTCTGCTGACCACTGACCACTGACCGCTTACGCCTCATTGATCCAATAAACTTTTCGCCTTGTACACTTCGAGCGTGTGCTGCGGCTTTTCGACGCCCGGCGGAAGAGGACGTTTCGAGAAGGTCTGAAAATAGAGCAGCACAGCATCTCGCCACCAGACTGCATCGCGTTCCTGAATGGCGAGTTTCTTCGCCACCTCCGCATGGCGTTCCGCATCAATCACGGCAGCAAGAGCATCCCAACTCTTCCGGGTGGCGCGCACCCAATCTACTCCGCGTTGATAGTGCAGCGCCAACTCATCCCACAATGTCCGGCCAGAACGCAAGCGATAATCCCACGCGACGTGATGAAACCAGAGCAGAAATCTTTCAGGGCAAGTGGCGAGATTAGCGAAACGATCACGCACGGGCGCGTGATATTGGCTCACAGTGTTGCTGCCCGTCGCCGTGCGATCAAAGCCAAGTCCTTCGGTGTCTGCGCGATGATAGTAAACAGGATTCCAGACGGGACTTGGCTCTGTGTTCCACCAGGGCGCAGGGCCGTAGTGATGGCCTCCCCACATGAGGTGGTGAAGGCCGAGCGGCGTCATGTAATCCACCGCCGCCTCGTGTGATTCGAGCATGATGCGAGTGATAACCTCTATTGCCTTCGCATCGTGCGTGAGCGTCATCTTGATCCACTCGTCCGCGATCTGCCGCGAAGGAAGGTCTGGATTCCAGGCCAAGCGACCGAAGGCGTACCAGTTAGACTGCGCGAAATGATGTCCCGTCCAGTTGCGGTCAGAACCTGTGTTCGCAACGCCCGCGATGCCCGTGAGGCGTTGATGGTAGAGAGTTCCATCAACGACTTTCGTCACGGTCGAGCCAGCGCCTCTGGCGTAAGTGTCCGAATCAAGAAACTCACGCCACATCTGAGCCAGAAAGACCAGATGATTTGAGAAGCCCAGATACTCCTGCGTGATCTGCAATTCAGGCATCAGTTGCGTCTTCGGCATCGCGCCGAACAAGGGATGAAAAGGCTCGCGCGGTTGAAAGTCAACGGGGCCGTTCTTGACCTGCAAGAGCACATTCGGCGCGAATTGACCATCGAAGGGCTGCAAGTTTTCGTAGGCCGCTCCGGCTCTGTCTGAATCCGGCTTCATGTCATAGACGAAAGCGCGCCACATCACCACGCCATGATGAAGTGCGAGAGCCGCAGCCAGCATGTTAGCGCCGTCGGCATGTGTGCGATTGTATGTGCGGGGCCCCGGTTGACCTTCGCTGTTGGCTTTGACGAGAAAGCCGCCGAAGTCCGGGATCAGCTTGTAAATCTCGTCCGCCTTCTTCTTCCACCATTCTCTAACTTCGGGGTCGAGCGGATCGGCGGTCTTCAGTCCGCTCAACTCGATGGGCGCAGAGAAACGCGCAGAGAGATAGACGCGCACGCCGTAAGGACGAAACGCATCAGCGATGGCGGCAGTCTTTCGCAGGTATTCCGTACTCAGGCTCTGTGCGCTGGCGTTGACGTTATTGAGCACTGAACCGTTAATCCCGATTGAAGCATTGGCGCGTGCGTAGTCACGAAGGCGCGGATCAACTTTTTCCGGCAGGTCTTTCCAGTCCCACAATGAGTGTCCGGCGTAGCCGCGCTCGATAGTGCCGTCCAGGTTATCCCAATGATTGAGCACGCGCAGTTGGAGGCGCGGTCTTTCGCTCACGTTCAGATTGTTGATGGGTTGAAAGGTCTCAAGCAGGCGCAGGAAATAGAAAGCGCCGTAGAGTGCGCCGACTTCACCGCTTGAGGCGATGACGATCACAGAGCGGCGTCCGAGTTTGACGGAGCGAATGCGGAAGCCTTCTGTTCCAAGCTCATTCAATTGCGACTCCCATTTAAGACCCGCAATCAAAGCTGAACTCTGCGGCGTGCCGACGAGAAGAGCGCCATCGCGCTCAACTTCATTCGCTGGTGAGATAGAGTTGCCGAGCAGTCCGCTACAGCCGTTGACGAGTTCTGTGCGAATGGCGTCAAGCGTTGCGGAATGGCCGGGCACAACTATCTGGGTGAGGCGAGGGCGATAGAATTCGATCATCTCGCGCGGCAGAGGATCGTAGCGCAGCCACAGACGATAGCCGTCATCTGCGAGCGCGCTCACCCCGATAACAAAGAGGAGAGCGATGACGCGACATGCGATTGAAACTTTACGACTGCGGCTCATTCTTTATAGCTGCGGTTCATCCTCAGACGCTTCTTCTCTCAGGGTTGTGTGACTTGATGTAGCGACTGGCGAACGAGAAAAAACGTCGGCCAGTTCTGTGCATCTGCCCGAACGCATTATGGCGGCTGACATAAGTTCTTCCTCGTCTCTAAATGATCTTCACTTCTGGCCGTCATTGTAAATCTTCTGGATAAACTCCGGCGGCACGGGCGCATTGAACTTCTTCCCTTTGTTGAATGACCAGAGACCGAGCCAGTCAGAGGTCGCCAGGTATTTTTCTGGATATTGATAGATAGGGTCTTTTAACGCTTCATCGAGAGTGATGAAACGATAGCCTCTGTCCGTCATCACTTTGATTAAGGCATCGAAGTTATCAGCATTCAGTTCATTCACATGGAGCAAAAGGATGTGCCTGATCGGATGACCGAACAGTTCGTCTGTAACTTTCTCGTTGAAATCAAATTTCTGCCCGGCGAATTTCAGGTATTCATCGGCGACTCGTTTCATCATTTCTGTATCGCCTGCTGCGCGCGCCTTTGAATAAGCGGCGAGAATCATCCAGTCCATCGTATCTATCGTCACGGGCGCGATCCGGTAGCCGCGCTCGGCGATAAAACTCTCGAAAGACTTTTCGAGTTCCTGAGTCGCTCCCATTTGCAGAAACGGGTGGCGAAAGTATCTGAGCTTCAGCCCTTTCTGCTTCATCAACATCTGCGTGATGCTTTCGCCGCGAATAAAGTCGTCTTCATAGTCTGCGAGTGAAGCATTCCTGAATCCGAGATGCGAGAAGGTGTGATTACCGAGTTCGGCTCCGGCCTCAACCCATTCTTTCAGGAGCGCGATGCGCGCCTCGACTTCGCCGGGAACGTAGAGGAGCGATTCATTGACAAAGCCTACGACCGGAATCTGATACCGCTTAATTCCAGCGAGAAGCTTGTCAGTCATCGCCCGCAATCTTTCGAGCGGGATGCGTGGGCCGTTGAGCGGCAGGTCGTCAATCGTGATGGCAATCTCTTTTTGTGGCGATGAAGTGTTGCTCGGCGTCTGTGCCCGAAGCTCGATTGAACAGACGATGAGCATCAGGATGATAACCGCAGACAAACATAATGGCTTCGCTCGCAAACTCATTACCTCTCCGATGTGTCCCATAATTTTCACTTCAAAGATACTTGCAAACGTTTGTCTTTGATTGACGAGTCGCTTTTCACTCCGGTCGCAAAATATTGTTCTTGCGCAGAAACTCACGGATGGCAGCGTAGCTGTTCACAAGTTCCTGACGATTGAAGCCGTCATGTTTACGACCGTGAATCGTGACCAGTTGGTTTGGCACGCCAGCCTTACTTAACGCATCGTGTAATCTGACGGCTTGGCTGTAGGGCACGACATCATCTTCATCGCCATGAATCGTGATGATTGGCGGCAAACCTGCGCGAACGTAAGTCAGAGGCGAAACCTGTCTGGCAAGCTCCGCGCGATTCGTGAGACTGCCGAACCATTCCATCGCGTAATGCTTGGCGTTCGTCCCGTCAATCAGTTCCGCCACATCTGTAATGCCGAACCAGTTGACGATGGCAGCGACTTTAATCTGCGGCTCCGCGCCCTGATTCCAGCGCGTGTTGTTGTCCGTCGGGCACTGGCGATCAAAAACGGATTGTGGCGGCAGCATCCCTGTTATTAATGCCAGGTGTCCGCCCGCAGAAGTTCCCGTCAACACGAACCTGGAAGTATCCAGGTTGTAATCCTTCGCATGATAAAACGCCCATCTGAGCGCGCAGCGGCAATCTTCAACTGCTGCGGGTGCGAGAGAATTAGAAGCCAGGCGATACTCCACATTGATGACCGCCCAGCCCATAGACAGGTATGGAAGAAGATAAAAGACATTCTGCTCTTTCTTGCCACCCACCCAACCACCGCCGTGAAAAAGAATGAGCGT
>JAVHWW010000116.1:0-6079 GCA_032159235.1 Acidobacteriota bacterium
GCATCGAACTGGGCGAGATCGAGAACACGCTGCTGGCCTGCTCTGAGGTCACCCAGGCCGCCGCCACCCTCCACCACACCACCACCGGCGATCACCTGATCGCCTACGTCAGCGGTGTGCCCGAGCCCGATCCTGAGGCGGTGCGGGCCCGGGTGGGTGCGTGGTTGCCCGATTACATGGTGCCGTCCCAGATTGTGGTGCTCGAGGAGCTGCCGTTGACGTCCTCGGGCAAGATCGACCGAAAGTCGTTACCGGCGCCGGTGTTTGCCGCCACGGCTTTCCGGGCGCCGCAAACCGACACCGAAAAGATCGTCGCCGAGGTGTTCGCCGACGTGCTCAGCAGAGACCGGGTCGGGCTCGACGACGACTTCTTCGCCCTCGGCGGGGACAGCATTGTATCGATTCAACTGGTTTCGACGTGTGCGACTCGGGGAGTGGACTTTTCGGTACGGGAGGTGTTCGAGTGCCGGACGGTGGGCCGATTGGCCGATGCGGCCGAGATGTCCACGGAGGATCGCCACGCCGGCGCACTGCATGCCAGTGACCTCACGCTCGACAAGTTCATCGATGTGGGAACGCTTGCGACGGCTCCCACGCTGCCGCGCGCGAACGCACATGTGCGCAACGTGCTGCTGACCGGCGCGACGGGATTTTTGGGGCGCTTCCTGGCCCTCGAATGGCTCGAGCGGTTGGCTCACGTCGACGGCAAGTTGATCTGCCTGGTACGCGCCGACAGTGACGAGGACGCCCGGCGTCGCCTCGATAAGACCTTTGACACCGGCGATCCCGAATTGTGGGCGCACTACCGGGAGTTGGCCGCTCGCCATCTGGTGGTTGTCGCGGGCGACAAGGGCGAAGCCAACCTCGGGTTGGATAAGCGGACCTGGCAGCAAATGGCCGCCTCCCTCGACATGATCGTCGATTCCGCTGCTTTGGTAAGTCACGCCTTGCCGTACAGCCAGCTATTCGGTCCCAATGTTGTCGGCACCGCGGAGCTGATCCGCCTCGCGATGACCACCACGATCAAACCCTACACGTACGTGTCCACCATGGGAGTTGCCATGGCCGCAGAGCCGCCCGTGCTGGATGAGGAGCCGGATATCCGCGTGGTGAACCCTACCCGCAAAATCGATGACAGCCTCGCCAATGGTTACAACAACAGTAAATGGGCGGGGGAGGTGCTTTTGCGCGAGGCTAATGACCTGTGCGGGCTGCCGGTTGGGGTGTTCCGCTGTGCCACGATCCTGACCGACACGAGATACATGGGTCACCTCAACCTGCCCGACTTGTTCACCCGGCTGATCCTGTCCCTGGTGGCCACGGATCTCGCGCCCTTTTCGTTCTACGAGCGTGATGCGGACGGCAAGCGGCAACGAGCGCACTTCGACGCGCTGCCAGTCGATTTCATCGCCGAGGCAATCACTACGCTGGGCGAACAAGTGCGCACCGGTGTGGAGACCTATAACGTGATCAATCCCTACGACGACGGCATCGGGCTCGACGAATATGTCGATTGGCTCGTCGAGGCCGGTCAACCGATCGAGCGGATAGACGACAACGGCGAATGGCTGCAACGGTTCCGGACGGCGTTAGAGGGCCTGCCGGAACGGCAGCGTGAATACACGGTCCTGCCACTGCTGCACTACCTCCCGGACTATGAGCAGCCACATATGCCTCTCGGGGGTGCCTTGGCGTCGGCCGAAAGGTTCCGGGCTGCGGTGCAAAAATCGAAAGTCGGTCCAGATAAAGACATTCCACACGTCACGAAGCAGCTCATCGTCAAATACCTGGAGAACCTGCAGCTGATCGGACTGGTACAGCGCCCAACGACACTCGAACTCGAGGAGCAGAGTGTATGAACCGATGCTCTCTCGGCAGCGCTGAAAGCGCTTGCCATAGTCGCTTCTGGATTGCACTCGGAACCAGCACTATTAGGAGATTCCAATGGACGTAGGCCGTGTTGCCAGTCTGTCTATCCGCGCGATGGAGCCGATGCTTCGCGGCGACGACATCGCATTTGTCATGAGGTTTCGAGATGACTACGACCCCGACCTGCTGTGGGCATCCTACGACTCGTTGTTGCGGCATAACCCTGCGCTACAGGTAGTCCTCAAACCGGTCGGCAAGTCCTTTCACTGGGAGCCGATTGGCCTCGCGCAGCTGAACGTCGAGCTCGACGGGCAGCGCCGGCGCTTCAACCAATTTTTCTCCCTAGAGGAGTTGCTTTCGCCGGCCCAGGCAATGACACCCGAACTCCCCGTGCGCATTTCGCAGATGGGTGGCAGGGAGGTCTGCTTTCAGATAAGCCACGCATTGTCCAACGGTCGCGGGGCCCTGCAGTGGATCGACCATTGGCTCGCCGCCGCCAACGGTGGATGTGCGCCGCTAATTGACATTGCCGGCCGCTTCGATTTCGGTGTCCCTCGAGTGGGATTGGCTGTTTTGCCGTTCTATCTTTTGCGCTATCTCGCACGGGCAGGATTGAAGCAAGCCCGCGAAACCGTCGACCTTACCCACGGCAAGACGCCGGTACCCCATGACAACGGCTACGCATCCCGGATATACGCGCTCTCCGAGACGGAGACGAGTCGGATCGTAGCCAGGGCTCGCGGCCTTGGACTGTCGGTACACCAATACATGTGTATCGCGGTCGCGGAAGCGATGCTGTGCGCCCAACCCGAGAAATCACGTGTCTCTATCGCAGTGCCCACGGATCTCGCGCGTTACTCGCCGGAGTCGCCGCGCACCGTGCCAGGCAACTACACGGGCAGCCTGGTCGTTCAGCTGCGGCGCGGCGCGCCACTGCAGCCGCAAATCGCCCGTCAGTTTCGCTGGTTCCGCTACGGCGTCGATTACTGGCTTCCCTGGCTTCTCGGCGCCTTCTCCCCCAATGAGCAGAAGTTGATGACGAAGCTTGCCCGTTCCGCGTCGATTCCCGTCAGCCGCCGTGGGCCGTTCCAGAACGTTTCCTGCGCGGTGACCAACGTGGGCAATATCAACCTTCCGGCAATCTGCGATCAAATCGAGTGTGGTACCGGCACCACCAAAACCCAAACGGTTCTGTTTACCATCGGCCGACTAAACGGGCGCTTCCTCACCAACGTTACCTTCGCCCGCGACCTCTACGACCCCGACGAAGTGTTCCGCGTCGCCGATTCCGCACTGGAACGCCTCTGAAAAAGCTGGCGCCGAAATTCGTTGAGACGACGGGACAGCGAGGCCTCAGCCCGTCAAATGACACCGCCGCGCCTGCTTGTGATTCTCCAAGCAGGGCAGACCGATGACTGCGTTAACACCCTAAGCAGAATCGCGATTAAACCGGCAACACTCGACGTGAGCTTTTGGGTCACTCCACTGAATTGAAACCGGTTGAGTCACGGTCGAACCATCCTAGGCTGCTGCGCATGATAGGCAGTCAGCGCGTGCCCGCACCCGCGGCAAGCGTCCTCGGAAGCTCCGTTTAGGTGGTACGGGGGCGCGTCATGGAGCTTCACAGTGCAGACTTTTCGATAGGCATGCAAAGTTCCGCTGGGTCGCTATTAGCAGACCTTTGCGAGCGGATCGAAGGTAGGTCGACCGCGACCCCGATCATTCGGACTCGCGAAACGCTGGACGCGAGGGATCTCGTCGCCACCGGTCGCGTTCGAGCAGCGATGGCCCCGGAGCTGGCGGGTTCCGTCGTACCTATTCTCGCCGACCAGCCGCAACAGGTGCTGGGCGCGCTGTTCATGGTGGCGCTCGCCGGTGGTGTACCGCTGGTGATGAACGGACCAAAACCGTACGAGTCCGCAGCGTCGGTACAGAACCGGCTGAACGAGGTCAGCGAAACGGTCGAAGCTCGGTTCGTGTACACCCGCGGCGCGTGGCAGGAGGTATCCCGACAAACGGTACGCGAGCTCGCGTTTCCCGATACCGCTCTCCTGCAGTTCAGTTCCGGAAGTGTTGGTAACCCTCGGCCGCTGCGGATTTCGCATCGTGCGATCCGCGCCCAACTAGACATCATCGCCGATGCCTTGGCCGTCGGACCAGACGCCGTGGGCGGATCATTTCTGCCGCTCTCGCACGATATGGGTCTAGTCAGCACGTTGCTAGCCCTGTCGATGGGCCGCCCATTGCTGTTATGGAGTCCCGAAGAGTTCCTGATAGCGCCGGCGGCGTGGGTTGCGCAGATGGCACAGCACCGGGTTGGATTCTGGCCGATCATCCCCGCCGGGCTGCATGTCGCCACCAGGGCACTGGCGACTTCCGACCACGACCTCGGGGCGCTCCGAGCCGTGCTCGTCGGCGCCGATGTCATACGCCCGAAAGTATTGGCCGCCTTCGAGTCGACTGCCGGCTTGGGCCCCGGCGTAGTGCGGCCATGCTATGGCCTCGCCGATGCGACACTGATGGTCACCTGCGCCCCGGCAGATCGGCATTGGCGCACGGTGGATGTTCCCGGCATGCGCGAGGGCGACGGCCGTCCAACCGAAATGATGTCGGTCGGAAGCCCGGTTCGCAACACCGAAGTGTGGATCGAGGTAGAAGGGCATCCCGTGAACGAGTTCATCATTGGCGATGTGCTGGTGCGGTCGGCGTCTCGCTGCTCGGGTCCGTTCGGCGATCAGGTCATCGCCCCGTCTGTACCGGTGCGCACCGGGGACGTCGGGTTCATGGCCGACGGAGAGTTGGTTTTCACCGGTAGAGCGGCCGAGGTGATACGGGTGGCCGGCGAGGACATCCTCCCGACCGAAGTGGAAGATTTCCTAGTCCGCGGCGGGTTCGGCAAAGCGGGGCGCGTTGCGGTGGTCGGGATGGACCAAGAGGCAATGACTCACATGGTTGCCGTGATTGAAAGCGATTCGGCCGTCAGCGATCACGCTGCTGCCGCGGCCTGTCGTCGCGATGTCCTCAGAGCCGCCAGGCAAGCCGCACTCCCGTTGAGCGGAGTCCGATTCGTACCAAAAAACTGGCTGAGCAGGACCACGAGCGGCAAGTTGCGTCGGCGCCCAATCGCCGCATACCTACTGGAGGAGAAGAAATGACTAAATCGATTAGCGTGCCGAACGACGGTGAGTCCCAGACACATAACGGCGATCTTGCCTACCTAAAAGGGCTGCCTGACCCCCTGGAAACGGCATTCCCGGCGGCTAACCAGCCGTTGACCCAAGAGCGTGTCATTGCTGAGATCATCCAAGCCATACGCAGTATTCACACATCATTCTCCGATTGCGAATTGAACGCAGAGACGAACCTCGCTCTGGACCTAGGCTTTGAGTCAGCAACCCGGGTGGAACTCTTGCTTGAAGTGCAAAGCGCCCTCGACATTTACCTAGACATGGGACTCGCGATGATGTTCACGGAAATCACCATCGCGGAACTGGCAGACCTTATTCTTACACCGGAAGAGTGCGGCGCGGGCTGGTACACGTGACCGGCCGCATCGGAGCCTCCGCTGCGTAGGAGGCTCTGTGGTTCGGCCAGAGGTTAGCGTCCGATCGGAACAGATCATTTCTTGTCAACTCGAGACCAGCGGTCCGGTAGACCAGAAGGAGATCGCTGAGGCCCTGCGACACGTGATTTGTGAAGTTCAGACGCTGCGGGTTACCTTCGCAGAAGACCTAGAAGGACTGCACCAAACGCTCTGCGAGCCGCAGGCATGGGAACCGGACTTCTTCGACGTCAGCCATACCGCAGACCCGGGATGCGCCGTCCGCGGCCTGATCTCGGAGTTGACGCACCGAGCATTCGATCTGAGCAATGACATCATGTGTCGGGCAGACCCGATCTGCTGGCCGGGCATTGGGAGCTGATCAGTCGTTGGCGGCGGGTGCCACGGGTATTGGTGTGGGACAACGAGTCTGCGATCGGCAAGTGGCGAGCCGGTAAGCCTGAGCTGACCGCTGCGATGAACGCCTTCCGCGGCATGCTCGGGATCAAGGTAGTACAGTGCCGACCCGGAGACCCTGAAGCCAAGGGCCTAGTCGAGCGGGCCAACGGCTATTTGGAGACACCGTTTCTCCCCGGCCCGCAGTTTCAGCTCACCATCGGATTTCAACACCCAGTTGGCCGACTGGTTGGTCACCGCGAACGCCCGTCA
>JAVHWW010000023.1:0-11225 GCA_032159235.1 Acidobacteriota bacterium
GGTCAGTTGAAAACAAACGTTCTTAACTGACCACTGACCACCGACCACTGACCACTTTGCACGATTCACGATTTACCATTTACGATACAGCACATGCGAATCTATGACATCAGCGTTCCCATTTCGGCGGCGACGCCAACGTATCCGGGCGATCCGGGAGTTGAAATCAAACAGTGGTCGGCGATTGCCGATGGCGACGCGGCCAACGTCTCGCTGCTGCATTTCGGCGCGCACACGGCGACGCATGTTGACGCGCCCGCTCATTTCATCGAAGGCGCGCGCAAAGTTGAACAGCTTTCGCTCGATGCGTTGATCGGCCCGGCGCGCGTCGTCCTGATTCCAGATGAGGCGGACGCGATCACACCTATTCATCTTACTGCGCTCGACCTCGAAGGCGCGACGCGCGTGCTCTTCAAGACACGCAACTCAGTCTTCTGGTCAAATCCGGCTGCTGGCTTCCGCAAGGATTTCACGTACATTGCGCCGGACGCCGCGCGCGCACTCGTTGAGATGAACGTGCAGCTTGTCGGGATAGACTATCTGTCTGTCGAGAAATTTCACCCGGAGCGATATGAGACGCACGAGATTCTACTCTCAAACAACATTGTGATTATCGAAGGACTGGACTTGCGCGAAGTTTCGGCGGGTGGTTACGAATTGATTTGCCTGCCGCTCAAAATCGCTGGCGGGACTGGCGATGGCGCACCCGCTCGCACAGTCTTACGCGCCTGATGTTCCGTCGCTGATCTGGAAACAATCTCTAGCGCGAGCCGCTAAACTTCGTTAAGATGTCACGGCACTACTCCGGCTCGACGTAAAGCCCTTGCGCGTTCTCCATCAAGAAATCCAAGCAGGGTGCATCGAAACAATCTTACCGTGAGAAAGTAGAAAGGCTCGCAGCAGATGACTTGCCCTCGATGCCAGCAGACCATCAGAGACGGCGCGCGTTTCTGTGATAGCTGCGGCTTCTCCATCGGCTCGCTCGCGGCTTCCGACCAATCCCCTCCTGTTCTGGCCGAAACCTTGAAAGCGCAAGACCCGCTCATCGGCCACACGATTGATTCCAAATACTTGTTGATAGATCAACTGGGCAAAGGCGGCATGGGCGTCGTCTATCGCGCGGAACGTGTGCTGGTCGGCGATGAGGTCGCGTTGAAGATTCTGCGCGCGGAGTTCGTCGCCGAAGAAGAGACTGTCGAGCGTTTTCGTCGTGAAGCGCGAGCGGCAGCGAAACTGCGTCATCCGAACGTCGTCACCATCTACGACTACGGCGAAGCGCGCGGAGCGGACGCGCCCGCCTACATCGTCATGGAGTTGCTCAACGGCGAATCCCTGCGCGACCTGTTCAAGCGCGAAGGCAAGCTCAAAGTGGAGCGTGCCGTGACATTGATGCGCGGCATCTGCGCCGGCATCGGCCTCGCACATCGCCGCCAGATTGTTCATCGTGACATCAAGCCCGACAACATCATCCTGCTGCCGCCCGACGAAGAAGAAGGGCGCGAGCAGGAGATGGTCAAGGTCGTTGACTTCGGCATCGCCAAGCTGCGCGACGCCGCGACCGGCGGCACGCTGACGCGGAAAGGTTTTCAACCCGGCACGATCTTCTACATGTCGCCCGAACAGTGTCGCGGCGATGATCTGGACGCGCGCTCCGATGTTTACAGTCTCGGCGCATTGCTCTACGAGATGCTCGCGGGCACGCCGCCCTTCGTCGCCGAAACGCACACGGGCGTCATCGCCAAGCACCTCTTCGATCCGCCTCCACCGTTTTCCAAAGACGCACAGATTCCTCCCGCGCTCGAAGCAGTCATCATGCGCGCGCTCGCCAAGCAGCCCGATGCGAGACCTGCGGACGCGGGCGCGCTCGGACGCGAATTACAGGAAGCAGAGCAACAGGAGCGCGAAGCCCGGCAACGCCGCGCAGACGAAGAACGACAGCAACTCGAAGCCGAACAGCAACGAACAGAAGAAGCGGCGCGTCAACGTGCGGATGAAGCGCGTCGCCAGGCAGCAGAAGAACTACTCAGGCGCGTGATGGAAAAACAGCGCCGCGCGGATGAAGAGCGTCGTCGCGCATCCGAGACTCTGCCCAGCCAGACCGAACCTGCTCCGCGCCGCGAGACAGGGCCGAAGCGTCAACCGGAGACTGACGTTACGCTCACACAACCTTCTCTCACCAAACCCGCGCTCGTAGAGAGCGCAAACTTTGGAGCGCCTGATTCTGTTTCCGCCGCAAGTCTCGGCTTGGATGATGCAGGAGTTAAGCAGAAGCGCGGCGCGCGTAAGGTTTGGATCGTGCTCGGCGTTCTCGCCGCAGTCGCTCTAGTTGTTGGCTTGATAATTAAACTATCCGGTTCAACTTCTTCGACCGACACAACGCAGACTACGACCAATTCATCTACGCCGTCTCCATCGCCCGGCGCAGTTATGCCAAACTACAAGCCGCTTGGAGTTCCCTATCAAACCCTGCTCAATGTCTTCAAGGTCGCTTTGAGTCCTGACGGTCAACGGGTCGCTTCAACTGGCTATACGAGTATGACGGCCTTAATCACTACTTCCTCCGGGCGAACCGAAAGCGCGGGGAGCGCCGGAAGCAGCGTTGCCATGAGCCAGGATGGGAAACTCATCGCTATCGGCGGTAAAGATGGAAACATCTCTCTCTCGCCGATAGAGGAGCGTAGCCCGCGCACGCTCTCAGGACACAAAGATTACGTCTTTCTCGTCGCTTTCACGCCGGATAGCTCAAGATTGATTTCGGCGAGCGCAGACAAGACCGTGCGCGTCTGGAATGTGTTGAGCGGACAGCAAGAGAAGCAGCTGGAGATCGGCAAGGACGAGTTAATCATCACGATTGACCCGAACCAGATGCGCGCCGCAATCCTCTCTTCAACTGACGGTAAAGTGCGAATCCGTTCAATCAACGATCCAGCCGCGACGAGCGGCTTTGACATTCCTCATGCGGAAATCACCTCCGGCGCGTTCAGTTCCAACGGCGAGACGCTCGCGCTCGGCATGAGTGACGGCAAAGTGCGACTCTGGAGTATTCCCGACGGCACTTTCATCCGCGAGATTCAGGGCACGACGAGCGGCGAAGTGGGCAGCGTCGCTTTCACTCCCGACGGTCAATATCTAGCCATCGGCTGGAACAACGGCGACATAGAACTGCGCCGCACGAGCGACGGCTCGTCAGTGCAAACCCTGAAAGGCCACACGCGCGTCGTCCGCACTCTTTCATTCAGCCGCGACGGGCGCACGCTTGCCTCCGGCGCGGAAGATAAGACGATTAGACTCTGGCAGTATTGAGAAGTTTTGTAGAACCTTCTTAGCAAGCGCGGCAAGTGACGTTACGACATTTCGCGCAAGGCTTCGAGTTCCGGCAGAACGAGCAAATCTTTCGGACGCCCTGCGGCGCGCTTGGATGCGATCAGCGCGTCGAGTGTGAAGACGCGGCACTCGTATCCGTAGAGTTGCATGATGACAGAAGCCTCGCGCGCCTCGTTGTAGCTGCCGACGCCTTTGACTTCGCCGAGCAGGTCAACGTCACCCAGATCGGTCGAGAGAGTGAAGTTCATTCCGTTTCGCAGCGTTGACGCATCCCAGACAAATGGCAAGGCTTCAGGCAGGTCGCGCGGTCGCGGGCTGTGCGGACTGAGCGCGGCGGCGAGGCGTCGTAGATTCTCGTTTGGGCGAGCATAGCAAACGTCCAGATCGAACGTCATATATGCAGAGCCGTGCAGCGTCATCGCCACGCCGCCGACAATCACAATTTCGACTTCGTGCGCGGCGAGCAGTTCGATTATCTGTCGCAGCTTAATCATTGTCGTCCGCAGAAGGGCGGCGCGCTGAAGTCGCACGTGCGTTCGGCGCGTGCGCTGCTTCCAGGTCGTCTATGAGACGTTGCAGATCGTCCAGCCGCGCCTCCGGTGTGAGCTTCAAGCGAGCGGCAATGAGCGTCAGGTCAACGCCAAAGTCGCGCGCACGCGCCAGCGCGCTGTCCGGCGGCGGGTTGAGCAATCGTTCTGCGCTGCTTCGATCCTGCATCTCGGATTCCTCGTTCTCTCAAATTCGATTTTACAGTATATTTCGGATGGAGCAATCATCACGCGGCTGCGAAGCCAACAGCCACCGGCGCAAACGAGGTGGGCGCGGGAAGATAAAACGATTCGACTCTGGCAGTATTGAGGAGAGAAAGAGATGAAGAAACTCGCGCGGACATTTGCGCTCTGCTTGGTGTTGATTGTGATGGGCTGTGCGCTGGTCTTTTCACAGGTCGGCGTGGACAAGAGACCGCCGAAGACGCCGAAGACAAGCACGCCGAAGACGCCGACGAAGCGCACGACCACGCGCACGCCAAGTCCAGCCCCTCGCTCAAAGCCGCGCCAGACCGCGCCGAATATCGAGATGGTGTATGTGCAGGGCGGGACGTTTCTGATGGGATCACCTGACGGAGCGGGACGTGGCAATGAGCATCCGCAGCATCAAGTCACCGTGCAAAGTTTCTACATGGGGAAATATGAGGTGACGCAGGCGCAGTACAGAGCTTTGATGGGGAAGAATCCCTCATACCGAAAAGGCTGTGATGAGTGTCCGGTGGAGATGGTGAGTTGGGATGACGCGCAGGTCTTCATTAAAAGGTTGAATGGGATGCAGAGCCGGTACACATATAGATTGCCAAGTGAAGCAGAATGGGAATATGCGTGTCGAGCCGGAACGATAGGAGATTATGCGGGGAATCTGGATGCGTTGGCTTGGTACTATGAGAACTCAGGAGATGCGCGATTAAGTGAGTGGAACTCTGAGAAATTAATAGCAAATAAAAATCGCACGCATCCTGTCGGGCAGAAACAGCCAAACGCATGGGGCTTGTACGACATGCACGGGAATGTCTGGGAATGGTGTGAAGATGTCTATGTCAATAGTTATAATGGAGCGCCAACAGATAGCTCAACTTGGTTAAGTAGAGAAGATTCAAAGGTACATGTGGAGCGTGGCGGCTCGTTTAACGACGAGGCCGATCCTTTGCGCTCAGCGTACCGCGACTCCTGGAACGGCCCAAACGGTAGCATAGGTTTTCGGCTTGTGGCGGTCTTCCGGTGAAAGAGTATGAAGCATGAAGAATATATGGCGGCACGCGAACAGATGCCCGGACTTTCGATTCCTGAATTGATAAATCTCCTTGCGAGCGATAATCTGCGAACACGTTTTCTGGCAGAGATGTGTTTGCGTGATGCAACTTCGACTTGACTCAACTTCCAGCCTGCGCAGCCGCAGGCAGAGCGTGAGCGAGCGATAGCAGAATGGCGCGCGTGGTGGCGCGAATATCAATCAACTTTCAAAAAGAGATGGCAGACTCAAGAAGACGACCAACTGAAGAAAAGCGCGTGAGGAAGACGGAAGCAGACCGCGCAACACAAGACTCGCCGCGCTACCGCGAGCGCGTCTTTGAAATCGTCAGGCGCATTCCGACGGGGCGTGTCATGACCTACGGACAGCTTGCAGATATTTTGGGTGAAGGATATACGCCGCGCACCGTTGGCTTCGTCATGCACGCGGCTGATGAAGAGACGACGCCCTGGCAGCGTGTCATCAATTCGCAGGGCGCTTGCTCGACGGGGCGTGTTATCTTACCGCCAGACAAACAACAGAAGATGCTCGAAGCCGAAGGCGTGGAGTTTGATGCGCGCGGACGCTGCAACTTGAGTCGCTATCGCTGGACGCCGGAAGAAGTCGAACAAAGGGAAAGCGAAGACGAGCAGGAGCAACCGAGTCTTTTCACAGATTGAATTCTTTAGCAACGAGGAATGATGTATGGACAATAATCCTATCAGTCAGCGCACGCCTTACGAGATCAGCCAGCCGCGTTACTCCGTCTCTCATCATCTGGTGACGACCGCCTTTGAGATACCCGGCT
This sequence comes from Acidobacteriota bacterium, assembly GCA_032159235.1. Classification (GTDB taxonomy): domain Bacteria; phylum Acidobacteriota; class Blastocatellia; order Pyrinomonadales; family Pyrinomonadaceae; genus QHXM01. The sequence continues at coordinate 5,912 of JAVHWW010000023.1, forward strand.
TTCATATCCGTAGAAATCTGGGAATCGTGCGCGGCATTGTCGTTCGTTCGCGTAATCTCTTCGTCAACATCGGCGCAGCTTTTCAAAGCATGGTCGGAGGTAATATCACAGCCTGGACGAAGCTCTGCGAGCAGACTCGTTCCGATGCGTTTGAAATTATGATTCAACACGCAACCGAACTCGGCGCGAACGCCATCATCGGCGCGCGTTACGACGCCACAGAGGTTGCTAAAGGCGCGACGGAAGTCCTGGCCTACGGCACGGCAGTCATCGTCGAGCCGGTTGACGCTGGAGAGACTTACCGCTCATGACAGACAATGCTCTCACCGCCGATCAGGAACAGCGCATCCGCGCAGCATTCAAAGCTGTCCCCTTCGCGCATTTTCTTGGCATCACACTCGGCTCATTGAAACGAGGCGAGGCCACGATTCATCTCGATTTGCGTGATGAGATGAGACGCAATAACGGCATCGCGCACGGCGGTGTCGTGGCCTCGCTCGCAGACACTGCCGCCGCCTTCGCTACTCTGACATTGTTTGAGACCGATCAGACGACCAGCACCACGATTGACCTGACAATTCACTATCTGCGCCCCTTGCTCAGGGGTCAGGTCACTGCTCATGCCCGCGTGTTGCGCGCCGGGCGGCGCATCATGGTCATCTCTGTGGATATTTTTGACGAGGCCAAAGCTATTGCTGCGACAGCACTTACGTCCTTTATCAAGCTCCCCTGAAGTTGTCTGTTCAGCCAGCACCCAATCTTAAATCCCTCTTAAATTATAGTGGACAAGAATGTTGTTCCGTGTCAAAATGAGTTTGGCTTACTGCTGATGGGTCAGACAGCAGTAGTCAAAGACTCCCGGAAGCGCACATACTCTCTGCTTCCACATCGCACCGCTTCGACTCCATGCACTCTCTTTATCAAGCACTGCTGACACAGCACTCACGCCAGCTAACATCCGTTCGCTGCGCCGAGCAGACGATTGCCCAGCTTCATCGTTACTTTGAGGATGTGGTGCTTGAAAACAATCTGGCGGCGCTCGTCATCGAAAGCCTGCCGATGCAGGCCGAGCGTTCTTTGCGCGATCTGGCGCGGGTGCGTGAAGTCGGGCGGGCGGCGAATAAAGCTTTCTTCTTTGTCGCGCACGGCGATGCGCTCCACGACCTGCCGCTCAGAACTAACGATCAGAACCGCGAGCCGATTCTCTTAAAACGAGAACATAGCGAGAAGGAGGTTGAGCGCTTCGTGGTCATTGCCGACGCGCGCTTCTCCGCGTTGCTCGCTTCCGTGCACAATGCGGATGAGGAAGATTCCGAAGCGGGCGGCGACAAAGTGATCTGGACGTTTGAGCCGGATGTCGTCTATTCGGCGCTCGAATATTTGATGGCGCGTGTGACAGCCGAAGGTCAACTTCAGGCGACCGCCTTCGCCTCGTCGGTGCGCGCGTCCATGCCGAAAGCGACCTCGCTCCAACTGACCGTCAGCGTCACCACGAAACTCGCGCGTCTCTTGCAGGAACAGGCCGGACGCGAAATCGCCATCAACCGCATCGCCACTGCCATCCGCAACTCGCTTGAGCTTGACAGCGTGCTGCAAACGACAGTCAACGAAGTCGGAACTGCGTTGAACGCCCAACACTGCGCCCTGCGGATTGTAGGTGAGCCGGGACAGGAATCTTTGACTAACTGCTACTTCCGCGACGGCGCGGGAAACGCCGATGCCGAAGAGCAGGAGTTGTTGGCCGACCTCGACGCTTACAGCGTGCGACTCGCCGGACGTTACAAAAACTACGTCCTCGATGGCCGCAATGATCCTGATTCAAATTCGCGCAACATTCATCCGCTCGCCGCTGTGCCGCTCATCTATCAAAAGCGCTTCATGGGCGCGCTGCTCGTGCGCTCCGACGATTCGACGCGCGTCTGGCAGGAGAATGAGATTCTGTTGCTGCGCACGGTTGCGGATCAGGTCACAGTCGCGGTCAGCCACGCACGCCTCTTCGCGCAGATGCAGCAGCAAGCTCTGACGGACGCGCTAACCGGCTGCTTCAATCGTCGCTCCTTCGAGATGCAGCTTGAGCGTGATCTGCACATGGCGACACGAATGCGCCTGCCGCTATCTCTGATTCTGATTGACCTAGACAACTTCAAGAACGTGAATGACACCTACGGCCACGAGGCGGGCGACGTAGCGTTGCGCCTCCTGGCCGAAGGCTTACGTGATGAACTGCGCGGCGTTGATACGGCGGCGCGCTACGGCGGCGAAGAGTTCGCGGTCATTCTGCCGCAGGCCGGAACTGACGGCGCATTTATTGTGGCTGAACGCCTGCGCCGCCGCATCGAACAGATGGAAGTTCCCGGCGTCGGCCACATCACGGCCTCTCTCGGCATCGCCACTTTCCCGCAGCACGCTTCTTCACGCGATACGCTGGTCGTCGCTGCCGACCGCGCGCTCTACGATGCAAAGAATACTGGTCGCAACTGCGTTTGCATCCCGCCCGAAGATGCAGTCGAGATTTCGGAAGGTGCAGCGCCCGCAGATGAAGCGCCTGCTCACACAGAGTTTGCTCCAACCGACAATGCGGAAGCATCCGACTCATCGCTTCTCGTCTCGTAACTTCAGGTAGCATAAAATCTCTCGTTATTATCTTCCTTAATTCAAGGCGAATTTCAAACTCCCGTCTCCGGTCTGGCGTATAAACAAAAAATCGCGCATGATATAGATACGCGATTTTCAATAAAACGCTGGCCTTTTGTTTTGCCGGGACTTTGTCATCGCTTCGTATTATGGACGACCTACGGAAATTCGCTCGCTACTTTCGCCCTTATAAAAAATCCCTCGTCACGGGCATTCTTTCCATCCTCGCTTCGGTCGTCATCGGCCTCCTGATTCCGCTCATCGTCGGGCACGCGGTTGATGACCTGCTGAAAACGGGCGTGACCTGGGGCAAGCTCACGCGCTACAGCCTGATTATCTTAGGCGTCAGCCTTGTCAGCGGCGCGTTTCTCTTCCTGCAACGTCGCATCCTGATCGGCATGTCGCGCCACGTCGAGTACGACCTGCGGCGCGACTTCTACGCGCATCTGGTTGACCAGCCACTCTCGTTTTTTCAGGAACATCGAACCGGCGATTTGATGGCACGCGCGACCAATGATCTCGCGGCTGTGCGCCAACTCGCCGGGCCGATGATTATGTACACGCTGCAAACGATCTTCGTCGTCATCATCGTTCTGCCCCTGATGCTGCACATCAGCGTGCGCCTCACCTTGATGCTCTTTCTGACGATGCCGCTCGTCTCTTTGACGGTCAAATACTTCGGCCAGCAGGTTCACGTTCGCTTCGAGAAGATTCAGGACTTCTTCGCGCAAATCTCCGCGCGCGCGCAGGAAAACTTTTCGGGCGTGCGCGTCGTGCGCGCCTACGCGCAGGAGAATGCGGAGATCGCAGCTTTCCAATCGCTCAACCACGAGTATGCCGAACGCAATTTGAGTCTGGTGCGCGTCGGGGCTGTGATGCGCCCCCTCATGCAGTTTCTGATTGGCGCGGGCTTCGTCCTGATTATCTGGTACGGCGGAATGCTCGCCTCGCGCCGTGAGATTACGACCGGAGAGTTTACGGAATTCAATCTCTATCTGACGCGCCTGATCTGGCCGCTCATCGCGCTCGGTTACGTTATCAATCTCTACCAGCGCGGCACGGCGAGCCTCAAGCGCATGAACGCAATCATGGCTGTTCAGCCGGACATCAAGGATGCGGATGATGTGAAGCCGCAGCCGCCGGTTGAAGGCAAGATTGAATTTCGCAACCTGACTTTTCGTTATCACGAAACGGATGAGCCTGTCCTGCAAGACATCAATCTCACCATCGAAGCAGGGCAGACAGTCGCCTTCGTCGGTCGCACGGGCAGCGGCAAGTCAACTCTGGCGAACATCGTCTCACGCTTGATCGAAGCTCCATCCGACACAGTCTTCGTTGACAATATTCCGGTGCGCGATTATCCGCTCGCGCAGTTGCGTGAAAGTATCGGCTACGTGCCGCAGGAGACTTTTCTCTTTAGCGATTCGCTCGCCGAGAACATCGCGTTCGGCGTCGAGAAAGCGGAGCGCGCCGAGATTGAATGGGCTGCGGAGATTGCGGGACTCAGCGAAGACATCAGTGGTTTTCCAGACGGCTTTGAGACGATGGTCGGCGAGCGCGGCATCACACTCTCCGGCGGGCAGAAGCAACGCACGGCGATTGCACGCGCCGTCATTCGCCAGCCGAAGATTCTGATTTTAGACGACGCGCTCTCATCTGTTGACACCTACACGGAAGAGAAGATTCTCGGACGACTGCGCGGTGTGATGCGCGACCGCACGAGCATCATCATCTCGCACCGCATCTCGACCGTGCGCGATGCAGACTTGATCTGTGTGCTCGACGACGGACGCCTCGTCGAACGCGGCACACACAACGAACTGCTCGCGCTTCATGGCGAATACGCAGACCTTTACGAGCGGCAGTTGTTAGAGGAAGAATTAGCGGCGAGTTAATTGTTTGCGATAGAAAGCCTAACTCGGCATCTCCGCAAGGATATGGAAATTGAAAAGGTCTTCAAACATTATCGTACTCGGTATAGTTGCTGTCGGCATTGCCGCAGGTGTTGTTTTGTTTCTTAAATTTCATTCAACACCCAAGCAATCTGATTCAACGCCCAAAGCTATAACAGCACAAGATTTAATCGAAGGGCAAATAGATTTCCAGCCTACCACTATAGTGGACGGCACTACGGCAGATGGCAAAGGCGGCTTTACTTCTCACAGGTATAAATCATCAGATGGTGTAGAAGTATCTTTAGATAGTACAGGCTATCAAACGCATGAACGCGCGACTACAGCATTGGAAGAAAGACTTAAAGACGCTGATCAAATCATCGAACGTAAACCTAAAATGAATGAGAAGGGAGAGATAGTTGGAGAAAGAGTAGTGGCTATATTTTCACCGACTAGCTATTCACGTGCAGCAGTTATATGGACAGATGGCTCTGTACTTTCTTCCATAGAGTCTTCTTCATTGCCGCACGCCTTAGCTTTCGAGATACTTTATCTGGCCGGGAAAGTGACATAGTTGGTGGTTATTACTATAAGCAATAGGCAATAGCCGACGAGTACGTTATGAGTCTGGAATTGAACGGAACGAATCAGAATAGCGACAACAATCTCTGGAAATAAGAAAGCATGGCAACCGCAGTCAAACAATTTCACGAAGAAGAGGCCATCGGCAAGACTTACGATTGGCGCGTGGCGCGTCGCCTCCTGCGCTACCTCAAGCCTTACGT
>JAVHWW010000063.1:0-45655 GCA_032159235.1 Acidobacteriota bacterium
TACTGACCACTGACCACTGCTTTTAAGCGTTCAGTATTTCGCGCACCTTGCACGCGAGAGCGTTCGGTGTGAACGGCTTCTCGATGAAGGCCATCCCTTCATCCAACACGCCGTGATGTACAATCGCATCGTCCGTATAGCCCGACATATACAGCACTTTCGTTTCGCTTCTGAAAATTGCCAAGTGCTCGGCCAACTCACGACCGCTCATCAGCGGCATCACCACATCGCTGAGCATCAGATGAATAGGGCCATCATGCTGCCTGGCGATAAGCAAAGCCTCTTGCCCATGTGGAGCTTCCAAGACCTGATAGCCGCTATCCTCAAGAATTTCTCTGGTCATATTGCGGACCAGTTCCTCGTCTTCGACCAACAGCACGGTCTCAGTTCCCTGCTGTGATATAGAATCATCAGGGCTTGCTTTAATTTCTTCGCTGGGCTTATCAACGCATGGCAGATAAATCTTAAAGGTAGTGCCCTGTCCCACTTCGCTATAGACCCAGATACTTCCCTCGCTCTGCTTGACGATGCCATAGACGGTCGCTAATCCCAGCCCTGTGCCCTTGCCTACTTCTTTGGTCGTAAAGAAAGGCTCGAAGATGCGCTCCCTGGTCTGGGCGTCCATGCCGCACCCGGTATCGCTGACGGCGAGCATGATGTACTGACCGGGACGAACAGAGATGTGCTGACCGGCGTATCGCTCGTCAAGATAAACACTGTCTGTCTCAATTGTCAGCTTGCCTCCTCTTGGCATGGCGTCGCGCGCATTGACTGCCAGGTTCATCAGCACCTGTTCAATCTGATTAGGATCGGCCTTCACTTTTCCCAAATCCGGCGCGAGTCCGATTAACAGATCAACGTCTTCGCCGATCAGACGCTGCAACATCTTGTTCGTCTCGACGACCACTTGATTAAGATCGAGCACTTTCGGTTGCAGTATCTGCTTGCGGCTGAAAGCCAGAAGTTGCCGCGTGAGAGATGCCGCGCGCCCACCGGCTTCCCTGATCGCTTCGAGTTTGCGATACAGCGGATCATCATGCTTGAGGCGTCTCATAGAAAGATCAGTGTGACCGTTAATCACCGTGAGCAGGTTGTTGAAATCGTGGGCCACTCCGCCCGCCAACTTTCCGACGGCTTCCATTTTCTGCGCCTGGCGTAATTGCTCTTCGGCTAACTTACGTTCAGTCACCTCCTTTTCCAATTCCTGATTGGCAGCCACAAGCTGCGCCGTGCGTTCGGTAACATGATGCTCCAGTCCCGCATTGAGGCTCTTGATTTCAGCCGTTCGTTCGGCAATATTCCACATCTCGCTGACGCTGCGTCTGATGGCAATAAAGAGGAAAATGTCTTCAAAGAGAACCCAGCACGCATGTTCAACCCAGCGCCACTCACTCGCCGAGAGGACACCATACACGGACTGCGGCCAGAAAATGCCGCGCAGTAAGTGATCGGCTGCCACAACCAGCGTGGCCGGAACGAGCACGCGCCAGTCGCGGTAAAATGAAAGGAAAGCGAGCGAGCCGAAAACGTGGAAATGCGTCTCGATGCGGCCACCCGTCAGATGAATGAGCAAGCTGCCCATCAACATCTGCGAGACCGCAATAGTGTAGCGGGTCGAGACGCGACCTGGACGTGTGAGCGCCAGTACGATAGGCAGAGAACTGATCGCACCGCCCAGAAAGAGCGCGGCCCAGACGTGGATGTGCGTCTGGCTCGTCGTTCCAATCCAAGTCAGGGGCGAAATCCAATAAGCGGCGGCGATGCCTGCCAGCCACTGAAGCGCCATCAGGACGGCGAACATCTGGTCTGTATGTTTGTAGATGGATTGCTGCTGCTCGTTAAAGATAGCTGCAACTCGCCACTCAATGGATTCACGTTCGCTCGAATCAGAATTTATTACTTTCATCTTTTGACCTTCGACAATCTGAATTTGCATCAAACAAGGGACAACCAAAAACAGAGGTCACAGTTCGAGATGCCGCTCCGTCATTGACAAGCGAGATGATGGCGCTTTGTCCATCATTGTCGCCAGCGTGTCCGCGCGAAGCTGTGATCCCGCCACTGAACAGCAGATGCCCTTCAGCATCGTAGAGAATAGTTTGGCCGGAGGTCGCAGAGTGGAAACGACGTGCCTCCGCGCCGTCATCATCAACTATGACGTTGACTCCGGGAATGCTCGCGGCGCTTTGCCAGAGATCGGTTTTCTCCCAGTCGTCAGAGAAACCTGCTGGCTTGAGGAAAAGCACGTAAGCTGTCAAACGTCCCTGGCAATGAGCCATGAGTTCAGCCAGTTCGCCAATAGTCGCTCGCGTGCAGGGGCAGTGTGGATGAACCAGCATGACTAGCGTGGCGTGAGCGGTCGCACGTTGAATCTGACTATCGGTCGGCCACAGCGCAGGAGGATTCGCACTCGTGCCCGGAGTGTTCTCATAATTCCATAGAATCAATATTCCGAAACTGACCGCCAACAACCACAGCATAGCGGAGGCGAGGAGGATTCGTTTGATACTCCTGGATGATGAATGCTGCCGCGACCCGGCTCTTTTCGCGTGAGCAAACTTTAATATAGACTTCATGGAATGCTATTCTGGAAAGGTTCTTATTAAATCTCAGTCACCGCTCTTTGGGCAGCAACTACACAGGATTGGCGTGCGTGTCGGGTGAGGAAAATACGATGGGGCCGGACATAATGCATCGGTAAAGAGCCCCGCTTCGACGCAAAAGTGCGCCGAGTTTACCTTATCTGACAATCTCGGCAAGCCCATGTGGGGACTTGCCGAGTGTCATTAAATACCTTCTGGCGTTTTTAGACAGGTGGGAGTTCCAATTCAGGCTGCATGAGCCACAGCCTTCAGGCCGAAGCAGTGATGAATTTCATCAGCTTCGAGCGTATCGCGCTCCATCAAGCCTTCGACGAGGCGTGCGATTGATTCGCGCTCACGGTCAACGACCTCGCAGGCGCGTTTCATCTGCGCGTTGATGATCTCGCTGGTCGCATTCTCAACGCGATCAAGGAGCGCCTGGCTGTGCGGGTCTTCAGGTTTGCCCAGATGAATCGGACCGAGGGGACTCATGCCGAATTCAGCAACCATCTTGCGCGCAATCTCGACGGCGCGTTCGATGTCGTTTGAGGCACCGGCAGTCATCGTGTCGAGTAGCAACTGCTCTGCGGCACGGCCACCGAGAAGCAACGCGATTTGATCTTCGAGATACTCGCGCTTCTTCATCAGACGATCACGCTCCGGCAGAGACTGTGTGACGCCGAGCGCGCGACCGCGCGGCAAGATAGAGACCTTGTGTATCGGATCGCCGTTTTTCACAGCCAGGCCGACCGCGACGTGTCCCGCTTCGTGAACGGCTGTTGCGTAGCGTTCCTCTTCATCCATCATAAAGCCCTGACGCTCCGCGCCCATCAAGATTTTATCGCGCGCATACTCGACGTGCGGGCGACCGATGGCTTCGGAGTTGTCGCGCGTGGCGGCAATCGCAGACTCGTTGAGCAGGTTGGCGAGATCAGCGCCGGAGAAGCCGGGCGTGCCGCGCGCAATCCAACGCAGGTCTAAATCTTCTTCGAGCTTGAGGCCGCGTGCGTGAACTTTCAAAATTTCTTCGCGTCCGCCTACGTCCGCCAGGTTGACTGCGACTTCGCGGTCAAAGCGTCCGGGTCGCGTCAATGCGCTGTCGAGAATATCCGGGCGATTCGTGGAAGCGATGACGACCATGCCGTTGTGCTGCTCGAAGCCGTCCATCTCGACAAGCAGTTGATTGAGCGTCTGATCCTGATCGGCGGAGGCAGAGTCGTTGTTGCGCCCGCGCTGCCGACCCAAGGCGTCAATCTCGTCAATGAAGACAACGCAGGGCGAGAGCTTACGCGCTTCCGCGAAGAGACGGCGCACGCGCGCCGCGCCCATCCCGGCAAATTTTTCCTGAAAGCTCGAGCCCGAAACAGAGAGGAATGGAACGTTGGCTTCATTTGCCGCCGCGCGTGCGAGAAGCGTCTTGCCTGTGCCCGGAGGGCCTGAGAGCAGAATGCCGCGCGGCGCGCGCCCACCCAGCCGTCCGAATTTCAGAGGGTCGCGCAGGAATTCAATCGTCTCCGACAATTCCGCTTTGGCTTCATCAACACCCGCCACGTCCGCGAAGTTGACAGACTGTTTGCCTTGCGCATCAATCGGATTGAAGTCGCCGCCGCGACCTCCCATGCTGGCATAGACGCGCCAGACGACGAAGCCAAGCACGGCGAAGGTCAGGAACGGAATCATCCACGTCATGATCGTTGAGAACGCGCCCGGTTTCATTGATTGAAACGCAACGGGTAAATTATTTTTAATGAAGACGCTGATAATCTCGTTCTGCGTCGCGGCATTCGTCACGATGGCTTGCGAGATCGTGCCGTCGCGTCCGGTGACAATCAAAGTCTCATCATCAACCTTGAGCGAAGCTGCGGCATTAGTCTCACCGAGCGCGCGCAGTTGCGTGGAGTTAATTTCCTGGACGACTGGCAGACGGCGATGATTGATGATGAGCACGCTTGTCAGCACCAACAGTAAGAGCAGGAAGCTGGCGATGATGAGACTCGATTTTTGGGAACGGGGGATTAAACGGAGCAAAGGGGATGGCATAAAAACTCTCCTGAGCGCAGACGAGCCGTAAAAGGGGAAGGCCGCCGAACGCTCTTCAGAAAAATAGAAGTACAAAGAATCGGGGTTGAAACGTGTCCGCTACCGGAAGGAGCAACTCACACGCAAGAGATGCGGTGTGAAACTCTACTGACTGCGTTCGCTCGAAAGACGAGCCGCGAACGCAATTCTTACTTTACCAGCCTCTGACCTGATAAGTCCAGCCTGATAAATCCGATCAACTTCCAGTTTATCAAGAGCCGGACGATTCTTGATCGCCTGCTCGGAAAACTCCGATGAAGACAGTTACGTTCCGGTTGCCACTTAACCTCAAACTCAGAGTGACCAAAGAATGCTTGGCCTGAATCGAAACACAGACGCCTTGTTACTTCTGCCGTGTTTCAATACAAAATAGCGGGCGAACAAACAATGACAAAGCCGCTGCCCTGCTCTCATAAAAACTTAAACCCCTCAATCTGCATAGTTTATCAGCAACTCTCCGTCCTCATTATCAAGGTGGCATGGTCATTGCTCATTGGCACTGGCAAGTGGTTCAGTAGAACCAAAAGGGATTAAATCAGCGACGCTCAAAAAGGAGAAGATGACAATGTTGTGGGCAATTCTGGTGGTGCTCTTCGTGTTGTGGTTAATCGGTCTCATCGCACATATCGGCGGTGGATTGATTCACTTGCTACTTGTCGTAGCGCTCATCATTTTCGTGATTAATCTACTTACTGGCCGTCGCACGGTTTAGTTGACCGCGTGGAAACGATTCGCGGTAAGAGCGAGGGGTCTTGAGTAGAGGGGGGTCAGGCGAACAAGTCTCAGGGAGGCTTAAACAAAGGAGAAGACGATTATGTTGTGGACAATCTTGGTAGTGCTTCTGGTCTTATGGTTGCTCGGCGTTATCGGCGGTATCGGTGGTGGTTTCATTCACTTGCTGCTCGTAGTGGCGCTGGTTGTGCTGGTCATCAACCTGCTCACAGGCCGTCGAACGGTCTAGCAACGGATCATCAAGATCAAAATCGGGAAACGGGCGCAGATTAAATCTCTCGCGCCCGTTTCTCTTTCACTTCATTTCTGCAAGCGTGACATTCAAAGGTCTGGTGACGCGCCCGACCGGATAAAGATTGAACTGTTGATCGTGGTATGGCGAGCGCTCGAAGAAGAAGTTGAGTCGCGCTCTCGCGCTTGAGGCAAACTTTGGATCGCTCGTGATCTTCCGCTCGAATTCGCGCCGTAGGTTTTCATCCTTCGCCAGCATCTCGCGCGCTAATTTTTCCAGCACGTAATCTTCGCCATACTCTTTCTGCTCAAAGATAGCGTTGAAGAATCCCCACGCCACGAAGGAATCCGGCGCATCCGGTTCGAGAAGATGCACTGCGACGTGACCTCCCGCTTGAGCCACAGGCACGACGATAGAGCCTGCCGGAAAAGTTCTGCGCTCGCGCACCGGGTTAGATTTATAACTCGGCATCACGCGCCCCTCAAACGGCGCGGCAGCGAATTTCACATCGCTGAAACGATAGCTCTCAACCTCAATCGTCGCAGGCGCTGTGAGTCGCTGCATTTTGAGACCATGCGCCGCGAGCACATCAATCACACTCTTCCATTGCGGCGGCACAATGTAGAAAAGCGGCGGAGCGACGGCAGCCGCGACCTTGCTTTCATCATAAAGCGGCACGGTTATATCCAACGGCTTCGTCCCGAAGACGACGCGCATCGTGCCGGATATATCGCTCAACTCCGTGTGCGATTCCACGCCTTTGAATTGAACAGGCTTTGACTTGTCCGTGAGTTCGATTTGTAAAGGATAACGTCGCGCAGCATCATAATGCTGACCTTCGGCGATGGTCTCTTCGTCAGCTTCGCGGTTGGCGCGCAGGAGTTTTTCAGGGTGGCGATTTAATTCTTCGAGCGTGAATCTGAGCAGGTCGTAAGTTCCGCGCACGCGCGTGCGATAGTCCTTGAGCATGTGCGTCTCAATCGTGATGCCGGGACGATTGCGAATCGTCGAATAGCCAGTCGAGAAGCGCGGCGGCATGATGAAACCGTCAAGACCTTTCGTCAGGTCGCGGTTGTCTCTGAATGTGATGTACTGCGAGAGCAGATTGCCCGCGCTCTCCGTCGCCGGAAAGATATTTTTATCGAAAGCCTCGCGCATCCAGGCCAGGACGGGCGCGGGGCAATGCTCATGATGCTCGTAGATGTAGGTGATGTCGTACTGAAAATCCGCGCCGTCTGTGACGTGGCAATCAATGAGCAGGTCTGGATTCCACTCCGTCCAGAACTTCAACCACGCGCGCGTCTCCGGCGCGTCAGCCTTCATGTAATCCCGGTTGAGATTGAGATTGGCTGAAGTCGCGCGCCAGCCCATCTCAGCCGGGCCATTCTGGTTGATGCGATTGTAGGGGCCGAAGCGCTCATGGCCGTCCGTGTTGTAAATCGGCATGAAAAGGATGACGACGTGATCGAGCAAACCCGTGCGAGTTTTCGTGATCGCCATATCACGAAGCAGAGCGAGTCCGGCATCTTTGCCATCGGACTCGCCCGGATGAATGCAGGCTTGAATAAGCAGGACGACTTTGCCAGCGCTTCTGGCTGCTTGCGGTGTAAATGTGTCTCCGCTGGCTGCGATGAGCAGCGGCAACGCGCGGCCTTCCCCGCTCTCGCCGAAGCTCGTGTAACGAATGAGCGGAGAGGCATCCGCTAACTTTCGAGCGTAAGCGATAGTCTCATCATAACGTGGCGTCTCGCGGTAGTTAGTCTTCTCGGCGAGCGTCTGCCATTCAGTCGGAACGGGTGGTGATGTGCTTTGAGCCATAGTCGTGTGATAAAAATTCAGGGCAACGGTTGACAACAGAACGCCAATCAAAGTGGCGGTGAAACGAGACATCCAATTTCTCCCATCGCTTGTGTCATCATTGCAGAAGCAAACACTTGAAGCGCGCATTCGTGGAAAAACTTTCAGAGAAATATACGACGCTTCGCGGCGAATTGAAATAGCCCGCGCTCGATTCCAGCGCGCAACGCAATTTTCTTCGCTTGCATTCGTCAAACCACGTCGAAGCGGGAAGAAGCTCACGCCCCATGCGGCTTTGCTTCAAATGCTCTCGTCAGGCACAATTGAAAGAGCCAATCCTTTGCGTCTTAAGTTTTTCTTTGCGCCTTTGCGAGATACGTCAGTGTTTCACGCAAAGGCGCAAAGAAAAACTTAAGACGCAAAGAGCGCTTTGGATGAACTCTTAATCTCAGGGAAGGTTTAATGAACTCTCGAACAATCGCTCGTCGCTCGCTCACTTCAACGCTCGCTTTCATCTTTGTTCTTTCCAGTTTCACTCCGCTCTCGTTTGCTCAACATCGAAGGACTGTCGCGCGTCACACAGCTCCGGCGCAGAAGTCAATCCCGCGCCAGCAGCTTGAGGGCACGAAGCACGAGCGACCGCCACGCACCTACGATGTCTTGAACTACACGATCCACACACGTTTTGATGTCCCGAACAAAGCCGTCATCGGCGACGAAACAGTCACACTCAAACCTTTAGCCTCCGGCTTCAAATCGTTTGACCTCGACGCTTCGAGCATGAAGATCGAAGCCGTGACGCTCTCCGACAGCAACACCACGCTGCAATGGACACAGCCGCCAGACAAGCTCGCCATCACGCTTGATCGCGCTTACGAGCCGAGTGAAGCAATCAACATTCGCATCCAGTATCGCGCCACACCGGAGAAAGGCATCTACTTCATTCCGCAGACACTCAGCGGGAGGGTCCTATCGAAGCCCGCGCAGATTTGGTCGCAGGGTGAGCCTGAAGAAAATCACTACTGGTTTCCCTGCTACGACTTCCCCGACGATAAAGCGACAAGCGAGCAATACATCACCACCGGCGCGGACGAAATCGCTATCTCCAATGGCGCGCTCGTCGAGACGACGAACAACGCAGACGGCACACATACTTTTCACTGGAAGATGGATCAACCGCATTCCAGCTATCTCATCTCGCTCGTCGTCGGCAACTACGCGAAGCTGACGGACACTTATAAAAACATTCCCGTCGAATACTACACCTATCACGGAACGGAAGAGATTGCGCGCAGAGCTTTCAGCAAGACGCCGGAGATGATGCGCGTCTTCAGCGAGAAACTCAATTTCGAATTCCCTTTCAACAAGTACGCGCAAACCATCGTCGCCAATTTCATCTTCGGCGGGATGGAGAATATCACCGCCACGACGCACGCCGACACAGAAATTCTCAACGGCGGTATCACGAATGATTCTCGACTCTCGACAGAGAATCTGATCTCGCACGAACTCTCGCATTCTTGGTTCGGTGATTTGGTGACCTGTAAGGATTGGTCTCAAGCCTGGCTCAACGAAGGCTTCGCAACTTTCATGGAAGCTGCTTTCAGAGAGCAAGAGGCGGGACACGACGCTTATCTCGCTGAGATGCGCTCCGATACGTTCCTCTATTTTCTCGAAGACAATTTTAAGTATCGCCGTCCGATTGTCTATGACCGCTACCGCCAGCCCGTTGACCTCTTCGACGCGACGCTCTACAAAAAAGGCGCGCTCGTCCTGCACATGCTACGCGAAACGGTCGGCGACGAGATGTTCTGGAGAGCTTTGCATAATTATCTCGTCGCAAATCAGAACAAGGTGGTTGAGACCAGCGACCTTGAGCGCACTTTTGAAGAGACGACCGGCCAGAAGCTCGACTGGTTCTTCGAGCAATGGGTTTACAAAGCGGGCTTCCCGGAACTGCGCGTGCGCTCTCTTTATCACCCACAGACGCACACTCTCTCGCTCAATGTCGCGCAGACGCAAACTCCAGACGCGACGACACCCGCAGTCTTTCGCCTGCCCGTCGAAATCGAATTGGTGACCGCACAGGGCAAGCGCACCGAACACATCGAGATTACCGAACGCCAACAGCACTTCACTTTCAAATTGGACAGCCAGCCTTTGATGATCCGTTTCGACAAGGGCGAGCGCATCTTGAAGAAACTGGATTTTCCGCAACCCGCCGCGCGTCTCGCTTATCAACTCTCGCACAGCGCTGACGCAACGGGACGCATCGAAGCCGCCGAAGCCCTCGCGCGCATGATCGCTCGGCCAGCCGCAAACGAAATCAATCCGGCTGTCATTTCCGCATTGCAGCAGGCCAGTGTCAACGATTCGTCTGAGGATGTGCGCAACGCGGCGGCAGCAGCTTTAAGAGACAGAGGCAAGATTGAAACATCAATATTCGGATTACTCTCATTAAGCGAGATGTCAGTACCGCCTGCGGTAGCGGGCGGGTGAGAGAAGGGATGAAGGATGAGGGATGAGGGATGAAGAAGAGAGCTTTTGCTTTGCTTCATCCCTCCGCCCTCCGCCCTCATCCCTTTATGTCCCCGCCCAGCTTAGGCGGTACGGACCATTACCTACCGTTTACGTTTACACGCTCTGTGCATAAAAACCTAGCGTCCTGAGCCTGACTCGGTTAGAATGCCCGCGTCTCGTCTCTTTGAAGTAAGTGTTCACCTCCAATCGGAGCGCGCGAATCCATCTGCGCGACAACTCCCATGGCCGTTGCTACCGGTACACTTCTTGGTCGCTACAGAATCATCTCCCCCTTAGGCTCAGGCGGGATGGGCGAGGTTTATCTCGCGCAGGACACGCAACTCAACCGTCGTGTCGCCCTTAAATTCCCCACGGTCAAATCGGACGAGCATCACGCACACGCGCGATTCCTGCGCGAAGCCCGCGCCGTCTCCACACTCAGCCATCCACACATCGCAACCATTTACGACTACGGCGAGACCCCCGACGGCAAGCCCTTCATCATCATGGAGGTAATCAAGGGCGAATCGCTCGACGATCTTCTGCGCACGAGCGCGCTCTCGCTCGCACGCGCCGTCGAGATCATCGCGGATGTCGCGGACGCCCTCGCCGAAGCTCATCGTCACGGCATCATTCACCGCGACATCAAGCCTTCCAACGTGATGATTAACGAGCGCGGCGACGTTAAAGTGCTTGACTTCGGCCTTGCCAAACAGGTGGAAGAAGAGAGAGTGAGTTCAGTGGATCACGACGCGGAGACCGTGCTCGAAACGCGCACGCAGAGCGGAGTCGTCGTCGGCACACTGCTTTATCTCTCACCCGAACAGGCGACCGGCAGCCCCGTTGATCCGCGCAGCGACATCTTCGCTCTCGGCACGCTCCTCTACGAGTGCATCACAGGCCGCCCGGCCTTCTCCGGCAAGAACGCCATCGAGATCGTCGCGCAGGTGATCCACGTCACCCCGCCGCCGCCCTCGTCCATCAACCAGCATATTCCGCCGGAACTCGACCGCATCACTCTCAAAGCCTTAGCGAAAGAACCCGTCGCACGCTATCAATCGGCAGCAGACTTCCGCACAGACCTCCTCGCCCTCCATCACACACTGGAAGACTCCGCCAATGTTCGCACCCAGCGCATTGGACTCGCGCCAAGCACGCGACGCTCAAGCGCTCTGACCACTCTCTCCGACATGTTACGGCGTCCGCGTCTCTCACCCCTAATAGTACTGATCGCATTCGTGGCGGTGGGACTAATCGTGTGGGGAATCGTGCAATGGCGGCGTCCCAAGCTGCACGTCCCAACGGCGGAAGCGCAGAGACTCTACGACACGGGCACGGACGCGATCCGCAATGGCTCTTTCTTTCAGGCCAGCAAAGCGCTTGAGATGGCCGTTCACCTCGACGACCAGTTTGCGCTGGCACACGCGCGCCTTGCCGAAGCGTGGATGGAAATGGACTACACGGACAAAGCGAAGGACGAGATGCTCCGCGTCTCTGAACTAACACCTGATCGCTCGGCGCTGCCGCCGATTGATTCAATCTATCTTGATGCCATCACCGCCACCGTTAGACGTGACTTCGCCAAGGCCGTTGAGCACTACAGCAAAATTGCACGCCAGTTGCCCGATCAACCTTACGTCTATGTTGATCTGGGACGCGCCTATGAGAAGAACGAGCAAACTGACAAAGCCATCGAACAATATATTGCCGCTACCAATCGAGACCAACTCTACGCAACAGCTTTCCTGCGCGTCGGAATTCTCTATGGCCGGAAAGGACAACAGGAAAGCGCGATGTCATCCTTCAATAAAGCGGAAGAGATTTATCAGGCTCAAGGCAAAAACGAAGGACGCACGGAAGTTCTCTTCCAACGCGGCGCACTCTTGAACCAACTCGGCAAGGTAGTTGAAGCAAAGGAACAGTTACAACAGGCACTCACTCTGGCGCGCACTGCTCCTAATCTCTATCAGCAGATTCAAGCTCTACTTCAGTTGAGCAGTGTCGCGCTTGCGGGCGGTGCGACGGAACAGGCCAAACAGTACGCAACGGAGGCGATTAATTTAGCGCAGGCTAACGATGCAGAAAACCTTACGACAGAAGGTCTGCTCAATCTGGGGTATGCGTTTTTTATGCGGCGTGATTACGGTGAGGCTGAGCAGTATTTCAATCAAGCACTGGATTTCGCGCAGAGATATAAGGGAAAGCGTAACGAAGCAAAAGCGATGTTGTACCTTGGCAGCTTATTCATCCAGCAGGAGGAAAGAATTGACGAAGCGATGCGCTATATTGAGCAGGCGCTTACCTTCTATCAACAGGGGGGGTATCGCAAAGAGGTCTCGCAGGCGTTACTCTTGCGCGGGCGCGTCAAATTACAACTGGGCGATTACAACGGCGCGCTCCGCGAATTCGACCAGCAACTCCAAATCGCGCAACAAGTAGATGATCCGGCACAATTAGCCAATTCGCACATTTTAATTGGCAGCTCGCTTGCCGATGAGGAGTTTTACTTAGGAGCGCTCCAACATTTTGAAGAAAGCTACAAAATTACAAAGTCACTGGGCATTCAGCTAACCCTCGGTTATAGCTTACTGGATCGCGGAGACATGTTATGGCGATTGGGTCGCTATGAAGAGGCACGCGAAGCGCTCAATCAAGTACCAACTATCGCAGATCGAATTGACAGTAATTACAAGCAGGTCTTGATTGCAAGAAGTTATTTAATCAACGCTCAAATGGCATTGAGCGAAAGGCGCTTTCCAGAAGCTATTGCACAGAGTCAACAGGCTCTCACCCTAGCAGGGACCCAGATCAAGCGCGCGGGCGTTGAGGCCAAATATACGCTTGGCTTAGCGCAAGCTCTTTCCGGCGCCAAACACGAAGCCAGACAGACCTGTGAGGCAGCTGTTGAAATGGCAGAAAAGGAGAGCGATCCGCGCCTACTTTCCAAAGCGCTACTTGCACTTGCTGAAGCCATGCTTGAAAGCGGCGATGTGCAAGGCGCACTTGCAACAGCACAACGAGCACAAGAACATTTTGCCCGTGCAGGCCAGCAGGAATCAGAGTGGCGCGCATGGCTCATTGAGGGGCGTGCCAGCCAAAGAATGAAGAACACCGAGGCAACGCATGAATATTTCTCACACGCTATCAATTTACTTTCAACTCTTCAACAAAAGTGGGGAGAAGAAGGGTACAACGGCTATCTTGCCAGACCAGACATCCAGTCTTATCGCAAACAACTCAGTGAAGCTTCCACAGTCGTCCGGTAAGCTTCATTCTTAACCCTAACCCCAAAGGAGAATCGCAGATGAAAAAACATACGGAAGTCACCAACAATACATCACGTCGCAATTTCACTAAAACGATTGCTGCTGCGCTGGTTGTTGCTCCATTTGCCTCAACCCTTGCCAAGACCAAAAGCAATCAACGAAGAAGAGGTGCAACTAAGCGCACCTTATGTCCGGCACCCATTCTATCAATACGAACAGATCACATTCCGCCAACCGACGGTTCGGGCGGTTCGTTTCAACTGGGACTCCCACACAAGCTAAAGCAAATAACCGATACCGCTCCACCTCGCCCTAAAAATTATGTAACGGACGTACCGTCAGATGCCGAGCAGTATGGGGAACTTCGCATTTTGCAGGTTATCACAGAAGTGAGAGAAGGGTTCGGGGTCGTCGAGTATCAATTTGGAGCAGGAACTGACCCCCGACTACTGATTTGGTTACAGAGAACACAGAAAGCAAACCCGCAAAATGAAAAGGAAGAGAATCAGTTCGATCCCGCCGACCTTCAATTGACTGATTCTCACATCCTTATTAAAGGAGGCTATCCTTACAATAGCCGGCAGTCTCTACTGTTGCAGATTGATCGGGAGCTTATGGGGCGCGAAGCAAGTAATAAGAAAGATCGTCCACATAAGTACAGATATCCAAATTTGGATAAGAACTTTCACATCGGAAGATGGCAGGTTGTAGATAAGAACGGCAATCAAATCTATGATCAGAATGGGAATGAAATTCGCGCCTCTGGAGATGAAGGATATAGATTTTTGATGGCCTTCCTTGATCCCAGGTGAATGTTCGCAGGTTCTCGTTTAGGGAGGAAGCAATAACGTATTCTCTCAGATATAGACTTAAGAGTGTTGTATAGTGCCTACTATGCCTTAGCTTTTCTTGTTTCTTGCATGAGTACGGGAAAGGCACCATCAAGGTTTATTATGAGCAGTAAGGCGAAAGCCTCTTTCACCGAGCGCATCAATTGAACCGCAGCACGGATTGATGCCGCGCGACTATTGACGAGACGACTTAGAGCCGCCAGCTTTCAGGCTTCGCATAACTGAGGTTGTATGATGGACGATGGAGATTCCTCGCTGATCTCGCATCGTCCATCACTTGCCTGGGAGTCAAGCCCTGTCGAGAGGCTTAACTCTTGCTCGGTGTTTTGTTCGGCGGGCGCTTCTGGCCTCGCTGCGACGGATGCCGCCCACCTGCTCGTACTCGTTGCTGCCGGAGCGGAAGAAGATCGTGCCTTGATGTTTTACACCGAGCGCATGGCGGCGAAGAGCGTTCGCCGGAAGGGATAGAACACGGGCGCGTTTGGGAACACTGCGCGCAGACGTTCGCGGTATCGAGCCATGAACGGCTCGTGCAAGTTTTCCGGTAGCCGCTCGAAATAGGGAACGAGTGCCGTGCCGGAAGTCCAATCAGCCAGCGCGTCAGAATTTTCCAACAGGCTCGGATAGACTTTCTCGAAGACAGTAATCCCCTTCGCTCCATGCCAGTGCAAAAGTTCCGCATACTCTGTGATCGAGAGCACGGGCGAGACACGATACCAGCCGTAGAGCGCCTGACGAAATGGCTCTTCCCACGCAATCTCCGCAATCAAAGTGTGTGTCGGGTGTGTATGATTCGAGGGAAGCTGGACGGCGAGTTGTCCGCCCGGTGTCACGAGCGAGAGCAGACGCGGGATCAGTGAACGGTGATCGTCAACCCACTGAATCGCCGCGTGAGAAAAGACTAAATCCCACGCGCCTTCAATCTCTTCAATCGAACGCTGCTCGAATCGCAGACCGTCATGCTCGTGCTCGCGTGCGCGTGCGAGCATCTGCGCTGACGAATCAATTCCGAGAACATTACTCTCCGGCAAACTGTCCGCCAGCCTGCGAGTCAACTCGCCCGTGCCGCAGCCAAGATCAACGACGCGCATTGCGGGGCGCACCTTCACCAAGGCGAAGAGGTCATCAAAGGGAGCGAACCGTTCGTTCTGAAACCGATGATAACGTTCTGGATTCCAGGGCATCTTTCGATTGCGGAATGCGAAGAGCAGAAGGCAGTAGGCAGTGGGCAGTCGGCAGCCAAGACAAGGAGCTTTTGCTTTTGCTGCTTTCTGCCTTCTGCTATCTGATCTCCGTATTGCATGAGCGACAGTTCGTCCGTCGCTTCGCGTTGAGCGTCCCGCAGTCGCCGCAGCGATTGTACATCTTGCGCGCGAACAGGTTGGTGATGACCGCGCTCACGACGAGAATGCCGCCGAGAACAATGATGCCCAACAGCGTATCTCTCAACCTGTGTGCTTCTCCCTCAAGCCCTGCTGATAATTCTGACCGCGCTCATACCCGTGCCGGAAGGCAGCCAACTCGCAAGTGTCGCCGTAGCATTCGAGCAGGTATGTTCTTACTTCTTCATATCCCTTACCGCGCACATGCGGACGCTGCGCGGCCTCGAAGCCACGACGATAGGTCGGCTCATCCTTCTTAAAGTCTCCGCCCTGTCCTGTGTACTCTTCTTCTTCGGCATCGCGCAGCCCGACCCACCAGCTTTCGCGCGCAGCATCAATGCTCTCCGCTCCGGCCTGCGCCAGCACGCCGCGCGCAGTATCCGCTTGCGCTTCATCCTTAGCCACGACGATGACGACCGAGCGCCCCTGTCTGAGCGCGTCTTCATAAACGAACAACTCGTCGTGCGGCAAGCCCTCGATAGAATCTTCGAGCGCGCCGCCTGCCGCCGCACCTGCTGCCGCGCCGCCCGCGCCGAGCAATGCCGCTCCAATCACGCCTGCGGCGAGGACTGGCCCAACGCCCGGCACGAGCAGACTGGCGAGCGCTACACCGATGGTCGCGCCACCGGCAGCACCCATCGCACCGCCGACTGCGCCGCCCATCGCGCTGCCCATACCCGGCTGCTCTGTTTCGGTCGTCGGCACAGACGCCTCGACCTTTTCATCGGTTGTGCCCGGTGTCAAAAAATTGATGTAGTCATTGGCAATACCTGCCGAACGCAGGTTCGCTACGGCGCGCTCTGCGTTGGCGCGAGATTGGAAAATTCCGGCGACGGTACTCATTGATGCCCTCCTGTTTGGTTTTGAATAGTTTTATCCTTTTCGCGCGACTCTTTCAAGCACAGGGCGACGATTGAAACAAGGACGTTGAGCGAACCAGCCCCGCCATGTTAAAGTGCAGGTGTCCTCAAGCACTGCAAACGGAGCGCACGGATGATCTCGATAATCGAAAAACATTTCCCGATGTCGGAGGGCGACGGCAAAGCCACGCGCAAGAAGAAACCGAAGATTCTCGCCATCACGACCGACTGCTGCACGGGCTGTGCCGGCTCACCGGCCTGTATCGAATACTGCCCGATTGAAGCCTGCATGTTCTGGGTGCCGGATGCCGATCATCTGCCGTTCGGTCGCATCGAAGTTGATCCGAATCTCTGCATCGGTTGCCAGAAGTGTATCAGCAAAGGGCCGGACGGCGCGTTTCTCGACGGCTGTCCCTGGGACGCAATCGAGATGGTTCCGACCGAAGACTGGGAAGCCATGCACGGCGTCGAACTGACGGACGCGCCCGTCGCGGCTGCTTAACGATTAGACGAATCTTTCTCCGCCGAGCGGCTGCGGATAGCTTTTGCTGTCTCAGCTGCTTGTAGTTTGATCCGCTCCGGCATCCCCGCAACCCCCAGCGCGTAACGTTCGACATCCGGCAAATCTTCAGCCGCGCCGACGAACAGCAGCGCACGCAATGCTTCATACACAAAATCAGAATCAGGCGCGATGGTTAAGATGACATCACCCGCCGCGACGCGCGCTCCTTCATGCGCCGCAACGCTTGTGATCTTGCCCGGCAATGGTGAGCGCAACTCCTGTGCTTGATTCTGATTGTTCGTGATGCGCGCCAGCAGTGCGTTTTCATTGACCACACCGCCTTCAACCAGAACGCTGCTGATTGTCCCCGCAATCGGCGCGACGACATTGTAAGGCTGCAAGATCGCACGCAACTCCGCTCTCCCGCTCGCATCTCCAAAGCGTACTAACTGCAAAGCGGCATTGCGACGCACGATGGGCTGCTCATCTTGCAACAGCTTGAGCAGTGCCGCATGAAACGCTTCGGCTTTATTGTCCTGTCCCATCACCCAGGCGACGGTTTTGCGAATCTCCACGACGTTGCTATTTGAGAGAGCAACCACTTGCGGATACCAGCGCTTGACGCTCGCGTCTCCCTTTTCAATCTTCCCCTCGATTTGCGTCAGCGCTTGCTGGACGTGGCGCACATTCTTTTCATCGCTCAAGTAATTGGCAATGTTTTCATCCGAGAGCGGACGACCGAACCATGTCAGATACCACGTCAGAAAAGGAACGACGACGAAGAGTATGGCGAGGATGATGAACGGAAGCGGCGTGCGCCGTTTCTGCGGAATCGCAGCGATGACTTCGGAGTTGGATGATCCGTTTGATCTATTATCAGCCATTTGAAGCGAGCGATAATTCACCACAGAGGACACAGAGGTACACGGAGGAAGCTAAGAATAGATTTCTTAAACCTCTGTGTTCCTCTGTGGTGAAATATATTCTCAACAAAGTAAACCTTAGTGCGAAGGATAAATTTGATAGAGCATCACGTACACGACAACGCCCGTGACCGAAACATACAGCCAGAGCGGAAATGTCCAGCGCGCAATTCGTTTGTGCCTGGCGTCCTGTCGTTTCAGCCCGCGCCGCAAGGTCACGATGACGAAGGGGACGATGACGACTGCCAGGATCGTGTGCGTTATCAGAATGAAGAAATAGATTGGGCGGATGAAGCCTTGACCCTCGAACTTCTTCGGCCCGAATCCAAGATAGTAAGCACGCAATGAATGATAAGTCAGATAAGAGATGAGAAAAATTATCGAGGACACGAAGGCCGCGATCATGCTGGCGCGGTGCGCAGCAATGCGGCGGCGGCGAATGAAGATGTAACCCGCGATGAGACAGAGACCGCTCGTGGTGTTGAGAAGCGCGTTGACGTGCGGGAGGGTAAAGATGAAATCATTCATGCTGGAGGCCGGGCGGCGTTTAAGTCTCTCTCACTTAATTATTACCTCTCGCCGCTCTCTTGCCCTCCACCGTCAATGCGTAGAAATCGTTGCCGCGTTCTTCGAGCAATCCTTCTTCGACGAGCCGTTCGACAGTGTAGAGGACTTCTTTGCGCGCCTCCGCATCGTTGCCGCCCGCCTCAAAGAGTTCATGCAGATCGAGCGTCTCTTTCTTCATCTGCTCGAACATGCCGAGCACGCGCTGCCTCAATTCATCCATCGCTCAATGCTTTCTGCGCGCAGCTTATGATCTAACAAGTGAGTGGATGGAGACCCGAAATCCGCTATGAAGTCGTCGTCTCCGTCTCCTTCATCACTTCGACCATTCTCGCCACGTCCGGCGGAATCGGTCGTCCTCTGGCATCCACCGCATCGGCGTAGCGCACGGGAGGCAGCGCACCAACGACCTTCGTGCGTGTTGCGCTGGCGAGTGCGCCGCGTTCGGCGACTGTGGTCGCAAGCTGTCCCGCCGGAGCTTCTTTCGATTTCTTAGCTGCTCTCAGCGAGGCTAACGGCACGAGGAGAAAGATGAGCGCCATCATGCCGCTCACGGTCGTGAAGAAGAGGCTGTCGGTCGAGATAAAGTTGCCCGCTGAAAAATAGTTCAATCCGGCGAGGCCGAGAAACAGCAGAGCCATCACGATGCAAACGACATATAAGAGTAGATTCTCGCCTTTCATAAAACCTCCCTTCACTGTCTCGGTCATCGCTTGACGCTCACGCTCCTTTTGTCAGTACCGCCCGTAGCGATTGCGGAATGTGGAATGCGGATTGAAAAGCAAGAAACTCTCGCTTTCTTAAATCCGAAATCCGAAATCCGCATTCCGCAATCGTCAGTGTTTACCCTTTGCCGGCTCCGGCTTCTCAGACATCTGCTCGTAGCCGCATCTCTCGCACTGCCAGATGGGAAAGACATCCGACGGGTTAGCCTTGCTTTCATAGACGGCGCGATCCGACGGAATGATCTTGCCGCCGCAGACGGGGCACGCGCGCCCGCGCACGCTGATCTTCTCAATATCTAAAACAAGTTCTTCGTTCTCAGCCATGACATTTAATCCAGGCCAACGCCCCGCCACTCTCGCGCCTCTTCCGCTCCTGACCTCAACGGTGAATGCTTAACTTACTCAGCAACAAACGAATCAGGCTTTTGATCTCCTCACGCACCCCAGGCACTTTTTCTCCCTGCCCTTTACGAAATCTCAGCACCGTCAGGAAAAATCCGCAGAAGAGCAGCACCGGCGGAATCAAGAGCACGAAGACGGCGAAGTTAAAACGCTCGGCTACCTTCATCGCTTCCGGCGAGCCGCCGAGTCCTGTCCGACACATCGCACATTGTGCCGACGCCAGCGCGCTTGAGACGATCAAAGCGAACAGTGCAATCGTCGCCAGCAAAGAAATCTTGAGGATGCGCTTTCCGTTCGTCATGGCCCGATGTCCTCCGTCGGTGCGGGCGGATTGTCCTGATAGCGCAAATTCTTCGACCTGAAGCTATCCGGGAAGAAGACCATCAGCAAACAGATGCAGACGATCAGCATCGGCACGAGCGTCAACACCAGACTCAAACGCTCAAACCGCAGGTGCATAAAGTACGCCACGATCAACGCGGCCTTGATGATCGAAAGACCGATCAGGATAACGAGCATCAAATGAATCGGGACGTGGATATAGCCTAGAAAGACCTCGATCCCCGTGATGAGCAGCAACCAGACCCAGACTGAGACGAATAGCTTATTGCTCCCGGCGAAATGCTCATGTTCAGTTTCAGCGTGCGATGCCATCTTTTAAGACTCCTGAGAAATTATCGAAGCCACAGAATGAAAAGGTTAAACGGGGAAATGGTGAAAGGTGAAAGGTGAAAGCAGATGCGCGCTCTTCCTCTTCCCCATTTCCCCATTTAACCTTTTCCCCTTTCTAGCCATCATCCCTTGAAATTTATCGAGAGCAGATAAATTAACGGGAAGACGAACATCCAGACCAAGTCAACGAAGTGCCAGTAAAGACCGCTAATCTCAACATCTTCGTGCTTGAGCTTGTTGACGCGCGCGGCGACGACTCCCAAATAGATTGCGCCTGTCAGAACGTGAAACATGTGCAAGCCGGTGATGCCGAAGAACGTCGCGCCAAAGAGCGCCGTCGGCTGCACTCCGTTCTGCGTGAACTGCGTCACCCATTCCTTCGGCAACGAGAAGGGGCGCAAGCCTTCGTCAATTAAATGCTTCCACTCAATCAAGTGCAGCACGACAAATGTCAGGCCGAAGAAGATGGTCAGCAGTATCCACTTCCTGACAGCCTTCTTGTCTCCGCGCGCCGAAGCCGAGACGCCCATCACCATCGTCAGGCTCGACGAGAGCAGGCAGAGCGTCATCACTGTCGAGAAGATGATGCTCGGATAAAATGGGAATGGTGTCGGCCAGACGTTGGACGAGCGCACGTAAGCGTAGCCGATGAGCAACGCGGAGAACGTCAGCGAGTCCGACACGATGAAGAGCCACATGCCCAGCTTTCTGTGGCCGATGCGATAGGGGAGCTTGCCTCCGCTCCAATCAGTTGCAATAAGCTGGTCTGCCCTTGCTTCCGTACTCAACTTTCACCTCCAAAGGAAAAGGAGTAAGAACAGGTAAATCCAGAGTCCGTCCATGAAATGCCAGTAGAGCGCGACCGCATCAGTGATAGCGAGCCGACGCGCTCCCGCATTGTCTTCGTCACGCCTGCGCCGCGAGCGCAGCAACAGGAAATCGAGGCCGAGAATTCCGCCGAGCAGATGAAGCCCGTGCGCGCCCGTCAACACATAGAAGAATGAACTGTGCGGGTTCGACGAAATGTAAATTCCCTGCGCCACGAGTTGCCGCCACGCGAGAAGTTGCGAAGCGAGAAAAGCGAGGCCGAGCGTCACCGTGACCAACAACCAACGGTTATAGACAACGCTTTTGCCGCTCTTCAAAGCACGCCGCGCAATTTCAAAAGTAATGCTACTAACAACAATCAACGCTGTGCTCAACCACAATAGTCGTGGCATCGCAATCGGTCGCCAGTCATTCGCCAGATTCGCGCGCACAATGTATGCACTCGTCAACGCCGTGAACATCATAGCGACGCCCGCGAGCGCGACCCACATCCCGATCCGATATTTCGAGGGCGAGAAACGCGCGGACGAGCCATCTCCGCCTCGTCCATTTCCGCGCGAACGACCATCGTTCGGGGCGGGTGGTTGCGGCCCGACTCCGAGTCCGATCTTTTTCTGAGCTACTTTTTCAGTGCTTGTGACCATCGTGTCCATTACCACTACTATCCTGCTGTGCCCTGCTGCCGGATTCTTCCGCGTCCGGTTCCGTCTGCATCACGAAATCATTTGGCGCGCCCGGCACGGAGAATTCGTATGCGCCTCTGTAAACCACCGGAGGATGTCCCGCAAAGTTGTCGTGTGGCGGCGGCGACGAAGTAGCCCATTCGAGCGTCGTTGCTTCCCAGGGGTTATCGCCCGCCTTCTTGCCCTTGAACAAACTCCAGACGAGATTGAACAGGAAGATGAACTGCGTGAAGAAGGTGATGATAGCCGCGACCGTGACGAAGAGGACGAGCGGATGCAGGGATGCCAGGAAGCCGTAAATCTGTCCGTTTTTGTCGGAGAACTGCGCGTAGCGGCGCGGCATTCCGACGATGCCCATGATGTGCATCGGAATGAAGATCGAATAGACGCCGATGAAAGTGATCCAGAAATGGATGCGCCCAAGTTTCTCGCTCATCATCTTGCCGAACATCTTCGGAAACCAGAAGTAGATTCCCGCGAACATGCCGAAGATGGCGGCGACGCCCATCACCAGATGGAAGTGTCCGAGCACGAAGTAAGTGTCGTGCATCGGCAGATCGAGCGAAGTCTGTCCGAGCACGAGACCTGTGATGCCGCCCGCGACGAAGAGCGAAACGAAACCGATAGCAAACAGCATCGGCGTCGTGAAACGAATCTTCGCGCCCCAGAGCGTTCCCAACCAGTTGAAGGTCTTAACCGCCGAAGGCACGCCGATAGCAAGCGTCAGGATTGAAAATGCCATCGCCGAGTACGGACTCATGCCGCTGATGAACATGTGATGTCCCCAGACGAAGAAGCCCAGGAGTCCGATGGCGAAGATAGCGAAGACCATCGCGCGATAGCCGAAGACAGGCTTGCGCGCGAAGGTCGAAAGAATGTGCGAGGTCGCGCCCATGCCCGGCAGGATAGCGATATAGACTTCCGGGTGGCCGAAGAACCAGAACAGATGTTGCCAGAGAATCGGCGATCCACCTGCGTTTTTCAACACATCTCTGCCGAAGTAAAGACCCGCAGGAAGGAAGAAACTCGTCCCTGCATTTCGATCAAGAAAGAGCAGCACGCCCGCCGCCAGCAGCACCGGAAACGCCAGCAGCGCCAGCACGGCGGTCGTAAACCATGCCCAGCAGGTGAGCGGCATCCGCATCAACGACATGCCTTTGGCGCGCAGGTTCAAAAGCGTCGTGATGAAATTGAGCGCGCCAAGAAGTGAGCCGACGCAGAAGATAGCGATGCTGATAATCCACAGGTTCATCCCTGTGCCCTGTCCAGGCCCTGCGCTTGGAACGGCGCTTAAAGGTGGATACGCAGTCCAGCCTCCGATGGGCGCTCCTCCCTGCACGAAGAAGGCTGCGATCAGGACGATGAAGCCGACGAGCGTGACCCAGAACGAGAGCATGTTGAGAACAGGAAAAGCCATGTCATCCGCGCCGATTTGAATCGGAAGGATGTAGTTTCCGAAACCACCTTGCGGCGCTGTCGTCAGCACGAAGAAGACCATGATCGTGCCGTGAATCGTCAGCAACGAAAGATAGACTTCGGGCTTGATCGTTCCGAGCAGCGGCCAGTTCACGTCCGGCCACGTCAGGTTCATCCGCATCAGCACGGAGAGCGTCATGCCGACGAAGACCGCGACCAGCGCGAGCGTCAGGTACTGGATGCCGATCACCTTGTGATCGAGGCTGAAAATGTACTTGCGAATAAAACTCTTCGGCGGCTCGTGGCGATGAACCGTCTCCTGGCCTTCATGCAGGACGTTTGCGTCTGCCATTACTCATCTCCTGTGCTGGAAGGATGAATTTAATAAGACATGCCTAACTTTGTTTTTCCCTGCTCGTCATAGATCGCGCCCACCTCATACATCTTCTTCAACTCCTCCACTCTCGACTGAAATTCGTCTTTCGGGCGCGCCATCAGATCATTAAGCTGATCCTGTGGAAGCACCAGCAGCGTACCCTGCATCTTGTAGTGAGTCATCCCACACAATTCTGCGCAGGCGAGTTGAAACTGCCCAACTTTGGTCGGCGTGAAATGGACATGAATCTGCATTCCCGGAACTAAATCCTGCTTGAAGCGCAACTGCGGAACCCAGAAACTATGCGTCACATCTTTTGAGCGCAGGATTAACTCAGCCGGACGATTAACCGGCAACACAAGCGTTGACCCGACAATATCATCTCTCGCGCCGAGGTCTTTTCGATCAAGCCCGATAGGATTGTCCTGGTCATCAATGAGCGTCGGATCGGTGTGGCCGAGCTTTCCATCCGGCCCTGGGTAATGCAAGTTCCAGGCGAATTGCTGCGCGACGACTTCGACCTGAAAAGAGCCTGCGGGCGCTTCGCTGAAACGAAGGTTGGCCCAGACGCGCTGTCCCATGACCGCCAGCCCGATGAAGACCACTGCCGTGACGACAGTCCAGATGACTTCCAGACGATTATTGCCGTGCGTGTACAACGCGCGCTCATCTTTGTTCTGCGCGTTGGCGCGATAACGCCAGACCATGTAGCCGAGACCAATCTGCGCGGCGACGAAGGCGATTGCGACCACAATGATCGTAATCATAAACTGCTGGTCAACTTGCGGCCCGTGCTCAGTGATAGTAGTCGGAAACCACCATCCACTGAAGAACAGCACCACCGTGCCGAGCGTCAAAAGCCAGATCAGAATGCCCAGAGCGCGACCCATCGCACCTCCTTAATTGAGTGAAAAGTGAAAAGTGAAAAGTGAAAAGCTGTTTTTAACTATTCACTTTTCACTTTTCACTTTTCATTGATTCAAGACCATCAGTCCAAACAGCAAAGGCAGGTAGAGCACGGAGGCGAGCAAAAGTCGCCGTGCCTGCTGCCTTGATTTTGAGAGCGCAGCCGTGATACTGCTGAACAGGAACAGCGCGCCGAGCACCGTTGCTCCGTAGAAATAGACTTTACCGGAAATTCCGATCAGCGTCGGAAGCAAACTGACCGGCAGCAGCATGAGCGTGAAAGCAACGATCTGCTGTCCGGTGATGCGTCCTTCCGGCTCGACCACTGGGAGCATGATGATCCCAGCGCGCTTGTAATCTTCTCTGTACATCCAGGCGATAGCGAGAAAATGCGGAAACTGCCAGAGGAACAAAATGGCGAAGAGCACCCACGCGCCCGTCGTCATCTCGCCACTCGCCGCCGTCCATCCCATCAGTGGCGGCATCGCGCCCGGAAACGCGCCGATGGCCGTCGAGAGGGTGGTGCGCGTCTTGAGCGGCGTGTACATGAAGAGATAGCCGACGACTACCGTCAAACCCAACAACGCCGTCAACGGATTGACGAGTAGCGCGAGATAGACTTCAGCGATGACGGTCAAGCCCGCGCCGAAGATCAACGCTTCAGAGGGTGCGAGTTTACCGGACGGCAACGGCCTCAACATCGTGCGCCGCATCAGGCCGTCAAGCTCGCGCTCCATGTACTGATTGAGCGTGGCGATGCCTGACGAGAGCAACGCGATACCGAGCATCGCGTGTGTGAATCGCAGGTAGTCGAGACTGCCTTTCGCACCGAGACAGAAACCCGCCGCCGAAGTTAAGACGATCAGAAATGTGATGCGCGGCTTAGTCAGGTCAAGATACGCCAGCAGTTTGTCACGTAAAGACAGTTCCGCACCCCGCGACTGAGTCACCCCACCGGGATTAAGCTCGATTGCTACGCTCTTGATTAAGATTTCAGACTTCAAATTGTAGATTCCAGAGTGATGATTTCAAATTTGAGATTTCAAATTTCAATTTGTTTCCAAACTCTCTACCTTCAACTCGGCTCCGCGCTCAATCTCTGATAGCTCCTTGAAGTCTCGTGCGAGCTTCTGAGAACGCGGAAGGCACGCAGCGCAAGCACAATCGTGACGGCGAAGACGAGCGCGCCGCAGGCGACATGCGCGACTGTGATGGCGACCATCGGACTGAGCGGTTGCGGGCCGTTGGGCGACGCCTGTCGAGTGCTGTAAGCGGCGAGGCCCAGAAAAAGTTGCCCGACCAGAAGCGCGGCGGCAATTTGCGCGGGACGGGTCAGATAAATCTCTCGTGCGTGGCGTCTGAGCGTCGTGATGATGGTCGCGCCGAGAAGCAGCGTGACCAGCAGCGCGCCGCCAAGATGCGAGAGCAACAGGCTCGTCGGCAAGTGCTGATCCCAGGTTGCCGAATGACGCAAGGTTGCGCCGAGCACGAGTTGAATCAAGATCATTACGGCTGCCGCGATGCACAGATAGCGAAGCGAGACGCTTCCCTTCTCTTCAACGGTCGCGCGCGGCTCGCTCCATCCCGGCATGGTGAAAACCGAAAGGCTCACCATCGTACAGAAAACGAGTTGCGCGAGCGTCGCGTGCGCTGCGGAGACAACGAGCGGCAGCATCAGCTTGACGGTCAAACCGCCGAGTAACCCTTGCGCGACAACTGCGCCGAGCGCCACCAGTCCGAGCCGACGCATCCAACTTCGCTTCTCGCTTCGCCAGAGCCAGATGTTGAGAAGGATCACGAGAATTCCAACCGAGGCGGCAATCAGGCGATGACCATGCTCCCAGAAAAGATTGCCCTGCATTTCGGGAAAGACCTGTCCGTTTGAAAGCGGCCAATCGTTTGTTGCCAACCCCGCATCATGGCTCGTCACGTTCGCGCCCGCAATAATCAACAGGAACGTCGCAGCCGTGACGAAAACTGTGAAGCGATGTAAACCCTTGCTCATAAAAAGTGAATAGTGAATAGTGAATAGTGAATAGTGGAAAGCCGTTTTAACTTTTCACTATTCACTTTTCACTGTTCACTGCTTTTCAGTGATTCCCCAGCATCGGCAACTCGATGGCGGGCACGACTTCGAGCGAGCTATTGCTGCCTGTGATGGCGGCCATTGCGCTTGCGTCGAAGGTAAAGTCAGCCGTCGCCGCGCCTTTCGTAACAGTGACTTCCATAGGCTTGCTCTCCGTCGGGCCTTTCTCCTGCCACGCCACGACGGTGTATTTTCCCGGCGGCACGCCCTTGATCTCATATGAGCCGTCATCTTTGCTGACAGCGAAGAACGGATGCTTGAAGACGCCCGCGTAAGCCTTCATCCAGGGATGTTGATTGCATTTGATAGGCACAATCTCCGGTCGCTTGAACGTCTCCATAATAGGCGCTGCGCCGGGTCCCTGCGATTGATTCCACTCATCGTTTCCGCCGCCCGATTTCGGCAACGCATGGATGTTGTGGTTGGTCTGGTCGCTATTGATAACTTTCAACTTCTGATTGGCCTGCATCACGATCACGTGCGGAACATAGTGGCAGCCATTCTGGTCGAGCGTGACTTCCGTATCCGGCGTCTTGAAGCTGTAGTCGGAAAGTTTTTTGCCATCGGCTAATGTTCCGTCCTTGATATAGACAATGACGTTCTGCAACTTGTCGCCTTTTGCCACGACGGTCTCGGTCATCAGGTTCGGGTTCTTCGCGGCGCAGTTAGCGTCCTGAGCCGTGTCAATTTTCTGCGGCGCGGGCGCAGTTCCCGTAAAACTGATCTTGCCTGTGATAGAGCCTTCGTCGCCCTTCGGCGTCCACTCTTGAGCTTTTGACGATGTATCTCCGCCACCGCCCGTGTTGTCTGCTCCAGTTCCAGTATCATCCTTCTTTCCGCCGCAGGCATAGCTAAACGCAAGCAGCGAGAGCGTCAACGACATCGCAAGCCAGAAGCGTGCGCGTTTCTTCAACATGAGAGAGTCCTCCATAATTAGATAAATTTCAGATTACTTTTGAATGAGATTAACATACGAACGTAAAATCTTACGACCTGCGCGAGAACGAACTCGCCAGTCCGGCGCACGCGCGCTCCGGCTCATCTTCGCGGGCACGGCCTTTCCGCTCGCATGACTATTCAAACGCTCTCCACGCAGCGTGATTCTTCGAGCGTGCGCGGTTGCAGGCGGCGGCTGTGGTTTCGCCGTCTGCGCGGGCGCTGCGCCACTCGTCGCGGGCGGCGAACCAGCCGTTAAGCGACGTTGCTCGTCGGGCGTCAGCAGGAACATGTAGCGCACCAGCAATTCCGCATGGTCGCGGTGATAATTATTGAAAGCCTCGGGCGTCGGGCCGTTGAAGACCATCCGGTCGCCATCTTTCCTGAAGAGACCGGAAGGCATCGCCGTTCCCGGACTAATCTGCTGTGGGTCAAGCAGCCAGCGATAAGTCCACTTCGGTTTCAGGCGCTCGCTCGCCAAGAGGAAGTTGGGCGCAGAAGCGGTCTTATCATGCGCCGGGTCGCCCGTGATGTGACACTTCAGACAGGGCGCGCCCTGCGAGGTGAACAACGCACGCGCCAGATTGCGCTCCTCGTCCGTCAAGGGGTCAAGCTGCTCGCGGATGTACGGGTCTTGCTGCGAAGAGACGGCCATGAAGAAATTGACGAGCAGCCGCAACTCATTCGGCGAGAAGTTGAACGTCGGCATCCGCGCCTTCAAATAAGTTCGCACGCCGTCACGATCTGCGCCCGGTTGCGGGCTGAACTGGATCGCGTCTTCAGGAGAAGCCTGTGCCGGACTGCTCGCGCCGGTTTGTGCGCTGGCTTGATTGTTTCCTTGATCGCTCGCCTGATTGTTGCCTTGCGCGTTGTTCGTGTTTGCAGGCTTCGCCTGTGGCTGTTGAGCTTTTTGATTCGCCGTGTTTGCGTTCGTCGAAGTCGAGCCTGACTGGTTGCTGCCCTGCGCTTGAGTATTCTTCTCTTCGGCGAGCGAAGGATCATGCAGGAACTTGAGCAGCCAATTTGGATCAACGCGCGCGCCCTCGCTCGTCAGTTTCGGCGGCAGTTGCTCTCTGCCCAAATGTTCTTTGTCATCGGGACCCGTCGGGTCTTGAGTATATTGTTGCAGGCCGGACAACACGGAATTTTGTCCCACTTGCAACGAATGGCAGCCCATACAATTATATTTCTTGACGACCCACCAACCATCCTGTATCGCCTTGCGTTGATCGTCCGGCTTGTAGAAGAGCGTCTGCGGAACATTCGCGCCTTCTGTGCCGACGCTGCCTAAGAGAAACGTCGTCAACGCAGTTCTCCATTCAGGCGTCAGATACGGCTGCGGCATCCGCAGGCGATCCTGCGGTTCTTTCTCTTTGCCCTGATCGTAAATCCAGGGCGTCCTGATCTTGTGCTCGAAGAAACCCTTGTGGTTGTACCACTCATCGCCATGCTTGCCGGTCTCCGGGTCAACGCCCTCTTCGGCTTTCTGCGTCAGGAGAGCGAAGTCGAGACGCTCAATCGGCGTGCTGCCTTCGGCGGTCAACTCCTTACCGATGCGCTGCTCCTCTTCAAAGCCCGCCAGGTTGCGGCTTGGGTCGTCCGACGGGATGCCGCCGATCTCATGGCATCCGGCGCAGCCGTACTGCTTAATCAAAGCGTGCCCCTTCTCCTTGAGCGCTGGATCGTCCATGTATGCGGTAGCGTTCGGATCGCGGAAAGAGCTTGGCTGATCGGTGAGCGAGAAGAGATAAGAAGCGATGTCGCGCGCTTCGTCCATTGAGAGACGGAAGTTGGGCATCACCGTCATGTTCTGCACTTGAAGTTCAGCGCCGTCATTCGGACATTTCGAGTGCTGCTCTGTGTCGAAGAGATAAGGCAGCCCCTTCTTCGCGTAATCGTCCGGCGTCAGGTCGCGTTTCTCTTTCGGGCAATAGGGACGCCAACGCTGGCGCGGGTTGTAAATCCAGCGCACGATGTACTCGAAATTATCTTTCTCGCCGACACGCTGAAGGTTAGCCGCGAAGTCGCCGCCCACACGCGAGTCGCCTTCGCCGATTGAGTGACAGGCCATACAGCCGACAGTCTGGAAAAGTTGTTTGCCGTTGACGACATTTCCCTTCGCACGATCCTGCGCGGGCATCTGCCCGTCGAAGCCCGCTTGCCAGAGATAGGCTGCGATAGCTTTCCTGTCATCATCAGCGCGCAGGTCGTGCGCCATCTCGCCGTTCAAGCGCCAGAAGGTCGGCATCTTCGTTCCCGGACGAAACGCCTGCGGGTTTTTGAGCCACTCAGGTATCCACTCTTTGACGAGTTTCAAACGCACATCTTTAAGATTCGGCCCGACCTTCTTCTGATCCTGCATCAGATAGCGCGATTGAATATTCAACTGGTCAAGCTGCGCTGCCAGCAGGCTGTTGGTGATCGTCAGAGATTCAGCGCGTGCCTGAAGTTTCTGCGCCTCTTCGTCGCTGGCGTTGGAGACAGCATCACGCGCTTGTCTGGCATCGCGGTCGTTGGCTTTGATGTTGTCTTCGAGTTGAATAATTTGCTGGCGCGTGTTGGAGAGCGCGTCCGCCTCGTGGTCGAAGCCTTCGGAGCGATGGCAGCCGACGCAGCCGCGATTCTGGAAGAGGTCTTTGCCGAGCGTCAAAGTCGGCGCGTTTTGCAGCACGCGATCTTGTGTGTGGCACTGCTGGCAACCGGCTTCCGTGTTCTCTTTCGCGTACATCGGGTGCAGCCAGAATTTATTAAGGCCATGCGCCTTCTCCACACTCGTGGTCGCCCGCCCGTTGCCGCCGTGACAACTTGAGCAGCCAAACTTGTCCGGGTTGTGAATGGTCAGCAGTTCTTTGTTCGGATGGCTGACGAAGGCTTTGGCCCAATCGTCGGGCTTCTTGCCGGGGCCGTCTGGAGCGAGGTCCGAAGCCTTGAGGTTGAGTGGCTCGCGGATTCCGAGATGACAGGTCTCACAACGATCAACGATGTTCGCGGAAGAGACGTTGATCTGGTTGATTTTATACTCAAACTTCTCATTCTTGGTGACGAGCGAGCCAATTTGCGCGGGCGTCAAGCCCGTCATGTGGTCTTTCAGATACTCCTGACGCTTCTTATCAAGTTCCGACGGTTCTTTGATTAACTCTGCGTTTTCCGCAAGCAACTTCGCCTTCTGATCCTTCAGACCGTTGTAGAGGTCTGCGAGTTCCGTGTAGTTGTATTCTTTCTTTTCGGTCTTGCCGTTATCAGTGGGAAGATAAACCGTGATCTTCTCCTGCTTCTTCTGCTCGACTTTCTGGCGGAGACTGTTTTTCTTTGCATCGTTGGGAGCAGTTTCGATGTTGTAGTTGATGACTGTGATCTGCCCGCGCGCATTCTGGAAAGGATCGGTCACGGCAGAGAGCTTGTCTTCAACCTTCTTGACTTCCTGCTCGATCTCTTTTTTGCGCGGCTCGACTTTCTCTTTGGCAGCTTTGGCATCTTCGGCGAGTTGCTGATATTCGGCGCTCTCTTCGACATCCTTCTCAGATTGCCCCGCATTCTTCTTGATGCTATTGAGGTAGCGCGTGTAACGCTGGACAAATTCCTGCTGTGCGCGTTTCCAGGGACGCTGGCCGTAAGCCTCATCATAAAGCGCCCACGCCGTCACGCCGATCAAAAGCAGCGCGCAGACGAGGATGATGCCGCTCGTCGAACGACTCACGATGGGATCGCGCTCAGGCGTTTCCGTGTCCCTTTTGACTACCGCGTCAGGTGCAGGCGTGTCAGCCACCTTGTCTTGTTCCTCCGCTAACCTTTGCTTCAGACATTAAACCAGGGCGTCACCCAGATGTACTTGATATTGAAACCCAGCCGGAGAATGATTTTCACCGGCAGAGCGATTAACACTGAGATGGCGAAGAATTGAAACGTCAGATACTGCAAGAGGCTCGTCCGCGCGAGAATCTTGCGCTCAAACTCATTCCAACGCATCAAGAGATGCAGGCCGATTCCGGCCAGAATGTAGAACCCGCCAACAACAACTGCGCCGAAGATCGCCTTAATCCAGATGTTCGTGATGCCGAAGATGTCCGGCAGATCAATATTCTTATCGAAGACGACGGCGTTGTGATCCCACGTCTGTCCGGGCCAGAACCAAATCCAACCGGGGCCCCGAATGAATGTGCCGATGAAGATCAGCACGAGCCACGTCAGAAAGCCGAAGCCGAACATGCCGAGCGCGAACTTACGCTGCTTGATTGTGTAATAACCGTTGCCGAGCGGGTTTGAATCAACATACGGGAAGACCATCAAACCGATCATGATGATCGAAGGCATGACCACGCCCGCAATCCATGGGTCGAAATAGACGAGCATCTCCTGCAACCCCAGAAAGTACCAGGGCGCTTTCGACGGATTCATCGTCAGATTCGGATTCGATGGCTCTTCGAGCGGCGCGTTGAGCGTGATAGACCAGACGAAAAGAATGACCGTCACGATGACGGCGGCGAGAAACTCGATGCGAACCAGATAAGGCCAGACGTGAAGTTCCCGCGCCCAACCCGGTCGCCAGGGCAGTGCCTTGCGATGATGCGTCTTCGCCAACTGCGGGTCTTTTTCAAGTCGCTCGACCAGCCGGTCGTTATCGCGCGCCTGCTTGATACCCAGCCACGTGAAGAACGCCGTCAAGGGGATCAACGCGACGATGGGAACATTGTCCGCCGCCGAGGCGATTGTCCAGAGTTGATGCCAGTCTCTGACAAAGAATATCGCATACAAGGCGACGAGCAACACCAGCGCAAGCAAAACAATCTTGCCGAGACCGAAGCTGAATCCACGCTTTTCTACTTGTGCGACCATATTAGTTAAATGCGGAATGATGAATGATGAACTGAAAAGCTCTTGTCTTTAATTCATCATTCATCGTTCATCGTTATTTTTTCTTCACTGCCTTCATCTCATTTTCGAGCATCACAGGCGCAGGGCCGGAGATGCCGCCGTCCTTGCGTATGCGCCAGAAGTGGACGGCCATGAAGATGGAAGCGACGAGCGGAATGCCGATGCAATGCCAGATGTAAGACCGCAAGAGCGCGTTCGCATCCACGATTGAGCCGCCGAGAAGTCCGAAGCGCACATCATTGAAGGGCGTCAGTCCAAGCTGCGCGCCGAACGGCCCTTCGTGGCCGAGTAAAGGTGTCGCGCGTGCCATGTTCGTGCCGACCGTCACCGCCCAGAAGCCTAGCTGATCGTCGGGCAACAGATACCCCGTGAAAGAAAGCAACAGCGTCAACACTAAAAGGACAACGCCGACGCACCAGTTAAACTCGCGCGGCTTTTTGTACGAACCCGTCAGCACGACGCGGAACATGTGCAGCCACGTCGTGATAATCATCAGGTGCGCCGCCCAGCGATGCATGTTCCTTAACAGCTTGCCGAATGGAACATCATGCTCAAGGTAAAGAATATCCTGAAACGCCTGCCCCTTCGTCGGATGGTAGTAGAACATCAGGAGCACGCCCGTGAACGTGAGCACGATGAAGAGATAGAACGTGATGCCGCCCATGCCCCACGTAAAGCCGTAGCGAGTCGCATCCCGATTGACCTTCGCCGGATGCAGGTGCAGAAAGACATTTGAGAGAACGGCGAGCGAGCGGTTGCGCGGATCAGAGCGGTCGTGCGAGACACGAAAGATAGACTTCCAGACCTGCGTCTGCTGCGGGTCTTTGAGCGCCTTGACTTCCTCGACGGCCTGTTTCGTCAGCGCCTTCGCATCTTCGCGCACTCGCCCCACGAGGCCAACATCCTTCTTCTCACCTTCGGTGAGCTGCTTGGTCTCTTTGGTGTCAGGACGTTCAGGCTCCATCCATCACTCCCAATTAAATTCAGTCTGTTAAAGTTGAATGAACGCGCCGGGATCGTTGAACTCATTCTTCTCGCCCTTCGGCCATTTGAAGAGTTTTCCGGTGTCCACGACGATCTGCCCTTCGGCGTCCTTATCAACCAGAGCGCGATCCATCGGACGCGGGGCTGGCCCCTCGAAATTGATTCCCTCGCTATCGTAGCCGCTGCCGTGACACGGGCACTTGAACTTGTTCTCGCTCGCCTTCCAATCGGGCGTGCAGCCCAAGTGAGTGCAGCGCGCGAAGATGACGAAGAGACGGTCGGGCGTCTTGTCCACCCAGATGCGATACTGCTGCTGCCATTTCTGGTCAACGCCGATGGCGTAGTCGTCCGGGAAGCCGATGCGAAATTTGGTTGAAGGCTCGAAGATACTGCGCGGCAGAAAGAAGCGCACGAACATCAGAAAGCAGGTCGTCAGAAAGCCCGCGACGGCAGCCCAGACAATGCGCCGACGCATCCTGTTGACGGGCGGGTCGGGCGCAGTCTCAAGTAAAGCTCCGGTCTGTTTCGCAGCGACTGGCCTAGTGATTCCTTTGGCAACGGTCGCGGTCGGAGTTCCGCCAGTTTGAGCAGCGCCCGGCGCAATCCGTTCAGCAGGCTTAGTGGTAGCCGGAACTTCTACGGCTTCGGCTGCACGTTCAGCACTCTTTGAAGGAACGCTTGCAGATGGCACGGTCGGCGCGACATTGCCGCTCGGAGGCAGGACTAGCGTCGCTTGAGGGTCATCGTAGGGAGCAGATAGAATCGCGCCGTCAACTAAGCAGAAGGCTAACGTGTCATCTGAATAGGTGCGGTTACAAGTCGGACATTGTTTCATATTCTTGCTGCGACCAAACTAGGATTTCAAACTCGTCCCGCCGACGCTTCAAGTAAATGACTACAGATTCGCTATAGACTTCGCCCGACGCTTAAGAAGCACTCGTCAGACTGAAATTCGATGTGGACGCTGGGAAGATTATACAGTTCCTCTCATCAGAGAAAAACTCTCTCTCTGCGGCCAAATCCGGCAATCTAATCGTTATGAAGAGCGCCGCGCCAGAATGAAAAATGATATTGGCTCGGTGTGGTATTTATACTATGTTCACAATTCTGTTGGCAAGTTGAATTTAAAAGCAGGAGTCAGGAGTCAGAATTCAGAAGCCAGGAGGAGGTGGAAGGAAGTCTATCTATGCCGACGAAAGCATACGTCATTCTCTACACGCGGCCCGGCTGTCATCTCTGCGAAGAAGCCAAACGGGAGATGCTTGCCGCCGATTGCTCTACAGATTATGTTCTCGAAGAGATTAACATCGAAACCGATCCCGCGCTCGTCGAAGATTACGGATGGGAGATTCCCGTCATCATCATTAACGGCATCAAGGCTTTCAAATACCGCGTCACGGCAGCAGAGTTCAAAAGCAAGCTGAAACGCTTATCGCGTAGCTAATGCTCTGAAAGAGAAGTTTTGGTTTTAATCAGTTGCCACTAGCTTTAGCTAGTGGACAGAATTGATAGGGAAAACTTCGGCTTTAGCCGAATCATTCGGCTAAAGCCAGAATCTTTTGTCCTCGCATACCTCCAGCTAAAGCTGGAGGCAATTCAAAGAACCTTCATCATCTACATGTTCAAAACGCGCGAGGTCTCTTCAATCGTCGCAAACAATTGCTCGCGCTCACGCTCATCCGTCGCCTGCCTGTAAGCAGTCAACAATTCTTTGAGCGAAGCAAGCTCTTTGTAAAGTCCCGCGCTCTCAATCGGCGGCGTCAAATAAGAGATCAACTCGGCGTAAGACCTGCGCTTGGCGATAGTGCCTTCCGACGGATTGTTGACGCTGTAGATATAAATATTCGGCATCTCGCCAATCAAACGATCAGGCCAGCACTCACCAGACAATCCAACCTGCTTACCCGGCATAAACTCCATTGCGCCGTGTGTGCCGATATGCACGACGGCATCAGCACGAAATACTTTTTCGATGAAAGTGTAGAGCGCCATAAATCCATGATGCGGCGCGCCGCTTCGCGCCATCAAGAGCCGCATCGGATCGCCTTCGTAACCGAACGTCGGCTGCACGCCGAGAAAGATGTTGCCAAGCTGTATGCCCTGAATCGAAATCTCGCCGCCGAAAGAGTTGATCGCACCGGGCGCGCTCCCCCATTCGTCTTCAATCTCTTCAACATACGGACACAGACGCCTGTACTCGTCAACGCTCATCCGGTAAGCCACATTCGCCGTCGCGCCGAACCTCTCAGAGTTTCCACCCAAGAGCATCTCGCGCAACTCATCCGCGCTCGACGGCACTTCAACCTCATAGCCGTCTCGCTTCAGAGCCAGCAACATCTCCCATGCGCTCGGAAAGACATCCAAGTCGGCAGCCGTCCCCGTGTTTCCCTTGTTTGGCGGAAAACAAAAAACCAGCATCGCCAATCGCAACTCCGCGCGCTCCGCCGTCTGCAAACGATTCCAACGCTTCAGCCGTCGCGCCAACCGCCGACAACGATCTTCCAAAGGCACAGGCTCGCTTTCGCCCGCGCGCAAGCCGCCATAGACAAAAGGCTCGGTCGCCCCGTCCAACTCAGGAATGGCGATCTGCATTCCGGCCTGCACAGGATTCAGCCCTGTTCCAGACTCCTGCCACGACTCAACCGTCTGCATATCCAGACTGACCGCCGAGCGAAACGGGCGATTCAACTCACGCAGAAACTTCGCCGCCGCCTCGCTATCATTCATCGCCGGGCCACCCACAAAACTGAACCCTGTCAACGAAACAATCTGACTCACGCGCGATTTAGCTTTCACCCTTCGCTCTTGGCTGACAGCTTGACGCTCTCTGCCTTCTGTCTTCTGCCTGCTGCCTGCTGCTTTTTCGCTTTCGACAAAAAACTTTCCGCACGCCTCGCGGTTATCCATCAACGTCGAGATGGCAGGCAAGACCGATAAGCCTTCAGCCTCAATCGCACGAATCAATCCGTCGTAATGTTTTCGCGTTCGGCTGACGATCTGCGGGCGCATCAACAGCAGGCCGATGGTCTGTGCCGGATCAAGCCTTCGCTGTTCATTTTTTCTCTCGCGCCGCTCATACCATCTCTTGTACGCCGCAAACGACTCGAACAGCGTCGGCGCATCCGGGTGATAAATCGCCACCGCAGGCATCGTCTCCGGTGGCGAGATTTTGATTCGGGTCACGCGCTCATCCGGCACGTAATGTTTGATCGCATACAGCACCATCGCGCGAATGTTGGCTGGCGTCGGTTGCAGGAAATAGCAGAAGAGATAGAGATAATGCTTGATGTCACGAAGGCGTCCCGCGCTCGGAACGAAGCGTAGGAGAGCGGGCAAACGATCAACGAGCTTCAGATACTGACCATGCCCGCGCCCCTTCTTCTCACGATGAGCGCGCGCCTGTTCACCCATCCACGCGCCAATCCTGCCCGCTAAAAACTTCGCGCGCTTCTCTTCACCGTTACCTCTCGCCGCGTCTCCGCGTCTCCGCGTCTCCGTGTCTCGTCGCTCCCGCGTCTCCGCGTCCCGCCCCACACTGCCGAACATTCGCCCGAAATCCAGCTTCCCCATCCGCGTCCGCCGCATCAGTTCCGGCATACAGTTGATGACGACGACCGCATGATGCCGCGCCTTGTATCGCTCAAGCGTATCGAGAAGCCGCGAAGCATTCTCGCCATCCATCACGTGAATCACAAAGACCACATCCGCTGCGCTCAAATCATTCTCAACATCTCGCCACTCACCTTCCGTCAAACTCGCGCCAAAGTTGTACACGGCCACGCGCAGGTCGAGCGCGTAATCACGATTGATCTCACGCTCCGCTTGCCTGAGCGGTGCGAGAAGACTTGAGCCGACGTAAAGGACTGTAATGTTCAACTGCTGTCCCTCAGAGTATCCGAAGACGTTATGCGACACCTTCAATCTGATCTTCTAGCCCTGCAAAAATCTCACGCAATCTTTCAATCACCTGCTCATCAACCGCCCAATAGCCGCGTCCATTTGCTTCTAACAATCGTCCGACGAGCGAGCGCGCTGAATGCGGATTGAGTTGGCGTAAGCGGTCGAGCATCTCATCGTCGAGGATGAAGGTCTTGGCAACTTCTGTATAGACCCAATCGTCAACAGCATCTGCGGTTGCAGACCAACCGAAGGTGTTGCTGATGTGGCTCTCGATTTCGGCGACGCCACGGAAACCGTGCTTGAGCATTCCTTCGTACCATTTCGGATTCAAGGTCTTGGCGCGCGTCTCAAGGCGGATGGTCTCTTCGAGCGAGCGAATTTTGGAGTCGCGCGAGAGCGTGTCTGAGAGATAAACGGCTGGTTGGACACGCGCGTGTTTCTCTACGGCCTTCGAGACGCCGCCGAGATATTCAAAGTAATGATCCACGTCCGTGATACCGATCTCGAAGGTGTCTATGTTTTGATAAGCGGCTTCGACACGCGAGAGTGCGCGCTCCATCGCGTGGCGTGCTTCGCGTCCTTCGATGGCGCGGCCTTGCGCGTCACGCCCGTAAGCGAAACACTTGCGCGTGACGAAGAGATCGCCGAGCGCGCTCGTCTGCTCCCACTGCGAATCCATCACCATGAAGTTGACGTTCGTTCCATAATTGCCCGGCGCGTTTGAGAAGACACGCAACGCCGCTTCGTCAAACGCGCACCCGTCCGTCTTCATCTGCTCATCAATATTACGCCGCACGTAATTCATCTCCGGCGGCTCGTCTAATACGGCGACGGCGCGAACGGCTTTGTCCAACAGGTTCATCGTCGCGCCGAAGAGGTCGCGGAAGATGCCGGAGACGGTCATCACGACATCAATGCGCGGGCGTCCCAATTGTTCGAGCGGAATCACTTCAACTTCGGTCGCGCGGTTCATCGCATCGCGCACAGGACGCACGCCCAGCAGCCAGAGAGCCTGTGCGACTCCTTCGCCCTGCGTCTTGATGTTGTCCAATCCCCAGAGCACCAAAGCCATCGCACGCGGGTAACGACCATGCTCCGCAACGTGGCGTTCGAGCAGATTGTTGACGACGTGTTCGGCACGTGCGTAAGCAATGCGAGACGGAACTGTGTACGGGTTGACGGCGTGCGTGTTGCGACCTGTCGGAAGGATGTCAGGATTCTGAACGATGTCCGCGCCCGGCCCCGGCTCGATGTACTCACCACGCAAGGCGCGCGTCAGGCTTTCAAGTTCCTGATTGGTTGATAGCTGTTCGCAGATTCGTGAAAGCAGAGAGAGCACAGGCCGCGAATCTTCACTCTTCACACGCGCGGTCGTTTCCAGCAAATCACAAGCAGGCTCCGCGCCATGCTTGAGAAAAAGCACAATCGCTTGATGAACAATCTCATCAACGCGCTCAAGCTCTGACAGGCGCGCAGCGTTCTGCCTGCTCGCTTCAATCAACTCTGTGTACGTGCCGAAGCCCAAACCTTCTGCGATCAGATCAGGCAATGCGCGCGAGTTCGCCTCCGGTCTCTCAAATGATGCGACCATCCGCAGCATGTCAATGCGGG
Source organism: Acidobacteriota bacterium (assembly GCA_032159235.1). Taxonomy (GTDB): domain Bacteria; phylum Acidobacteriota; class Blastocatellia; order Pyrinomonadales; family Pyrinomonadaceae; genus QHXM01. The sequence continues at coordinate 38,688 of JAVHWW010000063.1, forward strand.
CGGCCATTTCAGGCACGCGCCCGAAGACGTGCAGGCCCGTCGGAATCAGGCGCTGCTCGATCTCCAGCACCTGCTCGGAGAGCTTCAGCACGCGGCGGTCACGCTCCTTCGCCGTCTGCGATTCAGTTGTCGCAATCTTCTGTTCGCTCACAAGATTTCATTAACAGCGCTCGTCAGTTGAACGTAACGCGCGCCGATTGTATCCGCCAGCCTTTGCCCTTCGCCGCCTGAAGTGAAACGGTTCTGTGTATCAACAACGACTATCGTAATGCCTGTTTGCTGCGCTGCTTGACCAAGATGCCCTAGCTCTCCGTCAATCACTCGTCGTCGCTCCGACTTATTCTTTACCTCCTCAACTCGCAAGGAAACATTTACCCGGCTATCCGTGAAGAGTAAGAGAACGATTCGCTCCGTGCCCTGCCGCGCGGTACGTTGGGCAACCTCTAAGGCACACAACAGACCTGCGGCGAGAGGTGTTGCGCCGCCGACGCTGAGTTCATCAAGCAATCGCCTAGCGCGCGTCACACTTCTGCTCGGCGGCAGTAGAACTTCCGCGCCCTGTCCACGAAAACTGACGAGCGCCACGCGGTCACGCTTGATATAAGATTGCGCCAGCAAGCGCACGAGCGCGCCCTTCGCTTGCGCGATTCTATTCAGAGCCATGCTCCCCGATGTGTCAATGGCGAAGATAAAGAGCGTGCCCGCTTTGCGTTTGAATTGTTTGTAGCGGAGAGCGGAAGGCAGAAGGCAGAAGGCAGAAGGCAGAAAGCAGTGCGCGACGTTTTTGCTGCCTTCTACTGTTTGCGCTGCCGCACGCAAGGTGGCGTCGAGGGCGATTCTCGCGCCGGGCGTTTTGATGTTAGTGGCGCGGACGTAACGACCACGCCTTGTGTTGTAGGAGCTTTCGCGCGTCTCCGCAGAACGACGAGTAGAGCGGAGCTGATTAGTTTGCTTTTGTTGCGCGCGTGGAATCGAGTCAAGGCTGTGATCCGATAATTGCCTATCGAGTGCAGGAGGCGCGGGATGATTGACGTCGCCGCCGCTTGCGCCATCTGCGTGAGCATCTAATTGTTTGCCCGCACCCGCTCCACCATTCTCGTCCGACTCGTCGAACGAGAATGATGGAGTATCACGCTCTCGCTGCTGCCCTTGCCTGGTCTCTTCAGCATCCGTGTCGGATGGGAAAAGTTGATCGAGTCGCTGTTCGATGCGTGAGCCGCCGGAAGTTTGTTCGAGCGGGTCGCGGCGCAGGCGATGACGCAAGGCCATCGTCGCCACTCGTCGCACATCTGTCTCCGAAACTTCTTTGCGGCCTTCAAAGGCAGCCAGCGCGCGTGCGGCGCGTGCGATGGTCAACTCTCCACGATGTCCGTCCACTTTGAGTTGCTGGCAGAGTTCGGCGATGCGGCGTAGAAGTTTGCGTGAGAGTTTGACAGCGTGGGCGTTCTTGCGTGCGCGTGTGAGACGGCGGCGCAGGCTCTCCTGCTCGCTTTTGACGCTGGCACGAAAGCCTTCAGGGTCGCGGTCAAATGATTCGCGCTGCTCGACTATCATTACGCGCTCATCCAAATCCGTCGCGGTCTTGACTTCAACGTGCAGGCCGAAGCGGTCAATGAGTTGCGGACGAAGCTCTCCTTCTTCCGGGTTGCCGGAGCCGACCAGCACGAAGCGCGCGGGATGCTCGACGGAAATACCTTCGCGCTCAACAAGGTTTCGTCCGGTGACGGCCACGTCGAGCAGCAAATCAATCAGATGATCTTCGAGCAGGTTCACTTCGTCAATATAGAGGAAGCCGCGATTGGCGCGCGCGAGCAGTCCGGGTTCAAATGACTTGACGCCTTCTTTGAGCGCACGTTCGATGTTGATCGTGCCGCAAACTCGATCCTCCGTCGCGCCGAGCGGGAGATCAACGACGGGCACGGCAGCGCGCTCGCGCGGTAACTTTCCATTCGTAGCGAGACGCGCGCGACAGTCGTCGCAGAGATTCCGACGTTCCGCAGGATCGCAGCCGTAGAGACAGCCGCGCACGCGGGCAATCTGCTGGAGAAGGTCTGCGAGCGCACGCACCGCAGTTGATTTCCCTGTCCCGCGATGCCCCATGATAAGGACGCCGCCGATTGAAGGGTCTATCACGTTGAGCAGGAGCGCGAGCTTCATCTCACCTTGCCCGACGATAGCCGTGAAAGGATAGACTGAAGGTTGCGCGCGGTGATGTGTTTGATTGCTGATTGGCGTGTTGCCTGTGCGACGTTTCTTCATCCAGGCCTCAGAGAAAGAAAACGATGAATGATGAACGATGAATGATGAACGCGGAAGTGAAAAGTTGCCGTCTTCGCTTCATCATTCATCATTCATTGTTCATCATTTCTTCTTAGCCTCCGTGACGGAATTCCGGGTAGAGCGTCATGCCGCCGTCAACGAAGAGCACAGCGCCCGTCACGTAGCTGGCTTCATCCGAACAGAGGAAAGCGACGACCTTCGCAATCTCATCGGTTTCGCCCATGCGCTCGGTCGGAATTTTTCGAATCAGATCATTCAAGGTGTCTGGATTAGACCAGACGTTTTGATTGATCGGCGTTTTGATTGCGCCGGGCGCGACCGCGTTGACGCGCACTTTTTGATTCGCCAGTTCGAGCGCAGCCGTCTTGGTCAGCATGTCGAGTCCGGCTTTGGCCGCGCAATAATGGCTGAATCCGCCCCAGGGAATAATCTGATGCACGGAGCTGATGTTGACGATTGCGCCGCCCGTGCCGGATTGAACCATGATGCGCGCGGCACGTTGAGCGCAGAGGAATGCGCCCGTCAAATCAACTTCGATGACTTTGCGCCAGGCATCAAGCGGCATGTCTAGAAAGGGATGCTGCGTCTCCATCCCGGCATTATTGACCAGAATGTCGAGGCCACCGAAGGCGGCGACCGCCTGCGCGAACATCGCGTCCACCTGTTGCTCATTCGTAATATCCGCTTGGACAGCGATTGCTTTCGCTCCAGCTTCGCCGATCTCTTTGACGACCGCGTCTGCGTCTTCAGGATGCGCGACGTAGTTGATGGCGACTGCTGCGCCTTCCTGTGCCAGACGGAGAGCAATTCCGCGACCGATGCCGCTGTTTGCTCCAGTGACGAGCGCGCGGCGACCTTCAAGCCTGCGGCTGTTAGCATTGTTGGTATCAACCATTCTTCTTCCTTTCAGAGATGTTGGTCAGTGGTCACTGGTCAGTGGTTAGTTGTTTTGGCTTTTGCAACTGACCACTGACCACCGACCACCGACAACTGAATCAAGGCTCGATTGCCATTCGTAAGACGTTTGACATCGGCTGGCGTTCGACCTTGCCGTCTTTCATCACGACGATGAGTTGACCATACTCGACCGTCACACGACGCACGGTCGTCATGTAGCGCTCGACCTTCATTCCATCGCGCGTCTCGATGATGAGGCGCGGGCCGCTCGCAGGCTCGACGGTTGTCGGTGCGGACGAAGTGTTCGCGGGCGCTGGATTGGTTGGTGCGGTCGTTCTTCTGGTCGTCGTTCCGGGTCTCGTGCGTGTGGTGCGCGGCGTGCCCGGTCGTCTGGTGCGCGCTGTTGTGACAGGCTTAGGAGCTTCGGCTGTCGTCGCAGGAGTCTCAACAGGCTTCGATGTCTCTGTGTTCGGAGTCACGTTCGCGGGCATTTCAGTTTTAGCTGTTGGCGTTGGCTCCGGCTCTGCGATGCGCGCGCCCGTTGCCGTCACGCGCCTTCCAGTGCCGGTAGATGAAATGGTCGGGGCGACCACCTCAGGGTCTGGAACGTCCGCGCTGATCGGCTCAAATGTTCCGGTAAAGCGAATGCGAAAGCTGCCGTCGTTATCGTTTGGCGTGCGCGCTTCGACGCGCAGGATGAGAGCCTCGCGTGTCTTCAAGTAGATGGTCTGCGAGCCGCCCGACGCAGAGGCTCCGGCATAGACGCTGACTTTGGCGAGCGGACGCAGTGTGCCTGCCGTGAAGACATCAACGTCGCCATCCAGATTCCGTCCTTCGACTGTGACGATCAGATCGCCCGGCGTGCCCGTGAAGGAGTAGAAGTATCTGGTCAGGCGTGAGTCGCCCACATCTCGCGGCGTGATAGTCCCACTGATTTCGTTTGACCGGATGGGCGATGGAAACTCCGGCTCTGTTGATTGCGCTGCGACGCGCAGGCTCAAGAGCGACAACAGCGCGAGCGCGCAGAAGGGCGCGAGCAATCGTTTCTGAGATGGCAGAGGAGCGCGGACTATCTTCATCAATGCTCCTTGAACGTGATAAAAGTTTATCTACTCGGAGGGTTAAGCCGACGGCGTACGGCCTGTCAACCATCGAGTTGAACTCGCTTAGGTTAGCAGATTCGGCTTCAGAATCGAATCCGCGAAGAGCCATCTCATCTTCGCTGAACGGATTTCTTCAGAGACCTCAGAATTTCCAGTAACCAAACAGCGCTTTCATGCGTCAAAATGAAGAGAGCAGTTCCTGAGCAAGACAGCACGCACCTTCTTCGGCCATCAAACGAATGATATGCTGGTATCATCGTCCGTAGTATTACTTCAACTTTGGGAGCAGTCGTTATGAAGCCTGCACGATTACTCGGTCTCCTTCTTCTAATCTTCTTTGGTTTGACCTGTGATTCGCTCGCGCAGTCGCCGGCGACCGCTAATAAGTCCGGCGGTGTCATCACAGGTCGCATCACGGCGCACGGCAAGGGACTCGCTGGCGTCATCGTCACTTTGCGCACGGCTGCTTTCGGCAATCAGTCGCAGGAGTTGCCGCAGGCCAGGACGGATGCCGACGGCAACTACCGCATCACAGGTGTGCCGATGGGCAACTATTTCGTGACGCCCGTCGCGCCTGTCTATACGGTGCCGGGTGCAGGGCGATTGACAGCAGCTAACGAAGCGGTGGTCATCACGGGCGGCGACACGATTGAGGGAATAGATTTTTCACTCGTGCCGGGCGGCGTGATAACGGGACGTGTGACGGATACGGACGGCAGGCCGATCATCGAGCAGGCCGTGAGTTTACAGAGCACTGATCAGACCACACAGCAGGGCGGCCCGCGCACAGTTGCTCCCGGCAATTTTCGCACAGATGATCGTGGCGTCTATCGCATCTACGGAGTCCCAGAAGGTCACTACATTGTCTCCGTCGGCTCTCAACAACGCGCCAGCGCCTACGCGACCATCAACGGACAGCAAGCCTATCAACAAACATTTCATCCAGACACCGCCGACGCTTCACAGGCGGCTGTGGTTGAAGTCGCTGAAGGCGCGGAAGTTTCAAACGTGGACATCACTGTCGGACGCGCGATTGATGAGTACGCTGTCACCGGACGTGTGATTGATAACAGCACCAACGCGCCCGTTCCGAATGTCGGCTTCACACTCAGCGTCCTGTCCGGCGGCGGCAACCGGCAGAGGGCACAAAATTTGGGGACACTGCCGATTGTCTCTGACAGTAGCGGCCAGTTCCGTGTTGATAACGTGCCGCCGGGACGTTATCAGATTTCTCTGTCGCCGCAGATGAACACGACTAGCCTGTGGGGACAGTCTAACCAGTTCGATGTCATCAATCAGGATGTGACGGGCGTTGAGGTTCGCGCGATGCTGGGCGCAAACCTTTCGGGCGTTGTGGCGTTAGAGGGCAATCAAGACCCGAACATCTTAGCCGAGTTGATGCAGTTTCAAGTTAGCGTCGCAGTGCAACCGCCCGGCAATGGCGGAGGTGGTTTCGGTGGGTTCAATGGCGCGGTAGCCGCGTCTGCGCAGACCATCCCTTTAAGTAGCGATGGTAGCTTTCAGTTTAGCGGTTTACCTACAGGAACAGCGCGTCTTATCATCACTCCGCAGGACAGCAGCCTTCAGGGAGCATTTAAGATTCTGCGCATCGAACGCGACGGCACGCAACAGCAGCGCGGCATCGCTGTGAATTCAGGCGACCAAATTACAGGCGTGCGCCTCGTCGCCGCTTATGCGGACGGCACGGTTCAGGGCATTGTGAAGTTTCAAAACGGGCCGTTGCCGACGGGGTCTCGCGTCTTCGCGCGGCTCTCGTCAACGGGTCAAGTGAGAGGCGGAAATCTGGGGATTGCGAATGTTGACCAACGCGGCAACTTCCTGATTCAGAATGTTCCGCCCGGAACTTATTCGTTGATCGTCAGCGCGAACACTCCGGGCAGACGACGCGGCCCGCAACCACAGACGCAAGCGCCAAGCACAACTCAGCAGATAACAGTCGCGGAAGGTCAGATCACAAACGTCACTGTCTCGCTCGACTTGGGACAGACCGCTCCGCCAACGACTAATCCATGAGTCTGCCTTGATTGCTCTCGGCGAAGCGTACAGAGATATGAACATCAAACCTGCCCCCTGTCTGCTCAGGATTCTTGTGCTGGCGATGGTCGTTTGCGTGGCCGCGATTTGTGAAACTGCTGTTGCTCAAACGACTGACGCGCAAGGCAACGATTCAACAAACACCAAACCGAATTTGAGTTCGATCACCGGGCGAGTGCTGACGCAAACGAATCAGCCCGTGACGAATGCGACGGTCTTCGCTTCGCGTTTGAATTCGCCCAGCCCGCCGCGTCCTGTTCCCGTTGACGCTGATGGCAACTTCAAATTTGCCGGACTCGAACCCGGCGTCTTCACCATCACGGCCTCAGCGCCCTCGTTCGTGATGCTCCCGCGCGATCCGAATAGCGCCGTGCCGGAGTATCATCACCTTGGCGATACGGTCACGATTATGATGGTCAGGGGCGGCGTGATTAACGGTAGAGTTACGGACGCAGACGACAAGCCTGTGGTCGCCGTGCGCGTGCGCGCGCTGATGACACGCGACGCCTACGGCCAGCCAGCCGACAATGCCATGACCGAACGTCTCACAGATGATCGCGGCGTCTATCGTCTCTATGGTTTGTTGCCGGGAACATACATAGTCTCCGCAGGCGGCGCTAGTGCCTTTAGCGG
>JAVHWW010000010.1:0-69038 GCA_032159235.1 Acidobacteriota bacterium
TGTTACTCTTACACTTCTTCCGCTACATCCTGAAAGGAGTTTCCAATAAGAACCATGAAGAACTACAGATTCGCTCTCCTCCTCGCTCTCTCTTTTGTGCTGGCTGCGGCGGCCTTCGCTTTCGGCAGTGGTAAGGCGAACAGCATCTCTATCGGTCAGCCGGTCGCAGATTTCAAGTTGCCGGATGTTGATGGGCATGAGCATTCGCTCGCTTCGCTCAAGGGCAAGAACGGCACGGTGATTATCTTCCTTTCGGCGCAGTGCCCTGTGGTCAGAGCTTATGGCGAGCGCATCGAAAAGCTGGCTGAAGATTACAACGCGCGCGGCGTCAACGTCATCGGCATCAATTCCAACGTGACCGAAACGATTGACGACATCAAGCGCCACACCAACGATAATCATTTCTCCTTCGTCGTTCTGCGAGACAAAGGCAACAAGGTTGCGGACATGCTCGACGCTCAGCACACGCCTGAAACCTTTTTCCTCGACGACAGTAACAAGCTCGTCTATCACGGACGCATTGACAACAGTATTAACGTAACGAGGGTGCAATCCAACGACCTGCGCGATGCGATTGAGGCGACGCTGGCGGGCAAGCCCGTCGTGAAGGCGGAAGCGGCGGCCTTCGGTTGTTCGATCAAACGCGGATAGCGAGAGCAAGAAATGAGACGTAAAGTTTTTCTCACATTCGGCCTCGTCGCCGTCACTGCTCTTTCTCTGTCTGCGACTACAGCGCGGCGCGTTCATCCACCACGCGCCGCCACGCCGCCGCAAACGCGCAGGGCTTCTTCGGCGCGAACTCCGGCGGTGCGTCAGATCAACGCAGAAGAATTGAAGACGCTCTTGCAGCGCAGCACGAAGAGATCGCGCCCGCTACTCGTCAACTTCTGGGCGACTTGGTGCGACCCCTGCCGCGAAGAGTTTCCAGACCTCGTCCAGATAGACAAGGACTACAAGGCGCGCGGCCTTGATTTCGTCGTCGTCTCTTTAGATGATCCTGACGATGCCAAAACAGCCGTGCCGCAATATCTACAGCAGATGCACGCCGCGATGCCAGCCTATCTCTTGAACGTGGCTGACCCGGAGCCTGCGATCAAGGACGTGGATGCGACATGGACGGGCAGCATCCCTGCCACATTTCTCTTCGACTCGCAGGGACAGATCGTCTTCAAACACACGGGACGCATCCTGCCCGGAGAGCTTCGCGCGGCGCTCGACAAAACGCTGAACATTGAACGGTGAATTGCAAGATGAGAGGTTTCCTCTTATAGTTCACCGTTCATCAATCATCGTCGAGCGCAGCTCATAATGAATCCCGAAACCATCACGCCCGAAGTTATCAACGCACACAATTTGACCGCAGAAGAGTTCGCGCGCATTAAAGAGCTAATGGGGCGCGAGCCGACGTTCACGGAGCTTGGCATCTTCTCCGTGATGTGGTCGGAGCATTGCTCGTACAAATCCTCGCGCGTGCATCTCAAGAGATTGCCGACGACGGGCGAGCGCGTGATCGTTCCGCCGGGAGAGAACGCGGGCGTGGTTGACCTGGGCGACGGCTGGTGCGCCGCCTTCAAAGTCGAATCGCACAATCATCCATCGTTCATCGAGCCGTTTCAGGGCGCGGCGACGGGCGTCGGCGGCATCCTGCGCGACATCTTCACGATGGGCGCGCGCCCTTTGGCGGCGATGAACTCTCTGCGCTTCGGCACCCTCGCAGATGAAAAGCACGGGCGGCGTAATCGCGCGCTGCTCGCAGGCGTCGTCGCTGGCATCGCGCATTACGGCAATGCGTTCGGTGTTCCGACTATCGGCGGCGAAGTCGCATTCGATGACGCTTACGCCATGAATCCTCTCGTCAACGCCTTCGCGCTCGGACTCGTGCGCCGCGACCAAATCTTTTTCGGCAAGGCGACGGGCATCGGCAATCCTATCTTGTACGTCGGCGCGAAAACCGGGCGCGACGGCATTCACGGCGCGACGATGGCCTCCGCAGAGTTTGACGAAGAGGCGCTTGAGAAACGACCGACCGTGCAGGTCGGCGATCCCTTCTTAGAAAAACTTTTACTCGAAGCGTGCCTCGAAGCGATGCGAAGTGGTGCAGTCGCGGGCATTCAGGACATGGGCGCGGCGGGCCTAACTTCCTCCTCGTGTGAGATGGCCGCACGCGCCGGAACAGGTATTGAGCTTGACCTCTCGCTCGTTCCGCAACGAGAGCAGAACATGACCGCCTACGAGATGCTGCTTTCGGAATCGCAGGAGCGCATGTTGATCGTCGCGCACAAAGGGCGCGAGCGTGAGGTCGTGGACATCTTTCGCAAGTGGGACTTGGACGCAGTCGTCATCGGTCGCGTCAACGACGGCGGCAACATGCGCGTGATTCACAACAACGAGACGGTGGCGGACATTCCCGTCAACGCGCTGACAGATGAAGCGCCGCGCTACGAGCGCGAGATGAAAGAAGTGGTCAGTGGTCAGTGGTCAGTGGTCAGTGGTCAGAAGCGGAGCGATGATTCACAGCAAAGCAATTCACAGCAAAGCATAAGCGACGGACGACGGACGACGAACAACGGACGAAATCATAACGCCTCTTTGTTGCGTTTGATTGCCGCGCCGAACATCGCGTCGAAGGAGTGGGTCTATCGTCAGTACGATTATATGGTCAGGACGAATACGGCGGTGATGCCGGGCGCGGATGCGGCAGTTGTCAGAATCAAAGAGACCAGACGCGCGCTGGCGATGTGTCTGGATGGCAACGGGCGTTACTGCGCCGCAAATCCGCGCGAGGGCGCAAAGCTCATCGTTGCGGAAGCGGCGCGCAATGTCGTCTGCGTCGGCGCGCGCCCGATTGCCATTACTAACTGTCTGAACTTCGCTTCGCCCGAACGCCCCGAAGTGATGTGGTCTTTCTCGGAAGTGATTGACGGGATGAGCGAGGCGTGTCGCGCGTTCAAGACTCCGGTCGTCTCCGGCAACGTCTCTTTCTACAACGAGACGGAAGGGCGCGGCATCCTGCCAACGCCCGTCATTGGCATGGTCGGACTCGTCGAAGACGTGCGGCGCGTCATTCAACATGGCTTCAAAACTTCCGGCGACATGATCGCGCTGCTCGGCGTGACGAACGATGATCTTTCCATCAGCGAGTATGCCGCGACTATCGAAGGACGCACGACCGCTGAGATGATCGGTGCTGGTCGCGTGCCAGTGCTTGATCTTGAGCGCGAAAGAAATGTGCAGGAAGCCTGTCTGCTCGCGGCTGAAGCGGGCTTGCTTCGCTCGGCGCATGATTGCTCGGACGGCGGACTGGCTGTCGCGCTCGCGGAGTGCTCTTTCTCATCACTCAATCGTGAAGCCGTCGGCGCAGACGTTGATCTCGCCGGAACGCTCGAAATTTCTGCGCGGCTCTTCAGCGAATCTCCCTCGCGCATCATCATCAGCTTTGATGAGGCTATGCTTGGATCAATTGAAGAGATAGCTGCGCGCGCTAATTGTCCATTCACAATCTTGGGACGCACTGGCGGCGACCGCTTGAGCATCAAGGCCGACGGTGAAGAGGTCATCAATCTTTCGGTGGCCGAGCTCGAAGCGGCTTGGCGCACCTCGTTAGTGACAAAGCTCCGTGCCGAAGTAGTGACTGCGGTATAAGGTAGATGCGCTGATTCCTCTTTGTGGTTATACTGCCGACCGGAGGAGACACATGTTGGACCTGAAACAACTCGACATTCAGTACGTCACGAATCAGACAGGCGAAAAGACCGCCGTCATTTTATCTATTGAGGAGTTTCAAGAGCTTCTTGAAGACATCAATGATTTGGCCGCGATAGCTGAAAGACGTGAAGAAGCGACAATCTCACACGATGACTTGATCGCCGGACTGAAGCGAGATGGAGTTATATAAGATCGAGTGGAAGCGTTCTGCCGCTCAGGAACTTGAGAAGCTCCCGAAGGAGACGATTGCCGGAGTCTTGAAGGCTATCGAGCAGTTGACGGTGAATCCCTATCCGCCGGGCGCGCGTAAGCTCGTTGGTTCACAGCACAGTTACCGTCTTCGAGAAGGCTCGTATCGAATCATCTATACTATTTCATCCTTGTCTCTGATGATAGAAATCATTCGTGTTGGACATCGTAAAGATGTTTACAAGCGGTAGTTTAATTCTTCAAACGTCAGCGAAACTTCAGCCAGATGGAAAGGAATTACCCGATGAAGCGAACTTTATGGCTCCTGTTATGTCTCTTTCTCTTCGCGCAGGTCGCTTTCGCGCAGGTCGGTAACACCGCCAAGAAGCCGCCTGCCGACCCGCGCGTGAAAGCCGCTCTGGATGAGATCGGCTACAAGTTTGAGTTGACCGACGATAACGACTACAAACTCGTGCCGATTCAGACGGAGCAGACGGGAACGTCTGCTGACGGCAAGCCAATCTGGAGAAGCCAACTCGTTTACGTCAACTCGAACACGGAGAAATACGGCACGCTCGAAATTCGTGAAGTGCTTTCTCCGGCCTTTCTTTCAAACGGCCCGCTCTCGGCGGCGGTCGCCAATCGTCTGCTGCGCGAGAACAATTCCGTCAAGTTAGGCTCGTGGCGGCTGGTCGTCATTAACAGCGGCGCGAACGCGGGCAAGTATCTCGCCATGTTCGCCGCGCAGGTTTCAGCCGACAGCGACCCGGAATCGCTGAGGCTGACAATCAAAAGCGTCATCCTGATCGCCGACCGGATGGAAAAAGAGTTGACCGGAGCGGACGATTACTGAAAGGCAGGGATGAGGGATGAGGGATGAGGGATGAAAGATAAAGACTGATTCCCTTTTCATCCCTCATCCCTCATCCCTCATCCCTTCTTCTTATGCCCTCTCGGATCATCTATCACAATCGTCTGGTGGACGCGGCGAAGGCGCGCATGAGTGTTGTTTCGCCCGTCACGCTCTACGGGCGCGGCGTGTTTACGACCATCGCCGTTCACAGCCAGCATCCTTTCCTCTGGTCTGAGCATTGGGCGCGGCTCATCGCGCACGCCGCGCGCGCGGGCGTGGACACGAGCGAGTTGGACGAAGCGAGTGTGAAGAACCTGCTGGCGCAGTTAATCGAAGCAAACAACGTGAAGGATGGGCGAGCGCGGATTACATTGCTGGCAACCACAGAGCAAGGCATCTGGGAAGTGAAAGGTGTTGAGTCGCGTAAGACTGATTTACTAATGATGACTGGCGACGCGCACGCCGCGAGCGAAGATGGCCTCGCGCTGACAGTCTCGCCCTATCGCGTCAACACTCTTTCGCCGCTCGCCGGAATCAAGAGCGTCAACTATCTGGAACACGTTATTGCCCGTGAAGAGGCGCGGGCGCGCGATTTTGACGAGGCCGTGACGCTCAACGAGCGTGGCGAGTTGGTCTCGGCGACGATGGCAAACATCTTCTGGGTGACGGACGGAACAGCCCACACGCCCGCGCTCCCGACCGGCGCTCTCGCAGGCACGACGCGCGCTTGCATCATGGAACTGGCGAGCGAACTCTCTATCCCGCTCGTCGAAGGCATTTATGATCTCTCCGATTTAGGTGACGCGGACGAAATCTTTCTCACGTCCGCAGGACATGGCGTTGCCGTTGTGACGACCTTCGATTTTCACCGCTACGCTGTTCCGGTCGGGAGCGTCGCGCTTCGTCTGCGTGAAGCGCTTCGTCAACTGACGCTTCACGCAGACTGAAAGTCGCTTCTATTTTTTCGCCAGCACAACCGGAGAGGCTTCGGCGGCGCGGATGCGCTCGAAGAAGTTGCGGACCGCAGAGTATTGATCTGCCGGGATAATCGTCGCGCGCTGGACGAGCGTGCGTGTGAAGACGAGTTGCCCGTCTTTGACTTCGTAGGTCGAAGCGTAATTGCCGAAGGCCGTTTCGAGTTTCACGGGGTCGGGCAGTTCGTCAACGTTGAAGCCTTCGGGGAGTTTGAAGCGCACGGTCTCCGTGTAAGCGCGCGAGTTGAGGACGACCGGATGCGTGCGCGAAGCTCCCGTTAGAGAGAGCCAGTCGAGGCGCGAGACGATGGCGGGCTTGAAGACGAGCAGGCGATTCTGCATCAGTTGCGCGTAAGACCTGGCTGTGAATTCGACATCGAGATCGAAGCGCCCATCCGCGCTGTTATCCAACGGGTCAACCTTCGAGACCTGCGCGCCCGCCGCTCCGCGTGTAATCCAGGCTTCGATGGCTTTCGTGTAATCGGAGCGCGAAAGATGACGAAACAGTCCACGCTCGTGAACAGCCGACTGTCCGATTGAGCGCTCTTTGACGATGGCGCTGATTGAGCCATCGGGCGCGAGACTGACATCGGCCTGGCGCTCCAACTTGTTCGACTCAGGCGAGGTCGTCGGCATTCGCAAGAGCGTCCCTGCCTCGCCCGCCACGACCAGCGCGAAACTCCCTTGCTCGTGATTGGGCAGATCGCCGACGGGCGTGTCATCGTCGGTCGCATCGAAGATCAGCAGACGACCGAGCGTGGGATGCTGAATGACTGTCGCCGCTTTCGTTTCATCGCTCACACGGATGGCGACGATGCAGTGATTGAACTGCTGCGGGCTGGCCCAGTCTTCGCGCACGTAGGTCGGATCGCCGGAGAAAATCAGCACCGGGTAAGCCTCGATCTTGACGGCCTTGAGCATGGCGCGCATCAGGTTCGCTTTGTCTTTGCAGTCGCCGTAGGATTTGGCGAAGACTTCCGTCGCGCTGTGCGGGCGATAGCGTCCCAATCCGATCTGAATCGAGATGTACTGAAGATTCTGCACGTAGCGCCCGATGATTTGAATGCGCTCCAACTCCGTCTTCGCGTTGGCAGTCAACTCACGCGCCTTGCCCGCCAGCGAGTCGTTGAGCGTGACCTGCGGGTCGGCCACCTCTGAATACCAGCGCGAGACATCCGACCAGTTAGCGAAGACTCTCGCTCCGGCAGCCTGCGCGCCTGTGGGCGGCCCGTAGTTGATCGCCACGCGCGGCGCGAGGTTGCTGACGGATGGGCTGGACGGCTCAGTTTCGATGAACGGCAGGTTGCGCAACTCCCACGTGTAAGTTGAGCCGGCGGCGGTCGGATCAATCTTCGCGTGATTGAAAGTGACGCTTGAAGCAGTCCACCCCTGCGGCAGCGTTAATTGATAGCGCGACTGTAAGACCGGCAGATTCTCCTGAAAATACCAGAGCGACTGGCTGAAGAACGAATGGCTCTCGGTGACGGTTTGATAGCCGAAGACCATTCCGGCGTCGGCGTCTTTCGACGCATCAATAACCTTGAAACGGCTCTCGTCATAGACATCGTTGCTCGCGTCCGCTACGTCGAGCGTCTGATCTTTGCCGTAGCGTTTGACCTCGCCGCCGGCACGAATCAGCCAGGCTTTCATCTCTTTCACCTTGCCAGTATCCGTCATGTAAAACTCATGGGCGACTGCCTCATCACGCCCTTCGCGTGTGAGGATGCGGACAGCGTAAGTCTTGGTCGTGGTGATGCGGCCATCTTCGCCGATGGTCATGGCCGATTCGTCAAGCAGCACGACGGCGGGAACATCCTTGTCGTAGGCCGGAGCCTGTTGCGCCGCCGCCTGTTGCAACCATGCGGGCGCTTCATCGCCTGCGAAGGCCGTTGACGCAGCCGCTAAGATGAGAACGAAGAGTGCGAATAAACGATAAAACATATCAGTAAACCTCTTTTGATTGCGGAGTGCGGATTTAGAAGAATTGAGACATTGATTCATTTAGTCATTGAATCAATGAGCCAATGAATCAATGTCTCAATCTTCATTCATTCCGCAATCGTTTAGTTGGAAGCCGTCGCGGTGGCTTGCTTGAGCGTGATCGTGTGATTGTTCGCCTTGTTTATAAAGTCGAACAAGGTCTTGATCGCGGCATAGCTCTGAGACGGGAACAGTATATTATTGCCACCGCCGAAGAAGAACGAGCGATTATAGAAGAGCGTGCGGCCATCTTTCGAGATCCCCATCTTGATCGTCTGGCCGCAGATATTCTGCGTCTGCTGCGGCGCAATCGGCGCGGGCACATCAGCGTTATCGAGCGCAAATCCGGCGGGCAGTTCGATGGTGATGTCGTCTTGCTCAGACCAGGTGTAATGGAAATAGACATCATATTTGCGCGCGCTGGCGGAGAAGATCGCCCCCGTGCCATACGAAGCAAATCCCGGTTGCAGGAAGAGTCGCTTGCCGGTGCGCTGCGCATAGCCGGGCACGCGCACGTGATAGGCATAGACGAACGGCTTGATCGGATCGGTGACGTTCTCGATATGAATATCCGATAGCTCGGCGGTACTCATCCGGCTCTTAACACTATCGAGAAGCGTCTTCTCACGCTCGGCAGGCGAGTCGGTGGCGTTAGACACCTTCTTATCGTAAGCGAGGTGGCCTGTGTATTCGATGCGCACGTCGCCTTCGAGTGTGCCGTCTTCACTGAGGCGCAGTTTGGCCGTGCGCTTCTCCAGCGATTTCTCCGGTGCGGCCATCGGCGTCTTCGCCCACAGAGGCTCTTTCGAGTCTGTGATGAGCGCGTCCTGTCCCTCCTCCGGCCAGCCCAACATGCCGAACGGCGTGTAGAATTCAGCCGGACTGAAATACTGCCAGCCTTCACCGACGCGCACGGCGATGAAAGACGAACCGAGAAAAGAAGCATTGGCGAGACTCTTATCGAAGAAGAGATCGTCGCGATTGCCTGAGAGAGCCAGCCGCGCGTCGAAGCCTGCGGCCTTTGCCAGCGCCGCAAAGAGCATGTCTACGTTCCCGCCCGTACCCACTCCACGCTTGAGCGTTTCGGCGGGCGATTTATTCGCTTTGAACTTGCTGCGTTCTTCTGCCGTCATCCCGGAAGTGTCGCGGTTGACGTTCTTGATCTTGGTGCGACAGAAATCGTAGATGCGTTGGAGCTTTTCTTCGGGAGTCTTGGCATCGCCGATGATGCCCGCGACTGCCGTTTTCACGTCGTCGTTGACCTTCATCTCATCTTTGGCCGCCTCGTAAACTTCCTTGCCTTTTTCCTTCCAGTAATTGTCGGTATCAATCTTGTTAGCTGAAGTGTAGGACAGGAAAGTCCACGCGCGCACTTCGTCTTCGGGCGGCATCTTGGCCTCTTCGCGGAAGGCTGGCATGTTACTCATCGTCAACTTGAAGAAACCGTCCTTGTCTTTGACGAACTTAGCTTCACCCATATGAAATGGCTGATAGCGCATTCCGGTATATGGCTTGAGGTAATAACTAATCGTCTGAATCGGAATCTCGCGTTGAAACTGTAGGCGCAGATGATTGGCGCTTCCCTCAGGGCGCACTTCACGCCAGCGATACTCGATGATCGAACCCGGCTCAACGCCGGAGAGCGCGAACGATTTGGTTTTAACTTTCAAACCGCTGAGTTTGATGATGGTGCGGTCAAAGACATCATCTTTCTTCAACTCGACGATGGTGCCGTCGGGTTTGATGACGCGCGCGGCGATGTCCTTAATTTTGTTGTAGCCCAGGTACGGCAAGTCAACTTTACTTTGCGACTCGCGCCCGCGCTCGTTGAAAACTTTGATGCGGATGTAATTCTTGAGCGATAACTCGTAGGGGTCGCTATCGTCAACGCGCACTTCCCAGAAGATGGCTTCGGCGTCGGCGTCCTTTTCAACGACGGGAGCCTTCAGCGCCAGGTCAGCCGGGTCAACCGGCTTCCAGTCCTGAGCCATCGCGGAGGATGCAGTGAGAACGATCAGGCAGAACAAAACGAGGGGGAACGATAAGAGCGAACGAGGGAACTTCATGATGCAAAACCTTTCGCCGGGGCAGAGCGATTTGTAAGATTGTCCGGCTTGTAGAAATGGTTAATGGGGAAGCGGCTTTGTCGGTAAGCCGCCAGAACAATTGAGCGACCGGAGATTCTACGCTAAGGGAAAAGAAAAATGCAAGCTGGCAGAGATCAAGCTCGCGTACAGAGCAAATCTTATTTGAAATACTGCCTGCAACAAGAGAAGCCAAACACAAATCAAAGCGCGGTAAGTAAAAGCCGTATCGCTTGATAAAGCTGGATGAGCGTCGCGCCATAGCCGCTATCTCAGGGAATGCTCAATTATGCTTGCTCCACTGTGTTATAATGCGCGCCTCGCTTGATCCGGTTTTAGTGAGACACAGGGCCTGCTTATTTTCCATCTCAGGAGGAGTCATTAGATGGCTACCGAACTCAAACGCGCCAGCGCATCGCTCGAGAAGATTGAGGAACTATTAGGAGACAGCGCACGCACGCTGCTCGACCACACATCGCAGACGATCCCGAAAGATCAAATCCATGCGCCCGGCCCGGATTTCATTGATCGCATCTGGGCGCACAGTGATCGCAATCCTTCGGTCTTGCGGGCGATGCAGTCGCTCTTTGATAACGGGCGACTCGCCAGGACGGGCTATCTCTCGATCCTGCCTGTTGACCAGGGCATCGAGCATTCAGCCGGAGCTAGTTTTGCGCCCAACCCGCAATACTTCGATCCTGAGAACATCGTCAAGCTCGCCATCGAAGGCGGCTGCAACGCGGTCGCTTCGACCTTCGGCGTGCTCGGCATCGTCGCGCGCAAGTACGCGCATAAGATTCCTTTCATCGTCAAGATCAATCACAACGAGTTGCTGACCTATCCGAACAAGTTCGACCAAATTCTCTTCGGCACGGTTGATGAAGCGCGCGACATGGGCGCGGTCGCTGTCGGCGCAACCATCTACTTCGGTTCGGATGAATCAACGCGACAGATACAAGAGGTCAGCCGCGCGTTCGCTTACGCGCACGAGATCGGAATGGCGACGATTCTCTGGTGCTACCTGCGTAATCCGAAGTTCAAGACACCGGAAGGCGACATGCACACGGCGGCGGATTTGACGGGGCAGGCAAATCATCTCGGTGTGACGATTCAGGCCGACATCATCAAACAGAAATTGCCGGAGCGTAACGGCGGCTTCAAGGCACTGAACATCGAAAGCTCGTATGGCAAGACGGACGAGCGAATCTATACCAAGCTCTCGTCGGACAATCCGATTGACCTCGTGCGCTATCAGGTCGCCAATTGCTACATGGGACGCTGCGGATTGATTAACTCCGGCGGCGAATCCAAAGGCGCATCCGACATGGCCGACGCAGTCCGCACCGCCGTCATCAACAAACGCGGCGGCGGGACGGGACTCATCTCCGGGCGCAAGGCCTTCCAGCGCCCGATGAACGAAGGCGTCGAACTGCTCAACGCAATTCAGGACGTGTATCTTTCGGAAGAAATCACCGTAGCTTGAAGAGCAGAATCCAGAATCCAGAATTCAGAATCCAGAAGAGCCTAAGAACGAAAACGCGAAATAACGGCATCTGTCGAAGTGGTTCCGCCTTATCATTCTGGCTTCTGGATTCTGACTCCTGAATTCTGCTTTCCTTTCCGGCTCTAGGCAACATGGGCGGCGGTGTGTTATACATCTCCGGCAAAATCGTCTGTGGTTATTGAGCGCGCGGACGTTAATCAGAGTTTTGAGAAACTCCTCCTCGTGAGGTTAACCCCTTAAAGAAATGTCTGCATCGCTAAAGCTTACACCCGAATCTTTCGGGCACAACATCGAACGCTGGCTGAATATCGCCAGAAACAATTTTCTGTTCAATTACTGGATCAGCTTCTTTAGCGATCCTTTAACGGTCGCCTTCCTGCTCTTCTGGGAGGTAGCGATCCTCGGCAGCAACGTCTTCCTGCTCGCCCTCTCTGTGGCCTGTGGCCTTCTGGCCTGGACGCTCTGGGAATACTGCTTTCATCGTTGGGTCTATCATTACGGGCGCACGGTGCTGCACGCCGGGCACGCGCTGCACCACGAAGATGAGAAAACGCTGATTAGCGTGCCCTGGTTTTTTACTACCTGTTTGGTCTTGAGCCTGTGGTACGTCTTCTCTTACTGGCGGCACACGCACTACGTCTCAGGCTTCATCGCCGGGCTACTCAGCGGGTTCTTTTTCTATTCCTGTTTTCATCACGTTCATCATCATTTCAATCTGAAAAGCGCCTGGTATAGAAGACTCAGGGCCCACCACAAGATTCATCACCAGATACCTCAAACCAACTTCGGCGTCACCAATCGTTTCTGGGACAGAGTTTTCGGAACGACTTATCGTAAAGCTGAAGTTGATGTGAAGAAGAGATTGAGCGTGCCCGTCGGCAAATAGTCTTGCACCCCGAACCAGCGCAGACCACAGATTCGGAAATCCTCCGCGCCATCGCGGGCGGAGACGAACAGGCGCTCGCTGCCCTCTATGATCGCTACCGGCTAATCCTTTTCGGCCTCATACTCCGTATATTACATAGTCAGCCGGAGGCTGAAGACGTTGTGCAGGAAGTTTTCCTGCAAGTCTGGCGCAAGGCTTCCGACTTTGATGAAGCGCGCGGGCGTCCCTTCACGTGGTTGGTGACGCTGGCGCGCAGCCGCGCGATTGACCGCCTGCGCTCGCTTGGTTCACGCGAGCGAACGGCGATTGAGGCAGCGCGAGGCGTGACTGACAACATCTCCGATGCGGCGGACGATGCGGTCAAAGCCGAGCAGGGCGAGACAGTGCGCCGCGCTCTCGCCGAACTGCCGGAGGAGCAGCGCCGCACGCTCGTGCTCGCGTATTTTGAAGGACTCACGCAATCGGAGATCGCCGCGCGGCTCAATTCTCCGCTCGGCACGGTCAAGACGCGGATGAGGTCTGGGATGATCAAGCTGCGCGAGCTGCTGGGCGAGCGCGTGAAAGATTTGCTGTAGAGTTTTTAGGGCGTTGATAAAATTCAGGACGGGCAGCGTCGCAATTATCAGGAACGGACGTTAAGGTTTTTGAGCGGACACGAAGAATACAGGGAGATGCTCGCGGCTCACGCGCTCAGTGCGCTTGATGTGGCGGAAGCGCGTGAGCTTGCTACTCACGTGGCGACGTGCGCTGAGTGTCGCGCGGAGTTGGAGACATGGCGCGACACCGCCGCCGCGCTTGCTTACATTGCTCCTCTGGTCGAGCCGCCGGCAGAGTTGCGCGCTCGTCTCCTCGACAATGTTCGCGCGCAAAGTTCAGTGGAAAGCTCAAGCAGCATCAAAACCGCAAGCAAAAGAATTGAGAGTCAGGCTGAAGGGTCGTCTCCAGCCGAATCGCATGTCGTCCCATTTGCGAGACCTGCTCGTCGAGTGTGGAGCACAGCTTCAAGAGTGGGAGCGTTGGCGGCATCCCTCGTTTTCGTCGCGCTCATCATCGCGCTCATCCTGCTCTGGAATCGTTACGGCACGATGCGGCGGGAAGTGGCGCGGCTGTCGGGACAGTTGAAGCAAACGCAGGGTGAACTGACGCGCGAGCGCGAAACGGTGACGCGCAATCAGGAAGCGCTCAAACTGCTGACCGCGCCTGACGCGCGGATGGCGACGCTGGCAGGCACGGAGATAGCAACGAACGCACACGCCAAATTTGTCTTCGACCGCCGGACGGGACGCGCGATGTTGATGGCCGATAATCTGCCGCCCGCGCCCGCAGGCAAGGCTTATCAACTCTGGTTCATCGCTAATGGGAAGCCGCCGATGCCGGGCCATGTTTTCACACCTGATGCGACAGGCCGCGCTGAGATGCACGACGAAGTTCCGGCAGAAGCGCGCAACACCAATGCCATCTTCGCCGTCACGCTCGAACCGTCAGGCGGAACGACCGCACCGACCGGCGAGAAATATCTGTTGAGCGCACCGTCGTAATATCGGTAGGCATCTCTTCGACTTGCCAGAATGCGCGAGCATGGAATATAAGCAATGTCGTCCTGCCAATCTTCAACGTAAAGCAAAATACTGAAGACGGCGGGATTTCGTTTGATGCAATCTTCAACATTTTCCTAAGGAGACTTTTTTTGTGAGTGCAATTCAAACAGAACTTCCACCGAACATGAACGAGATGCCGCCGCAGGCGGTGTTGATGCAGATGATGACCGGCTACTGGGTTTCGCAACTCCTCTACGTCGCGGCCAAACTCGGCATCGCAGATTTGTTGAAAGACAAACCCCTGACCAGAGAGGAACTGGCCACCGCGACAAACACAGATGCGCCGACGCTCTATCGCCTGCTGCGCGCTCTTGCCAGCGTCGGCATCTTCGCCGAAGACGAGCACAAGCGTTTTAATCTGACGCCGCTCGCCGCCACTTTACAGTCCGGTCCCGGCTCTATGCGCGGCATGGTGCTGCATCTCGGAGAGCCTGCGTCGTGGCGCGCGTGGGGCGAGCTTCTCTACAGTGTGCAGACGGGCCAGACGGCGTTCCCGCAGGCTAACGGCGCGGAAATCTTTCAGTATTACAAGGAGCATTCCGAATCGTCAGAGCCTTTCAACGAGGCGATGACCAATTTTTCTCAAGTCGCCATCCCGGCGATTATCAAGAGCTACGATTTTTCTTCAATCGGAAAACTGGTTGACGTGGGCGGAGGACACGGCAGTCTGCTCGCGGCAATTCTCAAAGCGCATCCGCAGATGAAAGGTGTGGTCTTTGACGTTGCGCCCGCCATCGAAGGCGCGAAGCAGCGAATCGAAGCGGAAGGTTTGACCGAGCGTTGCGAGCCCATCGCGGGCGATTTCTTCGAGTCAGTGCCCGCAGGCGGCGATGCTTACATTATGAAGCACATCATTCACGACTGGGACGACGAGCGCTCCATCAGCATTCTTAAGAACTGCCATCGCGCGATGAAAGATGGTGGTCGTCTTCTGCTCGTCGAGATGGTGATTGCGCCCGGCAACGAACCCTCGCTCGGCAAACTGATGGACATCAACATGCTGATTCTGCCCGGCGGACTTGAGCGGACAGAAGCCGAATACCGAGAACTCTTCGCGGCGGCTGGCTTCAAACTGACGAAGATTATTCCGACGGAATCGCCCGTCAGCGTGATTGAAGGAATGAAAAATTAAGAGTTAAAAATGCAAAAGTGAAGACGGAAGCACATTGCTTGTCATTCCTTCACTTTTGCATTTTTCCTTTTTAATTTTTCATTATTTCGTGACCTTGATCGTCCCGGACATATCGCCTCCGCCCTTGCTTCCATGAAATGAGCAGTAGTAGCGATAAGTGCCTGGCTTCGTGAAGGTGTAGGTGAAGTTCTGTCCTGCCGCCAGATTGTCGGAGGCGAATGCTCCGTTGTCCGCCGTCACAGTGTGCGTGCCTTCTTTGACGACCCACGTGACGGTCGTGCCGACTTTAACCTGTAACACTTTCGGCGCGAACTGAAAGTTGCTGATGTTGACTGTGGCTGCCGTCGTCTTCGGCCTTGTTGCCGTCACCATCGGCGTAGCCAGAACAGCCAGACAGAGCACTGAAAAAATCAGAACGAACTTGATTCTCTGCATCGTCGCTTTCTCCACCTTTCGAGGAGCGGGCACGCGTTCTACATACTACCGCTCTTCGCCTTGCTGCTCTTCATCTTCGGCCCGGCTTTGATCTGGCTATCGGAAAGTTTCTTCGCCGGTTTGAATTTGGCAGGCAGGGGCGTGCCCGTTGCTGAAGAGTTGACTTCGACGATCTGGCTCTTGAGCGGGCCGAGAATACCGAGCAGGTCGTTCTTCTCCTTCTCCGGCACATTGAATTTATTGAGTGCCCCGACGAGGTCTTCAACCAGCGCGTTGAACTCGCCTTCGGTCACTTTCATGTTCTTGTGCGCCTTCGGCATACTGTTTCCGGTATAGACACACGGGCCACCCGTCACCATGCACAGTTGTTCAATCAGGTGCAGCCTGATGCGCGGGATGTCAGTTTTAGCGAACTTGGCGTTGATGCGCGTATCGGCGGCGACGCGCGAGATGAACGCATCGGTCACAGCCGTGATGGCGGGCAGTCCGCCGAGCCGATCATAAAGCGACTTCTCCTGCGCGAGAGCCGTCGCGCTCAAGGCCGCGACGAAACAAAGTGCGACAACAATCCTTCTAATTTTCTGCATGACTCATCCTTTCTTTGGTTGAGGTGGGCAGAGCATCCTGCCGCACCGTTTGAATGTGAACTAGCTTGGCAACACTTGCTTGTTAGCCGTGATGCGATGGATAACAGCCGCGCGCCCGGCCTGCGTTTTGGCAGGTCGGCTGCGCTTCAACTTCAATCTCTTTCCCCGTGACTTGAGTGATATACGAACCTGAAAGAATAATTGGATGTTATACGCCTGATCGTCTGAAATTGCCAGAGATTGATGATGGCGGCTGAACAGTTGGCGGAAAAATTGTTACACTGTAGGAAAGCCGCCCGCGAAGGCTGCACAGAATAAGGGAGAGTCAAAGTGGCTGAAGAGAAACCGAAGGTAACCAACGAAATTTCCGATGAGACGGGACAGCACGACGCGCGCTTTCTGTTGTGGCGCAGGTTCTGTGCCGATAACAACATTCCGGTCGAGACGATGCCGAGCGACTTGAGCGGCGAGGCGAAACAGAAGTGGGATAAACTGAAAGATAACTTGCTGCCGAAAAATATCATTCCAAGAACTTAATCAGCAGGGAGCGGCGAGCGTTGAAAGAGAGAGTCCTCTTTGATTTTTCGCCGTCGCTCTTAAAACCCGCGTCCCAGTGTATCAGCGCCCGTCAAAAATGGATTCGTCAACCGTTCATGTCCGATAGTCGTCACCGGGCCATGTCCCGAATGAACTTCCACATCGTCGCCGAGCGGCACAATCTTATTGAGCAATGAATCCATCAACTGCTCGCTCGACCCGCCCGGCAAATCCGTTCTCCCGATTGAGCCTGCGAACAAACAATCGCCTACAAAGACCTTCCGCTCCTGCGCTTCAAACAGGACGACGTGGCCGGGCGTGTGTCCCGGACAATGGATGACCTTGAAGGCCAACTCGCCGACACGGTAAGTCTCACCATCCGTCCAATACTTATCAATCTGCGGCGGCTTGCTGTAATCAAATCCGAGCGCCGCCCAACGCGAGCGCGGAATCCCAATCCACGCGGGCTGCTCAGGCAGCGCGATATACAAAGGCTCATCCGCCGGATGAATGATAATCTCCGCATCCGGTCTCAGCTTCTTCAGCGCCGCGACGCCGCCCACGTGATCCAGATGCGCGTGCGTCAGCGTGATCGCCTGCAACTCCAATCCATGCTTCTCAAGCGCCAGAGCAATCCGCTCCGCCTCATCGCCCGGATCAATGCAGATGGCAAGCCGTGTTTTCTCACATCCGACGATGCGCGTGTGTTGTTGAAAAGCCGTGACGGTGATTTCTTCAATAATCATAAGCAATCAGCAATCAGCTATCAGCTATCAGCAGATGGGCAGCGAAAAGAAAGCTGACTGCTGACGGCTGATAGCTGAACGCTTCAGTAGTATAATTCCCCCGATAAATTTACGCTATCAGAAGAGGTTTTAAGACCATGCCGATGAGTGAACGCTCGGCCAGTTTAGCCGAAGTTTTAGATGAGATGACAGCCGAAGGCGCGGCTGAATTGACGGAGCACCTGCCCGATCATGCGCTGCGCTGCTACGCCTGCGGCCATCGCTGTTTGATTAACGAAGGCAAGCGCGGCATCTGCAAAGTGCGCTTCAACGAAGGCGGACATCTGAGAGTTCCCATCAACTATGTCGCCGCGCTCGCCTGCGATCCGACAGAGAAGAAGCCTTTCTTCCACGCGCTGCCCGGCTCCGATACTTTAACTTTCGGGATGCTCGGTTGCGACCTTCATTGTGCTTACTGTTTCACCCCGGACACGGTTATCGTCACTGATCGCGGCCCCAAGACATTCGATGAGCTATTTCATTCTGCTCCCCACGTTGATACTCATCCTGACGCGAAGATTGCTCATCACGAGAATTTACATGCGGTGACTGCTTCGGGAATTCTCCGGCAAGTACGCGGCATCTTCAAGCACCCGTATCGCGGACAACTTGCCGTTGTTCGTCCGTACTATCTGCCTGAACTACGCTGCACTCCCGATCATCGCGTCTATGCAACGGATGATACTGCCATCGAACCAACACTTATTCAGGCTGGTCAACTGACCAACAAACATTACTTAGCAATTCCTCGAAATTATGCTTTTTCCTCCACGCAAGTCGTGAATGTCGCAAATGAATTAAGCGGGCATCAGTTTTTATATCGTGTGCCTTGGGAATTAAATGCTGATGCGCGACAGGCCATTGCCGAAGCGACCACGCGCGGAGAGACTTCGCGTCAGATCGGAGCGCGATTAGGCAAAGATGCTTCTTACATTCGACACGTCCGCAGCAAGATGGCGCGCGGACTGGCGCAGGATTTTCGTTTAGGTGAAACAATCATTGAAGGTCAAACAGTGCGCTTCCCGAATGAGCATCGGCCCGGCATACCTTTATCAATTCCTCTCAATCTCGACATGGCGCGGCTGCTTGGTCTCTACTGCGCTGAAGGCTCTATTTGCAGCGACAAGAATCGTCCGAATAGCCATGTGCTCAACTTTAGCTTCTCTCATGCGGAGACTAAGCTTGTTGATGAAACTATTGAGTTGGTTCAGAAGTGCTTGGGCGTGAAAGCCGCGCGAGTGCGACGCTCGACAACACTGGCGGTTGCGGTAAACAAATCCTCTGCTGCTCTCTTGTTCAAATCGCTGGCGGGAAAACGATCTGGTGAAAAGCGTGTCCCTCAAATCCTCTTCGATGCACACCGTCCTGTTGTTCAAGCATTTCTTGATGCATATGTGCAGGGAGACGGACATCGTTACGAGAATGGAAAAGTCAGTGTGACTACTATTTCGCGCCAGATGGCTTATGGTATTGCATGGCTGACCTTGAAGCTGGGACATCTGCCCTCAGTGTACGACGCAGTAATGCCTGAGCATGGATTGATTCAGAATCGCGCCGTCAAACGCTCGCCGCATCAATACACTGTGGTGTGGTATGAGAAAACTGGAATTGCGCGCAAAGTAGTTGAGACCAAAGATTTCTACCTTGTCCCGTTGCGTGACATCTCTTTTGTCGAATACGAAGGCGATGTCTATAACATGGAGGTCGAAGAGGAGCATAACTATCTCGCAGGCTTCTTCCTGGTCTCGAACTGTCAAAACTGGCTTACGTCGCAAGCACTACGTGATGATTCAGCAGGCACTACTCCGAACATGGTGACGGCTGACAGGCTCGTTTCGTTAGCCAAATCTTACGGCGCGGCGCTGGTCGGGACGAGTTACAACGAGCCGTTGATTACGGCTGAGTGGGCGGTAGAAGTTTTCAAGCGTGCGAAGCCCGCAGGATTCAAGACAGCATTTATCTCAAACGGCAATGCGACGCCGCAGGTTCTCGATTACATCCGACCCTGGACGGATTGCTACAAGATTGATTTGAAGTCAATGAGTGACCGCAACTACCGTCAACTCGGCGGCGTGGTGGACAATATTTTAGAGACCGTGAAGATGGTTCACGAGCGCGGATTCTGGGAAGAGATCGTGACGCTGGTCATTCCGGGCTTTAATGATTCGGAAGATGAGTTGAGGCGCGCGGCTGATTTCATCGCGTCGGTTTCAGTTGACATCCCCTGGCACGTGACGGCGTTTCATCAGGACTATCACATGACGGAGAACGCCAACACGACTGCCGAACAACTCATCCGCGCCTGCGAGATTGGACGCGAAGCGGGCTTGCGCTACATCTACGCCGGAAATCTTCCGGGCCGTGTCGGACGCTGGGAGAACACCTATTGCCCCACGTGCGATGAACTCCTCGTCGAGCGCTACGGCTACATCATCCGGCAGATGAAAGTGACGCCTGCAGGTAAATGCCCGCAGTGCGCGACCACGATTCCGGGTGTGTGGGCTTGAAAAGCAGGAGACAGAAGCCAGGAGTCAGAATCCAGAAGAAAAGAAAAACAAAATCTGTTGAAGTGGTCTCAGCCTTAGCATTCTGGCTTCTGAATTCTGACTCCTGACTCCTGCTTGCGTCTTACTTCTTGGCTGGCGCGGCCATGATGGGAGTTCCGTGATGGAATTCAGCTTGCCAGTTCCCGTTGTGTTTGACCCAGATGGTGGTGTGCCGCTCGCCTTGCGGGCTGAAGCCGGGAGCGCTTCCTTTGACCAGGTAAGTCACGAGGGCGACATCGCTGGCAAGATTGATGGTCTTAAAATCGCTCAACGTGAACTTGGAAAAATCAAACTGGCTGACAGTTTGGATTGAGCCTGCTTTGTCATACACGCCATCAGATTCAATCTCGATAGCGTCATCGGCCAGATAGTTGCCGAAGGCGTTGGCGTCCTTCTTCTTGAGCGCGTCCCAGACCATCTTCTCTCTGGCGACCGCATCATCATTGCCACACGCGGCGGGCATTGACGACATCCCCGGACTCGCTTTCGCCGCAGGCTTGGTGCTCGCAGGCGGAGGCGGCGGAGGTGGCTTGATTTCACATTCCTGATGATAGATGCCGACCCATTTGCCGCCGCGATTAACCCATGCGGAACTGGCGCGCAAGGGCGTGCCCGGCATCGGTTTCCCATTGCTCGTGCCTTTCATCGTGACGTTGTAGTAAACCACAGCCGCGTCTTTACTGAGCGGCAGAACTTTCCAGTCGGAGAGCGTCACGTCTGTCACGTCAAGATTCTTGACGCCGTTCACCGTCCCGGCCTTGTCATACATCCCGTCCGGCGCGACGTAAATAAAATCGTCGGTTAACATCCCGGCGAAGCTGTCGGAGTTCTTACTTTTGATCGCGTCGTAAATCTGTTTCTCCTGAGAGATGACGTTAGAACTAACGTCACCCGCCTCCGCGTTGGGCGAGGCCGTTGTGTTGGCGTTGGCCGATGCGTTGGTGGACACGTTGGTGTTAGCAACTGATGTGTTCGCATTGTTTGACTCTGGCGTGCTCGTGCAAGCGGACGCCGCGAGCAGGCACGCCGCGAGCAGGATAATTCGCTTCATGGCTAAAGCTCCTCGAAAGAAAAATGGAATGGCTCTAGTGCTTCTATGCTAAAACGAGCGGCGAGTCAAGAGCGGACGGGACACGCTTGCAACTCTTGTTGAGTCCGAAACCCGCCGCCGAACGCTCCGACAAGTTGTGGTCACCTTCTTGATGACATGATGCGCTCGATCTCGTCGGGCGCGGAAGGTATCTGGCCGGAGAGTTTGCGCAGCGTGCCGTTGGGCAGCACCAGATAATCGTCTTCGATACGCACGCCGAGTTTTTCGGTCTGGATATAAACTCCCGGCTCGATGGTGAAGACGACGCCCGGTTGCATCGGCTGTAGCGTGTCGGCCACATCGTGCACGTCCATGCCGAGCATGTGTCCCAGCCCGTGTATGAAGAAGTGATCCATCGTGTACTCGCGCCCGTCCGTGTCTTTGGCGCGGAGCGGACTCTTGCGTAAGAACTCTTCGGCAAAGAGGTGCAGGTCAAAGTTCGTCATGCCGGGCTTCCAGTGCGCGGCTGCCGCTGACTGCGTGTCGAGCACGAGTTGGTAAATCTCTCGCTGGCGCGGCGTGAACTTTCCGCTCGCGGGAAAGGTGCGCGTGATGTCGGCAGTGTAGAGCGAATACTCCGCGCCGATGTCGCAGACGACGAGATCACCCGGATCAATCTTTTTGTGATTCTCTTCATAATGGAGGATGGTCGAATAGAGACCGCTGCCGACGATTGAAGGGAAACCGGGACGCTCCGAACCGTTGCGCGTGAACGCGGCTTCGAGGATCGCCTGCACTTCATACTCGTACATGCCTGGGCGTAGTTTGAGCGCGATGTCGTGCTGCGCTTCGCCCGTGATGTCAATCGCTTTTTGCAGCAACGCGATTTCGGCAGACGACTTGACGCGCCGCATCTCGCCGACGATGTTGGCAACCGAAGCGACTTCGACGCCGGGCAATTCCTGATGCACGCGCTGCACAAAATCGTACTCGACGACGTGACCGTTGCTGGCTCTGCGCGGCGCGATGGTGTAGAGCTTCATCGTCGTCTGCCCCTGCGCGTTCTTGAAAGCGGGCAGCGCCGCAGCCTCTTTCAGTTTGTCCCACAGCTCATCTTTGGCAAGCACGCTCTCGACGCCGAATGTCCTGGCAGCCTCCGGCCCGGGGCCGAGTTGCACGCCCGTCCAGCGTTCAGCGAAGAGATCGCGCGGCGGAATGAAGACGATTTCATGCGCGCCGCCCGCGGACGGCAGACCTTGCGGCACGAGCAGCACGGCAGCGTTGGGCGTGCGAACACCTGTCAAATAAGCCATCCAGTTGTTCTGCCGGTAACGCATCTCGACGCCCATGTCTTCCTCGACGTTGCCGAGAACGACGACGATGCCGTCCTTGATTTGAGAGAGCAGCCTTTGCCTTCGCGCGCGATACTCGCTGACAGGTTGATTGAGCAGGCGCACGCCCGGCTCGTCGTAAAAATCTGAATCAGGCGCGGCTGATGAACGAAGAGACGTGAACGCGCTGATGAGAAGCAGCGCGAGAAGAGCATAGCTTAACTTTTTCATAATCAAGTAGGGGCAGGGACAAGCCCTGCCCCTACAACTCTGCCGAGCTAGTCTTAACTCACAATATTCACGGGCGACTGCCCGGAGCCAGAGGTCGCCGCAATGATTGCAGATGCTTTCCGCTCGCAGTCTGCAAGAGACTCATCAAGCCCATGTAGCCGTAGCCGAAGAAGAAGAGAAACAGGAAGGGAATCGTGCCCCACAGTTGCATCCGCACGGCGTACATGATGGCAAGCAGAAAATAGACTGCGAAAGCAAGCTCAAGCAACGGCAGCAACCCGCGCTTGCGTTGATACTTCTTTCGCTTCCACGTTTCATCAGTCTGCGCTTCAACGCGATACTTCGGCGTGCGGACGAACTCCGTGCGATAGCCGATGAGAGCTTCGATCACGGCGCGCGCATTCGAGAATGCGAGACCGATGCCCAAGCCCATCACGAGCGGCAGATGAAGCAGACGAAAGCCACGCCGTTTGTCTAAATACCAGACGCCCGTGCCGTAAAAGAAGAGCACCGAGATGGTCGAGAAGAAAAGCAACGGCACATCGAAGACCATCAGATGATAGAAGCCCTGGTTGTAGCGCACGAGCAGGAGCGGGAATTGAAGCAGGCTGACCAAGATCATCAGAGGGTAACTGATATTGCCCGTCAGACGAAAGAACATTTCCAGCTTAACGCGCAAAGGCAGAGGCGCAGCCCAGATTCTGCGAAAGAGTTTCAGTCCGACTTGCATCACTCCCTTAGCCCAGCGTCTCTGCTGCGCTTTGAAGGCGTTGATCTCGACAGGGATTTCCGACGGCGCATCTTCGTCCAGCAGATACACGAAGCGCCAGCCCATCAGTTGCGCGCGGAAAGAAAGGTCTGTGTCTTCGGTTAAAGTGTCGTGTTGCCAGCCGCCGCTCATCTCGATGGCCTTGCGTCGCCAGATGCCAGCCGTGCCGTTGAAGTTGAAGAAGCCGCCCGTGCGATTACGAACGGTCTGTTCGACGACGAAATGGCCGTCGAGCATGATGGTTTGCAGGCGCGTCAGCAGATTGTAGTCGCCGTTGATATGCGACCAGCGCATTTGCGTGCAGCCAACGAGCGGGTCTGTAAAGAAATCAACGAGCTTGCGTAAACAATCCGGCTTCGGCACAAAGTCGGCGTCGAAGATGGCGACGAGTTCGCCTTGAGCCGTCTTCAGACCGTTCTCCAACGCGCCCGCTTTGAAGCCTGTGCGGTCTGTGCGGTGTATGTAATGAATATCGAAGCCCGCGCGCCGATAATGTTCGACAGTCGCTTCGGCGAGCTTGACAGTCTCGTCCGTCGAATCGTCGAGCACTTGAATCTCCAGACGCTCGCGCGGGTAGTCAATCTCCGTCACGGCCTTCAAGAGACGCTCCGTCACGTACATTTCATTAAAGAGCGGAAGCTGCACGGTGATGCGCGGCAGCTCTTCTTCGCTGAAATGGCCCGCGGGCTGCGGCGTGAGTTTGCGATAACGCCAGAAGTCTATCACCTGCTTGACGCGATAGCCGCCGTAGATGGCGAGCATCGTCAGGACGCTGAAGTAGAGAATCAGAATCGTCCAGTCAAAGCTATCGAGGCGATAGGCCGTGCTGACGTTTGAAGTTGCCTTCTCGATCACCTCGCAGAGTTTCGGAAAGCTGTTACAGATGTCGCCGGAAGCCGAGAGCGATGCAAGCGTCTGGAGAGCCATTTCGTTTAAGAAGTCAGGAGTCAGGAGCCGAAGGTCAGAAGAGAATTCTATCTGTCACTTTAGCTCCGACCATTGCTTATCACCATCACAGAAAACGAGCAGCGCATCTCGCGCTGCCCATCACGTAAGACGCTGATTGTAACTTAACGGATGCCCGAGACAAAGGCGGCGCTGGTTTCTGATGTCAGGCAGTTATGCTCTCAACCTTGCCCTTGACCAGTGTGGGTAAGATAGAGAGAACCTTCGGAGCAAGAGGCTTCAAATCTGCCAGCCGATTTGAAGGCGCACGCAAAATTAAAACAGCGATGTTGAATTTCGGTAGGTTTTGTTGGAACGTCAGGTTTCGATCAACAGTAATGAGAACGTCGAATTCCGCTTCTGCAAGTTTCAAAAGTTCCCCGTTCTTGATGCCTGCCCAGCCTTTCTGCGGCACTGTCTTAACAATATGTACCGTTCCTAATTCTTTGATAAAACGCCGGTCAACGCACTCGTCAAGAAGAAGATTCACGTCACGCCACCATCTTGATTATTTGCTCTTCAGCTTCCTCAAGGAAGGCGATGACCTGCTCTCTGGTGACGGTCGGAAACCCGTCCAGGAAATCGTCAATTGATTCACCAGCTTTGAGGTAATCAAGAAGAGTCTGGACAGGCACCCTCGTTCCTGCGAAGACTGGAGTTCCGCCCATTACGTCAGGAGAGGCAGTGATGATCTGTTTGCTCATAGCCTATCGTAGTCAAAGAAAGTTCTAAAGATCAAGAGCGGTATCAAAATCAAGCATCCGTCCCGTAGCCACTGGACGGTGGAGGAGGTGGCGGCGCGTAAATGTCGCCCGGTGTGCCGCCGAAGTATGGTGGTGGTGGCGGTGGGCCAGCGTCCGCCTTACGTTTCTCAAAGAGCGGGATTGCGATGAGGCCACCGACCATTGCGAACACAACTGTAATCAGGAGTGTGAGCAGCGTTCCCCAGGAGAAAACTGCATAAAAGAGTTGCTCAAGGAATGGCCTGCTCATCGCTTCTGCTATCGTTTGTCGGAGAGACTCGGCTCTCTGCGGGTCAACACGTTCTACCAGATCAAGTAGGAACTTTGATTCAGGGTTGCCGGTTAAGATTATCAGAGGAACGCCGACGATCAATTCGACCGCAATGCCGATAGCTCCGGCAATCGCGCCGATCATCGCGCCCTCGCCGATGTTGACCGGCGTCGGAGATTTTTTGATGTAGAGATATGAAGCGAGCGCGCCACCAATGATGACCCACAGGCAGCAAATCACATTGCCAAGTCTCACGTAGGGAATGCCGGACAACAACCCTATGACGACACCACCGATGATTGCCGATCTCAGCTTGTCATTCATCTTGTTTTACGCCTTTAACCAGAAAATCCACTATGCAGTGCGTCTGAATCTCATGCGGCTCAAGGCCAGCAGACCGGGCACAACATAGAAAGCAGCCACCGCGCCGAGCAGCGCGCCCGTTAAGGAGCGTGACAAGTGCGTGTTCTGCCAGACGCCGAAAAAATCTAACGCGAAATCGAGAGCGGTCGGCACAAGTGCGATAAGCAGCCACTGACGCGCTGGCGCATCGCTTTGTTTGAGAGATCGCACGAGCGGATAACAGAGCACGCCCGCCGCAAAGCCGAAGTAGATTCCAGTGCAACGCGCGCAGACGGCGAACGGATGCCCGTCAAGATAAAACGAGCGTTCGGGAATCTGATGACAAAACTTGCTGAATGAATTGTAGATGACGAGCGCCGTCGAATCGTGTCCATGCGCGAGCGCCACGGGCGCGATGACGATTAGGCTCACAAAAAGGAGCGTCACCGCCACCATGATCGCCCAGACAATGATGAGGGCTGAGGGATGAGGGATGAGGGATGAAGTAAAACGATGAGTGCTGAACGATGAGTGATGCTCTGAAAAGCAAGGGTCTTTCATCCCGCGTTCAGAGTTTAGACCTCCTCGTTCCCTTTCATCCCTCATCCCTCATCCCTCATCCCTTAGATAATCCCTCATCCCTAAAATCTAATTACCGCATCCGGGCCGCCTTCGACGTGGACGGTATCAACGAAGCGGATATGCCTTGATTCGGTGGTCATCACGAGCGAGTGTGTGCGTTTGCCTGAGCCGAAGAAGCGGACTCCGCGCAGGAGCGCGCCATCGGTCACGCCCGTCGCGGCGAAGATGATCTTTTTACCGGGCGCGAGATCATCCGTGCTGTAAATTTTGTCCGGGTCTGTGATGCCCATCTCCTCAAGACGCGCCAGAACTTCGTCACGCGCGGGCACTTTGTCACGATCCACGCCCAGACGCTCCGCATCGAAAACCAGCTTGGCCTGAATCTCGCCGTTCAAGCACTTCATCGCCGCCGCCGTGATGACGCCTTCCGGCGCACCGCCGATGCCCATCAGCGCGTGAATGTTTGTGCCCGCGACGGCAGCCGAAATGCCCGCCGAAAGATCGCCGTCGGAGATTAAGCGGATGCGCGCACCTGCTTCGCGCACGTCGTTGATAAGTTTTTTGTGGCGCGAGCGTTCAAGTGTGATGACGGTCAGGTCTGTGATGTCGCGTCCGAGACTTTTGGCGATGTTCTTCAAGTTATCTTTGACGGGCGCGTCAATACTCACAGCGCCGCGACACGAGGGGCCGACGACAATCTTGTCCATGTAGATGTCGGGCGCGTTGAGTAGTCCGCCACGTTCAGCCGCCGCCAGCACAGCGATGGCGTTGTTGGCTCCGAGCGCGCAGAGATTCGTGCCTTCGAGCGGATCAACGGCGATGTCAACTTCCGGGAAGGAAGCGCGCACCTCTGCGCTTGCGCCCGCGCCGCCGACCTCTTCGCCGATGTAGAGCATGGGCGCTTCATCGCGCTCGCCCTCGCCGATCACGATTCGCCCGCGCATCGGCACGGTGTCCATCACTTCGCGCATCGCTTCGACGGCAACATGATCGGAATACTTACGGTCGCCCTGTCCCATCGTGCGCGCCGAAGCAATCGCCGCCGCCTCACAGACGCGCAGGAAGTCTAATGACAGCTCACGCTCTGTTCTCAACTCGTGTTCCATTTAGGTGCTCTCCTGTAGATGAAGTTTCGGCTGGGAATCCGACTCGTCAAATCGTTTGTTAAGAGATATGAAATGCGCCCGTATAGTAGCAGAGCGTGTGCAGTTTTTGTAGAGCCGGATGATTCAATTGTGGAATGCGGATTTCGGATTGCGGATTTAAGAGAACAGAAAGCAAAAGGCACAAGGCAGAAGGCAGAGGGCAAGAAAAATGCTTTGGCTGCTTTCTGCCTTCTGCCTTCTTGCTTTTCTCAATCCGCAATCCGCAATCTACAATCGGCACGGGCGGTACTGACACGTCGGCAAAATCTATCTCGCCAATCGTATTGCCCGTGTAATTCGAGGCGGCAGGACGGGCGTCTCAAATCCTGAAAGCAACTCTCCTAAATCAAACGAAGGGGAAACTTCATGTCGCGCATCAAAAGATTCATTACTATTCTCTTCATCTCGCTCATCGGCGCTTCGGCACAGGCCGCTGCCCAAGGTAACAATCAGAGTTGGCAACCGTCTCGCACATGGGTCGTCGCTGTCGGTATCCTTGAATGGCAGGATAGCGACTCGTTCGATTCATTTCCCAAAGAGGGACGCAAGGACGCCGAACTCGTCGAGTTCTTCAAGCAAGCGGGAGTTCCACGCGATCAGATTCTCTTTCTCAAAGACAGAGAGGCGACGAAAGATCGCATCCAGCGAGCGATGGCACGCCTTCTCGCACGCGCGCAGGAAGGCGACATGCTCATCTTTTACTTCACGGGTCACGGCGCGCAGGACGACGGTGGCGCGACCTACTTCGCCAACTACGATGCGGACGGCGATGATTTAGCCCGCACAGCCCTTTCCGTCAAGTCAATCTTCAATATCATCGAACGCAACTTCAAGGGATCGCGCGTGCTGCTCACAGCCGATTGTTGTTATTCCGGCGCGCTCGCCGTCGAAGCTGCGAAGAGAAGAACAGCACTCGCTTACGCCGTGCTGACCTCCGCGCGTTCCGACTCGCTCTCGACAGCCAACTGGACATTCACAGAAGCCCTGATTAGCGGCTTCAAAGGCAACTCGAAGATAGATCAGAATCAGGATGGAGAAATCGAGTTATCAGAATTAGCGCATTACGCCAGAGCGCGCATGTTGTCCAAAGAAGACCAGCGCACATCGTTTACAACGACCCGCGACTTCTCGCCGGAGACGATCCTGGCGGACGTGACGAAGAGAACGGCGGCACAGTCGAGGCAATCTGGCGCGCGCGTGGAAGTTGAATGGCAGGGCGATTGGTATCCGGCTATCATCCTAGAAACCAGAGGCGCGCAGTACAAGATTCATTACGTGGGATACGGCGCGGAGTGGGACGAGTGGGTCGAGGCCGCACGCCTGCGTCGCGCAACAACGACATCCGCAAGTGGAAGGAACGTCTATCAGAATTTCTCTGCGGCCAATCATTTGACTTATCTCGATAATTAAATTACAACCACATTCGTCAAAAACCTCGCTCGACATTATCCCGACGTGAAAGAAATTTCTATTCAAAATGAGGAGCACACGTATGTCTTCCAGCATGGCAGCAAAACCTATTAACGAAGAGAAGCTCAATAATTTTCTGGGCAAGGTGGTCGGCGACTTCGGCGCGGCCTTGAGTTCGTCGCTCGTTTATATCGGCCAGAGGCTGGGGCTTTATCAGGCGATGGCTAATGCTGACCCGATGACGCCCGCCGAATTAGCAGAGCGCACGGGCACGACCGAACGCTACGTGCGCGAGTGGTTGATTAACCAGGCCGCGAGCGGCTACGTCGAATACGATCCTGAGAGCGGTCGTTACTCGCTTTCTCCCGAACAGACAGTCGCACTGACGGACGAGAGCAGTCCGTTCTACGTCGGCGGCGGCTTCTACGTCATCAAGGCCATGACGCAGGCGCAACCGCGTATCATGGAAGCGTTTCGCAACGGCGGCGGGATGCTCTGGGGCGAGCATGATCCAGACCTCTTCGTCGGCACGGAGCGATTCTTTCGTCCGGGCTACATGGCGCATCTGGTCGCCTCATGGATTCCGTCACTGACAGGCATCGAAGAGAAACTCAAAGCGGGCGGGCGTGTCGCAGACATCGGCTGCGGTCACGGAGCCTCGACCATCATCATGGCGAAGGCTTATCCAAACTCACGCTTCTACGGCTTCGACAATCACGAGCCTTCAATCAAACACGCACGCGAGGCGGCGAAGGAAGCGGGCGTTGATGATCGCGTGAGCTTCGAGGTGGCGAACGCCAGCGACTTTCCCAAAGTTGAAGGCGGCTACGACATGATCGCCTTCTTCGATTGCCTGCACGACATGGGCGACCCCGTCGGCGCGAGCCGTCGCGCCTACGAAACTCTCGCCGCAGACGGCAGCGCGCTCATCGTCGAACCGATGGCTGGCAACACCGTCGAAGAGAACATCAATCCTATCGGTCGCACCTTCTCTGCTGCATCAACGCTCTGCTGCACAGCCAACTCGCTCGCCCTCGGCGGCCCCGCGCTCGGCGCAGTCGCAACCGAAGAAGCACTGCGCGAAACAGTCATGGCAGGCGGCTTCAAAGAGTTTCGGCGCGCAACTGAGACGCCATTCAACCGTATCTTTGAAGCGCGACGTTAGAAGTAAGGAGTGTAATTACAGACCAGTACCGTCTGCGGTACGGGCGGGTGTGTTGGCTCGCAAAGACCCGCCCGCTACCGCAGACGGTACTGATCCATACGCCCAATTCCTCAGCTTTCAACTTCAGGCGGATGCCATCCGGCTCGTACCCAGTTCCGTCGCACTTCAACAGCCAACTCATTATTCAGTTTGAGAGCTTCGACTGTAGCTCGCCCTGTATTTGTGAGTCCCTCAATTCTGACCCCATCCGCACTCCATCGAAAATGGTCGCTCCAACTATCATGACGAGGATTGAAGAGTTGCGCAGTGTTGCCGGTGAGCGGATCAAGCGCGGAAGTCTGTGCGCCTTTATAGCGGTTGCAGAGACTACATGAGAGCCACAGATTATCCTCTTCATCGCTTCCGCCTTGAGAGCGCGGCACAAGATGTTCAATTTCGAGTGTGCCCATCACCAAACGTTGCGGGCTGAGGCAATAACCGCAACGGTGACGCGCGGCCTCGCGCACACGCCGTCGGAGTGTTTCTGAGATTTGCGGGAGCTTCATGCCTGAAGCGGCGCGAGGAGTCCGCGCTGCACGGCGACACGCAGGGCTTGAGATTTTCGCAACAGACCATGCTCGTAAAGTCGCATCAGTTCATCCAGATGCTTTTGTCGTTCGGCATCGAGCGTGCCTTCTTGATTCTGAGCCAGCAGATCACTCAAAGTAGCTTGCTGCTCATCTGTGAAATGCAGTTCAGTCAAAGCGAGCACTTCATCATCAGACAATTCTTCGATAGGCAGTTCGGTAATGACAGATTCTAACCAGGAAGCCAACACTTCTTCCACACTGCGCTCAGTTTGCGCTGCCACCTGCGTCGCCTGGCGCACGACCTGTTCGGAAACCTCAATGGTAATTTGCTGGCTCATGTTTGATAGTCTCAATCAAGAATATACTAACCTGAGTTCGAGATAAGAGAAAGAGACTGAAACTATCCACGAAGCCACACGAAACAACACGAAGAGAGATCGCTTTTGTTTCGTGTCTATTTCGTGTGATTTCGTGGATAGTCAAATCCGTATCCCGCGCACTTTCTCCGTCTTCTTCCCGGCATCAGGCTTGACCAGCACGGCGTTGTCCTGCTGGCGATGTTCACGCTCTTCCGCAGTGTGCCACTTGGCCCATTCTTGCGGCGCGTCGAAGGTCTCGCCGCCGTGTCGTGTGATGCGTTCGCGCACGCGGCACATCACGGGCGTGTTGACGCCGACGCCTGAGATGACGGCCTGTCCTTTCGTCAACGCCGGAAGCTCGTCCAACAGTTGACGGCCTGCGCCTTCGACGGACTTCGCAACCGTGTCCTGGTCAATCGGGTTGACGATGTGCATGATGATCTGCGTCATGCACTGCGAGAGCACGTCCTGATCGAGCTTGCCGGGACGCTGCGTGATGAGTCCGATACCGACGCCGAACTTGCGGCCTTCTGAAAGTATCTGCTTGAGGATGTTTGTCGAGACAACCGTCTGGCCTGCGGGCGCGAAGCGGTGCGCTTCTTCGAGCAGTGTGAAGACAGGATAAGGTAGATAGCTGTCAGTTCCTGCCAGCGCCTCTTCGCGCACGGTCGCCACGCGCGCTTTGTTGACGCGGCGCAGGAGCGTTGCGACGACGACCTGTTGCTCGTTCTGTTCGATGTCTGAAAGTTGAAGGACGGTGCAACGTCCTGGCTTGAATAATTCATCGAGCGGGATGTGTTCGTGATCGGAGAAGATTGAATCAGGGCGATCAAAGCGATTGTCGAGACGCCAGAGCAGCGCGTCAATCGAGCCGACGTTGCCGCCACTTCCGCGCCCGTCATCTTCGCCATATTTCTCTGATGTTACGGCGTCGCGCAAATCCTGATAGCCCCACAGTCCGCGCTCGCCGCGTTCGCCCGCAGTCAATTTTCTGTAAGCCTGCGAAAGATAGTGCAGCATCTTGTCGGACGTGCCTTCGGGCAGAAGATACTTGATGTCCGCTTCGGTGAGTGTTGAGACACGCACACGAATGCGGTCGTGCGTGAAGATTTTGACTTCGGGCTGGTAGTCGTCGGCGTCGCTGTGGAAACGCGCGTCGCCTTCTATCGAGCGCAGCGTGTCATACTCGCCGTGCGGGTCAACGATGAGCACGGAGGCGCGATTGTATGGCAGCATCAACTCTTCGACGAGCACGCCCGCCGTGTACGACTTTCCCGCGCCCGTCGAAGCGAGGATGGCAAGGTGCGTTGAGACGACATCTTTGATCGAGAGCACGACGGGTACTTCACCTTCGCTTCGCGTCAAGAGACTTCCGATGTGAGCCGAGCCGACATCCTGCATTCGTCGCGGCGAGAGCACGCCCGCGAGTGTTTCCGACGACGCGAGAAAGACTGCATCGCCCGGATTTGGCGGAATGCGCGGGTTGACGAAATCGCCGAGTACGCGGCTGAAGTAGCCGATTGCTTCGACAGTGATTTCGTAAAGCTCGCCGCAATCTGAATTGAGACCGATGAGAGACGAAACGACGGATGGCGAAATCTCCGGGTCGGAGAGAAATACGTCCGGCAGATTACGCACTAAGCGACGCGAGGTGATATTGCCGATGATGTGCCGCTCATCCGCTCCATCGCGCGCGACGTAATAAACGAACTCGCCGATGCGCGTGCGCGCGTTGTCAGCCGTGATGAAAAGATATTCGTGTGGCAACTCGCCGGGGCCTTTGACCGTGCCCGTTAGAATGTCTGGAGATGTGTTAGTTGAGCGCATGAGTGAATGAAAAGACGTTTGGCTTAAGCCAGGTCAATTTACTTCGTGTCGCAATGTGAAGTATATCATGTAGGGCGAAACTGAAGACACAGATCAGAAGGCATGAGGGTACTTGCTCCAGGCTGCAAATTTCTCAAACATTGATTCACTAAGGCACTCGTTTTTTACCTGGTGTTAAAAGCAACCGGCTGCTGGTCACGCCATTCAAACTTTTGTCTTCCCATAAGATAAGCGAGGGTTTCCAGGTGAGAGTGCTTTTCCGAGAATCCAGAAAGGAACGACCATGAATCCTATCGAGCGCCGTTGTCTGACCATTTGCCTGACAGTTCTGCTTTTAATTATGTTTCCTCAGTTGGTGTCCACACAGCGAGGGCGCACTCAGCGCGCGTCATCTTCGACACCGACTCCAACTTCTTCATCAAACCAAGTGCCCTCTCCTTCGGGTCTAATTGTCAGGACTTCCAGCTATCAGGCCGGAGATTTAGGGTCTCGAATCAATGCCGCGGACAAAGCGCTCGGCACGAAAGCTGGATGGATAATAGTGGATACACGCGGGGAGATTTCTACTCAAGTTCACATCTCTGCCGGGCATACTCTCAAGTTCGGCAACGGACGCTTTTCACTTCTGAACCCGGAAGGTAATCGTTGGCGAGGCGTCATCATGTTGGAAGATAATACGTCTGTCTATGGTGAAGGCGAGGAGAAGACTGTGCTGGTTGAACCGCCCAATGCCTATATCTGTATTCAATCAACAGGAGTCGCAACGACGGAAAAGGGTTATTCGGGAGTAGGTATTATCAGCAATATAAAGATCGCTGGCTTCACTATCGAAGGCTCGAATACCAGGGCTGAGGGAGGTGTCAACTCAACGATTGAATTAGGCAACGCGCATCACGTACACATCTATAACGTGAAGCTGAAAAGTACCAGTTGCCTGGGCATCTCAGCCGGAGGAACGGGGCTGACCGGCAAACATGCCGAAGATTGGATTGTTGAAAACTGCGCCTTTGAAGGCGTCGCCTCACAAAATTTGAATGTGGTGAACGGGTCGCACATCACGTTTCGCTTTAACACCTTCCTCGGTGCCGGGAAAATTTGTGGCAATAATCCGTGCGAAGGCGTCACGCCGATAGACGTTGAGCCGAACACGGCAAGCGACGCGGCCTCTTTCATCTCGATCAACGACAATCTGATTGATAGTACCAATTCGCCTTTTCAACATGGTAATGGAATCCTCGTTCAGAATAATGTTGGAGTAGTGGACTTCGGCCCCGTCAGTGTCGCGCATAATCGCATTATCGGTGGGCCACTGCGTGAAAACTATGCGGGTAATATTCACGTCGGGATTTACCTGGCAGGCGCGTCTAATACGACTGTTACTGATAATGAGATCACCAGAACCTCAGCCTCCGGCTTGAGAACAGAGAATGCCAAGGGGAATACGATTGAGAAGAATAAAATAGTCTCCACCGGAACAGGTGGAATCGAGGCGGTTAATTTTATCAATAGCTTTGATAACAGATTTGCATTTAATTCTGTGACGGTTGATCCGCGCTCACCACTTGGTAATACGGTGATCGCCGAGATCGGAGCATCAGATAGAAATACTTACGTGGACAATGTCCCACAGGCCATCATCCTGGTAGGCAAGGCCAGTAAAATTATCAAGAGTCTGAATTAAATGAGAGTGTGGCGTTGATTCCTATCGCTCTGAGGCCACTTCAATCACATCTTACTCTCAGCACCGTTAAGCAGACTTTCAGGGAGTATTATAAACAGTGAAATTAGCCCATCGGTTAAGAAGTCCCAGACCCGGTCCGTTGCTGTACAGCCCTGCACCCGTGGCATTAACCAAGACGCTGCTGGTAACTGAGTAAACCGATACTCCATCTATGAGCACACTGATTTGCCCGTTGCTCTTGCCGGCAACCTCGAACACAGTCCAGTTACCCTCCAGGCTGACATTTGTTGCCAGGTCAGTTCGCACGCCATTGAGATAATATCCGACTGTCAGTTTTCTGGAGCGTGCCGGATCATTCTCGCCACCGCTCGTATAGGCAAAGAAGAAGTTCTGGCTATCGCTGACGCGGAAGGCGAGGCCGGTATCGAAGCCACTTCCCCACGTTCCAGCGTGTCTGCTCACCTGAATATCAAGATTGCTGCTCGACGAGCCTGTCCGTACCCAGGCCAGAGCCATTTCGTTTGCCAGCAGCACTGCGCGTCCATTGAGAATACCAAAAGGCTCCAGGCCGGTGGAGGTCTTGCTTGTCTGCCATAGTTGCGATCCTTGGCTTCCGGCTTCTGTTGATCCCAGCCCGCCCTTGCCCAGTGTATAAGTGGAGTTGGCGCGCGAGAACGAGTCGAAAATAAGTGCACTTGACGGCGGTGATAGCCTAGCCGCGACCGGCGCGCTGTTATTGACGGGCGAGCTTAAAAACGTCGGCGCGGTCGGGTCCACCACAAACTTTGGCAAAGGGCAGCCAGGGCAATCATAAAGCAGGCCGTATGGATACAAAGTGCCGCGAAGTTGTCCGCGATGCACTTGCCCTCGATAGTAATTCGACAGATCAGCGATAGTCTGCGACGGACGGAAGAAGTAGCCGAGATACTCACCTCCTCTACTGAAGACTGCTTCGGGCGAGAAACTGGCTGTCACCGAACTATCCTCGCGCGGGTTTCGATCCTCATAACCGCGTACTTGCGCGAGATGCCCGATCAGATTGTTATGGTCAGAGCCTCCGATGAGCAATCTCCCACCACCGCCTAACCAACCGGGCGTCCGTCTCGGCCCGCTAAACGGAACGCGCCCGACCGGCACCCCATTGAAGTAAGTGATGATTTGGCGGCCATCCCAACCGACGCCGAAGTGTCCCCACTCACCAACTGCCGGCCCTTCGTCACTACTGAAAAAAATCACCTGTGAGCCATCCCAGACATCGCCGAAAAGCTCGTAACGATCAGGTTCGTTCGCCCCGTAGAAGGCGAAACCGAAGAGAAGGGCGTGAGCGCCGCCGTAGCCATCTGAAATCATGTAGGTGGCTGCGGCGTCTTTGCCGGGTTGTCCCCAGACCTCCCAGAAGAAATGTCCGAGAGGTATATCCGACCAGAAAGGACCGCAATCAACCGTCTCGGGCGTCCCATCATATTCGAGGACGTAAGGGAGAGCGGTCGCAAGCGAGAGCGTTCCTCGGAAATTAACTGAACGGTCGCCGTCAAGATTCGGAAGATTCTGAGTTGCCGGAGAAAATGTAAAGTAGTTCTGATCGGCAGAGGCGGTCAGAGTGTAATCGCCCGTCGTGTGCGCGATGATGGAGTATGTGCCGTCGCTGGCTGTCTGAACAACGCTGGACTCCGCGCCGGTCAGCGTCATTATCATGCCGCCTAAGCCATGACCCTGTTCGTCCGTGACCTGCCCGATTAAGTTATAAGTCGGCGTTCCCTGATAATCAATTGTTTGATTACTCTGGATGTTTTCAACTGCCCGGCTTGGCGGAACAAAGTCGAAATAAGTCTTCGCCGT
This sequence comes from Acidobacteriota bacterium, assembly GCA_032159235.1. Lineage (GTDB taxonomy): Bacteria > Acidobacteriota > Blastocatellia > Pyrinomonadales > Pyrinomonadaceae > QHXM01. Next base: position 36,035 of record JAVHWW010000010.1, read on the forward strand.
TTTGACCATGTAATTGCGGCCCGCCTGAAGATTCTGGAAGAGATAAGAACCATTGGCGTCCGTCACCGCAGTGGCCGCCGCCCAGCCACTCAAGGTGACCGTCGCACCGCTGATCGGCCTTGCTCCTTCCAGGACATGCCCGCTAATCGAGTAGGTCTGCCGCGTCGCCTGAAAATCTACGTTCAGGTTAGAAGTCAGACTTGAAATGTTCTGTGCTGTAAAGACGAAAACATTATTACCTGTGGGAGTAACCGTATAACTATATCCGGCCTCTATCTGAGCGAAAGCGTAGGTGCCATGTGCGTCGGTCATAGTGGTTTGGGTCTTCGAGTTTCCCGCCAGTGTCACCGGAATGTTGGCAATGCCTGATGCGTCCACGTCTTTCAGCTGGCCGCTGATTGAGTAAGTGGTTCTTGAAGCGGTGAAGTTCGCGTCGCTATGATTACCCGTTAAAAAGTCGAAGGCGATGGTTTGTGGACTAAAGTCATAAAAGGGTAAGGACGGCGTCACACTGTAGCTCCCAAATTGATTAAGGATAAACGAATAAGCCCCGGTGCTGTCCGTCCTCACAGCGCCGCTCTGACCTCCGCTTAACAGCAGTGAAACTCCGTCGAATCCAACGCCCTTCATCGTAATCTGTCCTTTAACGATATATGGCGGCGCGGGGGTCGGAGCAGAACCGGGATCATCCGGCGGGCCGTCGCCCACATGACCGATCCCGAGGCGCAGGCGATTACTGGTCAGCCCATGATAGACTACGCGCACCAGCACATCACCATTATCAGTGAGGTTGTCGTTAAGTCTAAGAACAATCGCACTCAACCATTCTTGACCCGAAACCGGAGATAGATATTCGACATTAAGATTGAACAAATGATGCTGCCCGTCTTCAGCCTCTGCTGTGATGGCAGATAAATCTTCACCAGGCGCCAGGGCAAGGTTCAGCGCAAAGAGCAGCACACGTGTTCGCGGATCGCCGGTCCAGGGTGTCGGAGAGTTGAGCGAGAAGGGTTCTGTCATAAAAGAAGGGGAGTCAAAGGCGATGGCCCTCGTTGAGTTGGGCTGGCTGATAAGAATGGGGCCGTTTGTTTGCGCGACAGTAGTTAAGGCGCAGGTGAGAACTAGCAATAACAACGCTGGAGAGCGCATGGGATTCCTCGTGATAGACTTCCCGACTGTTAGAGGTCGTTATTTGAAAGCTGAGTTTAAGAGTCAATTTCAGCTTCGTACCATTCAATCGTTCGTCGCAATCCTTCTTCAAGAGAAGTCTGCGCGCGGAAGCCGAATTTTTCAAATGCGCGTGTGACATCCAACTGGCGGCGCGGTTGCCCATCGGGCTTGGTCTTTTGCCATCGCACCTCGCCCTCGAATCCGGTCAGGCGCGCGATCATCGCAACCAGATCACGAATCAACACCTCGCGCCCGGTGCCAAGATTGACGGGCGCGCTCTCATCATAATCTCTCGCCGCGAGCAAAATACCTTCGGCGCAATCTTCAACGTAGAGAAACTCGCGCGAGACCTCGCCCGATCCCCACGCTTCAATGAAGGGTGCACGAGAGCGCCGCGCTTCGACGCACTTACGAATCAGCGCGGGGATGACGTGCGAAGTTTCGAGATCGAAACTATCGCCAACCCCGTACAAATTTGCAGGCAGCAGGAAGATCGAGTTAAAGCCATACTGCTTTCTGTAGCTCTGCGACTGCACGAGCATCATTTTCTTCGCCAGTCCATAAGGCGCGTTAGTCTCTTCCGGGTAGCCGTTCCATAAATCATCCTCACGAAAAGGAACGGGCGTGAATTTCGGATAGCTGCAAACCGTGCCAAGCGCAAGAAATTTCTTCACGTCATGCAGCCGCGATTGTTCGATCAACTGCGCGCCCATCATCAGATTTTCGTAGAAGAAGCGTCCGGGATTCTGCTGGTTCGCTCCGATGCCGCCGACGACCGCCGCCAAGTGAATAACCATCTCAGGGCTGAAATCCTTGAGCATCCTTTCGACATCAGCACCCTGCACCAGATTATATTCACGCCTGCGCGGCACGCAGACCTCGACTCCCGAAAAGCCTCTCAGCTTCTCAACGAGAAAGCGGCCCAGAAAACCGTTGCCGCCTGTGACGACAATTCGTTTGTAAGGAAAATCGCTCTTTGGTGTTTCCATTGATTCGTCGGAGTGGCTTCTGAGTCATGCCACACGCGCCCGGATTTGACCGAGAGTCTCAAAACCTGGCTGATGCGACATCACGAGCGAGAGATATTTTCGCTCCTTGCTGAAATCAACCGCATTAGCTATGGTAGCAGAAATCCGTGCGCGGCCCGAAGGGGCTGTGCCATCTAATAATCAAGCCACTACTATTTTCAAGCAGATGACCAAACGCGCTTTGATAACAGGCATCACCGGACAGGACGGCTCATTCTTAACCGAACTGCTGCTCGATAAAGGCTACGAAGTTTACGGCATCATTCGTCGCTCGTCTTCCTTCAACACCGAACGCATAGACCATCTCTATCAAGACCCGCACGAAGAGGGAACGCGCCTGCGCCTCGTCTATGGCGACCTCAACGACTCTTCCTCGCTCAATACCATCCTCCGGCAGATTCAACCCGCAGAGATTTACAATCTCGGCGCGCAATCTCATGTCCGCGTCAGCTTCGACGTGCCGGAGTACACGGCGGAAGTGACCGGCGTCGGCACGGTTCGCATCCTCGAAGCGATCCGCGAGGCGGGCATTCGTCCGAAATTCTACCAAGCCTCTTCGTCAGAGTTGTTCGGCCAGGCGCTGGAAACGCCGCAGACCGAGACGACGCCTTTTCACCCGCGCTCACCCTACGGTTGCGCGAAGGCTTACGCCTACCACATCACGGTCAACTACCGCGAGTCATACAATCTCTTCGCCTGCAATGGAATACTTTTCAACCACGAGTCAGAGCGTCGCGGTGAGACGTTCGTCTCGCGCAAGATCACGCGGGCGGCGACGAGAATCAAGCTCGGACTTCAGGAGAAACTTTATCTCGGCAACTTGGACGCGCGCCGCGATTGGGGCTATGCGAAAGATTTTATCGAGGCGATGTGGTTGATGTTGCAGGCAGACGAGCCGGACGATTACGTCATCGCCACCGGCGAGACGCATTCGGTCAGAGACTTTCTCGACGAAGCCTTCGGTCTGCTTGATCTGGATTGGAAAGAGTCTGTCGAAAAAGACGCGCGCTATTATCGTCCGGCGGAAGTTGATCTGCTGCTCGGCGACGCAGGCAAGGCGCGCCGTGTGCTCGGCTGGGAGCCGAAAGTAAATTTTAAGGAGCTGGTTCGATTGATGGTCGAGCATGATCTTGAGCTTGCGCGTCAGGAACAGGCTGCACGAAAGAATGAAAGCTCGCTGCTCAAGAACAAGACGCGCTGGGGAGCCGGATGATGAATAGATGAGAACACACGGACGAAGCGATACTGGCCTTCAGTCACACTCAACCGTGATCCGCTCCAATCAACCTCTCGTTGCGTGAAGCAGCGACAAGGTTAAGCTGAGAGCTTAACGAGCGCGTTCGCTCCGGCTTGATGAACGGCTCTGGCCGCTTCAGGTGGCTTTAGTGCCTTCCTCTGCCAGCGCCTCATCCTCATCAGTTGTGTAGTAGCTCGAATAGTAGCCGTAATAATAGTAGCTATTACTACCTTCCAGCTTCACATTGTTGAGCACGACGCCGTAGAGGTTCGCGCCGATGTCGAGGAGTTGCTGTTTGGCGCGGCGGACGACTGCGCGCGAACTCTTACCGCCGTGAACCACCAGCATCACGCCGTCAACCATCGTCGAGAGAATCGAGGAATCCGTAAACGAGATTGTGGGTGGCGAGTCAATGATGATATGCGTGAAGCGCTCGCTCATTTTGTTGACGAGTTTGCGCATTTCATCGGAGCCGAGAAGTTCAGCCGGATTCGGAGGGATCGGCCCCGAGGTCATGATCTTTAAGTTCGGCAGCTTCTCATATATTTGCAACAAGGTGTCCGTATCGGTATCACCTGAGAGATAGTTCGTGACACCTCGCGCATTGGACAGATTGAAATGAGTATGAACACGCGGGCGGCGCAGGTCGCAATCAATAATCAAGACTTCCACGCCGGTCTGTGCCAGGATGACGGCTGTATTAACCGCCGTGGTCGTCTTACCTTCGGAAGGCTGGCTCGACGTGACGAGAATAGTTTTCGGCGGCTGACCCGCCGATGACAGAAGCAAAGAAGTGCGCAGGTGACGATAGGCTTCAGTGACGGGCGAACGCACGTCTTCAATGAGCGCGAGCGCTGTACTTTCTTTGCCATCGCTCGGAGCAGGATTTTTGCTCTTTAAGCGCCCGCGCTCGTTGCGCAGCGCCGGAATCAAGGCCAGCGCCGGGAGATGGATGTAACGATCAACGTCTTCAATTGATTTCAGCGTATCGTCCAGATAATCGAGCAGGAAGGCCAGGCCGATCCCAATGCCTAAGCTCAACAGAAAAGCGACGATGATATTGCGCGAGCGCGCCGGCCCAATCGGGTCTTTAGGCAAACGGGCGGGCGTGGAGATACTGACATTGCCGACGCTATCGTTTGAAGTCAGACTCAGTTCGGTCTGTTTCTGAGTCAGCGTGTTTAAGAGTTGCTTGTTGGTTACAAGTTCCTGATTGATATTGTCGAGTTCAATCGCGGCTTTACCTTGCTGCTGGGCTTCGCCGCGCGAACCGAGATAATCCTGTTTCAATTTTTGCTCGTTAGCGAGGGCAGCTTCATACTTCAGTTTCAGGGACGTGATGATCTCGCGCGGAGCTTTGTCGAGTTGAGATTGAACCTGCTTGATCTGCTCCTCGATTGTTTTGACTTCAGGCCACGCCTCCGTATATTTGTTCAGCAGTGCCGCTCTTTTCTCTTCCAAGTCCCCAATCTTCTCACGCAGCCTTTGAACACCCTTATCTTCCTGCACCTCTGGAACTGACCAGACATCAGGGCTGGTTCGCGCCGCATCGTAAGCAGCCTGCGCTTTTTTTCGCGCTTCTTCAGCCGCGAGCAACTGAGCGCTGTAAGTGCCAACCCGCTCGCTTGTGAGGTCCACACCCTTGGCTGTGCTAATCGGAATCCCAACCCTATTCTTATCATTGACCAATCGTTCTTCGCCCTGACTGATCTTGAGTTGCAACTCTGCGATCTGGTTGGCAAGCTTGGTCGAACCCGATTGTATTCCCTGAGTCTCATGCTGAAGGTCGTTATACATGAAGACGTGAGCGAACGTGTCAGCCACCTTCATGGCGATGACCGGATTGTTGTGTTGGTAACGGATCACGACCAGATTCGTCTTTTCAACAGGTTCGACTGTCAGATTTCCCCGCAGGGCGTCTTCATAAGGCTCAAGCCGCTCCAGTTGTTCAGGCGTCAGTTGATCGGCGTTGACGTTCGTGCTGTCCACCTCCGGCACTGACGTGTCAACATGCGCGGGCGCGGGCTTATCCCCGAAAAAGAGACGACGGATGCCGCCGAAGAAACTACTGCTGGTTTGTCCCTCAAAAAACTGTGGGTTGTTCTGGAGATCAAGGGCAATGATGACCTGGCGCGCCAGTTGTGGATTCTCAAGCAGCTTGAGTTGCGTGTTCCAGTAGGTCTGGTCGTTGCCGGTGTTGAGGATTAGCTCTTTCGTCTGGATCAGACTCTTCGCCTTCGGCTCAATCTGAATCGTCGTCTCAGCCTGATAGATCGGAGGCTGACGATACATCTGCACCGTCACGAGCGATGTGACCACCACCACCAGGCTCAGGATCAACCACTTGCGTTTGAGAACTACAGCCAGGTAGTCGCGCAAATGCGTCGGGTCAGACGCGGATACACCATAATCTTTTTTAGATTGGGTCAGATCGGCTAAGGGCCGATCCAGATTGCCATGGGTTAACGGTAGGAGGCGATTATCTTGAGACATCATAATTACTTCAACAGACTGTCAGAAACTTAACCACGCGGGGCACAAACAGTAAAGCATCATACCAGAGACAGACGGGAAGACAAGTCATTAAAGAGCAAAAAAAGGCTGCCCGGACAGCTTTTACTTGAAAGACTGCGCCGCAAAAATAGTCACCGCCTGCTCCCAATCCGGCAACGCGGGCAATCGGAGAGCTTCGGACAGGAGACAGCGCAGGCGCGAGTTGCGCGGACGCTGTGCGGGTCTGTGCAAATCATCGAAGCTCACGCTTTCAATCTCAACCTCGCCGCAGTGCGCGGCTTTCAGAGCGGCGCGGGTGAACTCTTCGTAACTGACTCCCGCTCCGCTATTGACAACATGATAGATGCCCGGAATATCCAGTCGGGCTAATTCGCGCAGGCGTTTCGCCAGATCGTCGCCAAAGGTTGGAGTCCCGTAGGCATCGCTGATTGCCTTCAGACGCTCGCCACGCCGCGCGTGTTCGATGACGGCACTTAAAAAATTGCGTCCGCCCATCCCAAAAATCCATCCCGTCCGCACAATGATCGTGCGTGCCGAAGCAGCCTGCGCCAGCCGCTCGCCTTCAAGTTTAGCCGCCCCGTAAACGCTCGTCGGGTTCGGATCATCACGCTGCGTATAGAATCCTTCTTTGAGGCCATCGAAGATGTAATCCGTAGAGATGGTGACAAAAACAGCGCCGACATGACGACTGCTCGCAGCCAGATTTGCTACCGCGCGAGCATTGACCGCGTAAGCTCTTTGCTGATCGCTCTCACAGCCGTCAACGTCAGTCCATGCCGCGCAATTGATGACGGCTTGAGGGCGCTCACGCTCGAAAGCAATTTTGACAGCTTCGTGATTCGTGATGTCCAGGCTCTCGCGGTCGTGCGCGAAGAGTTCATCGCCCTGTGCGGCACATTGTTCGACGACGGCGCGACCGACCATTCCTCGCGCGCCGGTAATCAGGACTTTCAACGCGCGCTCATCTCCGTTCCATATTGTCGCTCATAGTAGTCGCGGTACGCGCCGCTCCGCGCACGCTTGAGCCACGCGCTGTTGTCGGCATACCAGCGAAATGTTTTGTGCAGCCCGCTCTCCCAAGTCTCGACGGGTTGCCAACCGAGTTCGCGCTCCACTTTCAATGGTTCGAGCGCATAACGACGGTCATGGCCGAGCCGGTCTTTGACATGCCGGATCAGCGTGTGCGGTTTGCCGTGCGCGTCGAGGATGGCAAGGGCGACATCAATGTTGCGGCGCTCGTTGCGCGCCCCGATGTTATAGACCTCGCCCGCACGCCCGCGCTTGAGGACAGCCAGCACAGCGCGACAATGGTCGTCAACGTAAATCCAATCGCGGACATTGCGCCCGTCGCCGTAGAGCGGAATGGGTTGATCCTCAAGCGCATTGGAGAGGACGAGCGGGATAAATTTTTCGGGAAACTGGCGCGGGCCGTAGTTGTTGCCGCAGCGTGTGATGACTGTATCGAGACCGTGGGTGTGATGAGCGGCATTGACCAGATGCTCTGCCGCAGCTTTCGAGGCCGCGTAAGGATTGTTGGGAGCGAGCGGCGAGCTTTCGGTGAAGAACGCGCTCTCATCTTCCGGCAGACTCCCCATCACCTCGTCAGTTGAAATCTGCACGAAGCGGCGCACCTTGCGCTCGCGCGCAACGTCAAGCAGCGCCTGTGTGCCAAGAATATTCGTTCGCAGGAATTCATGCGCGGAAGCGATGCTGCGGTCAACGTGCGATTCGGCGGCGAAGTTGATGATGGCATCTGTGCCTTCGTCGAGCGCTGCGGCGACGGCTTCGCGGTCTGCGATGTCGCCGCGTATGAAGCGATGGCGGCTCTCGTCTAAGCCCGCGAGGTTGTCCAGGTTTCCGGCATAAGTGAGCGCATCGAAGTTTGTAATTACGCAGTCGGGAAACTCTGCGAGCGCCAGCCGGACGAAGGCGGAGCCGATGAAACCCGCGCCGCCGGTGATGAATAGCTTGTGCATGTTGAGCAAGACCATTGTTTGAAGCCAATCGTTGCCGTATCACTGCTGTGTCAAGTTAATGCGACGCAAGCTGCCGTCGCCACTGATATTACGGCTGAGTTTACGCGCGACGCTCTCGGCTTCGGCGAAGACGCGCAGGAAATTTTCGCCGAGTATCTTGCGAATGTCACGCTCGCTGTAACCACGCTTCAACAATTCGTAAGTGATGTTGGGAAGCATGGAAACGTCTTTTGCGTCTTCGGGCATGTCTGTCGCGCCGTCGAAGTCCGCGCCTAAGCCGACGTGATCTATGCCCGCGACTTTGACGATGTGGTCAATGTGGTCAACGAGAATGGAGACGGGCGTCGGCGGCAGTGGAAACTGCGCGTCGAGTTTGTCCTCTTCTTCACCGAGACGTTCCGGGTCGTCCTTGTACTTGCGCTCAAGCTCTGCGGTCAGCGCTCTGTACTGCGGGTTCTTGCTGCGCTCGGCGTTGGCGGCGATAGCTTTCGGGTCAAGAAACGGCGTGTAGAAATTGACCTGGATGACGCCGCCGTTTTTGGCGATGCGGCGCAGGAGATCATCCGGGATGTTGCGCGGCTGGTCTGCGAGTGCGCGGGCGGAGGAATGCGAGGCGATGATGGGCGCGGTGGAGACATCGAGCGCGTCACTCATGGTCTTGTCCGAAACGTGCGAAACGTCAACGAGCATTCCGAGACGATTCATCTCGCGCACCACGTCTTTACCGAAATCCGTGAGACCGTTATGACGCTTCTCGCCGCGCCCTGCATCAGCCCAGTCGTTCGTGTTGTTCCACGTCAGCGTCATGTAGCGGACGCCGAGACGATAGAACTCGCGCAGCGTCGGAAGCGAGTTCTCAATCGCGTGCCCGCCTTCAATGCCCATCAGAGCGGCAATCTTGTTTTGACGCTTGGCCGTGCGAATGTCTGCGGCGGAGAAGGCCATCATCAAATCATTCGGGTGACGTTCCTGCGCGCGATAGACCGCATCAATCATGTCGAGCGTGCGACGTGCCGCGCCGCCTTTCGTCACATACGCTGGCTTGACGTAGAGCGAGAAGAACTCGGCGGTCATCCCGCCCTGCTTCATGCGCTCAAGGCTCGTGCGGTATGGCGCGGGCGGAGTGCCGCCGAGATCGTAATCGTCGTTGGTCATCGGGGTCGTGACATCGTTGTGCGTGTCAATGACGATGGCGCGGCGGTGTATCTCCTGCGCCCTGCGCCAGAGTCGCTCATCGCGCGGTTGTGGTGCGGGAGTTTGCGCGGTGGCGTTCGTTGATGTCTGTGATTTGACGAACGAAGCGGTCAAGAGCAGAAGCGTTGCGACGAGTGCGGCGCATGAAAGAAGTTTTCGTCTGTTCATTTTGAATATTCCAAGGAGAGTCTTTGAAAGCGAGCGGTCAAACTCTAGCTTACTTCAACGGCGCTCGCAACCTTCTATAAAGCAAAGCCACGCCGACGATGAGCGATGCCGGAATCCAAATCCAGAGGAACTCGTTCCAGAACACTTCCAGCCCACGCTGGCTGAAGAACCGCATCCCAATGGGCGAGACTTCGAGAGGCCGCCAGAGAAAGAAGTATCGCGTCGCATCGAACGGCGCGAAGAAGGCCACGCCCGACCCGCCGTTCGTCAGCGCGTCGAGCAGTCCGTGCGAAGCCGTGACGATGAAGAAATAGAGCAGCAGCTTCCACCATCTGTGAGAGAACGCGGGCGTCTTCCTGAATCCCAACCACACCACCGCGAGCGCGAGCAGCACGGCGAACAGCAGCGAGTGTGTAATCCCTCTGTGCGCGAACATCGAACCGCGCTCAACATGGAAGTAGAAACTGACGACATCCACATCCGGCACGACGGCGCAAAAGATGGAGAGCAACCAGAAGCGCGCCTGTCTCTTCACGCCCGCCACCTTGCCCAACGCGAACGCCGCGAACGCATGTGTGAAAGCCGAAGGCATGTTAAAGAAATAGCCACGTAACCCACACGCCTGTCAACTGTGGATGTCCACATTGACCGCAGCGTGAGCGGAGCGTAAGAGATTTAGGATAGCTGCTTGGAAAGTCCCGCAGGGACGGAATAATAGTAGCCCGGCACGTCAGTGCCGGGTCGAGAGCGAGAGCACAAATCGAGTTCCGTCAGGAACGACATCACAGTATGCCGTTCCTGACGGAACTCCGCAGAGGCTTCTGCTCTCTGTCCCCCAGCACTGACGTGCTCTCGCTACTGCTCTCTCGTCCCTGACGGGACTCTTCAAACAGCTTTTCGCATAGCTGTCGAAGTAAATCTCATCAACGGAGCATTGAACATGAAGAAATGGGGCTTGAGAATCCTGTCTGCATTTCTGACGTTTACGCTCGGCTTATGCGCGGCGGCCATCGTGAGGTTTCGTCTCGCGCCGGTGGCGAAGGTTGAGACTGTTGTAGTAGGCGCAAACATTCAAGCGCAACTTCCGCCAACGCGGATTGCAGAGAATCCGCAATCAACAGGCAAAGTTGAGGAAGACGCGCAACCGACAGACGAGGTTTATCGGGCTATTCAGCCTCATCAGGTCTCGATCTCGCCTTATGAAATCAAACGGCTCATTGATGAAAACAGACGTGCGGCTCAATTAGCTGAAGATAAACTTGATTTAGTCCCGATCTGGGAAAAGTTAGGCATCAGGAAAAATGAAACAGGTTTCGACGCTAATTATTGCTATGGTGTATGCGGCGCAGATATTTTCAAGCTAGAACTGGATGGCAAGGCTGGTAAAGAAATTCTTTTAAGACTATCCGATAACGGAGCAATGGATTATCTCTATTTGATCTTTAGTGAAGAAAAAACATCAAGCAACAATTCCACATGGAATTTGCTTGGACGCATTGATTCATTCGGTTGGTATTGGAATGTCCCGCATCGTGTGGAAATTGCCGGAACAAAACGCTGGCTCGTCATTGGACGAATGACTGGTCATGGTTCAGGTTTTGGTAGCTATGCAGAGGATTGGTATGAGGTCAACAAAAATGGTGTGGAGCGAGTTCTGTCATTCCAGACTGAATTGTTCATAGGTGCAGGTGCGAATCCCATGATAGACCGCAAGACTAAAGTTTTGAGCCTGGATTATCATCATGGCATCGCAATTGTAGTTCTTCAAACATCAACGTCTTATGATGAATATCAAAGGGATAATGATTTCCACTTGTGGTCTAAGAAGAGCAAGGCCACTTTTGTAAAAGAGTTCGGGACGAATAGGTTTTCATTCGACCCACTCCATTCTGAAATACTAGAGAAAGACCTCGACCCGCTTCGTGGTGAAGCTGTACAGATTACTGATGAAGAGTTCTTGAAGTACAATTATCAGGAACTTGCTAAACTTGCAGTCGAAGGGAACGCAAAACAAAAAGAATGGCTGCGGAAGTTTCTTAAAGATTGCGACGAGAGCATAGAGAAACAATCGTTGCAGAAAGCTCTCGAAGGAGCGCAGCCATGAGTGAGAAGATGTCCATCCTGATTGCCGAAGACAACGTGGCGCAGCGTCGTTACCTGCGCGAGATTCTGGAGCGCGAGTTCTCCGCGCACGCACCCGTCATCGAAGCCGGAGACGGCGAGGAGACGATTCAGCTTGCTTTGAAGCACAGGCCGGAACTGTGTGTGCTCGACATCCAGATGCCAAAACTTTCGGGTGTGAAGGCGGCGCGGGCGATCTGGAAGGAGTATCCGAAGGCGCGCATCATCTTCTGGACGCAGTTCCCGCACGAAATCTACATCAACGAGATACGCAAGATCATCAAGAGTGTGCAGCCGCCGCCCGCCTACGGCTTCATCCACAAGAACAATCCAGAATCGCGCTTCCTGCGCTTCGTCGCAGCCGTGCTGGAAGACGGCGCGGACATGATTGACCCAGCGTTCAAAGATTCTTTCAAGCGCCCACTGCTGACGGAGTTTGAAGCTGAAGCCCTCGTCTATCTCGCGCTCGGATTCTCGAACTGGGCGATTGCGCGCAAGTGCAGTCTCTCTCTGCGCGGTGTCGAGAGCCGTCTCGCCACGCTCTACGAAAAGCTCTTCGTCTCGCTACCCGAAGGCACATCCAACGAGGCTTACGACAAGCTCGCCTACAACGTCCGCACGCGCGCCTTCTTTGAAGCCCTGCGTCGCGGCCTGCTCAATTCAGACGAACTCGAAACTGCCGCCCACGATCTCGAATCGTGGATCGAGCGCGACCGCAAGCGTTACGTTGAAGAACAGAAGACCGAAAGCAAGAAGCATTAGGCGGCAAGCATCTATACTGTAGTTGACGATTATCAAGCGATGAACATCTACATAAAAAAACGGATGATCATTATTCTTGCTTGTCTGGTGATTGCCTTGCCTTTCACCGTCCTCGCTCAAAATAAGCATGTACTTGAAACTAATGCGAAGGTGATATTGTGGGTTGATTGGGATTGTTTCTCTTTACACTACCCGAAGACTAAGTTGAAGCGCGTCGTGCATGAAGCATTAAAAAAAGTTGGTGATGGTGCAAAGATATGGGGAGATCGTAGCTTTGCTTATGATTTGGACGGAGATCGTAAGCCCGAATACTTTATTCCTCTAGTGTGTGGTGCAGTTGGTAATTGTAGTTGGGGAATATTTGCTCTTAATCCATCCAGGCTGCTTGGCATTGTGAATGGCGAGAATATTTATGTTCGCCAGCGCATCAAACATTGGTCTGCTTTGACAGTTTATACTCACAACAGTTGTTGCGACGGATTTTTGGACACGTATATTTTCAGAAAAGGTAAATATGTAAAACTATCCGGTGAATATTATGTGACAGGCTATTATGGCCTTCCGGGATTCAAAGCTAATGGCTCTCATCCTTATCCGAAATTTATGGAGACAACTCCATCAACATGTGCCTCTAAAAAAATTAATCCAGCCGCCTAGCAATGAAACAGATGATCTCACGCAAAGGCGCAAAGACGCAAAGAAGACGATTAACTAAGAGCTTTGCGTTCGCTGCTTTCTGCCTTCTGCTTTCTGCCTTCTGCTTTCTGCCTTCCATTCTCTCGGCACAGAACGCGAATCAATCAGCGCAATCTACGACAGCGCAAGCGCAGCCCTCGCCAACACCGACGCCAACGCCGCCGATGACGCTGCATCAATGGGGCGCGGTGACGCTCTTTCACGGGCTGCCGTCTGACCGCGTGCGAGCAGTCGCGCAAGATGCGGACGGCGCGATGTGGTTCGGGACTGACAATGGGCTGGCGAAGTATGACGGGCGGCGCACGCAGACATTAGCCCTCGAAGGCTTAAGCGGGAAGCGCGTGCTCGCGCTCAAGCTCGATGCAGACGGCACGCTCTGGGTCGGGACTGAAGACGGCGCAGGCACACTCACGAACGGCGAGTTCCACATCATCCGCGAGACCGCAGGCAAAACTATCGCGGCCATCATCACGCCGGAGCGCGGGCGCGCAATCTTAGCGAGCACGGAGGGCGCGATCTTCGATTGCCATTTGAACAAGGACGGCACGCTCAACGTCAAAATCATTCCAGACAACCCGCTCACGAGCGCAGACTTTGAGAAACCCGGCCCGCTCAACCTGACGAGCCTCGCGTTCAAAGATAACGTGCTCTACGTTGGCACGCTCACGCGCGGCGTGATTGCGATTGAGAACGGCGCTGTCGTCAAAGAGTTGCGAAGCACTCCGCGTCCCTTCTTCGTCCAGACGATTGAACAGGACGCGCGCGGCACACTCTGGTACGGCGCGAAAGCGCGTGCGGAAGATAGCGGACTGTATCAGGCGCGCGACGTGATGCGCCCAACGAGAATCGGCGCTGGTCTGGGCGCTGTGACAACTTTGCGCGCGGGCGCGCACGACGATCTATGGGTCGGCACGGACGGTCACGGCGTCTTTCATTACGACACGGCGGCGCATCTCATCGAGCGTTTCACGTTTGAAGGCACGGCGGGCGGACTGCGTTCCGATCACGTCTATTCAATCTTCGTTGACCGCGAGGAGGTCGTCTGGTTCGGCACGGACAGGGGCGTCTGTCGCTACGACCCGCACGCGCCGCGCGTCGAAACTGTTTCCGACAACGCTGAGAGCAACTTCGTCCGCACGCTCTATCAAACTGCCGACGGAAAATTTCTGCTGGCCGGCACGAATCGCGGACTCTTCATTTACGACCGCGCGGCCTCCGCCTGGAAACCCGTTCAGGAATTGGCGCAAGCTCCCGTCTATGCGATTGCCGAAGACAAAAACGGGCGCGTGCTGGTCGGCGCGAGTAACGGACTTTATCGCAGCGAGAAGGCGACGCGCGAGAGTGCATCCGCGCTACGTCTCACGCGCGTCGAAACTCTGACGAACGCAAACGAGAGCGTGCGTGCCATCACACAGTTTCAGGGCGCAACCTACATCGCCGTCTTTGGTCGCGGCGTCGAGCGCGTCAATGAAGGAAGCAGCACGCTCGTCTGGCCGGGCGCGCAGGATGATGCGCAGAGGCGTGATGTCCTGAGCCTTCATGCGGACAAAAGCGGAAGACTCTGGATCGGCACTGCGCTCGCGGGCGTCTTCGTCTTCGACGGCAAGACCGCGACGACTCCGCCCGCGCTCGACAAACTCAAAGGCGCTGCCGCTCGTGCGATACTTGATGAAGGCAACGACCGTCTATGGCTCGCTTCCGGGCGCGGGCTTTACCTTTATTACGCGGGCGAGTTGAAAGAGGTGATAACGGGTCTTGACGTGCGCGATCTATCCATGACGAGCAATCTCTCCGCGACGAGCAATGCAGCGACTTCAATCAACGCGATCTATGCGCCCTCAAGCAATGGTCTGCTCAAGGTCTTGATGGACGATCAATTCGGCGCTGTCGTCTCGCGCCTCGACGCAGAGCAGGGCTTGCCGTCGCAGAATATATTTGCAGTTTTGCCCATGCGCGCTAATGGCAACGATGAGACTCTCTTGATCGGAACGAATCGCGGCGTCGCGCGCTATGTTCCGAGCCGCGCCGCTCCCGTGCTCATGCCTGTTCGCATCATCGGCCAGCGCATTCATCAACTCGCAGAGATGCGGACGGGCATCAATCTCGATTACCCACAGAACACGCTCGTCCTCGATGTCGCGGCGACGAGCAGCCGCACATTCCCGGAACAGTTTCAATATGCGTTCCTGCTCTACGATGGCGCTGGCAAACTCGTCAAACAAAAACTCTCACACGACGCGCAGTTCACGATGGAGAGTCTTAAAGCAGGCAAGTACAAAGTCGTCGCACGCGCGTTCTCGAAAGATTTGGTCGCGTCCGCGCCCTTGTCGTTTGAGTTCAATGTCGCGGGCGCACCGTTTCCGCGCACGACCGTCGCGCTCTCCGTCCTGCTTGCGCTTGCGCTCGTCGCGCTCTGGTTCGGCTACTATCAAAATCGCAGGCTGGCGCGCACCGGCACAGCCCTCAAAGATACCAACCGTCAACTCACAGACGCGCGCCTCCAACTCGCTAACGAAACCGAAACCGAACGCCGACGCATCGCACGCGACCTGCACGATCAAACCCTCGCAGACCTTCGTCATCTGCTGATGCTGACAGACCAACTGCCCGCCAACGGCAACGCGGATGGAGAACACAACGCAGACGCAAATCAACACGACGCAAACCGGCAGAGCGTCGCATCTCCCGCCGTCTTCCGCAACGAGATCGAATCCATCTCCAACGAGATTCGGCGCATCTGCGAAGATTTGAGTCCGTCCGTGCTGGAAAACGTCGGCTTCAGCGCCGCGCTCGAATGGGCGCTCGCCAACGCCGTCACACATGCGCCAGTGGAGCGCAAGTTCGAGTATGAATTCGCGGCGGACGATAGTCTTGATGAGCAACTCAATCTCCCGCGCGCCACCGAGATGCAGATTTACCGCATCCTACAGGAAGCCGTCAGCAACATCTCGCGCCACGCCGCCGCCAAACATGTGCGCCTTGCCGCGACAACTTCGCCCGCAGGAGATTTTCTCCTCACACTCGAAGACGACGGGCGCGATTTTGATCCGCACGACCGCAAACTCAAACAGGGACGCGGGCTGGCGAACATCCGCGCGCGTGCGAGCTTGATTGAAGCTGAAGTTAGCTGGTCGAAACGTGATGAAGGCGGGACACGGTTTACGCTCCGCAAAGCGAATGCGGTCAAAGGCTCTGGCGTGCAGACTGAAAGCTGAGAACGGCTGATTGCGCTGACTGAGTAGCCATAAACATTATTAGGACATAGGTTTAGCGCTTTGCTGAGGACGTTTCCCGCAGCCTTGAGGATGCTTCCCGCAGGCTTGGGATTGTTATCCTCACGACTCGGATTGACGATCCCGCGCCTCGGATTAACGATCCCGCGCCTCGGATTAACGATCCGCCGTCCGGGATTGATGATCCGACCCGTCGGATTGACGATCCGAAGACTGGGATTGACGAACGCAGGCCAGAGGATAACGATCCGCAGTATGGGATTAACGATCTCAAGGGTGGGATTGACGAACGCAGGCGTGCGGATGACGAACGCAGGGCTGCGGATAACGAACGCCGCCTTGCGTTCGACGAACACCAGCCTGACGATAACGAACGCAAGCGTGGAGATAACGAGCGCACGGTTGCGTTCATCATCCGCACGCCTGCATTCGTCATCTTCAGGGCGGATTAATCTTTAGTATTTTTCAGGCAGCAGTCTTTTCCAGAAACTCAATTCTATTTCCGAACGGATCGAAGAAAGAGAATCTATTGAGGCCGGGAACGCGCGGCTCCTCCCTCATCAGCACGTGATTCTCTTGCAAGTGCTTCCTGATCTCGTCCAAACCTTCGACCTCAAACGCTGGATGCCGTTTCGATTTGCCTTGAACATCTTCGACGCCGATGTGCAGTTGGATGTCTGCAATCTTGAACCAGAGTCCGCCGTTCGGCTTCAACACGTCGGGCTTCTCAATCTCTTCGAGGCCGAGCACCCGCGTATAAAACTCGCGCGCCCGTTCTTCTTCACCGATGGGAATGCAAATCTGGACGTGGTCTAATCTCTTGATGTGAATCTTCATCGTGGCTCTCTCCGCAAGGAGAGTATAGTCCAAATTTTAGAATGCAAAATTAAAAATGCAAAATGCAAAAATGGAAGATGCGAGAGCAGGCTGCTCATCTGCCTTTTGCATTTTTAATTTTTAATTTTGTATTCTCTTGCTTCCTCTGCGGTTAATCTTCGCTCGTATCCCAACCGAATCCTTGTTCATCATCCAATTTTTTGGAAAGAAATTTATTTCTCGCAACAACACAACGAGCCTATACGCACATCTCAGCCGAAAATCGCAGGCTTCGCGCAGAGGTCTGCGATTTGCATTGATTAAAAGCAGGATAATCAGGAGCTACTCCCCAGGCCCACGTTTGTCTGTAACTTCTGCTCAACCAGTTCAGGAGGTAGAGCGATGCGATGCCGTCGTTGGGTCTTTCTTCTTTTGTGCCTCTTCATCGTCTCCCTGCTCTGCTTTCAACTCTCGCAGGCCAGCGCCGCCTTGCGCGTCAACGAAGCGGCGACACGGTTTCTTCTCGAAGAGGGACGAACGGGCGCAGCGCTCGTCGTGGACAATTCGCTTGGGCGCAAGATTGAAGCGAGCGTGCGTGTCGAGTTGATTGATCCGCAGGGACGCGTGCGCGCAAGCGTCGAGCGCGAGGAGACGATCAGGGAGGGCGCGGCAACGCTGTTCCTTCCTCTGCCCTTTCAATTCTCCAAGCTCACAGAGACGGAGCGCAAAGAGTTTCTCTGGTATCGCCTGCGCTATCGCATCACGCCGAAAGATTCCTCAATCGCAACAGAGAAAACGGAAGGCATCATTTCCCTCTCTGCGATCACGCCCGATCTGTTCGAGGTGCACGTCGCCAGCTCTGCATTCGCGCGTGAGGGTGCGCGCTATCGTGCGCGCGTTCGCGCAGTGCATCCCATCAGCAATCAGGCAGTCGAAGGCGTCCGCGTCGAAGCGCAGGTCAAGATAGAAGATGACGACGATAAGCAGACCCCGATTCTGAAAGCCAATGGCTTAACGGATGCGGAAGGCTACGCGACGCTCGATTTCAATCTGCCTCGCGGAATCAAGACGGACGGCGGTGAAATTAAAGTCACAGCACGTCGCGGCATCTTCGTTCAGGAAGCAGAAGATAATATTCAGTTCGATCAACTCTCGCGCATCTTCATCAGCACGGACAAGCCGCTCTACCAGCCCGGACAAACCGTCCATGCACGCGCTCTACAGTTCAGTCCCTCGATGCAGGCGATAGCTCACGCGCCGATGCCTTTCAAGATTGAAGACCCGGAAGGGACAATCGTTTATCGTGCTGATCTTCAAACCTCTCGCTTCGGCGTCGCCAGTGCCGACTGGACTATTCCTGAGAACACGCGGCTCGGCGAATACACAGTCGCTTTCGGCAGAGAGCCTGAGTCTTACGCTATCTACCGGATCAAGATCAGCCGCTACGACCTGCCGAACTTCACGGCCAGCGTCAAGCCAGACCATCCCTACTATCTGCCCGGACAGAATGCCGAAGTCGTCGTCAGCGCCGATTATCTTTTCGGCCAGCCGGTCAAGCGTGGGCACGTTCGCGTCGTGCGCGAGACGGAGCGCGAGTGGAACTACCGCGAGCAGAAGTGGGAGATGAAAGAAGGCGATAAGTATGAGGGCGAGGCGGACGCGGAAGGCCGCTTCACCGCTCATATCAATTTAGCGAAAGAGCATCAAGACTTGAAAGATTCCGATTGGAGTCGCTTCAAGGATGTCACCTACGCGGCCTATTTCACGGACACTTCGACGGGTCGAACAGAGCAGCGCCGCTTCGATCTGCGCGTGACGAAAGAAGCGATCCACGTTTATGTGATTGGCGAGACTTACAATCAAAGTTCGAGATTGCCGCTCGCGTTTTATCTCTCGACTTTCTATGCCGACGGAACTCCGGCGCAATGCGAAGTCCTCATCGCTCAAGGCTCATCAGATGATAAAGAGTCTGGCGAGCGCGGCAAGAATGGCGGGCGGCGCGTCGCAGTTTTGAAGACGAACGCTTACGGCCTGGCGAAAATAAATCTTCCCAAACCGCCGCTCGACGAAGACTCGGAGAAAGTTTACCTGCGTTTCAACGCGCAGGATGCTCAAGGCAGAGTCGGCAAGCGCGATGAAGAATTCTCCTACGAGGACAAGCCCGCGATTCGCGTCACGACCGATAAGTCGCTCTATCGCGCGGGCGAACCTCTCAACATCAACATCGTTTCCAGCGAGCAGAATTTGAACGTGATGATTGATGTCTCAAAAGAGATGCAGGTCATCCGCTCGGAGTCTGTGCGTTTGCGTGATGGACGCGCCTCGCTCTTGATTCCTGACGACGATCAATTCAAAGACGAATTAACAGTCACGGCTTATGCGGACACAGGCGCGCGTGATTACATCTCCAACAGCCACACGATTCTTTATCCGCGCGACCGTGATTTGAAGTTGGACGTGAATCCGGCGCGGATGACGTATCGTCCGGGCGAGGAGGCGCACGTTGGTTTCAATGTTCGCCTGGCGGACGGACGCGCAATTGAGAGCGCGCTCGGCATCGTTGTCTTTGATAGAGCGGTCGAGGAACGCGCGCGCACGGATCAGGAGTTCGGCTCGAATTCCAATTTTTACGGCAACTACGGCGGTCTGCTCGGCTGGGATGAAACGCTGGCGGGCGTCACGCGCAAAGACCTCGAACGGCTCGATCTCTCCAAGCCGATTCCAGAAGATTTATACCTGCTGGCCGAAGTGCTGCTCAACAAAACGGGCGGCTATCCTCCGAACACTTTTAGCGGAGACGATTACGAACTAGCGCAAGCAAAAGTCTTCGCCGCGCTCACAAGCGCACAACTCAAGCCTGTGATGGATGCGCTCAACGCGCGCTACAAGAATCGCATGGAGTATCCGGCTGATGAAGCATCTCTGCGTCGCATCCTCTCCGAATCCAGCATCAACTACGACAGCTTACTTGATCCCTGGGGCACGCCTTACCGCGCCGTGTTCACAATCGAGAATCAAAGCGACGTGCTCAAGATTTACAGCGCAGGCGCAGATAAACGCTTTGACACGGCGGATGATTTCTCCGTCGCTATTCTGTCATGGCCTTATTTCCGTCCCATCGGCGAAGCGATTGATCGCGCCGTTCAGAAGTATCACGCGCGCACGGGCGGCTACATCCGCGACGCCGCGACGCTCAGGAGCGAGATGCGAGGCGAAGGCGTCAACCTCGATCAATTACGTGATCGCTGGGGCGAGTCTTACAGTCTTGAGTTCGGCGCGGACGGCGTGCATTACGTCTTGCAAGTTAAGAGCGGCGGCCCAGACCGAAAGTTTGAGGCATCGTCCGCTTCAAAGAAGGATGATTTCATCGTCTGGACTTCGATGATTGACTACTTCGCAGAGCAGCGCGCGTTGATTGACGCCGCGCTCAACGCTCAGTGGAAAGAGAAGCGCAGTTTTCCGCAGAACATGAATGGGCTACGCGCGGCGCTGCGGAGAGCGAAGATTGATTTCGACACTTTACGCGATGCGTGGGGACACAGCTATTACGCGACCTTCAAGACCGCATCACGCTTCACCGACCGCGTGGAGATTGAGACGCGCGCGAAGTATGGCGAGAAGCCGCAAACGCATACGGAGATGAAGCCGGTCACTCAACAGATGGGACTCATTACGCTTCGCAGTGCGGGCGCAGACGGCAAGCAAGGAACTGCGGATGATTTCGATGCCGCCATTTTCACGATTATTCTGAGCGAGCAAAGCGCGCGTGATGCGAAGCCTCAGCGTGTGCGTGCTTCTACGATTCTGACGGGCAAGGGCGGCGCGATTGTCGGGACGATCACCGACCCGCAAGGCGCTGTCGTTCCGAACACTGTCGTTAGAGCTACAGCACCATCTACATCTCTTTTCTACGAAGCCACAACGAATGATGAAGGCAAGTTCATCCTGCGTAATCTGCCGCCAGGATTGTACGAAGTTCGCGCTACTGCCATTGGATTTTCAGATTCGGTGGTGACTAACGTGCTGGTGAGCAACTCAAACATCGTGACGCTCGACATCAGCCTTCATCCCGGAGCGACTACGGAGACGGTGACGGTGACAAGCACGGCGGAGCAGGTTCAGACTTCACAAGGGAACATCTCTTTCTCAGGCAGATCAAATAATTTCTTGTTAGCAGAATACGGGAAAAATTCCGGCGCTGTGGTCAACGTCATAACGAAATCCGGCACGTCGGATCGTTCGGTTGAAACCTCAACACCGCGCCTGCGCGAATACTTTCCCGAAACGCTCGTCTGGCAGCCGTCGCTCGAAACCGATGCTCAAGGACGCGCAGAACTTCGCTTCAAGCTGGCGGACAACATCACGACGTGGAAGCTCAACGTAATCGGCTCGACCATAAACGGCGAGATCGGTATCGCCGAAAAAGAGATTCGCGCCTTTCAACCTTTCTTCGTCGAGCATGACCCGCCGCGCGTGTTGACCGTTGGCGATGAGATTCAACTTCCCGTCGTGCTCAGAAATTATCTGGACAAACCGCAGGTCGTTAATCTTGAGATCAAGCCTGAGAGTTGGTTCGCGTTGCTCGGCCCCGCGCAGAAGCGTGCGGAAGTTGCGGCGGGAGACAACTCGCGCCAGATGTTTGATTTTCGCGCCGTCGCATCCGTCAAAGACGGCAAGCAGCGCATCACCGCGACGGGCGCGGACGCTAACGATCAGATCGAAAGACCCGTCAGCGTTCATCCTGACGGCGAAGAGATTGCGAAGACGACGAGCGGCATACTCGGAGACAGCGCGACGCTCGAAGCGAACATTCCCGCAGATGCGATCAAGGGCACGGCGCACGCGGAGTTGAAAATTTATCCGAGCCTGATGGCGCACGTCGTCGAAAGTATCGAAGGCATCATGCAGCGTCCTTACGGTTGCGCGGAGCAAACAATCTCGTCTGCTTATCCAAGCCTGCTTGCATTGCGTGCCTACAAGCGCATGGGAAAAGAGATGCCCAACATTGCTGTCAAAGCGCGGCATTATGTGCAGGCTGGCTACGAACGCCTGCTCAACTATCGTGCAGCGAGCGGCGGCTTCTCTTACTGGGGACGCGGCGATGCAGACCTCGCGTTGACGGCCTACGCGCTGCGCTTTCTGCATGACGCTCAGGAGTTCATCGAAGTGGATCAGGGCGTGATGCGAGAAGCGCGCGAGTGGCTCGTCAAGCAGCAGCGTGGCGATGGCAGTTGGCCTGCGCGCGTCTGGTGGGAGAAGACGGAAGACAAACGCCGCTCTGCCTTGCTTACAGCTTACATCGCGCACGTGCTGGCGATGACGAATGATAAAGAGGCTGCCAATCAAACAACGAATGACGCAGAGCGACACGCAACTTCAGCCGCGCTCAAGCGTGCGCTTCTCTATCTCTCCGCGAGTTACAAAGAGATTGATGAGCCGTACCTCATCGCCGCTTACGCGCTCGCCGCGTTCGAGGCGGGAGACGTGAGCGGCTCGCAGGCTGCGACCGCCAAGCTGCGCACGCTCGCCCACGATGAAGATGGAACGAGCTACTGGTCGCTCGAAACCAACACGCCCTTCTACGGCTGGGGACTCGCCGGGCGCATCGAAACAACCGCGCTCGTCCTGCAAGCACTCTCGAAGGATTGCGGAATGCGGAATGCGGATTGCGGATTAGGCGAGACGGATTCTTCAAATCCGAAATCCGCAACCCGCAATCTACAATCGGCAGGTTTGCTCTTTCTGCTGCGGCAACAGGATCGCTATGGTGTCTGGTATTCAACGCAGGCGACCGTCAACACGCTCGACACGCTCACCCTGTTGCTCTCAAAAGATTCGTCCGGCGCTCGTGAGACGAATGGCGCAATCGTCGCACGGACAAAGGATGGCGGGCAGGCACAGGTCTTCGTTAATGATAGGCTGGCGACGACGTTGGAAACTCCGCCGGGCGATCAACTAGCGAGTCCGATCATCGTTGACATCTCACGATTCATTTCGCCCGGCAGCAATCGAGTCGAGATTCGACGCGCGAAAGATTCGGCGCGCGCCTCCATTCAAGTAGTCTCTTCATACTACGTGCCCTGGCCGGCAGCGCGTCGAAAGGCAGATCATTCCAAGGCGGAAGATGCTGCGAGGGCGTTGCGGCTCGACGTGAGTTATAACAAGAATGCGGGCAACGTCGGCGATGAGATTACATGCAAGGTCGTCGCAGAGCGTGTCGGATTCAAAGGTTACGGGATGCTGCTGGCGGAGATCGGTCTTCCGCCGGGCGCGGATGTTGATCGCGCTTCGCTTGAGCGTGCGATGAAAGATTCCGGTTGGAGCTTGAGCCAGTATGACGTGCTGCCTGACCGCTTAATCGTTTACCTCTGGCCGCAGGCAGGCGGCACACACTTCGAGTTCAAATTCCGTCCGCGCTTCGGTCTCATGGCACAGACCGCGCCATCGCTGCTCTACGATTACTACAACCCGGAAGCGCGAGTTGTGATTGCTCCGACAAAGTTTGTGGTCAAGTGAAAGGTAAAAGCAGAATCCAGAATCCAGAATCCAGAATAGTGAGGCGGAAACCGCTTCGACAGACTCTCTTTTCTTCTGGTTTCTGAATTCTACTTTTCATTCTGACCCATGACCTCAGACATCCTGCTTTACCAAGTCTCGTAGTTCGTCGAGCGATGAATCGGCGATGATGCGAAAGACGCGCACGTCGCAGCCTTTGGGAATTTGTGTGGCCGTCAGTGCGTCTGTGATGACGAAGGCGGAGGAACGCAAGCCTCTCCGCCAGCCGCGCGTTCGTGCGTCGCGGAAACTGAGCGAGGCCGGATCAATTCCGGCGGCGACGAGCATCGTGCGCGACCAGCGCAAGAATTCCGGCCAGCGTGAGACCACAGCGACGAGCGCATCGGGCGGCGGCGGCTCTCTGCCCTGCATTGATGCGGGAACGGAGCGAGAGTGTAATAACAGGCAGTTGATGCTTGGTTGAAGCGCGGCGCGAATGTGCTCGCCTGCCTGTCCGTAGAGCGCGACGGGTGCCGCGCCGGTGAGTTTTGCCGGACTCGCGCAAATCTCCAACCCAGCGCCGGAAACATGAAAAGCAGTGGCCTCTTTAATCTCCGCGACGAGAATATCGCGCAGTTCTGCGTCCGACTCGATGACTAGAAAATGATCGGGTGGTTGAGCTTCCAGCAGGCGTTTGATGCGTGACTGAATCTCTGCGAGCGAGTAGCCACGCTCACGCGCCGCCTGAAGAAAGATGGAGAGCAATTGGTCTAGCTCAAGACCTGCGCTCAAGAGATCGCCACCGCCTTGCTGTCGGACGTAAACGCCGCTGCCTTTGCGCAACTCCACCCAACCGCGCTGTGTCAGATCGCGGTAAGCTGCGCTGACGGTGTTGGAGTGAATCTTGAAGCGGCGCGCAAGCTCGCGTGTGCTTGGCAGTTTTTGTCCCGGCTTCAAATCATTACTCACGATGCCGAGGATGATCTGCGTCGCCAACTGCTCGCGCACCGGAACTTCGCTGTTTTTCGAGAGCCAGATTCGCATAGGGCGTCCGCGTTTTATTGATGTGTGATCGTTAGCCCCACGCTAGTCTTATCGAAGGGGTTAGCCCACAAAACTACAACAACGTAATCGCCAACTGTTATCTTATCTCCAGGCTTCATCCACTGTGTCTGCTCTGTTGCGTCCAGGGTCATGATTATTTCGGCATCACCATACTCGCCTGCGCCGTTTGCCAGATAAACGCGCCTGACGGTTTTTAGTTGGAGGGAAAGGCCAGTGTCTTTGACCGAGACTTTTTCATCCGGGTTAAGTGTGAAATGCTCGCCGATGGCTACCTCTCTGCCACCGACTTTCTTTCCGCTTTCGGCTTGATTAAGGTTTGCCGTCAAGTCTCTTCCCATCCGCCCATTAGTCGCCCCCGCGCCACAACCTATCAGCAATGAAAGACCGAGCACAAAGAGAAACGGCAAGAAACTCTGCGATGATTGTTTTTTCATCTTCGATGTTCCTTTTCCTCCCAAGGGAAATACTGTGATTGATCGGCAGCACAGGATTATATGCTAATCCGCTCCGACGACTATGCTCTGAATGAAATCATCCGCCATAATTGCAGACAGGATATGGTCGCACCACTTTGTGTGTGATAGATATGAATTAAAAGAAGACTCTGGCTGACATCCAGCGTCGGTTGACGAGAGAACGACGGGCAATTATCATGGCCTGACCCATAAGCCGGAGTGGCGAAATTGGTATACGCACTAGACTCAAAATCTAGCGAGGTCACACTCATGTCGGTTCGAGTCCGACCTCCGGCATAAAAATATCGTTGCCCGCAAGGGCGTGTGGGTTCAAGTCCCTCCTCTGGTATTCAGTTTCGCTTATTTACTAAATGCCCATGTATATGCGTGCCCGGCCTTATCCTTACCGCTTCCACTGAGCCTTTTCCCATCCGTTGAAAGAGAACCACTGTCTGATCCAAGTATCCAGGCAGGGCCATCAGTTGCTTCTTCAACCACACGATTTTCCTGTAATGAAATTTGCCGTGTGTCAAAGTTGATGTGGCCGCTGATGGCAACGATAGCTTTCTTGCTGTTCTTTAAGATTCCTGAGAATGAATCCCCGTCTTGACTGTTGATAAATAGAATAGCGTCTCGATTGGCAAATGTGCCCGTCCAGGTTCCGGTGACATCAATTTTCTTTACTATCGAAGGCGTACTTTTGGGTGAAGGGGTACTTTGTGGAGTCACAGTTGTTGAAGCAATGGGCTGAACAGTAGGTGAAGTTTTAGACGCTACATTGTTATTTTGATTCTCAGACTCAGATTGCCTGGCCTTTGAATTGTTACTGCCGAAAAAAGAGTTCCAACCTAATCCAATGACCAGTCCAACCGCCAGCACGAGAACTATGATAACTCCGAAAATCAAACCGCCTTTTCTCCTGGGCTTCTCGGCAACCTGATTCTGTTTGAAAGCGGTTGAAAAATTTGGCTGAGGAGATGATGCGGGAAATGTCTGAGCTACTTTTGAAGGTTCAGTATTTTGAGGGAACTGAAAAGATTGGGTTGCTTCGGGATCAGATGGCGCGGAGAGAATTGAGCCATCAACCAAACAATAGGTCAATGTATCCTCAAAAGTGCGATGGCAGGTCGGACAACTTTTCATAAATTGAAATCTCCATGCTTCTTCAAAAGGTAGAGCAATGAAATGATGACAGTAAGGCTCTCGTCAGCAGAAAATGAGCGATTAAAACGGTAGTAAATTATTCTCAGATTTTCAGAATGTCAATGAGCTTCAGAAGGTCTTTCTCTAACTATCACGCAATGCTTCAGCCGGATGAAATCGCGCTGCCGCGCGCGCCGGGTAAATTGTTGCCAGCAAACTTAAAGCAAGTGCGACTGCTGCGGCGAGCGCGACATCAAGGGCGTGCGTGTGAAATGGCACGTTGCTGATTGAGTAAATGTCTGCGGGCAAGCTCACCAACTTGTAATGGTCGCCGACGAAACAGGCAAAGAGTCCGAGCAGGATGCCCATGATCGCACCCGTCATTCCGATCAGCGCGCCTTCGATGATGAAGATGAGCATGATGCTGCGCGCGCGTGCGCCCATCGCGCTCAGGATGGCGATGTCCGCACGACGCTCGACGACGACGAGGACGAGCGTCGCCATGATGTTGAGCGCAGCAATCAGGATGATAAGCGCGATGATGACGAGTCCCATTCGTCGCTCAAGCGCGAGCGCATTGAAGAGCGGGCGATTCGCTTCCTGCCAGGTGACGGTCGTGTAGGCTGCGCCGAGTTGTTCACGCAGCCGCGCAGCCGTTTGCTCCGCCGCGTAGATGTCCGTCACTTCGATGCTGATGATTGAAGCAGCCGGAGAGGTCGCGCCAGCGAAACTCGCGGCGGTGTCGAGCGAGAGGTAGGCCCACGTGGAATCGTATTCGTAGAGACCGGATTTGAAGATGCCTGCGATGCGGACACGACGATAGCGCGGCGCGAGACCGAGCGGAGTTAAAGTTGTCTCGCCGGAAATAATCGTGGCCGTGTCGCCGACTTGAAGATTCGTGTGCGCGGCGAGTTCCGCGCCGATGACTGCGTGCGGCAGCGCAGCCTCGCTGGGAATCTGATCGAAAGGTGTGATGGGCGATTGATTGCGGCTGGCGCGTTTTTCATCTTCTGTCGGCGCTTGAGGTGAATGCTCGTTGGTTGCAAAGGGCGATGGCTCGTTGAGCAGAGGTTCGATTGTTCCGGCGATTAGGTTGCGGCGAATTTCAGCGAGGGCGCGTGTCGAGTCGCGGTCGAGGCCGCGCAGGACGGCGTAAGATGAACCGTTCATGCCGTTCAGGAGCGCGCCGTCGTAAGTCGTGGGCGTGGCGTCCGCGACGCCGTCCGTCGCGCGGATGCGGTTGACGAGGGCGCGCCAGTCGGGCATCTGCGCACCGTCGCGGCGCATGATGGTGATGTGCGCCGTGCCGCGCAGAATTTTGTCGCGCATCTCGTCGCGGAAACCGTTTGCGAGCGCGAGCGCGACGATGAGCGCGGCACAGCCGATGGCGATGCCGAGAATCGCGGCCAGCACCGTGACGCGCGCCAGTCTTCGCGGACGGCGCGCACGCAGGTAACGAAGCGCGAGAAAGAGTTCGTAAGGCATGACGGGCGACCGTCAAAGAGTACGCGGGGTCAAGGTGGCAGCGCAACAGGAAAGCGCCGCAATTTTGGTTGCGGCGCTTTCGTCTTCAGCTACGTTTTCTCCAACGCCGTCAGAGCAGCGTGCTTGTCTCCAACAGATCAGAGATGCGCCTTCACATAATCTCTGGCCTTCTGCGGGTCTTTGTATTCCTGTATCCAGGACATATTTTTCTTAGCCCATTCATAGTGGTCTGTAATAAATGGTTGCATGGCCGAAGTCTGCTGACCGCTGGCGTCAGCCAGGCCGAGTTTCTGAATAACTTCGAGAATCAACGGCGAGTCCTGCGTGATCCCCGCCGCCTGAAAGAGCTTGTGCTTTTCATCGTCGGAGTAGCTGCTGGTGGTTGTGATCGTCGAAGTCGTGGTTGCCGGAGTTGGAAAAGTAGTTGTCGTTGTTCTGGTGTTAGTCGTAGTGTTCGTAGTGTTCGTAGTGTTACTGGTTCGAGCGGTCTTATTACTATTGGTCGTTGACGAATTAGTGCTGGAAGTCGAAGAGCTACTGTTTCCTCCCCAGATGAGGAAATACGCTGCGACGCCGCCGCCGATCAGCAAGACGGCAACGATGGCGAGAATCAAAGGCAGCTTGCTCTTCTTGCCGCCGCCGGGTGCGCCGTATTGAGGCGGATACTGTTGTGGGTCGTATTGCTGCTGACCATATTGTTGCTGCTGTTGGCCGTATTGTTGCTGGTCGTAAGGTGGTGGCTGCGAGCCGCCTGGCGGTGGTGGAAACTGTCCTCCCTGTGGCGCGTAGTAGCCCGGCGGCGGCTGCGGCGGATAAGTGGGAGGCGGCTGTTGAGAGATCATTGTCGCCTGCGGATCATAAGATGATGGCGCTTCTTTGATGAGCGGCGTGCCGTCGTTCGGGCAGAAGCTCAGAGCCTCATCCGTATAAGTTTGATTGCAAGAAGGGCAGCGTCCGGGCATTGGGTTTCTCCTTTTGATAACGCCGCTCGTCCACTGGGGCGGCGTGTGTCCGTTTCTTTGAAGATCGAATTCAAACATGACCCGCGACCTGTTTTAGCACGAGGGCCAAGAACGCGTTTTGTTGGACTAGACAGATTGTAGCAGACTTTTTGCCTGCTCAAAATTCTCTGGCGCGCAGCAGAGAAAAATTACCCATCGTTCACGAAGGCTCACGCAACGTGTCCCGCAGAAGATATCCAAGCGCGCAACGGCTCAGGGCTTGCCACTCTTGATCTCGATAATTGCCGCCCAGCGTCCGCGCCTCTCTTCACGATAGACAATCTGTCCGCCGAGCAGTTGCGCGACCGTCTCCGGCAACAAATCATCCGCATGGTTGGACGAGAAGATAAAAGCGACATCGAATTGCCGCTTCTCGCTGAGCGCCTTCTGAATCTCTGCGGATGAAAACTGCTCAATGGACACGACCGCCAGCGGTTTGTCTGTATAACCAAGCTCAGGTGATCTGAGTTCATCACTCCCGGGCCAGGTCGTCAACACGCGCGCGTGCGGGTAGTGAGTGGATAAAAACTGCGCGGCGTTGCGCTGTGTGAGAACGAAATCGCGGTAAGCCAGATTATCTTCCCAGGCGAATGGATGCGGCGGATTGATTAAGAGCGCCAGCACAAATCCCGCGCACACGATGCCGATCACCAGTCGCCAGAACCGCACGCGACGCCATAATGTGGAGACGCAAATAAGAATGACGAGCGGAATGACGGGGAGCATGTAACGCGCCAGCACCGCGCCGCCGACAAACGAGAAGGCCAGCACGTACACGACGATCAGGAGCGCGAAGACAAGCTGCGTCGGTATCTCGATTCGCTTTCGTTGCTCATCCGCATCCAGCAATGGACGGCTGATTAACGCCAGCGCGGCGGCTCCGGTGAGTAGAAACAGATTCATGTAAGTTGTGGCTTGCCAGATGCGCTGGATTCCGGTCTGGAGGATGCGCGAGGCATTCATCGTTGCCGCGACGTTGTAACGAAAATACTCCGGATTGCCGAAAACGTAGCCGGTACGCTCGTAGTGATAGAAGAACCAGAGCGCGAGCGGCAGCAGCGCCAGGAGCAGTGTGAACGACCAGCCGACGTGATGGCGTGGTGCCAGACAATAGGCTGGCGTCGTCGCACGCTTGCGGCCACGCCACCAGCAGAACAGTTCCCATCCGAGCAAGGCCAGCGGAGTCAAAACAGCAGTCTCTTTCGCCAGCCCTGCGAGCGCGAACATGATGAGGCACCCGACCCACCGCACGCCCGGAGTCTTAAGCGCAGTTTCGTTCGCTGTGCTTGAGCGGAGACGCGCAGTAGTGGCACGCGCCGGTAGATACAGTAACAATCCCCAGATGGTGAAAGCTGCCGCCGTCAGGTCCAGATGCGCGAGCGAGCTTTGCGTAAAAAAAACAGGATAGAGGGCGGTGCAGATGACGGTGGCGACGGCCACCGCATCGTTTGCCACACGCCGTGCGAGAGAAAAAATTCCCAGCAGCGCGAACGACGCGACGGCCAGCATCGCCACACGTGTCACTTCGGGAATATACCCGAACAGCTTCCAGCAGAGCGCCAGATAAGCCATGACGAGCGGCGGGTGTGCGTTGGTGAGCGTTGATTTAGGAACGAAGTCGAACGTCAGCAGAATGTCGCGCGCGGCGGGAACGAAATATCCGCCTTCATCCCAGTGGTAAGGCAGGCTCAGGAGCGGCAGGTGCAGTAGAATGAGGACGGCGAAGATCAGCGCAAATATCAAGATCGGAGAGAGCTTCCTCGCACGCCGCAGCGCGGTCACGGAATCATTCATTTTTAGCCGGAAGGTCATCGGGCGTGAGAGCTTCAATCAAATCCGTTTCGAGCGAGTCTTCGGGACGCTTGACCATCGTCAGACGATTGCCGCGCTCATTGTACTCGACCTCATCCATGATGTTGTAGATCAAGAGCACGCCGCGCCCGGAAGTCTTGAAGAGGTTGGCTGGATCGCGCGGGTCTGGAATCTCCTGCACGTTAAAGCCCTCGCCTTCATCTTCGACGGTGAAGCGCGCCTCCTTCGTCGAGAGTTCGGCGGTGATGCGGACGAGTTTACGCGGGTCGTTGCGATTGCCGTGCTTGACGGCGTTGACGAAGGCCTCGTCTAAAGCGACGAAGAGGTTGGAGCGTTCGGGCTTGATGAGTCCGAGCTTGGCGACGCGCTCGGTCAGGTATTGCAGCACACCGTTCATCAAAGAGACATCCGACGGCAATTCAAATTCGATCTTCTCACGCACGTAAGGCAGAACTTTCAGATCGTCAACGAAGCGTAGCTTGTAGGCCAGAGTCTTCTCGACGATGTTGCGCAGCTCATCCTTGTTGTAAGGCAGGCGCAGAAAATTGGCAGCGCCCATCTTGAAGGCTTTGACGACGCCGGGCTGTTGTGCTTCGTCCGAAGAGACGACGACCGGAATCATCAGGCGTTTGCGTTTGATTTCGCTGAGGAGTTGGATGCCGGAGTGCTCGTCTTCTGTCAGGTCTGAGATGATGAGGTCGAATTCGTCGAGGTCTTCGCGCGCCAATG
The DNA here is from genome assembly GCA_032159235.1 of Acidobacteriota bacterium. Classification (GTDB taxonomy): domain Bacteria; phylum Acidobacteriota; class Blastocatellia; order Pyrinomonadales; family Pyrinomonadaceae; genus QHXM01. Next base: position 67,135 of record JAVHWW010000010.1, read on the forward strand.
CCTCATTGCGATCACCCGTCGCCACGACCTCGTGGCCGAGTTCGCGCAGAACTTGATCCAGCATGGCGCGCAAGTCATCGTTGTTATCAACGATGAGGATTCGTCGTTTCTTCATCAACCTCTTTTCCGCCGGGCCTTGATTTTAACGAGGGAGGGAAGAACAAGCACCTATGAGGCACTTTCCGCCTGCGCTATACGAAACGGATGAGCGCCGCGTTTCAAATAATATCTCTAAAGCGGGCAAAATGAAAAATTAAAAACGCCAGCTGCCGGAAGCAGCAGGCACACTCTGCGCGGTCGAAGACTATTTCTGAGCGGTGGAAAAGCCAATCTGCCGTCGAGGTTTGTCAGGCTGATGGGTGAGCTTTTTAAGCTCATCGAAGACGACTTTGAAATATTTATCATGCGTCGCCAGCTTTCGGATGACGGCGGCAAATTGCTGGTTTAACTCTTCATTTGTTTCCAGTATCTGACGAAGTTTCACAAACGCGCGCATGATGGCAATGTTGACTTCTATCGCGCGCTTACTTCGCAGCACACTTGACAGCATGGCGACACCTTGCTCGGTGAAAACATAAGGAAGGTACTTTCTATGTTGGCCGCGTCCGGTTTGCTTTAAGGTCACAATTTGTGACCTTAAACCAGCGACTTCAACTTTGTTTAGTTGAAACATGAAGTCATCAGGAAATCGCTCAAGGTTGCGCTTCACTGCCTGGTTAAAGACTTTGGTCGGCACGCCATAGAGTTCGGCGAGATCAGTATCAATCATCACCTTCTGACCGCGAATAAGATAGATACGGCGCTCAATAAGCTGCACCGGAACCGGCAGACCTGATGCGGAAGATTTTTTAGCAGGCATAGATTCTTAATCTGAATAGAAAAGCTCGGCTTGCGCAGAGTTAGTGTAGCACCAATCAAGAAAGCTCTACAGGTTCATCAAGACAGTTAGACGCTTCTTGCCTGTGGACATTGGACTCGTTATACTTCGCCGCTTCACATTTCGTTCGCACAATGGCTAAACCCGGAAAATTGCAGGAGACGCTCGAATATGCTGTGACTCGCACACTGCTCGGTGTGCTTGGCGCATTGCCGCGCGCGTGGGCTGTGCGTGTCGGGCGCGAGCTAGGCCACACGGCTTACACCTTCGGCGGTGGCTTGCGGCGCACGGGCGCGCGTAATCTCGAGCTGGCCTTTCCCGAATTGGGAGAGCGCGAGCGTGAAAAACTTTTGCGCGGCTGCTTCGATAGTCTCGGACGTTTGCTCGGCGAGTTCAGCCAGTTTTCGCGCACCACGCCGGAGAAGTTGCGTGAGATAGTCGAGTACGATGAGGTTGGGTTAGCGCACCTGCGCGAAGCCGAGCGAGAGAAGCGCGGCGTGATCTTTTTGACGGGACATCTCGGAGCCTGGGAACTGCTCAGTTTCGGCTGGTCTGCACTTGAATATCCGATCAGCTTTCTCGTCCGACCGATTGACAACCCGCGCGTCGAAGAGTTGATCGAATCAATTCGCACGCGCTTTGGCAACAAGGCGATTGATAAAAAGATGGCCGCCCGCACAGCCTTGCGCGTGCTTAAAGAAGGCGGCACGCTCGGCATTCTCGCAGACCTCAACACGCAGCCGAAAGAAGGCGTCTTCGTTCCCTTCTTCAATCATCTGGCCTGCACCACCGCCGGAATTGCCACGCTCGCCCTGCGCACCGACGCCATCGTCATCCCGACCTGCGCCGTCTGGAATCAGGAACGCCAGCGCTTCTTTTTTCACGGCGATCCGCCGGTCGAACTCGTTCGCACGGGCGACAACAAACGCGACATCGAACTCAACACCGCGCGCTTCACCGCCGCCATCGAACAGATGGTCAGACTTTATCCTGACCAATGGCTCTGGATACACAAACGCTGGCGCAC
>JAVHWW010000059.1:0-50408 GCA_032159235.1 Acidobacteriota bacterium
CGCCACACGCGCCGTTGGATGCGAGCGCCTTCGTCGCTTACGAGGACGCGCAGCTTTACGGCGACTTCGCAAACTTTCGCGCGCCCGACGCACAGGTTGAAGCGCCGCTCGACGAAGAGATGCTCAATGCTATTTCGCGCGCAGCCACTGAGCAGGGTTACGAAGTGATGGGTATTCACGGCTACGATCTGGATCATGGAACGGCTGTGCCGCTCTACTTTCTGCAACGCAACGGCTGGCGCGGGCGCGTCGTCGCGCTCGGCTACAGTTTTTTATCGAACGAAGATCACTTGCGCTTCGGCTCGTGCATCAAGCGCGCGGCGGATGAGACGGGAAGACCTACTGCGTTTGTCGCCAGTGGCGATTTGAGCCACAGGCTGAAGCCCTCAGCGCCCGCAGGCTACAACCCGCAAGCCTATCGTTTCGATCAGGAGGTCATCGCCGCTCTTCGTGACTCTCAGCCGGAGCGCATCATCGGCATTGATCAGGACTTGAGAAAGATGGCAGGCGAATGCGGCTATCGTTCGATGCTCGTCGCTTTCGGCGCCACAGAGAAAATGGAGCACGCCTGCGAAGTCCTGAATTACGAAGCGCCCTTCGGCGTCGGCTATCTGGTCGCGCAGATTGTGAATGAAAAGCCGCCGGAGACAGATGGAAAAGCCGTGCGAGACAAAACGCATTTAGAGAAACAGGAAGCGGAGCAGCACGGCAGCGAAGAGTTGACCGCGCTCGCGCGTCGAGCGGTTGAGACCTTTGTTCGTGAAAGACGTGTGATTGAAAAGCCTTCTGCGGAAGATTCAATTTTAGAGCAGCGCGCGGCCTGCTTCGTTTCGATTAAAACCGATGAAGGAGATTTGCGCGGCTGCACCGGCACGATTGAGCCTCTGAAAGAAACGCTGGCCGAAGAGTTGATTGCCAACGCCGTCAATTCGGCCACGCGCGATCCGCGCTTTCCACCCGTCGAGCCTGACGAGTTGCCACACTTACGTTACTCGGTTGATGTACTCTCAACACCTGAGTCTGCGAAGATTGAGGAGCTTGATCCGAAAGTTTATGGAGTGATCGTCGAGGACGAGGGCGGCGCGCGGCGCGGGCTGCTCCTGCCCGACCTGCCAGGCGTTGAGACCGTCAGCCAGCAAGTTGACATCGCGGCGCGCAAGGCTGGTATCGCCCCCGGCACGCCTCTTAATTTTTTTCGTTTCCGCGTCGAGCGCTTTCGTGAATCGGCGCAGGTTGACTAAACAATTAGAACAAGGAGCAGATCAATGGCAAACGACAATCCTGTAAAAACCACTTTGGAAGAGAAGAACGCCGACCCGGAGTTGAAACCGGATGCGACACCGAACGCCACGGAAGAACTTAATCCGGCCAACGACCAACGCACGCTCGACATCGGCGAGTCGGGACAGTTTGCGCCCGGCGGTTACTACAACCAGCATGGCGTCGTGGAATCGGAGCGTCTTGATTTAGACGAATACACGGCGACGCGCACGCCTGACAAAAAGTAGTGAACAGTGAATAGTGAATAGTGAAAAGTTACAAACAGCTTTCCACTATTCACTATTCACTTTTCACTATTCACTGTTTTTCGCGCTCTCTTGTGAATAGAGGGAGGTCAGCCCATGTCTAAAACTATCGTCTCAGCTTTTGACAACCGGCAACAGGCCGCTCGGCTGCTTGACTCTGCTATTGCCAGTGGCTTCGATTCAAGTTTCTTCTCAGTCATCGGCCCGGCGGAGAAAGAAGCAACCATGCTCCAATCGCTCGTGCCCGATGTGCCCGGCATTCAGGCGCGCGTTTATCAGAAACACTTGCGGATGGGCGACTCTTTGCTCGTCGCGCAGGTTGCTGAGAACGACGTGCAGCGCCTGATTAGACTTTTACAATCAACCGGCGGGCAACACATCGAGGCATTCGACCGGATCAACGCGGCTTGAGTTTGAAATGATTGGACGATAAAAAAAACCGCTGCATACGCGAGTTGTGTGCAGCGGTAAATCCACAGGAGGGAAAAGGAATTCTAGTTTAGACGATGAGGCGTCGGTGCGTCAAAGAGCCTCTCCGCAGTGTATCATCACCTTCATCTCTTTCTGATTGACAATCACTCTCAATCAGGCTCAAGATATCTAACGATGAGCGAGAACGTAACCAAGCCGACGATAGAAACATTGCTCGAAAGACTTAATGACTTTCGGCAATCGGTTGAAACCCGTCTCGATAAAATCCAGAGTGAATTTGAAATCCGCTTTAGTGAAGTTGAAAAACGTCTTGACAAAATCCAGAATGGAGTTGAAATCCGCCTCGATAAAATTCATGGTGAAGTTAAAGAGACTCACTCAGAATTCTATGCGCTCCGCGCGGATTTTAGAGAACTGAAAGCGGAGTTTCACGAGTTCCGCTCTCAGTTCAATCAGCCTGCCTGAGACTCGCTCCTTAAACTAGACATCAAGGTTCTTCACGTCCAGCGCGTTATCTTCTATGAACTTGCGGCGCGGCTCGACGGCATCACCCATCAGCACCGTAAAAATCTGATCCGTTTCCACAGCATCGTCAACCCTGACCTCCAACAGCGTGCGTTTCTCCGGGTTCATCGTCGTCTCCCAGAGTTGCTCAGGATTCATCTCGCCTAGCCCCTTGTAACGCTGAATCGTTAAGTCCTTCTTGGCTGCCGCCAACACACGCTCAAGCAGTTCTTCACGAGTCTCAATCTGCTCGCTCGATCCGTTTTCACCGACCACGAAGGGAGCCAGCAGGCGATCTTCGAGCGCCTTGTAAAGCTCCACTGCTTTTTGAAACTCAACGTAGCTTGCCAGATTCCAGTCAATGCAGACGCTCGCGCCGGAATCTGCTGTGGTCTCTATCTCGCAGAGGCCGTGTTCATCGTCCGGCGAAAGGTCTGTGTCATAGCCTGCTTCGGCCAGCACACCCTCGATGCTCGCCATGTAATCTCTGTCCTGAAACGCGCCGCGCAGCGTCATGCCCTCCTCACGAAGCACGCCGTCGCGCCCGGCAAAAGCCTTCAGCAAAGCCTTGAGCAAGCGGCTATCGTTGCCTAAGCGACGAGTGGCCTTCTCACAGTAGCGATTGAACTCGACCATCTGCTCTAAAGCCTTAGCCAGCTCGCGCCCCTCTATCACCGTGTCGGAGTTCGCAGATTTTACCTTCAGGTCGCTGGTCGCCTGTCTCATCATGTAGCGCACCATAGACCTTTCGTCCTTGATGTACTCTTCACGCTTGCCGCGTTTGACTTTGAAGAGCGGAGGTTGCGCGATGAAGACGTGTCCTCTCTCGACCAACTCCGGCATCTGGCGATAAAAGAAGGTGAGCAACAAGGTTCTAATGTGCGATCCGTCAACGTCCGCGTCCGTGTTGTGACAGCAGATGCCGCCCATCCCGGCGATGAAGTTTTCATCTCCCTCGACCGAGAAATCATAGACATACCCGTTCGTCGCCGCGACCTTTGAGATCGCTTCGATGGGCAGCGCCATCAAGTCGCCGTCAATTAACTCGAAGCGGCGGTTGATGCTCGGATGCTCGCTCTTAAGTTTTGTCTCGACGCTCGGCGCTCCGGCGTGATCTTTCCAGACGGTGCGCAACCGCGACAGGTCTTCGCGCGCCGAGACGGTCAGAGTCCAATGACGATGCCTGCTCTGGCACAATTCGCCGCGAATCTCGCGCGCCACTCCGTCCGGCTCTCGCACTGAAAGCGAGGCGACGACGCCGAATGAAGAGAGCAGGTATTGAATGCCGCTCGCCACATCGCGCGAAGAGGTTGAAAAAGCTATGTGACCCTTGCAGGCCGTCCCATCACCCAGCAGATAGCCGCGCAAGAAGGCTAAACGGAGCGGCTCAGCGACACTGAAAACAATGTTCGGAAGACGCTTCGTCGTCGAGTCAACGCCGTCGAAGCCGAAGACATGTTGCCAGGCGAGAGCGGCGACACGATTAACGAGTTTGAGTTCGCCCGCGCCCTCGTTCGTCTCGTAAGCCTGCGCCGGCAATCCGAAGACTTTATTCAGAGCGGCTTTCATCTCCGGCAGAAATCGCTCATTGCCCTGACCGATAGAGAATCTGACGCCGCCTCTCTCTGAGCAGGAACCTTCGGCCAGATAAAATCCGAGCAGCGTCATCAACTCCGGCGTCACCTGAAGAAATCTCTTGATTCCTTTCCGACCATAATGCTCCGGCGTCAACTCCAAATCTTCACGCCCGGCGAACCATTCGACATCTTCATCGGTCAACGACGAGAGCCTGACCGATGAGCGCACGCGATTGCGCGGCGCGCCGCGATACTGCTCTTCCCAGATTCTTTCCAAGCGGCTGCCGCCGACGGAGACGCGACTCATCACACCATCAACATCCGCGTCGAGTGCGCCAAGATAGCCCTTCAAATTCGGCAGCGTCGGGCGCGACGTTCCGTTCTCCCACGCATACAAAGTTGCCGGCTGGCGAATGCCCACAGCCGCGCAGAGGTCTCTGTTACTAATACTTTTCGCGCGCCTGAGCGCCCCAATCTCAGCCCGAACATCCGCCGGAATCTCTACACGCGGAGAGATGTATTCGGGACGATCCCTGTATTCCGCTTTCACGCACGCCTTGAACCACTCTTCGACAGCAGTCCCACGCACCCAGACCTGACGCGCGGCCTCCGGCACTGCGTGCAAGGCGCGCAGGAGGTCAATGCGTGAAGGCGCTTCGTCAGGCAACCGAAGCGTGCGCGGCGCGACGAGACGATCACCGACCTTCAGTTGATCGCCGCGCTTGAGCCGCACCTCTCCATCTTCATAGACGAAGACGCTATGGCTGCCCGTCACTCTGACAGACCGCCCGTAAGAGGTCTTCACCTCGAAGAGCGAGTCATCGAGCGGGTGACGAATCACGCTGCGAATGGGACGAAACCGCACGCGATGATCGTCCAGGCCGAAGCAGAGCACTTCGCCCAGATGCTCGCCCGCCAGTTTTTCCCAGCCCTCACTGCCTGCGTGCTGCTCTGGATGCTCATCGAGCGCGGCATCAATGAACGCTCCGATCTTGGTCATCCGCACGCCTTGACCATCGCGCACGAAAACATGCTCCTCAGCATCCACGCTCATCAAAATAATCTTGTGATAACGAAGTCTGTTGACATCGAAATCATCTTTCCCGATGCCCGTTCCAAGCGCAGTGATGAGCGTCTTAATCTCGCCGTGTCCGAGCATCTTGTCGAACCTGGCCTTCTCGACGTTCAGGATTTTACCTTTGAGCGGAAGGATCGCTTGATTCTTTCGGTCGCGTCCCTGCTTGGCCGAACCGCCGGCACTATCGCCTTCGACGATATAAATCTCGCACAAAGCTGGATCGCGTTCCTGGCAATCGGCGAGTTTGCCGGGCAGCATGGTCGAGCCGATAGCCCCTTTGCGAACAATCTCGCGCGCCTTGCGTGCGGCTTCGCGCGCGCGTGCAGCGTCAAGAGATTTGCCGACGACCTTGCGCGCGACGGTCGGGTTCTGCTCGAAGAATTCTGTTAGGCGTTCGTTGAGAAATGATTCGACCGCACCTTTGACATCGGAGTTGAGCTTGCCTTTGGTCTGTCCCTCGAATTGAGGCTGCGGCAGTTTGACGGAGATGACCGCGACGAGTCCTTCGCGCACATCATCGCCGGAGAGAGAACCTTTGAAGTTCTTGGAGAGACCGGAAGATTGCGCGTAGGCGTTGATCGTGCGAGTGAAGGCGGAACGGAAACCGGAGAGGTGTGTTCCGCCGTCAACCGTGTTGATGTTGTTGGCGAAGGAATAGACCTTCTCGTCGTAGCCGTCGTTGTACTGAATGGCGACCTCGATTGAGAGCGCGTCTCCGTTGCGCTCGAAATAGATCGGCTTGTCGTGCAGTGTGTTCTTGTTCTTGTTGAGATGCTTGACGAATTCCGCGATGCCGCCCCGGTAATAAAACTCGTGCGAGCGTTCCGTCTCTTCGCGCTCGTCCTTGATGTTGATGCGGATGCCTTTGTTCAGAAACGCTTTTTCGCGCAGTCGCTCCGAGAGCTTGTCGAAGCTGAACTTGGTCTCCGTGAATATTTCTGAATCAGGCTTGAATGTAATCTTGGTGCCGCGCTTGCGCGTCTTGCCCGTCTGCTCAAGTTTCGAGACGGGAATGCCGCGCTCGTACTCCTGCTCGTAAGTGTGGCCGTCGCGCCAGATTTCCAGACGCAAGATTTCAGAAAGAAAGTTGACGCAGGAGACGCCGACGCCGTGCAGACCGCCGGAGACTTTGTAGGCGTTGGTATCAAACTTTCCGCCCGCGTGAAGTTTGGTCATCACGACTTCGGCGGCGCTTCTCTTTTCCTGCTTGTGATAATCAACCGGAATGCCGCGACCGTTATCAATGACGGTGATCGAATCATCCAGATGAATTGCGACTTCAACCGTGTCGCAGTGTCCGGCGAGCGCTTCGTCAATGGAATTATCCACGACTTCATAAACCAGATGATGCAGGCCGATGTCGCCCGTCGAACCGATGTACATGGCCGGGCGCTTGCGAACCGCATCGCGTCCTTCGAGAACCGTAATCGAACCCGCATCGTAAGCTGTATTCTTCTTCTTTGAAATGGTTGTTGATGATGCTGACAAAATTGTTTCCCCTTCTTAAATCCTGACTGATAAAATTCTCGTGTGCCCGATCTGAAGCAATGAAAGTATCGTCGCTCGTGTCGTGTTCGTTAGATGCTTTCGAGGCCGCTTTGGATTGATGAAATCAACTCCGTTTCAGACCTTTCAACCACCACCTGACCACTATTTACCTGATACACATTTGCTCTTGAAACGAACTGTTCGACCAGGCTCTCCTTTGAAGTCGTGATGAATGTCTGGGTGCGTCCTTCAAGGTATTCGAGCAAGTAACTGATACGCTTCCGATCAAGCTCCGCGTCCACGTCGTCAATGAGGAAAAGCGGATACTCACTATGCCATGAATGATACACCGAAATCGCAGCTAAGTCAAGTATTATCAATGCGCTACGTTGTTGACCGGAGCTTCCGAAAGCACGCATTTCCCGCCCGTCGAAGAGTATCTCCAGATCGTCACGATGAGGGCCGATGAGCGAGTATCCGGCTGCAATTTCGGCCTGCAAACGAAAGCGCAGACGCTCCGCGATGAGCGAGGCGTAATCACTCAAATCGCCTTTGCCTTCGAGTGATGAGACGTAGCGAATCGTGATGTCTTCACGCTCGAAGAGGCGTCGTTCGAGCACGTCATTTAGTCGTTGCACGTAATCCATTCGCGCGTGATGAATCTCTGTGCTCAAGTTGATGAGTTGCTCGTTCCAGGGAGCGATTATTTCGGACGCCTGCTCGATGCTCATCTCAAGCTCGGAGGCATCTTGCAGGAGACGATTCTTCTGTTTGATGACGCGATTGTAATCAGTCAGCGTCTGCACGTAAGAGTGATGGAGCGAGACGACTCCACGATCTATAAACTTGCGCCGCGCTTCAGGCATCCCGCGCACGATGTCAAGTTCGTCTGCGGTGAAAGCGACAGCCGAGAGTTGTCCAAGATAGCGCGTGACCGCTTCACGTTTGCCGTTGATGGAGATTGATTTCGTAGAGCCTTGCAGCGTGACCTGCATCTCGCGTTGGACTTCCTCGCTCTGCTTCACGCGCCCGCGCACGACCGCGAGGTCTTCATTGAACCGGATGGCTTCTTGCAGGCGTTGTGTGCGAAATGATTTGGTGGTGGCGAGAAGGTAGATGGCTTCGAGCCAGTTGGTCTTACCCTGTCCGTTGTCGCCGTAGATGATGTTGAGGCCGTTGCCCCAGGAGACTTTGCCGTTCAGATTCCTGAAATTATGTACCTCAAGCGATTCGAGCAGCATGTGTGGGATTTTAACATATCGGCTCTTTGGTTATAAGAAGATGTTTTGCCCAGCTATCATGGGGTGGCATCAAAATCCTGTTCTGCCGCCTTACGTATTGCTTCCTCTGCAACGCCTTTACCGCATAGAGCGTCAATTGCTGCTTCCGAGATTTCGTTATAGCCCTTCCCATGCTGTACAGCTTGCTTATTGAAGAAACAACCAATTGATTGAATCTGCACTCCGCATTTGGCAAGTTCTTCTCTGAGAATTACTTCAAAACGAGTTTGGCCTTCTACGATAATTATAAGTTTGCCAGACCTTACATCGCGCTCCGCATCGCTTCTACCTCTGAGATAATCAAGGTCTGTTGAAGTGATTGGCTTTGGTTCATCAAGAGGCGATTCAACCCGTTCAAACGCAAGCCATGCGAGAACCAAAATCGTGCCAATAATGAATGTGAGCAACGCTATTCCAATTTTCCAATTTAGATATTTCATAAATCCACTGCCTCATTATAACAAAGAGAAGCTGAACTCAAGTGGAATGCTATTACGAATAATCACTTAAATCGAGATATTACCCGCTCATTAGTAAAGAACACTATTGCGTAAGATTGCGCTCTTCAAGTTTGTCTAAGCCTTCTTCAAGGTCGCCCTGAGTGCGAGAGATGTCAGAGAGGGTAGAGCGGAACATACGCCGAAAATCTTTGTTCTCATCTTCCACTCTGCTGAGTCGCGCATTCACTTCTTTCAACTGTTCAAGCACACTTTCCCAAATCGGTCTCGTCTCCTTCAAGCGACGATCAACTTTATCTTCAAGATTGGCAAGGCGCTGATCTATGGAATCCAAACGCGCAAGAACTTGCTTCAAATCATCGTTCGGTAAGTTTTGTGTGGTGTCTTCACTCATGTGAAAGATTATAAGGCGTCGGTTGGATTCAAACAAACCGACGCCATCATCCGGTGGAGGAAAGACGAAACTTGAAAGTCAGAGGCTTCAGAAAAGTCAGAGACTTCAGATTCGCATGGGCATCACGACGTATTTGTAATCGTAGTCGGCTTCGGTCGAGGGGCGGAGTTGTGCCTGCGAATTTCCGTCTTTGAACTCAAAGGTGACCTGACCTTCACCGACGACGTTGAGAAAATCCTGTAGATACTGCGCGTTGAAGCCTATCTCCGCTTCCTCACCGGCGTAGTCAGTCGCAACCGTCTCGCGCGCTTCACCTTCTTCGGCGTTCTGCGAGCTGATTTGGAGTTGGTTCGGGACCAGATGAAAGCGTATGGCGTGTGAACGGTCGTCGGCCATGAGCGCGACGCGGCGGATCGCCTGATTGAGTTGCGCGCTATCGAAGACGACAGACTTGTCGCTGCCCTTCGGCATCACCATTTCCCAATTCGGAAACTGCCCGGACAGCATTCTGGAAATCAAAAGACGCGGGCCGATTTCAAAATAGATATGGTTCTCATCTGCTCCGAGACTTATCTCACCCTCGGCTGAGGCCGTAAGTTTGGTCAACTCTGCCAGCGTCTTACGTGGAATAAGAGCGTCCAGAGTCTCCTCAGAGCCGTTTTTTCCTAAATCCTGACGCGCGATATAGGCCATGCGGTGTCCGTCGGTTGTGACCATCTTAGCGCCCGTTTTATCGAGGATGAATTTTGCGCCCGAAAGTGTGTAGCGCGACTCCTCCTGTGTGATGGCGAAAATCGTTTTGTCTATGAAGGATTTGAAAACATCTGCCGGGAACTTGATCGGCGCGGATTTGCTGCTCGGCACTTCCGGGAAACTCTCGCGTGGAAGTCCGGCAATCTTCGAGCGGAAGTTTTCACACTTGACCGTCACCCAGTCGTTCTCTTCCTTACGGAAATTGACGGAGGCATCCGGGAGCAGGCGCGAGATGTCGAAGAGCTTGCGTGCCTGAACACAGATTGCGCCGGGAACTTTGATCTCGTCCGCTTCGGTCTCACAACGAATCGTCACGTCGAGGTCTGTGGCTGTGATGCGAATCGTGCTTTCGCCGACTGACTCAATCAGGATGTTTGAGAGCGCCGGGATCGTGTTCTTCCTTTCGACGATGCCCTGAACAAAACCTAGCTCTCTCTGGAGAGCGTTCTTGCTAATACTGAATTCCATTGACAAACTCCTCTGACTTAAAATTGACTCATTCTAAACTTTTCAAATCGTTTTTTATAACGCGCGCCTTTTACTACTAATACTAATTAAATATCTTATATTTATATATAGTAGTAGTAGTAGTGCCTGTGGAAATGTGGAAAAGTCACTTTACTGTTGCTACCAAAAGAATTGTTTTCCACACCCCTTGTGGAAATCGCTGTGGAAATCTTCGCTCATCTGTGGAAATAAAAACCGGACGACGAGTTTTCCACATTTCCACAGGCCATTTTTTCGATACCCTGTGGAAATGTGGAAAACTTGAAGTTAAAGTTTATCTACAAAGAGCTTAACCGAAAAGCGTACTGTGGAAAATCTTTAGCCTGATAGTGCGCTAACTACTTGCAAAGATTGTCCATCAGGTCGCTCACGACCCTGTGGAAATTTTGATCCTTCAAAACGAGCGCTTCAATCTTCTCAACAGAGTGAATAACGGTCGTGTGATGCTTGCCAGCGAACTCGCGTCCGATCTCAGGGAAGCTATGTTTCGTGAGACGTTTGCACAAGTACATGGCTACCTGTCTCGGCACAGCGATCTGCCGCGAATTGTTTTTTGATTTCAACTCATCCACTCGCAGACGATAGTGCGCAGCGACCACCTGCTGAATCTGCTCAATAGTGATTCCAGCAGGTTGATCGTCTTCCGCGATATTGCGAATCGCATCCTGCGCCAGCATCTTCGAGATCGGCAACCCACGCAAAGATGAGATCGCCACCAGGCGCACGAGCGAGCCTTCCAACTCGCGGATGTTGCTCTTTACTTTACTGGCAATAAAGAAAGCCACATCGTCTGGAAGAGCAACGCCGTCAAGATCAGCCTTACGTTTCAGAATCGCCACCTTCGTTTCAAGGTCTGGCGGTTCCATGTCCGCGATCAAGCCCCACTCGAAACGAGAATGCAGTCTCTCTTCCAGCGTTGGAATCTCGCGCGGCGGGCAGTCTGATGAAATCACAATCTGTTTCTGCCCATCGTAGAGAGCGTTGAACGTGTGGAAGAACTCTTCCTGCGTTCGCTCCTTGCCCGCCATGAATTGAATGTCGTCCATCAGCATCACGTCTATCGAACGATATTTCTCACGAAACGTCTGAGCCTTGTCATAACGAATCGCGTTAATCAGTTCGTTCATAAATTTTTCCGCTGAGATGTAAGACAGACGCAAGTGACGGTTACGCGCCTTGATCTCGTGACCAGCCGCGTGCATCAGATGTGTCTTGCCAAGTCCCACACCGCCGTAAATATAGAGCGGATTGTAAGTCTTGCCAGGAGCTTCGGCGATGGCTTGTGAGGCGGCGTGCGCAAATTGATTGCATGAGCCAACAACGAAAGTCTGAAAGGTGTATTTAGGATTCAACGACAGCTCAATCGGCTCTATATCAACAAATGTTGTCGCTCCCGGTGTCAAGCCATCAGACTCAGCCGCCTCCAACAGAGTAAATAAACTAGAGCTTTTACCGTTTCCGCTCTTGATTACTGTTTCGGGGATTTGATAACTCTCCCGTTCCTCTTTTTCCTGCGTGAAGGCTTGAGCAGCAGCAGCTTGCTCCTCCTCAACCATCCAGTCAACATGATAGTCGGCCAGATTTAGCTCCTCCAGCGATTCATCCAACACTTCCGAATAATTGGAACTGACCCAATCTCTGATTACTTGATTGGGCGCGCGCAGGTGCAAGACCTGCTCTGAATCATCGCAGCCATCAAATCTGAGAGGCCGAAACCAGGTTTCAAAGCTCTGGCGGTTAAGCCTTTTTTCAATAGCATGAAGGATATTACTCCACAGCCTATTTTCGATTACTGTACTCATGATTCGCGCTTCCTATCTTGTCTTTGTGAAGCTATGCAAAGACAGAAGTGTCACAAAATAATACGAAAACTTACTCCCGCATCTCTCAACCTCTTCTTTGAGAAATTCTGCGGAAGGTGTTGCAAATGCGCCCGTTGGTCTTGTTTTTGGCACCTTCGTGGAAGAGTTTTCCACAAGGTTTTCCACAGCCTTGTGGAAAACCAAACAAACTTAAAGTAATGCTTTAAGTATTTCTTTTTCAATTACTTACGGGCTTCACGGATGTGTGAAACGGGGCGGAGACTAGCACAATATGGGACGAGAAGCAAGAGAAATCCACAGGCTTCAAGAAAATTTTTTTTGAGTACGGAATTCTTATTATTTTTCCTACCGCTTTTGCTTTAGCTGATTACAGGGAGAATGATAATAGTACAGTTTGTAAACATCTTGTAAACTATAGCCTTGTCTTATCCAGTCATGCGATTTAAGGCAAATTTCATCCCCTTTTCTTGACAGAATGCTCGCGCGCAGTTAGTCTTACGCTTTTCATTAGAGTGAGGGATTGATTAACTATGTCTAAGCGCACATTTCAACCTAACAATCGTCGTCGTGCAAAAACGCACGGCTTCCGTGCTCGCATGGCGACCAAAAATGGCCGTCTCGTCTTAAAAAGACGACGTGCCAAGGGGCGTAAGCGTCTGACTCCATCGCATTATTAAAGCAGGTATCGGTGTTTGTCTGAGTACATTCATCTGCGTTCCTCCGGCGATTTCCGCCGGGTTTATGCCATTGGCAGGCGTTACGAAGGCTCTTTAATGACAGCCTTCGTACATCCTAATGGTTTACCGCATCATAGATTTGGCATCACGGCTTCACGCAAGGCAATTGGCAACGCGGTCGAGCGTAATCGCTCCAAGCGATTGCTTCGTGAGACATTTCGCTTAAACGAAGTACCCTTGGATGGTATGAAATTGAGATATGATTGGGTATTCAATGCCAGGCGTCCTTTATTGCGCGTGAAAGTAGCCGCAGCGCTTGAAGATTTTCATAAGATCATGGCCCGCGTGCTTAACGGTGAGCGAGACCTGGCGGAAGTTGAGTCGTTAAAGTGAGGATAGTGCTTGTCGCACTCTTGAAGTTTTATAAGGCAGCGATTTCGCCTTTACTCCCGCCCTCCTGCCGGTTTATTCCTACATGCTCGGAATACGCGCGTGAGGCGATAGAGCGACATGGTACTTTACGTGGAGTTTGGATGAGCGTGCGCCGCCTGCTGCGGTGTCACCCTTTTCATCCAGGCGGTTATGATCCGGTTAAGTAAAGATGGTTCCGTGCGGTTTCACGACCCGTTAATTTAGAACCGCTCTTCGTTAGAAAATACAGTTATCAACTTCGATGGATAAACAACGCTTCGTACTTGCCATAGTCCTTTCAGCAGCAATCCTCCTTGGCTGGAGTTTGCTTAATCCTGTTAAGACTCCGCCGCCGCAAGACAACACCAACGCCAATACAGCTACAGCGCAACAAGGTAGTTCGCCAGCAGCTTCGCCACAAGCAACGGGAACTAATCCAGAGCAATCACCGGTACAGCCTGAAAAACCGGGCTGCGCTCTTGGCGAAGAAACCATCACGATTACTACTCCTTTATATCATGTCAACTTGGATACATGTGGTGCCGTTGCGACAAGCTGGATAATTGATAAAAATAAAGAGAGCAATACTAATCTTTATTCTGTTGCAGGCAACAAGACACCGCTTGAGCTTATTTGGCAAGGAGAAAAAGATAAACCGCGAACCTCCTTTGATGCGCCATTGCGTCTTGCAACCGGAGATGAAAATATTGATCGTTTGCTTGCTACCAGCAAGTATCATTACAAGAAATTGGAAAGCAAGAGCGATGAGCAGACGATAGAGTTTAGCTTAACGGATGAATCGGCCAAACTTCAGTTGACGAAGACCATTACCTTTCACCCCGCTCAATATAGTGCAGACATCAAAGTTGATTTTAAGCGGGAGGACAAAACCAGCCCCGCTAAACTCCTACTTGGGCCGAGTATCGGCGATCAAGGAATTCAACATTACACTTTCTATTCGATTCCGCCAGAAGGTGTGGCCGCTATCGGAGATAAGGTCGGTCGCCATAATGCTATGGCGATTAATCAAAAAAACTCCGATAGAGAAGCTGTTGAGGGCTTGGTTGATTGGGCCGCAGTTGGTGACACTTATTTTACGATGGCTGCTGTCCCTTCGTATGTCTCTTCGCCAAAATTAACTGGCCTCGAATACCGCACGGCAGTGTCCCAACATCCTGTTACCGTAAACGAGCAACAAACTAAAGAGCCGAGATATTTAATTACCGCGTATGTTCCGATCCCGACGGATGGCTCTCTAACTCGCTTGTACGTAGGCCCGAAAGATCATTACCTTTTAGATAGTGCGAGCGCCGATGTCAGCAAAGCGGTCGAGCGTCCGGTTGATCTTGAAGCCATGATTGATTACGGATTTTTGAGCTGGCTCTCACGCCCCTTGGCCGTCCCGATCCTTGCCTGTATCAAGTTCCTGTACAAAATTACCGGAAGCTATGGCATCGCCATCATCCTCTTCACTATCGTTATCTATTCGCTTTTCTTTCCGCTGAAATGGCGTTCGTCAAAAGCCATGAAGAAGGCGCAGAAACTTGCGCCGCGCATGAAAGAACTGCAAGCGAAGATCAAGGGGATGAAGAAAACAGACCCGCGTCTCAAAGAGTTGCAGATGGAGCAGATGCGTTTGATGAAGGAGGGTAATCCACTGGGTGGCTGCTTGCCGCTCCTGATTCAGATGCCGTTTCTCTTTGCGCTTTATCGTGCGATTACCATCTCGATAGATTTCAGACAAGCACCGTTTTTATGGATCAACGATCTATCGGCAGCAGAGCCAACGATGATTCATATTCTGCCGCTTCTGATGGCCGGATCAATGATGGTCTTACAGTTAATTACACCCGCGCCATCTGCCGACCCGACGCAACGCAAGTTGATGGCTATCGGAATGCCACTCTTAATGCTGTGGATGTTGTGGAGCGCGCCTGCTGGCTTGCTTGTCTATTGGTTGGTTGGAAACGTCGTGGGATTTGGTCAACAGTTCATCATCAATCGTTTGACTAAAACTAAAGACGACGAACTGCCGCCTCCCGGTAAGAAGGCTGAAGCGCGCTCAACAAAAAAACTGAATGCGCGCGTTTCGCAGGCTTAGATGAGTGATGGAGGGCACTGCTTTCCGACAACTCAAATATTTATTTTCGTGATGAATGAAATTTGCACACAAGCACAAGCGTTTCTGAACACCATTTTCGATGGTGCTGGTTTTGATCTGCGCGTAACTGTCGAGGAAGCCTCTGACGGATGCCTTTTGAATTTAGATGGCGCGGATTCTTCACTTCTTCTAAATGAGGGTGGCGAGCTTCTGGAAGCTCTCCAACATCTCACCAATCAAGTCTTCGGTCGAACCCTGCCGAAAGGCGAGCGAATCATCTGTGATGCGCAGAACTTTCGCTCAACCCGCGAAGCGGAATTGCGCGCGATGGCCCGACATGCAGCCGAGCGTGTTCGCGCTACGGGCAGTGCCTTCACCTTCGGTCCAATGATTTCAAACGAACGTCGTGTCATCCATCTAACACTTGCAGAAGAAAACGATCTGCATACAGAATCAATCGGCGAAGGTATGGCGCGACGACTGAGAGTGAGTTTGAAAACTTCTGCCGGGAATTAAGTATCAACTTAGATTGTTAGCCGTTGGTTTAATCTCTTTCCTTTGCAGTGCTCATTAAAGACACAATCGTTGCCTTAGCGACGCCGCCAGGACGCAGCGGCATCGGCGTCATCCGTTTGAGCGGTGCACGCGCGCTGGAAATTGCGCAACAATTTGTCCAGGAAAAAAACTTTACGCCGGAGCCGAATCGCGCCACGCTAAAAAAACTTTATGATCCTGCTAATGGGGAAGTCTTAGATCACGCGCTTCTCACTTATTTCAAATCACCGCACTCGTTCACAGGCGAAGACGTTGTAGAATTTAGCTGTCATGGCTCGCCGCCTCTTCTGCGTCATCTTATTGATAGTATCCTGATTCTTGACGCTCGCCTTGCTGGACCAGGCGAATTCACCTTGCGTGCGCTCTCCAACGGGCGACTCAATTTAAGTCAAGCCGAAGCAATTCGCGATCTTATCAACGCACAAACCAAGTCCGCTATCCAGCAGGCCACGCGGCAGCTTAACGGCGAACTCTCCGCGTTGCTCCAGCCCCTTAAACAAACCCTCTTGGATATCATCGTTCCCTTGGAATCGGCTCTTGAATTTGTCGAGGACGATTTGCCGGAAATTGCCTTTGACCGGATCAAAGCTGAACTCTCCAATCTCATTAAATGCGTAAAAGAAATGGCCTCTACCTTCACCTCTGGAAGGCTCTTACGAGATGGTCTAAGAGTCACGATTGCGGGTCGCCCTAATGTTGGTAAGTCTAGCGTTTTCAATAGGTTACTTGTGTCCGACAGGGCAATCGTGGCAGATATTCCTGGCACCACTCGTGACAGTTTAAGCGAGATGATAAGCCTTCATGGGATACCTATTCTGTTGACTGATACTGCTGGTCTTCGCGCCTCCATTGATAGAATTGAAAATCTCGGCGTCGAGAGGACACGACGAGCTATTGCAGATGCCGATTTGGTGGTTTTTGTGATTGATGGTTCACAATCTTTAGTACAGGAAGATAAAGAGATTTTCGATGAGATTGCCCAAAGCCCGCATCTTATCGCTATCAATAAAAGCGATTTGGAGACCTTCGATCAAAGAGAGTTAAAATTGAGAGGGAAGCAGACAAGCGCAGTCGTCAGCCTTTCAGCTAAAACAGGTATGGGTTTTGATGCCTTGCGTGCTGCTATACTACAACCTTTCGCGTTATATGACACAAGTAGCACTGGCCTGCTTATCACGGATGCGCGCCATTTTGATTTACTTCAGCGCACGCAAGCCGCGCTCAGTTCTTCAATAGCTTTGCTCGAAGAGCGCGTGAGCGAAGAACTTGTGCTCGTTGGTCTTTATGACGCTCTCCGCTTTTTAGGGGAAATTACAGGAGAGACAACATCAGATGATGTCCTGTCGCAGATTTTTGCGACATTCTGCATAGGTAAATAGTCATGAGTTTTGATGAAGCTTTTGATGTGATTGTGATTGGTGCTGGGCACGCTGGCTGTGAAGCTGCTTCGGCTGCTGCCCGCTTGGGCGCTCAAACTGCTCTTGTCACCCTTAATTTAGACCTCATCGGTCAAATGTCCTGCAATCCGGCTATTGGCGGCATCGCCAAAGGACACTTAGTGCGTGAAATAGATGCTCTCGGCGGTATTATGGGCCGGATAATTGACCGCACAGGAATACAATTTCGCTTACTTAATCGCTCACGTGGCCCCGCCGTTCAATCCCCACGCGCACAGGCCGACCGTGCTCTCTATCGCACAGAAATGCGCCGTACTTTGGAAGCAACACCAAATCTTCATTTGCGACAGGGCTTGGTCATTGATCTGATCGTTAAAAATGGGCGGATATGTGGTGTTGAATTGCAGGATACACGGCGTCTGCACGCAAAAGCCGTTGTTGTTGCTACTGGAACATTTCTCAATGGATTGATTCACACAGGCCGCAGCACATATACAGCGGGTCGTGCCGGAGAACCGGCATCAATCGAGTTGGCAGAGAGCTTAAAACGTCTTGGCTTCCCGGTCGGACGCTTGAAAACGGGTACGCCCCCGCGCTTGGATGGACGCACGATTGACTGGAATGCTTTTGAGCCGCAGTTGGCGGATGAACGACCTGTTCCTTTTTCTTTTGCTACAGAACAGATTGAACAGCCCCAGATCACTTGTTATATCGGATATACGACGGATGCTGTCCATAACGCAATACGTTCCAACATCCATGAGTCGCCTCTCTATTCTGGCAAAATCAAAGGAATTGGGCCACGTTATTGCCCATCTATCGAAGACAAGGTAGTTAAATTTGCCGATAAAAACCGCCACCAGCTTTTCTTGGAACCCGAAGGACACAATACAAACGAAGTTTATCTTAATGGATTCTCAACCTCTCTACCACCTGAACTTCAGCAAGAGTTGGTAAGAATGATACCCGGCTTGGAGCAGTCTCAGATTATTCGTCCGGGTTATGCCATCGAATATGATTATGTGGACCCACGCGAACTTACTCCATCTCTGGAGACTATTCGCATTAAAGGACTTTTCCATGCCGGGCAAATTAATGGTACTACTGGTTATGAGGAAGCAGGTTGCCAGGGTCTCATTGCCGGTATCAATGCGGCTCTTTTAGTTCAGGGACGAGAGAGCTTGCACCTTCGCCGTGAAGATTCCTATATCGGTGTTCTAATAGACGACCTTATCAAGCAAGGTGTAGATGAGCCTTATAGAATTTTCACTTCGCGCGCAGAATTTCGGCTGTCCCTGCGCTATGACAATGCAGATGCCCGCCTATCTCCCTATGGTCGTACTATTGGCCTTGTTGGTGATAATGATTGGGATCGCTTTACTCGGCGGCGAGATCGTCTTGCGTACTTAAATGCAACGCTCAACTCAACCCGCTTTAAAAGGTCGGATGTTGCATACTCGACATTGAGCCGTACATTGGGTGTGGACTTAGGTGATTCCATTACCCTCGCTCAACTGGCCCAACGTCCGCACGTTCACTCTGAATTAATTCAGCAACTTCTACCATTTGAAGTTCGCTCAATTAGTATTCAAGATTTAGAGTCTGCTCTTGCCGATTCACTTTATGATGGCTATATCAAAGCCCAGCGATCTACTTTTGATCGGTTGCACAATTATGACAGCCTTCGCATTCCTGATTGCTTTAAATACCGGGAAACCAGTGGCTTATCTCATGAGATGATTGAGCGCCTTGAGCGCGCCTGTCCCAAGACGTTTGGTCAAGCGCGCCGTGTCCGAGGTTTAACCCCTTCTGCACTTTCTACATTATTAGTTCAGTTGAATATCGCCCGGTAGTCCGCTAGATGGTTCTCGTTTCATTTATTTCCTTTCTTTGTAATTTAGGGATACGTGAAACCTTTTTTAATTGATCGACAGTTCCAATCAACGGGACACGTGAAACATTAGCCTGAGTGTAAAGATGTAGCGCATAATCTGATGTTGTGGTAACTTACGCACGAGGAAAGGCAAAACACGCAGTTTTCATGTGATGACAAAGATTATTGCGGTAGCCAATCAAAAAGGTGGGGTTGGTAAAACCACGACTGCAGTAAACCTTGCAGCTGCTTTAGCGGTTGCAGAAATGCGTGTCTTGTTAGTAGATACGGACCCGCAAGCGAATGCTACTTCCGGTGCTGGAATTCAGCGTGGAAGTTTTCGTCGAAGCCTTTATCATGCCCTTATCCTGGACGAACAACTTCAAAACATCATTCAGACAACGGAGCTTCCTTTTCTAAAAATTTTACCTGCGGACAAAAATCTCACGGGCGCAGAAGTTGAGTTGGTTGATCTTGAAAAGCGTGAATATAAACTTAAAGAGATATTGCGGAGTGTCGAAAGCGATTATGATTTTATTATTATAGATTGCCCACCCTCCCTCGGCCTTTTAACATTAAATGCTCTGACATCTGCTGATTCATTGTTAGTTCCAATCCAATGCGAGTACTTCGCCCTTGAAGGGGTAACAGAGTTGTTTGATACCCTGGCACGCATTCGGCGTGTCTTGAATCCAGCACTGACAATAGAGGGGCTATTGTTAACTATGTATGATGAGCGAACCAATCTCTCGTCAGCGGTAGCTACTGACCTACGAGATTTCTATGGTCAGCAGGTTTTTGAAACAGTAATCCCGCGAAATGTACGATTGGCCGAAGCGCCAAGTTATGGTAAGCCTATTATCCTCTATGATATACGCTCACGAGGCGCGGAAAGCTATCTCCAACTTGCAAAGGAGGTCATGGCGCATGACAAGAAGAGTACTAGGTCGGGGCTTGAGCGCACTGCTATCGGACTCAGCAGCGACAACTAGTGAAGATTTTCTCGAAATTGATATAGACCTGATTGAACCCAGTTCAGCACAACCGAGGACTCATTTTGATGAAGGACGGCTTGAGGAACTTGCGCAATCTATTCGTTCCAATGGTATTGTCCAGCCAATATTAGTGCGCAGACGCGGTGCACGCTATCAGCTAATAGCAGGAGAGCGTAGATGGCGTGCTGCGCAACGGGCGGGCCTTCAGCGAGTTCCATCCGTAGTGCGTGAAATTCCTGACGACAAGTTGTTGGAACTAGCTTTAATTGAAAACATACAGCGCCAAGAGCTAAATGCTATCGAAGAAGCGCACGCTTATAAAAGGTTAATTGAGACGCTCGGTCTGACTCAGGAAACAGTAGCACAAAGGGTAGGAAGAGATCGCTCCTTTATTACCAACTATCTACGCTTATTACGCTTACCTGATGATATTCAGCGCTTAGTAGAAGAGGAAAAGCTTACAACGGGTCATGCACGTGCCCTTCTTGGCGTTGATGACCAAGATGTACAACGTAAAGTAGCGCATAATATAATTGAACAAGCTTTGTCAGTGCGCGAAACAGAGCGCGCTATTAAAAGGATTATCGCAGGCGCAAACCCTGTACAAGCTACCTTACTAATACCTAAGCGTGATAACGCAAATGTGAAAGCTGCAGAGACTAAACTCAGACGCCGCTTTGGAACGCAGGTTAAAATAATACCAAGTCAGACAGGTACGGGCGGCAAAATTGAGATCGAATATTATAACGACAATGACCTTGATCGCTTATACCAATTACTAGCAAGTGGACAACCATCTCCTGTTTGATAATCATAATACTATAGCTAATTGGTAACAATGAAATTTGTGTTTTTTTTGTAAGTAAAATCCTGCTGTTCTTCGTCTTCAGCGGTTTAGCTTGACTTTCACGCAATTTCTGTTTGCTGTAAGAGTGTATTGAATGAATGTTGTATATTGTAAAGTGCAGTTCAATGGCTGTATAGTAAAATGAAGAAAAGATTAACAGAGGTGGTTTCTTGTGCTGGTTGAGTAGCTAAACTCTCGCCTCATGCACTTGCCCAAGTTTTGGGCAAGCTACCAGCACAGCTAATCAGTAAAGATGTGATCGTTGGTTATGATTTAGCCGATGATGCGGGCGTGTTTCGTTTAAGGGACGATGTTGCATTAGTGCAAACAGTGGACTTTTTCACGCCTGTTGTAGATGATCCAATGGTTTATGGTCGGGTAGCCGCAATAAATTCCCTAAATGATATTTATGCAATGGGCGCTGTTCCTCTTACAGCACTTTCCATTGTCTGTTATCCACAAAAAGATGATCTAAATGTGCTTGCCGAAATCTTGCATGGCGGACAACTGGCAATGAATGAGGCTGGTGTAGTCATTCTTGGCGGGCACTCAATTGACGATGCAGAAATAAAGATTGGATACGCGGTGACGGGCATAGTTGATCCGGCAAGAGTCATAACAAATGCTCAAGCCCAGCCGGGAGATACCCTTATTTTAACGAAGCCAATTGGAACAGGGGCAATCAGTACAGGTATCAAGCATAGTCTTGCAAGTGCCGTAGCAATGGAAGCCGCAATGCGAGTAATGACAACTTCAGCTGCACTAGCGTCAGAGGAAATGCAGAAAGCAGGTGCCCATGCGTGCACTGATATTACGGGTTTCGGACTGCTAGGCCACGCTTACGAGATGGCGCGAGCAAGTAATATTACCTTAATTATCGAAGCCGCCAAGGTACCTTTGCTGCCCGATGTTTTAGAGTTAATCGCAAAAGGAATGCTTACGCGAGGGGATAAAAACAACAGAGAATATGTGGGTGAGACAGTTAAAATTGAGGAACACGTTTCGCGGGAGATGCAAAGCGCACTTTTCGATCCACAGACGGCTGGTGGGCTTCTGATTAGTATTGAGCGCTCGAAGGCTGAAAACCTAGCCGGTAGAATTGCTGGTTCGGTGATTATTGGTGAGGTTCAAGCTAAATCGAATTATTTAATCCAAGTTGTGTAGCCGAGGGAATTTGTTTGTCTGGCGGTCTTAGGTCAAGAATCCGCACTTCGCGCTCTCTTTTAATCCACGATGTGATGAAGTTACCGACCGCTCATGAGATTTCATAAAATTCTAGCGCTCACAAGGATAAAGAGAAGTGGAGTGATGAACAGATAAAATTGCTTCATCATTCCGTCTTGCTCTACGCCTTCTCTCCACCATCAAAGTTGCGCGCTTTCATGGCTGCTTAACCGGAGGCTTCTCTTCGACGGGTTTCTGCTCCTTACTCTCCGTCTTCGGTTGCTCATTTACAGATGGAGTGGACTGCGGCGTGGCTTCGTTGGGAGAAGACTGTTGCGTAGTTGCGGCGGGTGGCGGAGTTGCCGATGGCTCAGGTGATGATGTCGGAGTCGGTTTCGGTGTTTCAGTTGATGAGCTTCCAGTGTTGTTCGTGTTGGATGAAACGGGAGGCGCTGATCCGAGCCTGGCATCGAGGCCGTCGAGCGAGCCGTTGACTTTGCGATAAAGTGTTTCGATGATCGCGCGCCGCACGGGGTCTGGTTGAGCCGGGTTGTAGCCCTTCAAGTAGGCTGCGAGTGCTTGCTGTTGATTGCCTGTGGCGGCCAGCGTTGTGCCGAGATGCCACTGAGCGGCACGCCACCACGCGCTGTTTTCCGGCAGCACGCTGAGAGCGCGTCGCAGATGCATGAGAGCCTCGCTCATCTTGTCTTGATTGAAGAGAGACCAGCCCGCCAGGTCTTCGATGTAGCCGCGCATGATGTTGGCGAGAACACTACGCTGAACTTCTCCGACGGTGAGAGTTTGTCCCTCGACAATTGCTTGCGCGCGCGCACTGTGCAACTCATCAGCCATCACAGCGACCGTTGCGACAGGCGCGTCAAGAGCCGCTTCGACTCCGCTTGATGCCGCTTCCGATAGTTCAACGACTCTTGGCAATTCGACTCCGCGCTGGAGCAGACGACTCGCCACGTAAAGCTGACGATACGCGCGCATCATGTCTTCGCCCGCGAGAAAATCCTCCTGTGCGCTGGACAACGACGCGGCATCAACGCTGCTCGATTGTCCTTTCGCGTTATTCAAAGCGATGTTGAGCGCAAGCAGACCTTTGAGCATCCGTGCGTTGGCTTCTGTGTCGGCGGCGGTCGCTTGAAAAATTCCGGCGCGACGTTCGGGCGCGAGTAGTTCGATGAAGTTTGCGGCGTGTGTGGACGTGCGTCCGGCTAAACGTGTTTCGATCTGCCCGTCTTTGATTGCGAAGGAGCGTGCGAGTTCGGTCGCCGCCTCTTCATAGAGGCCGGAGGCTGCGAGCGCGCTGGCGAGTTCGTAATCAAGCGTCGGGAATCTGCCGTAGCTGCGCGCAAAGCGCAACACACGCTCCGCTTGAAGCGGTTGTTTCTGCGCGACGAGCGCGCGTGCGAGAGCGATGTGCGCCCATGTGTAGCGCGGTTCAATATTAATGGCTCTGGTGGCTAGTTCCTGCGCGCGCGCTGGCTCGTTGTGTGCGACGTACCAGTAGCTCGCGCCGACCAGGAGCGGCAGATTGCCTGCATCATCCTTGAGTGCTGCATCAAACTCGCGCTCGGCGTCCTCTTTTTTTCCGAGATCGAGAAGCGAGAGCACGACACCGGCGCGTGCTGTCTTGTCGGCAGGGTCAGCCGCTAGTTGCTCGCGGTAGAGCGCCAGCGCATCATCGGCCTTGCCTGCGGCGCGTCGCAAATCCGCGAGACTGCGACGCGCTTGTGTGAGCTTCGGATCGAGTTCGAGGGCGCGCGCATACTCGCTCGCCGCTTCATCAAGACGAAGTGCGATGTGGCGCGCTGCGCCGAGTGCCTGATGCGCGGCGGCCATGTCGGGCGCAAGCTGAATGACGAGCGCACACACACGCGCCGCTTCATCCGCTTCTTCGATGCTGAGATAGAAGCCTGCGAGCGCGAGCAGTCGCTTCGGATCATCCTTCACTTTCGTTTCAATGAAATGCGCAGCGTCGAGCGAGGCCAGGTGTTGTCCGCGCATGTAAAGATTGGTCGGCAACTGCGACACGATCTTGACGAACAGCGAGTCAGACATCTTGTCTGGAGTTTGCGCCAACGCTTCGGTGAACGCCGCGAGGCCGCCTTCCGCGTCGCCTGCCCGGAGCTTCTCATCTCCTATCGCAGCATACGCGCTGACCAGTAATTCTGTCGCAAACGGTTTTAAGGCAGAGCGCGGATACGCCGCGATGAAGGCTTTGAGCTTTTCAACTCGCTCCGCAGGTGGAAGCGGTAGGATCGCATCAAGTTCGGCTTTCTCCGGCGTGTCGCGTGAGACGACAACTGTTTTCGTCGCAGGTTCTTTCGTCGAATTCTCTTTCGTGAAGACTTCTCTCGCGGAGCGTTGCTTCGCGGGCGAAGGTTTTGCCGCAGGCTCTTTGGTTGGAGTCTCCGGCGTGGTAGTTTCTTTTGAAATCGCCGCGACGGCCTCCGTCTCCTTCGGTTTCACGCTCGCAGGCTCTGAAGCTTGTTGCGGCAGGACATCGGTGGTCGTGGTGGCGGCGGTTGTCGCTGTCTGCGCCTGCTCAATTCCTTCAATGCTGAAACCGCGCTTCTCGGCAATCTGCGTGATGAAAGTTTGCGCGGCGGTCATCAAGGCTTCGCTGTAGTTGCCTTTGCTGATGGACGTTTGTATCCGGCTTCCCATCTGGCCGATGAGGTCTTCGGGCATCTTGCTTCTGAGACCGCGACTGGCCTGCGTTAAGAATTGGCCGTCGTCCGTCGAGATGAGGAGCAGCAGGCTACTGTCTTTGCTCTGCATCTCACCGATTTTCCACTGGCGCGCGAATTGGAGCGAGTAGTCGAAAATCTTTTTGCCTTCGGTTGACTTGACCGTCACGATACTGAATTCGATTCCGCCGCGCTCTTTCAGATTCGCCAGCATATTCTCCAAACGCTCTTTCACACTTGCATCAACGACACCAGCGAAATCGTTGACGCGGCCTGTCGGTGATGGCAGTGGTGTCTGACCGGACTCCTGCGCCCGCACGGACGCGCTTAAGAGAAGGCTAGTAACAACTAAGGTTGCGAAGAGAACTAGAAAGCGGCTGTGATGTTTTAATGAATCCATGAGTAGAGACCTGAAGTTTGAAGATTAACGGCGAATTGAGTGGGCATGATAACATTCAAGAGCCGTGAATCGTAAATCGTGAATCGTGAATAGAGAAAAACCATTCGACGGTTTACGATTCACGATTTACGATTCACAATCTACGATTCCCCTCTTTCTATGAGCGAACTCGACGAAGAATGGACGCAGGTGCTGGCGGAGGCAGAGAGACGCGCGCGTGCTGCCGGGCGCGGCGAGTTGGTTGAATACTTACGCCTGCGCGCGTCGAACGACAAGGCGCGTGTGACCGGCCTCGAATGGTTGTTCACGACCTTCACACATCTCGCGGGTGCGGCCAATCGCGCGGGCGCTGGCATTCAACTCATCAAAAAGGAAGGGCATCGCTTCTCTGTCGGGAGCGCGACGATGGTCGGCTCTTTATTGACGCTCAAAGCAGGAGTGCGACAGTTAATGATCGAAGCCGGTTGGCCGCGCGCGCCGCGCGACGGATTCGTGCCCGGCAACGGACTGGCGAGCGCGCACCTGCGCCACTTCGGAATCCGCTCGGCGAATGAAGAACTGCTGCTCGTTCGCTCGCCAAGCGGCACACCGCAATGGCTCGTCATCGAAAGAACAGGCGCGCGCACTCAGCTTTTAGAAGCACGCATCCGTCATCACCTCAAGAGATTTTTAGGCCCACAATAAATATTTGCTAAAACCCTTATATTGAATTAGCATCTTATTATATGCCGACTTCAGGAGAGGAATATTTATGATTAGCCTAAAGGATATTGAATCGCTCACGGCCTTCAAGCGGAACACGACCGAGTATGTGAAGAAGATCAAGAAGAGCGGAAACCCGCTTGTGCTGACGGTCAACGGCAGAGCTGAGATTATCGTGCAGGATGCGAAAAGCTACCAGCGAATGCTTGAGTTGCTTGATCGGGCGGAGACGATTGAGGCCGTGCGTGAAGGGCTGGCATCCGTCAGGCAGGGAAAAACGATGTCGCTCGATCAATTCGATAAGGAGATGCGGAAGAAGATTCGCACTCCGAAAAAACGATGAAGACTTATCGCGTTGAGCCGACCGACAAAGCTCTGGTTGACGCGGGCGAAGCGTACTTCTGGATTAACGAGCAGTCGGAAGGGGCAGCGCTTCGCTGGTACGAGGGACTACTGAAAGCCTTCCGGTCTTTGGAAAAGAATCCGCTGCGCTGCCCGCTCGCGCCGGAGAGCGCATTTTTCGAGGAAGAGATACGCCAACTCATTTATGGGAAGTATCGCATTCTCTTTACCGTTGAAGGCGAGACGGTGTTTGTGCTTCGCGTGAGACATGGGGCGCGGCAGTATCTCAAGCCGGAAGAAGATGAGGACGCAGCGGAAGAATAAAGGCAATGACAGGCACGCTCTATCTCGTCGCAACGCCCATCGGTCATCTCGAAGACATCACTGAGCGCGCTCTTCGTGTGCTCAGGGAAGTTGACCTCATCGCCTGCGAAGATACGCGCCACACGCGCGTCCTGTTGCAGCATTACGGCATCAAAACAAAGATGCTCAGTTATCACGAGCACAACGAGCGCGAGCGCGCCGCTGAATTGAGCGCGCTGTTGGAGACAGGAGCGAGCGTCGCTGTCGTCGCGGACGCAGGCACGCCCGGCATCAGCGATCCGGGCTTTCGGCTCGTCAACGATGCGCTCAAACGTGGCGTGCGTGTGGTGCCTGTTCCCGGCCCGACGGCTTTCGTCGCCGCGCTCATCGCTTCGGGACTGCCGACGGATGAATTCTTCTTCGGTGGCTTTCTGCCCGCTCGTGCGACGCAGCGACGCGCGCGATTGACGAAGGCGCGCTCGCTCGATTCGACATTGGTCTTTTACGAAGCGCCGCATCGCATCGCGCAGACTCTCGCGGACGCGCGCGAAATCCTGGGCGAGCGTGAAGCGGCGGTTGCCAGAGAACTGACTAAGCTCCATGAGGAGATCGCGCGCGGGCGTTTGAGCGAGTTGGCGAAGCGGTTTGGTAGTGAAGAGGCTGCGCGCGGCGAGATGGTCTTGGTAATTGATCGCAACGTGATCGGCCTTGAGGATGCCGAGAGCGATTCTGAGATTGACATCGTCGCGCGCGTGGCTGCGCTTGAAAGCGAAGGCTTAGACCATCGCGCCGCGTTGAAGCGAGCCGCACGCGAGTTGGGTCTCAATCGTTCGGAAGCGTATCGTCGTCTGGTCGCGGCGCGCGAGCAGAAGAAATCCTGAATGTCCGCCAGGCTGTTTTCGTTTTATGCCGTCCGCTCCTCAAACTCCCGAACAGACACAGTGCCCCGTCTGCCGCGCTGAAATTTCACCCGCCCTTAAATTTTGCGATTCATGTGGAGCACAGATTTCTGAGACGACCGCGCAGGAGATTCGCAACGTCAATTATCTTCTGTCGGAAATCGCGCGCTGGGAAACGGATGGCAGCATCAGACCCGAACAGGCAAACCAACTGCGCGCGGACTACGAGCGACGGCGCGAAGAGTTGCACGCGCAACTAGCCGTCAACGCTAAGCAGTCCGAACCGTCAACGCCTCAGCCGGAAGTAGAAATCTCCGCACTCGAACATCAAACACAGCAACCATCGCCACTGCACGCGAATTCTTCCGCAGAACAATACATCCCCAACGCGCCAACATTTTCTGCGTCCACGCTTCCACCTCCCGTGCCGCCTCAGCGAAGACAGCGCCGCGTGCTCCTCGAAACGCTCGCCGATCCGCACACCATCCGTCTCCTGCTCTATACCGGCGCAGCGATGCTCGTCGTCGGCGTCGTCATCTGGCTGCGCGACGTGCTCTATCTGAAACTGCAAGAGCCGATTGTTCAGGCCGCGCTGCTCGTCATCGGCACCCTCATCGTCACCGTCTCCGGCTGGCTCGCAATCCTGCGCACGCGCCTTCTCTTAACGGGCAGAGCCTTGATGCTCATGGGGTCGCTGCTCGTTCCCGTCAACTTCTGGTTTCTCGTGCGCTCCGGTCTGATTGAGAATCATGGACGCGCGTGGATCGTCTGCGCCTTCTGCGCGCTGCTCTACGCGAGTACGGCTGCGCTCCTGCATGAAAAGCTCTACGTCTATCTCGCCAGCGTCGCTTCAATCGCCACCGCCTGGACGATCATCTACCGCATCGAACGCGAAGCCTTCGGACTTTACGCGCTTTCGTTAATGACAATCTCGCTCATCTTCCTACACCTCTTCCGATTGCGGATTGTGGATTTCGGATTGCGGATTGAAAAACCCGTGTTCTTAAATCCGCAATCCGCAATCCGCAATCCGCAATTGTTCAGGTCGCCGCTCGTTCACGTTGCGCTCTTCGGCGCAACCGTCAGCGCGCTTCTTTACATGCTTTTGCGGCTCGGCACGTCGCCTTCCTTCGCGGATGGAATTCTGCGCCTGCGCGCGAGCGATTACGATCCGGGCGTGGCGATGCTTCTCTTCGCCCTGGGAGCTTACGCAGCATGGTTCGCAGGTCGCTACATCTACACAGACCGCCGCGCGCTGCTTGACACGATAGCTGTGCTCGCTCTCTGCTGGATAGAATTTCTCGCGGCTGATGGTTTCGGACTTTCCGTCTCTCTGAAACTTCTTGCGCTTGCCGTCACCGCCTTCGTCGTCGCGCTCTCGTCGCGCGTGATGAGAGACGACGTGCCTGCGCTTGCGCTCTATCGCGCAAGCCTGATCGTGGGCGTCTTGATCGTGAGCGTCCTGATCGTGTCTTTCTTCTACGTGCTCCTGTTCATTGCTCCGTCTTACACAATCACGGACAGCGCGATTCTCATCTTTCTCGCTCTGACGTGCGCCGTCGCAAGTGCGCCGCGCTTCAGCAAGAGAGTCGCCGCCGCAACGCTCGCTTACGCTTCAGCCGTGTTCGCGTCGGCAGCATTTCTCGTCGCACTGATGAGCCTCAACCTCAAATCCGAGACTTTGTTCTACACAGCCTGCGCGAGTTGGCCTTTCGCGCTTTACCTCGTTGCGCGGCTGACCAGACGAGCACGACGCGAAATGCAACTCAGCTTGCCTTTCATGATCGTCGCGGATGTAGAGTTTGCGCTGTTGCTTCTCTTCGTCGCCGTCGTCGCTTTCGCTTTGAATCAAGCGCCGGAAGAGAGAATTCTGGCGGTGGAAAATTTGCGCGGCGCGACGTTCTGCGTTCTCTTCGTCACAGCCATTTACGGCGCATTGCGAAGCTGGCTTGAGCATTCATTCGTCGGTGCGATGATTATTCCCGTCGCTGTTTGCCTTGCGGTTCTCATCGCCTTGCGAGTAGATGCGGAGTGGTTTGCCGTCACCTCTGTACTGATGCTCTTTCCAACCTTCTTTGCGATGAGCAAGTACGCGCGTGCGCGCGAGATTGAATGGCTCGCTCAACCTGCCAGCGTTGCTGCCGGCGCGGTCATCGCGCTCGGCGCGGGCGTGAGCCTCGCGCAAGCCTTCGCTCATCTGCATGTGGGCGATCCCTTGTTGCTTGCGCCGTGTGTGGCTCTGGGAGCGGTCGCGTTTCTGTCGTTCGCCGCGAGCCTCTGGGCTAGGAGTCAGGAGCGCGTGACGTATTTCCGCGCAGGGCTTTGCGCTACCGTCATAACTTTTGCGTTCGCCTGCCTGCGCGCGGGCTATGACCCGGTCGGCAACATAGAGATTTACACTTCGCCCGTCGCTCTCCTGCTGCTTGCGGTCGCTTACCTCTCTGTGCGCCGCAGATGGAATGAGGAGGAGAGGGCGAGCGAGATCAGCTTGCTGCTCTGGTTTGGCAGCCTGCTGCTCTGCGCGCCCGTGCTGATTCACGCGCTCCAATATCGCCTGCTGCTGAGTGTGCCTGCGGCAGGCCGCGATCTTTTAACGCTCTGCGCTGCGCTGGCCTTGATATTCTTCGGCGTGTTGGGACGCTTGCGTGCGCCCTCGCTCGTCGGCGCAGTGTCGCTCGCGCTGGAACTTCTGGCACTGGCTCTGACGAGCGTGGACTGGGTGCAGATTCCTTTGAAGGTCTATCTGATCTCTGTCGGCGCTCTTATCTTACTCATCTGGGGACTACTTGAATTTCGACGCGAGCAAATTTTGCTGATGCGTCAACGCTTCAACAAACGCCGCGAATATGCAAGGGAAAGATTTGGAGAATGGCGATAGAGAGCGCAAGGCAATGCAAAATGCAAAATTAAAAATGCAAAAGGAAGGCGGAAGCCAATTTAATGAAAAAATGGTTTCCGCCTCACTTTTGCATTTTGCATTTTTAATTTTGCATTACCAAGCGCGCTAATCACCTGATACAGCCGCAGGCAGTGGCTTATCAACGCGCGGGCGCGCGGGCAGGTTGGCGAGTTCCCACATCGTGACGAAGACTGTGCGTGTGACCTTCTCCATCTTTTGATAGTCAATCTTCTGGGCTTCGTCGCCGGGACGGTGATAGTCTTCATGCTCGCCGTCGAAGTAGAAGATGATCGGGATGCCGTGCTTCGCGTAGTTGAAGTGATCCGAGCGGTAGAAGAAACGGTTCGGGTCAGAGGGATCGTCGTACTTGTAGTTCAAAACAAGATTCAGATAAGCATGATTAGTGTTCTCGCTTAACTCTCCCAACTGCGTGCTCATCATCTTCGAGCCGATGACGTAGATTTCATTCGGGCCGGAGAGCTTGGCGTTATCAGGATTCGTGTCGCCCGCCAGTCGGCTGCGACCGATCATGTCTATGTTGATTTGCGTCACGATCTTTTCTAGCGGAATGGTCGGATTGTCTGTGAAGTAGCGCGATCCCCATAAGCCCTTCTCTTCGCCGCAGTGCCAGACGAAAAGAACGGAACGCTTCGGCGGCGGATTCTTTCCTAAAGTTTCGGCTATCGTCAGGAGCGCGGTCGTGCCGGAGCCGTCATCGTCCGCGCCGTTCCAGATGATGTCGCTCGTATCGCCTTTGGGGGCGGCTCGACGACCACCACCCGGCGCACCCATGCCGACGTGATCGTAGTGCGCGCCGAGCGCGACGTATTCATTCTTGAGCACAGGGTCGCTGCCTTCGACTTTTGCCACGATGTTCTGTGTGAAGACCTCTTCCGTTTTAGTTGCGACCGTCAGGCTCACTTTTTTGTCCGCACTGAAATCGAAGGGCTTGATGCTTTCGGCCTGGTCACGGTTGAGCAACGTCGCCGCAGTCTGCTTCTCGCCTTGCATGAGGGCATTGAGCGCCTTCTCCGTGATCGTGATGCGCGGAACTCTCGGAACATCGCCCGGCTTCTGAAATTTCTCGACGGAGATCGTGCCGTTAGTCGCCATGTTCTGGCGCAGCCTGTTCCAGTTATCGAGCGTCTGTTTGTTCGGGATAGCGATGATGCCTTTCGCGCCGTGTGTCTCCGCGTAAGTTTCAGGGCTGAAGTAGTCAACGCCCTGCTTGCCACCTCTGAGGTCTGCGAAGCTGACACCTTTCGGAAAGCCGCCGCCCAAGATCACCACGATCTTATCTTTCACGTCCACGCCCTGATAAGCGTCTATGTTCTTCGCCTTGATGACCCAGCCGTTGCCGACATAAACGAGCGGCGCGCTCGCTGTCCCGGCGACCGCTTGAGCTAACAAGTCATCGCCGAAGCTGAAAGTCTGACTATTGATTTCGGCGTGCGTGTTTGCGGGATCGAGTTTCAGACGTTGCAGGGCGATGCGCTGGAAGTATGTGCCGTTGTCGCCTGCGGGCTTGAGTCCCCAGCGCGAGAGATTCAGCGCGATGAACTTGGCGACCGTGTCAAGGCCGCGTGAAGGCGTGTCGCGTCCTTCCATCTCGTCAGAGGCGATGAAGTAAAGATAGTCTTTCATCTGCGCGGCAGTGATCTGATCAGCGAGCTTGCGCGCTGTCGTCAGTGTTGAAGTTGGAGCGGTTGCCGCCGCTGCGCTACTGCTTTTACGTTGTGCGTAAACGGCTGGCAGTGGGCTTGTGAGCGAGGTGATTAAGACAAAAATCAGGATGAATTTTTTAAGCATGTAAACCTCCATTTGAGAAATGCAAAATTAAAAATGCAAAATGCAAAAAGGTTGAAAGCCGCAGCTTTGATGCTTCATCTGTTCTCTTTGGCAGAGACAATTATTGCACCAAGCACTCGCATTAGTTCTTCGATTTCTGTTTGAAGACTTGATAGGCGTTCTGCGGGTAGTTCTTTGGTCGCGGCAAGGAGGCGAAGCCAGTAAAGCGTCTCACGCGCTTCTTTCAATGCGATAGCAATCTTGCTGATGAAGTCAGCTTTGCTTTGACCAGCCTGCGCCTCTTCAACGTTAGCCCCGACAGATGTACCAGCACGCAGCAATTGCCTTGCGATAGTTCGCCCAACACCCGGCTTGTCATCAAGATGCCGACAGAGATTAACGACGCGAACAGCAAATTCAAACGTTCTGTTTTGAATCTCCTTCTGCATTACTTTTGCACTTTACATTTTTAATTTTGCATTTCCTATGCGTGCTGAACTGCTTGTACTAACTTGGTCAACGAATCTTTCGCGTCGCCGTAGAGCATTCCAGTCACGGGCTTGAAGAAGAGCGGATTCTCGATGCCCGCGAAGCCTCTGCCCTTGCCGCGTTTCAAGACGATGACCGAGCGTGCGCGATCAACTTCGAGAATCGGCATCCCCGCAATCGGACTCTGCGGATTGTCGCGCGCGTCCGGGTTGACGACATCGTTGGCGCCGATGACGACCGCTACATCAGTTGATGAAAACTCAGGGTTGATCTGTTCCAACTCATAGAGAGATGAGTAAGGCACGTTCGCCTCAGCCAGCAGCACGTTCATGTGTCCGGGCATTCGACCCGCCACCGGATGAATCGCATACTTGACCGACACGCCGCGCTTCTCCAGAATCGCCGCCAGCTCTCGAACGATGTGCTGCGCCTGCGCCGTCGCCATGCCGTAGCCGGGAACGAAGATGACCTGATTCGCATAAGCCAACTGCACCGCGACATCTTCAAGGCTCACCTCGCGCATCGTTCCCTGCTCGCCGTCAGTTGCTCCTGCCTCTGACGCCGCGCTGCCGAACGCACCGAAGAGAACATTCGTCATCGAGCGATTCATTGCGCGGCACATCAGGATCGAAAGAATGAAACCTGAGAAACCGTCGAGCGTGCCCGCGATGATAAGCACGTTGTTTGAGAGCGCGAAGCCCGTCGCTGCGGCAGCGAGTCCCGCGTAAGAATTTAAGAGTGACATCACGACGGGCATGTCCGCCGCGCCTATCGGTTGCACGAGCAGGATGCCGAAGACGAACGCCAGCCCAACCATCACGTAAAAGAACGGCGCGGCTGTCGGAACAACGATCAGATAGACGAAGCATCCAATGGTCGCGGCAAGCAACGTCATGTTAAAGATGTTCTGCCCCTTGTACGTCACGGGAGTCCCGCGCACCAGGCCTTGCAGCTTGGCGAAAGCCAGCAAACTTCCCGTCGTCGTCAACGCTCCCAACATCACTTCAAGACCGATAGCTCCCATCTTGAACTTGCCGAGAGCCGCGCCGTGCTCGTAATACTCCGCGATGCCGACGAGAGCGGCGGCGAACGCGCCGAATGCGTGCGAGAGCGCAGTTCGTTGCGGCATCGCCGTCATCGGAACCCAGATCGCCATCATCGCGCCGATGGTCGAGCCGATTAAAAGACCCGCGATGATCCACTCATAACTCAGCCCTTGATGAAGCAGCGTGCCGACGACCGCCATCAACATACCGAACTCCGCGAGGTGCATTCCGCGCCGCGCCGTTTCGGGATGGCTCATGCCTTTCAATCCGAGAATGAAGAGGATTGAGGCCGCGAGGTAACTGAACTCGATGAAGTAAGTGGTCACGGCTTGTTTCCGTCCTCGCTCCTTTTCTCAACGGCAGTCTCTTTCCGCTTAAACATCTTGAGCATTCGGTCTGTGATGCCGAAGCCACCGACGACATTGATCGTCGCGCACGTGACGGCCACGAATCCCAGGATTCTGGCAACCGTGCTGCCGCCCGCTCCGGCGATGACGATTGAGCCGACGAGCGAGATGCCGGAGATGGCGTTGGTCGCAGACATCAAGGGCGTGTGCAGCAAAGGCGGCACGCGCGAGATGACCTGATAGCCGAGAAAGGCCGCGAGCGCGAAGACGTAGAATGCCGCGATCAAGGTTTCCGAAGACATTAAATGATTCCTTTCATTTGCTCGCCATCTCTTCCAAAGCAGCCGCCACGCGCGGATGAATATACTCGCCCTTGTTCGTGACGCAAGCCGGGCCGACGACATCATCGGTCATCTCAATATTCAACTCGCCGTCTTTAATCAGGAGATTCAGAAACGATGTGACGTTGCGTGAATAGAGTTGGCTCGCGTGCACGGGTACGGTCGCGGCCAGGTTGAGCGGCGACATGATAACGACGCCGTCTCTCTCAATCGTCTCACCCGGTTGAGCGACAGCGCAGTTGCCGCCCGTCGCTCCGGCTAGATCAACGATGACAGCGCCGCGCTTCATTCCACCTACGGCCTCTTCCGTCACGAGCAGGGGTGCGCGGCGTCCGGGAACTTGCGCGGTGGTGATGATGACATCCGCCGTCTGCGCGTGCTTGGCAATCAGGTCGCGGCCTCTGCTCATCGCTTCTTCCGTCAACTCAACGGCGTAGCCGCCAGCGTCTTCCGTCTGAATGCCGCCCAAGTCAACTTCGAGAAACTGCGCGCCGAGCGAGCGCACCTGTTCGCCTGCGGCCTTGCGGACATCGTAAGCCTCGACGACCGCGCCGAGACGCCGCGCCGTTGCGATAGCCTGAAGTCCTGCGACGCCCGCACCGAGCACGAGCACGCGCGCCGGAGGAACTGTTCCGGCGGCTGTCATCAACATTGGAAACATGCGCGGAATGTGATCGGCAGCCATCAGCACGGCTTTGTAGCCGACCACCGTTGCCATCGAAGAGAGAGCGTCCATCGCCTGCGCGCGCGTAATGCGCGGGATGAGTTCCATCGCAAAGGCCGTGAGCTTCTGCGTGATGATGCCTTCGAGCGCGGCAGGTTCGTCGAGTGGCCGCAGGAATCCGAGAACGACCGCGCCCTGTTTCAGTTGATTGATGTCATCGAGCGAAGGACGATTGACGACGGCGAGAACGTCTGCCGATGAGAGAAGCGTTGCGCGGTCTGTTGAGACGTTTGCGCCCGCCGCTTCGTAATCCGAATCGGACGCGCCTGCTTGAAGACCTGCGCCGCTCTCGACCGACACGGATACTTTCAGTGCAACGAGCTTACGCACTGATTCAGGCACGAGCGCCACGCGCGCTTCTGCACTTTGCGTTTCTCTGAGCACGGCGATGTTCATTTCATTCTCCTTCTCGAGAGCATCGCATGAGTTGAACTTGAAGATTACTGAGAAATCTTTGATGCGTGCGAGCAGTCCGAGTATAGCACTAGCTTTGTGAGCGTCTCAAAAAAAGAGACCGCTGTTTTTATCTTGATTTTGAGCTTTGAGATGAAGTCGGGAGAACCGAGCGCCGCGGTGTGAGTTTAGTTTTCAATTACTTCTTCTTCGCGTCCAGAGCCTTCTTGATTTTCTGCGCGAGTTGGCGGGTTTGCTCTGCGGCCTCGCCTTTCGGCGCGAGGCGCAGGTATTCATCGTATTCCGTGAGCGCACGATCAAGCAGATTCAGACGCACGAAGAGATTGCCCGCGAGGAGATGCGCGTCGGCGAAATCGGGTTTTAGTTGAAGGGTCCGTCCGACGTGTGGAGCGGCTTTGAGAATCTCATCTTTTTCCCAGTACACACGTGCGAGAGCGAAATGGCCCTGCCATGAGTTGTCATCAAGCTTGAGTCCGTCCTGCAACACCTTTTCGGCGTCCGCGTATTGCTTCTGCCGCCGATAGACTTCGCCGAGTGAAAAGAGAACCATGGCGTTCTCAGGTTTAATCTCCAACGCGCGGCGCAGAGCAGCTTCAGCCTCACTCCACTGAAGCGCATCCATGTAGGTCGTGCCGAGCAAGAATTGCGCTTCAAAGAATTCCGGGTCGAGGCTGACGGCTTTCGACAGATGCTGCAAGGCGTCCTTCGCCTTCTTGTCCTGCAAGGCAGCGCGCGCTTTGGCAAATTCATCCTGCGCATCAAGCGGCACTCGCGCGTCTATCACAGAAGCGGTGGGCTGATTTGTGGCTGCGTTTGATTTCTCCGGGGCGAGTTCAAAGACCAGATACGTCCGCGAAATAACCTGCATGTCGGCCTGCTGCTGCGCCGGCTTGTATCCGGGCGCGACGACATAGATCGAATAATAGCCGCGCTGCAAATTCGTGAAGCGAAACTTGCCGCGACTGTCAACAGGCATCTGGTCAAGAACGCCGCCGCTGAATCTTTCAAGACGCACGGTGATGTTGGGTGCCGATGGTCCACCATCAGGCAATTGAATCATTCCCGAGATTTCGACCAGAGGACTCGAAGCATAATTATCACGGTCGCGCTGCGCCAACGCGGGAGAGGCGCAGAGCAGAAGAGCGATGGTGAGCCAGAGAGTGTGGCGTCGGTCAGACATCGGACTATCTCCTTAAAGCAGTGGGCAGTTGGCAGTGGGCAGTTGGCAGTAAAAGCAAGAATGCTTTTGTTCTTCACTGCCAACTGCTCACTGCCAACTGCCCACTGTTCTTTAGAAGCTGTACTTCAGACCGAACTGAATCAACCGCGCCGGTACTACCGTCGTCGTGATTTGAGTAAATGTTGACGCCGTGCCAATGTTTACTGCCGACGGATTGCCGAAGATCGGGTGGTTGAACAGATTGAAGAAGTCAGCACGGAACTGAAACTGATGACGCTCGCGGATGGTGAATCCCTTGATGAGCGAAAAGTCCCAGTTCTGTTGAGACGGCCCGCGGAAAGCATTGCGCGGGGTGTTGCCCCAGCCCGTCGCGCCCGCCCCAGCCGAGTTGGGAAGGGTCGGCGCTGTCGTGAAGCAGGCCGGATTGAGGAAGTGGGCCAGCTGGTCTGTGATCGAACCCGTCGTGTACGCAGACTGAGCATTGGCGCAGATGAATTGCGCGGTGCCGGCAGCCGTTCCATAAAGACCGCCGCTCGTGCTATCGGTCACGGAGAATGGCAGCCCGCTCTGATAGGTCGTGATGCCACTGATGCTCCAGTTGCCCAACAGGTGATTGAGCGTCGAGTTGAGATTGGAAAGATAAGGCTTGCCCTTTCCGAACGGGAGTTCATATGTGTAGCTGATGACGAGGCGATGCGGACGGTCAAAATCGCCGCGCGCCTTGTTCTGCTGTACGTTGGACTGATCGTTGTAGATGTTCGCGCCATTCTGTCCGGCGCGAGTGGCATTCAACTCGTCCGTGCTGAGGCTGCCGCTCACGTTGTCAATGGTCTTCGAGAACGTGTAGGCGGCCTGGAAGTACAAGCCCTTTTGGAGACGGCGCGAGACCGTCATCTGGAAGGAGTTGTAGATCGCAAACCCGATATTGCCTGAGTAGCGCGCCCCCCTTTTGCGCGAGAGTCCGATGATTTGGTGGCGTAGTTCCTCGTTGTTCACAGTGTTCGTGGTAATCGTATAGGCGACGCCGTTAGTGTCACGAACTGTGATCGGGCTTGAAGGACTCGCCAGCGTCGCCAAGAACGGGTCCCAGATGCCGATGCCGCCGACATAGTGCGACCCGACGTAACCAAGTTCCACTGCCCAGCCCTTAAACAGTTCACGCTGGATAGTCAGATTGTACTGCTGCGTGTAAGGCGTGTAAGCCTCCCTCGGAGCGCTGGTGAACGACGCCAGGTTGATCGAGCAATTGGTCGCCGTCCCGCCATAGTTGAGGCAGGCCTGTCCCTGTTCATTAACGAAGATCGGTGCGACACCCGGATCGTTGATGTCGAGTGGTCCCGTTCCGCTAACGCGCCGCAACCCTGCGAAGCGCGTCGCCTGCGGGATGAACGCGGTGGCGATGATGGATGGTGGCGGTATTCCTGCGAGCGGATTAGCCAACTGAAGCGTAGCCGGGATCGCACGATTGTCGAGCGGCTGCACGGTGAACGGTGCAGACAGCGAGTTTTGCAGGATGTTCTGGTTGGAGAGGCGCTGGTAGTAAATCCCATAGCCGCCGCGCACAACCGTCTTCTGGTTGCCCTTCACGTCCCAGGCGAACCCGACGCGAGGCGAAATATTATTGTCGCGGCAGTTTGCCAGCGCACAGTCGGAAACGCCGGGCGTGCCCGCGAATCCGGCGAGATTCTCCTGCGCCGGAATCAGGAACGGATTCAGTCCCTGCGCAGCCAGACGTGGATCGAAGATGCCCGCGCGGAACAGCTTGTCATGGCCGAAGCTCATGGAGTCCAAACGCAGACCGATGTTGAAGGTGAGCCGCGGACTGAACCGATAATCATCCTGAGCGAACGCGGCGTAGTCGGTGGCGACGAAATTGCGCGCCGGGTCTCCGAAAGCTGATTGCAGCGCGGTCGGAGCACCCCGTAAGAAATTCTGAAAAGCCGAAAAAGCATTGCCTGTGCCGGAGGTCGAACCGAACGTGAGCGACCCGCGCACGGAAAAGTTATTGAAGCGGTTCAATTGATACTGGACGGCTTCGCCGCCGAATCTGAGGCTGTGTTTGCCCTTGACCATCGAGAACGTGTCCACCAGATTATACTGATTAGACACCGTTCCGCGATCATCATTCA
The DNA here is from genome assembly GCA_032159235.1 of Acidobacteriota bacterium. Taxonomy (GTDB): domain Bacteria; phylum Acidobacteriota; class Blastocatellia; order Pyrinomonadales; family Pyrinomonadaceae; genus QHXM01. The sequence continues at coordinate 38,543 of JAVHWW010000059.1, forward strand.
CACCAGTGCCGATGGAGAATGAGCCAGTGACACTGATGCGGTACATTCCCGGAAACTGGTCGCTGTTGCCGCGGATAGCACCGATGTCAGCCAGAGCGTGCGTATCGGTCGGAATGTTGGCAAACAGAAAACGGCTATAGCCTGCCCGCAACTCGTTGACCTTTGTCGGACTGAAGATGTGAGTTTCGGTGATGGAGAGAAAGCGATTCCACTGCGTGTCTAAGCGTGGATTCGTCAGACTGGTATCAGTACCGAAGGGCTTGTTGACACTGCCCTCGTCCCAGAACCAGCGCCCGGAGATTTTATCCTTACCGTGACGCATGTCGCGGTCATAGCTGATGAGATACTGGTTGTCCGTAATTGGCGCAATGCTTGAGAACTGACAGGTGAAGGTTGCGATTCCGGTCGCAGTAGAACAGCCAGTCTGACCGGAACGCGGGACGAGAAACATTCCGCCAAAACGAGTATCCTGCAAATTGAGAATCCTGACGGCGACCGGATCAATCTGCGCCGCCGTTAAGCCAAATGCCGGAGCGAGCAGAGCCGCCGAAGTAGTCCCGTCCGGGTTGGTCGGGAAGTTTTGAACTATCGGAGCCGTGCTTGAGCCATTCGGGTCTATTCCGTTGCGCGCCCGCACGCCCTGATAGTTGAAGAACCAGTAGCCGCCGACCTTCGGGATCGGGCCGCTGGCGCTGCCACCGAAAACGTTTTGCAGTAAGCGCCCTTTCTTTTTTCCCACTTTATTGAAGAACCACTCGTTAGCGTTCAGAGCATCGTTGCGATGCTGCTCATACAGATCGAAGTGGAAGTCTTTCGAGCCTGACCTCAACACCAGTCCGATAGCTCCGCCGCCCTTGCTGCCCGAAGAAGCATCGTAAAGCGAAGTTGCGACTTTGAACTCTTGAATGGTATCAGGATTAGGCAGAGGAACAGTGTCGAAGTGTGCCAGATTGAAATCGTTGACGTTGACGCCTTCAATCGTCAGACTGTTGTTGCTCGTGCGCTGTCCGTTGACATTGACATCCGCCGTGCCGCGACCGGCGGAGCGAACATCAGTCGGCTCGCCGGCCACGCCGGAAGAGAGCGAGAGCAGGAACAGGAAGTTGGGAGAGGCCAGCGGCAAAGTTCGCAGGGTCTGGGCATCAATGGCCTGTCCTGTGACGGCACTGGTCGAATTGATGAGCGACGGCGTCGCTGTAATCTCGACCCTCTCCGAAACATTGCCTACCGCGAGCGTCACATCCTGGCGCGTCGTTTCATTGATCCGCACTTCCACGCCCTTGATATCTGAACGCTTGAAGTTGGTCGCCGTAATCTCCAGGCGATACAGACCCGGCGGCAAGAGCGTCACGGAAAATCCTCCGTCTGCCTCCGTGGTCATGCTCCGTTCGGTTTTACCCGTGCCTTCGTTAATCACGTTGACCGTTGCGCCCGATACGACAGCCCCCTGTGGGTCTGTGATGACGCCGGTGAGACCTCCTGTTTGAGAACCCTGCGAGAACGCAACGGTCGCAAACAAAATGGAGATGAGCAACCCGCTTGCTAGAGAGCGCAGAACGCTTCGCATAACAGCTTCCTCCTTATTGATTTGAGAAAAGGTTTTAAGACTTAGTGCCGGACTGAGCTTGCCGCTTGATCTGAAATCTACTGCTTGATGCGAGGAGCCTTGAATGCTGGCTCTGATATTAAAGCATGAAAGATATAATTCTATCGGCAGAAGCACGCAAGCTATATTCCATCGTCGGCAGAAGCGCCCGCCCAGCGCTCGATTGGCCTGTACTATCTAAGAGTTACGCCTCAAGGCCAGCCTCAGACTTGCTTCCTTCGGGTGTCTTGTACAATGAAATTCTGAGTTTATTTCCAAAATTTCGTATGAACTTCTCTCGCCCTTGAGGGTTCAATCACGGAGGGCGGCCAGAGCCTGATCCTTAACTCCGAGGAAAATCGCTCAAGCTCGATAGCGAAGAGAAGGCAGCTAACTTGCCAACTCTGCGTGTGGAACTTTATAATCCGGCTTTCATTTGAGTCACGTTTGTGTAGTTGGTTAACATGTCATTTAGCAGTAGAGTATGCTTAAAAGAGGGTGGGATGACCATCAGTTAAGAGAAGCCGTCAAAGTTTCTACCTCTTGGTCAGGCGTGATGCGGTGCTTGGGTTTAGCGGTAGCGGGCAATAGCGTCAAATCCGTGCAGGCTAAGGCTGAGGAGCTTGGCTTGGATGTTTCTCATTTTAAGGGTCATGGTTGGAGTAAGGGAATGACCAATATGCCATCTCCTCCTCAAACCATTTCTTTGAGTGAGATTCTAATAGAGGAATCTAGATATACAAGCTCGAAGGATTTGAAGCGTCGTTTGTTCAAAGCTGGATTAAAAGAGAGGCGTTGCGAGCATTGTTCAAATACAGAATGGATGGGGAATGCGATTCCTTTACAACTCGACCATATCAATGGTATGAGGAGTGATAACAGAATTGAAAATTTACAGGTTCTCTGTCCCAACTGTCATGCCTTGACCCCAACATGGGGAGGCAGAAATCATAAGGCCCGTTCGTCCAGGGGTTAGGACGCAAGATTCTCAATCTTGAAACACGAGTTCGATTCTCGTACGGGCTAGATACTTCAACTAACGGCCACTTTTGCGGTGGCCGTTAGTTTTTCAGAGCTTACTATCAGCAGCTTCATTCCGCCGCCAATATCACATCAAACGCCTCGCCTACTCATTTTTCTCAATCGTTGACATTGAATTTAGAAAAAACTTTCACGTGCACACGCTCTAGCGAGTATGATGCAGTACGTTTCGTTATTCAATCTGGCTTTCGAGGAGCAGCAACTGTGACGGTAGAAGAGGGAAGGCTTCACAATTCGGCTGAGCGCACGCAGCACTGGAAACGCTGGGGGCCTTATTTGTCTGAGCGTGCGTGGGGCACTGTGCGCGAGGATTACAGCGCGGACGGCTCGGCCTGGGACTACCTGCCTCACGATCACGCGCGCTCGCGTGCCTTTCGCTGGAATGAAGACGGCATCGGCGGCATCTGTGATCGTCATCAAAATATCTGTTTCGCTCTGGCTCTCTGGAACGGGCGCGATCCGATCCTGAAAGAGAGACTCTTCGGTCTCGCAGGCCCGGAAGGAAATCACGGCGAAGACGTGAAGGAGTATTACTTCTATCTCGACTCCACGCCGACGCATTCCTACATGAAATTTCTCTACAAGTATCCGCAGGCGGCTTTTCCTTACGCGGAACTTGTGGAAGAGAACCGCAGACGTGAAAGGAGCGCTCCCGAATATGAACTCTTAGACACGGGCGTCTTCGATGATGATCGTTACTTCGATGTCTTCGTCGAGTATGCGAAGGCGGATGTCGAGGACATTTTAATCCGCATCCAGGTCTTCAATCGCGGGCCTGAACAAGCGCAGTTGCATCTGCTGCCGACTATCTGGTTTCGCAACAGGTGGTCATGGGGCTACCCTAATCCGCAACCTGAGTTGCTCCACAAGGTGCGCGGCGCGGATCAAACAGATGTCGCTCTGATTGAATTGGATCATGATATTTATGGCCGACGGATGCTCTATTGCGAAGGCACGCCGGAGTTGCTCTTTACAGAGAACGAGACGAATAACCAGCGACTCTTCAATGCCGCCAACCGCACGCCGTATGTCAAAGACGGCATCAATAATTACATCGTGAACGGGCAGCGAGACGCGGTGAACCCTGAGCAAACCGGCACCAAGGCCGCCGCACATTATCCGCTTGAGATCGGCGCGGGCGAGAGCGTCACAGTGCGTTTGCGATTCACAGACGCACAGGACTCGTTGAGCACAACGAGAGTCTTCGGCGCTGGCTTCGAGCAAATTTTCGCGGAGCGCGAGAGCGAAGCGGATGAGTTTTACTCGACCATCATCCCGCAACATCTTTCACCGGACGCGCAGAGCGTGATGCGGCAGTCGTGTGCAGGTCTGCTCTGGTCGAAGCAGTTTTATCATTATGTCGTCGAGCAGTGGCTCAAGGGCGATCCGGCTTTTCCGCCGCCGCCGGAAGCGCGCTGGCACGGGCGCAATCACGATTGGCGTCAACTTTACAACGCGGATGTCATCTCGATGCCGGACAAGTGGGAGTATCCCTGGTACGCGGCGTGGGATTTAGCCTTTCATTGCATCCCGCTCTCGCTCGTTGATTCCGATTTCGCCAAAGACCAACTCATCCTGATGCTGCGCGAATGGTACATGCATCCGAACGGGCAGATTCCCGCTTACGAGTGGGCGTTCGATGATGTCAATCCGCCGGTTCACGCTTGGGCGGCGTGGCGTGTGTACAGAATTGAGGGGACACGGCGCGGAAAGAGTGATCGCGTTTTTCTCGAACGTGTTTTTCATAAGTTGATGCTCAATTTCACGTGGTGGGTCAATCGCAAGGACGCCGAAGGAAACAACATCTTCGAGGGCGGCTTTCTCGGTTTAGACAACATCGGCGTCTTCGACCGCAACACGAAACTTCCCGGCGGCAGTTTCATCGAACAATCCGACGGCACGAGTTGGATGGCAATGTACACTTTGAATCTGCTGGCGATTGCGCTGGAGTTGGCGCGCGAAGATCAGGCTTACGAAGATGTCGCCAGCAAGTTCTGGGAGCACTTTATCTTCATCGCTTACGCGATGAACAACATCGGGCGCGATAACGTTGACCTCTGGAACGAAGAGGACGGTTTCTACTATGACGTGCTGCACACGCCCGACGGCCAGCACCTTCCGATGCGCGTGCATTCGGCGGTGGGATTGATTCCTCTCTTTGCCGTCGAGACTTTAGAGCCGGAGATGCTGGATCGTCTGCCGGGCTTCAGGAAGCGCATGGAGTGGTTCATCAACAATCGTCCTGATCTGACGGGCAACGTCGCCAGCATGGAGTTGCCGGGCAAGAAAGAGCGCCGTCTGTTGTCGGTCGTCAATCCGAATCGGCTGCGCCGCGTCTTGAAGATGATGCTGGACGAAAATGAATTCCTGTCGCCGCATGGCATCCGCGCTCTCTCGCGTCATCATCTCGAACATCCGTACAGCATCACGCTTGACGGCGTCGAGCATCGCGTGGACTACGAACCGGCGGAGTCAACGTCGGGACTTTTCGGCGGCAACTCAAACTGGCGCGGCCCCATCTGGTTTCCCATCAACTATCTCCTCATCGAATCGCTGCAAAAGTTTCATTACTACTTCGGCGATGATTTCAAAGTTGAATGCCCGACTGATTCTGGACAGATGATGACGTTGTGGGAAGTGGCCGCTGAAATCTCGCGCCGTCTGTCAAGTCTCTTCCTCCGTGATGATGATGGACGCAGACCCGTTCACGGCGCATCCGCGAAATTTCAAGAAGACCCGCACTGGCGCGACCTCTTACTTTTTTACGAATACTTTCACGGCGACACCGGCGCGGGCTTGGGAGCAAGTCATCAGACGGGATGGACTGGGTTAGTGGCGAAGCTACTTCAACAGAGCGGCGAATAAAACTTAAGACTCACCACAAAGGCACGAAGGTCACAAAGAAATTTACATTTTCCTTTGTGACCTTCGTGCCTTTGTGGTTCTGTTCAGTGCCTTCAGTTTTTGCTCACCCCGCCGTTGTCCAACGCAGTGTAAATGTCTGCCGAATAGAGTCCGAGCCAGGGGTCGCTGCTCGGCGTCTGGAAAAGTTGGGCATAGACGCGCTCGTTCAAGCTGTCAAGATCGCTGCCAGCCATGTCGGTGACGAGCCAGGCGTGTAACTTCGTGTGCAGCATGTATTCGTTACGAACCGTGTCGAGCGCCATGTACTTCTCAAGATTCTGCACGGTGCGCGAGAGTAGCTCGCCATCGGCGCGCAGGTTTTCGTTCTGCCGGGAGATGAGCGCGATGCTGCCTTTGTCAATGCGCGCGTTTGCGTTGTGCAGGTCGGCGATTTTATTCCAGATAGTCATATCCGTTGCGGCTTCAAGAGCAGTCGCGTCAGCGGTCATTGCCCTCAGAATATTAACTTCGGTGACAGCCTTCGTCATGGCAACCGGAGCGATGATGATCGCGTTTGGATTAGCCTTCCGCTGCTCAACTCTCTGCGCCACATCCGCCGGGACTTTGCCTCCCGTTTGCGCCACGTCCGTCGCCCAATCATTGGCGATGGCTTGAATACGCGCCTTGTGATAGGCATCCAAACTTTGCCGACGCTCTTCTTGATTCAGTCCTGCAATCTGTTTGGCTATCGCTTCGGCTTGCGTGAGCTTCTGCATGAAGGCCGCAGGCCCGTACAGACCCGGCAGCCCATCTACGGGCAATCCATTCGAGTCGAGCACGTAATGAATACTGTTTCCGGTGATGGTGCGTTCGAGTTTGCGCCCGTCGCCAAAGTCAATCGTCACGCGCGGCGCGGGGCGCACGGATTTCCAGTGGAGAATGAAATGCTCGCGCAGATATTTTGAGACATCCGCGTTGGCGTAGAGCACCGTGCGGAAGAAACGACTGTTGGCGCAGCTAAACTCTTCGTTGAGATTTCCGAGCAAACGCAAAGAGAGAATCGGCTTGCCGCTCGCTTTCGCTGCGGCCTTCGCCTGCTCAAAATCCGTGTACCAGTAGAGACCCGAAGCGTAGCTGTTGCGCTGCTGACTGACGGCATCGAGCGCGGCACTCAGCCGTTGCCATTCCTGATCGTTGACCGCAAGGCCGGAAGCCGCACGCTTGATCTCCTCCGCGTAAGTCTCAAAGAGAATCTGCAAGCCCTGTGGCCCCATCGCGCGCAGTTGAGCGATGGCCGGGCCGGATTCAGCAGCCTTCTCGGAGACAGCCAGACGCGCCAGCGCCTCCGGTCGCTCCGTTGCAAAAACATTCGAGGCGAAAACAAAGCTGAGACAAAGGGACGCGAGCAGGCAAATAAAAAATCTTTGACGCATGGAAATCCTCCTCAAGCGAGAGCAAGAAGCAGGGAGACTTCGGTTGACTGTTTGACTACAGGGACTGTTGATTTCGTTGTCCGGCATCTGGCGGGTTTGACGAATGGCGGGCGAAATTTTTGCTTGCTCGCCATTGATTCTGTTCAGAAAAAGATTAAACGCAGAGGAGGCAGGATAATGCAAAATTAAAAAGGTAAAATGCAAAATAGAAGATAACGAGAAGCCTGCTCTTCATCTTCACTTTTGCATTTTTAATTTTGCCTTTTGCATTCTCTCGTGTCCTCTGCGGTGATTAACTTCCTAAACAGTCGGCACGCCGCCCGGTAAATTTGTTTCAATGTCGCCAGCGATGACGACCGTCAGTTGATCCGGGCGGAAATACTTCCGAATCGCCGCGTTGACCTCTTCAACCGTGACCGCTTGAATGATCTGCGGGTAGCGGTCTATATAATCTGTGCCGAGCTTATAAAACTCTGCGTTCCACATTGACTGCGCCAGTCCGGCGTTGGTCGCTAAACCTACTTTGAACGAGCCGATGGCGGAAGATTTCTCGTCCGCGAGTTCATCCGCTCGAACGCCGTTCTGGACGTAATCGCGCAGGACGTTGAGTGCGGAGTTGATGGCCTTCTCAATGTTATTTGGATTGACGGAGACGCCGACGTACCAGGGGCCGGCGGCGAGAGAGGGCGCGCGGAAACGCGAGTTGATGCCGTAGGTCAAGCCCTCCTGATCGCGGACGCGCAGTCCCAAACGCGAGGAGAGCGTTGATTCGCCGAGCGCACTGTTGGCGAGCACGGCTGCGTAAAAGTCCTGCGAGTCGCGGCGCAAAGAGGCGGCTGAGCCGAGCAGGATGTCAACATTGGCTTTCTCTTTGACGAGCACGATCTCGCGCCGCGTGTCGGCTTGCGGCTCCGGGTCTGTGACGTTGATGTCAACGCTCTCCGGCCCGACGAACGAGCCGAACGCTTCCTCAAACTGTCGTTGCACCTGAGCTGTCTGGACATCACCGACCATTGAGAGAACGAGAGAGCGACCGCCGTAGTATTTGTCGTAGAAGCCGCGCACGTCTTCGACCGTGATCGAGTTGATGCTTTGAATCACTTTCTCGCCCGGCGGCATGTGGAAGGGATTGGCTTCATCGAAGATTAACTGTGTGAAGCGTTCGCGGGCGCGATAGCCCGTATTGGATTGCTGCTCCTGAACGATAGCGATGATCTGTTGTTTGAGTTTCTCCAACTCGTCGGCGGGAAACGCAGGCTCGCGCAACTGTTCCGAGATGGTGTTGATGACGAGCGGCAAATCTTTCGAGAGCGCGCGGGCGGCGATGCTGACGGCGAAAGGGTCTGCGGAGAAAGCCAGTTGCGCGCCGACCGATTCGAGATCGTTGGCGAGTTGGAGTTTGGTGCGCCGCTTCGTTCCGCGCTCAAGCATGTTGGCCGTAATCTGCGCGAGGCCGGGCTTGTCGCGCGGCTCAAAATAAGAGCCTGCGCGAAACGAGCCGCGCAGAGAGATAGTCGGCGTCGCGCGGTTTTCAAGCAGGAGCAGCGTCGCGCCGCTTGGAAGTTCTGTGCGAACGATCCGCGATGCGAAGTTTGAGCGCCCGACGCTCGTTGGCGTGTTTGCTTCCGCCGCCTCTGAAGATTTGTCGCCGCGCGGGCTGATGGATTGCTGCTCTTTCTCTTGTGGAGTTACTGACCCGCCCGTTTCTGTCTCTGCACTTTGATTGCTTGAGGCTTCAGCAACTGTGGAAACTTCGGCGGACATAGCCTCATCTGTCGGCTCTCGAAAAAACTGCACGCCGCGCCGCGACAGTTCGCGTCGAAGTGGAATTGGACTTGCACTGCCGTTGCCGTTAGTGCCGCCACCGCCCGCTTGCTTCGGAATAAAGTAGCCGACGGTGCGATTGTCTTCGATGAAATATTTTTGTGCGACACGCTTGATGTCTGCCGTCGTGACGCGCTTGATGTTGGCCTCGTAATCTTTGTAGAAGCGCCAGTCGGCGATGGCTTCGGCTTCCGCCATCTGCATGGCGATGTTGTATGTCCCATCGCGGCTGTAGGCCATCTGCGCGACGATCTGTTGCTGCGCCTTTTCAACTTCCGCTTCGGTCAAGCCTTCTTCCGCGACCTTGCGTAACTCCTCAAGAATAGTCTCTTCAACTTTCTTCGGCTCGACACCGGGACGCACCGTCGCATAGACGTTGAAAAGTCCCGGATCGCGGTGCTGATCCGCATTCGAGTGAGCGTCAACCGCGAGGTCTGCTTCAACGAGAGCCTGATAGAGACGACTCGTGATGCCGTGCGACATGGCGATGGAGAGCACGACGAGCGGATAGATGTCATTCTCGGCTGGCGGATTGGCTGCACGCGCAGCGAGTTCTTCATTCGAGAGCACGTTCGTCTGGCCCAATACGCCCGGCGTGTGAAAAGCAATTTGCACGAGCGCGAGTTCGCCCGCGCGACGAATCACGAGACGATGCTCGCCCTGTTGCGGCGGCTCTTCCGTATAGACCTGCGGAATCGGTTGGACGGAAGATTGATACGCGCCGAAATATTTGTTGATGAGCGCGAGCGCGTCCTGTTCGTCGAAATCGCCGACGAGAATCACGGTCGCGTTGTTCGGGTGATAGAAGGTGTCGTAAAACTCTTTCAAGCGCGAAGTCGGCACGCCTTCAACGTCTGCGCGCCAGCCGATGGTCGGGTGATGATAGGGATGCTCACGAAACGCTGCCGCATAGACGGCTTCATCTAAAACTTCCGAAGGCTCGTTCTGCCCGCGTTCAAGCTCGTTGCGAACGACCGTCATTTCGGATTGACGGTCTGCGTCGGCGATTAAAGAATTTCGCATCCGGTCTGCTTCGAGTTGGATGGTCAGTTCGAGTTGGTCTGAGGGCACGGTCTCGAAATAGTTCGTGCGGTCGTACCAGGTGGTCGCGTTGAAGGCCGCGCCGATCTTTTGCAAGGTCGCGGCAATCTGCGTGTTCCGCTCTTTGTTGAAGGTCGGCGTGCCCTTGAACATCATGTGTTCGAGCAAGTGCGTCGAGCCTGTGTAGCCGACCGCCTCGTTGCGCGAGCCGACCTTGTAGAGCACCATCACGGTCGCAACCGGCGCGATGCGGTTCTCGACCAATAACACTTTCATTTCGTTGTCTAACTTGTATTCCCGAATTCCATCGGCTTCCGCCACAAACTTAACATTAGCGGGCAACTGCGCTTCAACCATCTATCAATACGTCTCCTTATAATAATGATTACTGAGCCTGAGACGGCGAACACAAATCAAGATTGCTGAGTGTTCTTGCCCGATCCCGCTCTATAATCTGATTTATAGGAGATTACCACAACGCAGCCGATTGCCATACGCGACTGACGACTATCAGTTCACATCTCGAAAGGAGACGCATCGTGAGAGTAATAATCCTGACCTTAGCCTTCCTTCTTTCCCAAACTTCTCTGCTGGCTCAACAACTGCCGGAATGGTATCGCGTCTATACATTTGACGACAGCATCATTGAGATGAACACCCAACAGGTGACATTCAGTGGCAAGGAGATCGGTCGCATTGGTCGCGTCAGATTCCGGTGGAGTTTCGATCAGCCCGAAGCATTGAGCGGAGAGCCTCAGATAAAATACAAGACGCACCTGGAGGTGGTCGAATTTGATTGCTCAGGTCAACGACGCTACAGACCTTCCGAATTGACGTTCTTTGATGCTGCCGGAAAAGCAATCCGCCATGAAGAGATGAATCCGCCTGGTGATTGGCGTCAACTCGTGCGTAATTAGACTCCGACGCAGCACGCGCGTGATCTGCGGCTCATCGTCCACGATGAGAATGCGTTTCTTCTCATTCATAAAAAAGTCGAGGGTCTGTCGAGTCTAGCGAGTCTGGCGAGTTGACGGCTTCCGACTTGCCAGACTCGACGGACTTGATAGACTCGCTAGACTTTATACTCCAGACTCTTCATCGCCAATCAGGAGCGTGACCACGACACATTCTTCTCGAACAGTCTTTTCCACACGAGGATTATTATAAAGCAGAATTCAGAATCCAGAATTCAGGAGTCAGAAGAAAAGATAATCCAAAAAATCTGTCAAAGCGGGTTGTCGCCTTAGCATTCTGGCTTCTGGCTTCTGGCTCCTGAATTCTGCTTTTCGTTAGTGTGTTCCATCAGCATATTGCAGAAGAGTGCGCCCTGCTCCAACGCATCGTCGAGAGCCAGATGCGTGTGTGGCAGATCGTCGAACCAACGCTTGGGCATGGTGGCTTTCGTCGTGTCGCGGTAGTCACGCTTCAAAAGCGCCATCGCATAAGTCTTGATGTCGAGCGCGAAGAATGAGAAGGGACTGCCGCCCGTAAACTTGTGCAGATACCACTGGACGAACATATAATCGAAGACGACCGGATAGCCGACGAAGACGAGTCTGCCGGGAAGCGCTTTGAGCCACACGGCATACTGTTGCATGGCTTCTGCCGGAGCTTGTAAGTTTTGTCTGCACGCGGCCCATGCTGCGGCTTGCGTCTCCCACCACTTCATCGTCTCTGGATGTCCGGTTGCTCCGGGCAATGTTTCGAGGTTGGCGTTGAAGGTGGCGAGCAATGTTTTATCCGCGAGATACGCGGCGGAAGCAAAGCTCAACATCGAGTGGAGTCCGGGAACGGGGCCATCCGTTTCAACATCCGTGCTCACATAGATTTCAGGCATAGACTTACAAGCTAACAGAAGTGAGCGCGCAGAGAAAGGCAAAATTAAAAAGGTAAAATGCAAAATGGAAAACGAAGGCAGGCTTTTCATCCGCATCCCTTTTGCATTTTTAATTTTCCATTTGGCATTATTCCGCGTCCTCTGCGGTGAAAATCCTTCTTTCAGACACGCATTCGCAAATGGTTATAAAGTTCCTAGCGCCGCGAGGCAAACCTTTTTCTCGTTAGCGAACATCGTAGGTACGCACCACATTTTCCGTCC
>JAVHWW010000013.1:0-7617 GCA_032159235.1 Acidobacteriota bacterium
CTCCGAGACTGACTCACCGCAGAGGCGCAGAGGACGCGGAGATGACGCCGAGAAAAGCATCCACTCTCTGCGCCTGCTCTGCGCTCTCTGCGTCTCGGCGGTGAACGATTCCAAACTGAACCACTACTCAGCGTCCGCAAAGTGCGCCTGGCGATGAACGTAAACATTCCCGCTCGTCTTGGTTGGTTTGGTTTTGTTTTCTGCCATAGTAGTAACCCTTTCCCACGGCTGTCTCTGGCCCTCTTAGATCGAGCGTCTCACGCCGAAGTTACCAATCATCTGTGTCTATGCTCCTTGTGCCAAGGGCAGCCATGCATATCTCAAAGATGACGCTCGTCTATGGATTGTCGCCGATGCGCCCAAAGTCAACGAAGCCGCGCCGCGGATCGGTTGCGAGTAATCGCACCCGCACTTTATCACCCACTCGTAAGCCTTCTTCGCCGCGCATGATGCGCCCGTCAACGGGCGGTGCCATGAGACGCGCAAACGTGCCCTTTGGTGTCACTCCCGTCACCATCGCATCAAACTCATCATTGATTCTGTTTTTAAGTAACACGGCGGCGGCAACTTTCCGCATCTGCCGCTCGACCTTGCGCGCCGCATCCTCGCGCTCGGTGCAATGGGTGGCGATGGCGCTTAACTCTTCCTGTGTGTAAGGCGGTGGAGTTGAGGCCAGCACAGCTTTGACAAGACGTTGCATCACGAGGTCGGCATAGCGACGATTCGGCGCCGTCGAATGCGTGTAGTCATGGACGGCAAGTCCGAAATGCCCTTCGCTTTCAGTGCCCGGCGTTTGCACAGTGTATTCACCGGGGCCAAGTAGTTTCACTATCGAAAGCGAAAGATCAGAATAATGTTCTGGATCAGCCGCTTTGCGCCGCGCGAGAAAATCGGCGAGCGCATGTGAGTCGGGAGTGGCGGGCAAATCTTCGCCAAGTCTGCGTGCGACTTCAACAATGCGCGGCCATTGCTCAGGGGTGCGCACGACGCGACGCAGCGACATCGCACCTTTCGTTTCCAGGAACTGTGCCATCGCAACATTCGCCGCGATCATAAAATTCTCGATTAAGTCCCGCGCGCTGTTGTGTTCAGTGACCATCAGACCTGTCACTTGCCCGTTACTGACAACCGGAGAAGCCTGGATTGTCTCCAACTCAAGCGCGCCGTTTTGTCTGCGCAACTCGCGGAGCCGGACAGCCACTTCAGACTGCAAACGAAGCTGCGCTTCCATTCCCGGCACGGCGGCAACCTCGGCAGGAATCGCACCATTATTATCAAGCCACTCCCCGACAGCTTCATACGACAGCTTGGCGTAGTTGTGTAATCGCGCGCGATAGACATCGCTCCGTTTTACCGTGCCATCACTACCGATAATCATTTCGGTGATGATGGAGGGTCGGTCAGCACCGCCACTGAGTGAGGTCAGGTCAGTTGATAATGCTTCCGGCAGCATCGGGAAAGTCTCGATCCCGGTGTACACAGACGTGCCATTCTCTGCCGCGTGGCTGTCAATGGCGGAATCTTTGCCAACGAGTGAATCAACATCCGCAATCCCGACCATGATGCGAACGTCTCCGTTTGGCAACGCCTCTGCATATTCGACCTGATCCAGATCACGAGACTTCTGGTCATCAATCGAAGACCACAAAAGGGGGCGCAGGTCTCGCGCCGCAGGATCAGCAATGGTGGATTGCGTAGTTGATTCAATGGCGTGGAGTTCATCGAGGGCCGGGCGCGGGAAATCCGGCGCAAAGCCTGCATCAATCATGGCCTGGCGTGCAATCGCAGTTAAATCGAGAGATTCAGAATGATTGTTCGTCATAATGTTCTTATCAGAAACGGACGCCTCTCAATCAGCGTATTCCATCGCTCCCTTACTGTCTCTGAGCATCACGCTCGAGGTCGCTTCAGCCAAACTGATCTGCGCACTTGACTCCTTTACTGAGAACAGTTCCTGGCTAAACGGTAACCAGACTGCTCGGCCTCTGCCGCTGTCCGAAACTGGGTGTAAGGTGAAGGAAGTTCTCGCGGGCATTCGCGTTAAAGGAGTTATAGGTTAAAAACCATCTTGAGCTAAGATTTAGTCAACTTAACATGTTCTTCATCTGTTCTTCAGCTTGCCCAAAGCTTCACTAATCGCAGCATTATCGTCTGCCCGCTCCCGCTCTTGTCCATCGTGACCGGCTTGCTCTTCGTGCACTCCCTGCCGGAGCAGCCGTTCTCGATACTGTTGATTGGCCGTAGCCAGATCAACTTCTAAATTCTCAGCCAGCACAGGCAATTCTTCAATGGCACATTCCAGGATCAGGATGTCTCCATGCACGCTCGCCGCTCGATTCGCCACCGTCCTCATTGACCATTCCCTATTAAACAGGGACACCCACTCAGGAGTGGGAGCGGACGACAGACGGAAGGGAAACTTTTTGGCGTGTCTTCTGGAGCCATCACGCACCTCGGCCTGTTCCGGGTTCGCAATAATAGTGATGTCTTGGAAATCAGTGGACATGAGAGTTGCTCCTTCAGCTCTTAGTTTCTTATCTCACAGCTTGGTCTGCCATCATTCAATAATCTCTCGATACTATTAACTTATCAAACGGGAAATCGTCTCACGTTCATGAGACTGCCAGTAGCAGTATTCTTTCCATGACTTGTACCGCTATTCAGTATCGAAACTCAAGCGCCACATGAGATGTTGAGTCAAACATTATCCGACAGATGACAAAAGTTCATCAGAAGGTATGTTCCAGAATGGTTGAAGCGCTTGGCTTGGCTTTAAGACTTCTTTCATCTTTATTCCCGCGTCAAAGGAAAGCTGGATGTTTAGCAGCGTCTGAAGCAAGACACCACGATGCTCATGACTAGAAGAGCATTGAGGCGGCGTTGAAGCCTGAGCGGTCGAGCGCGAATTCCACCGGCATCGTTATCGCATTCAGAAGCGTTGCGGCACGCCACTGACGACGCGCACCGTGTCGCGCGCGATTAACAATTCTTCATTCGTCGGGATGACGTAAGCGGCAAGACGCGAGATGTCTTTGCTGATTACACCTTCACGCCCGCCGATCATGCCCTCGTTGCGTTCGGGGTCTAATTCAAGTCCGAGCCAACTCAAGTCAGTGCAAATCTTCGCGCGCACCTCCGCCGAGTTCTCGCCGATGCCACCGGCGAAGATGACCGCATCCGCCCCGTTCATCGCGGCGAGGTATGAGCCGATGTATTTACGCACGCGATAACAAAAGATTTCGACAGCGAGTTTGGCGCGACGATCATCCGATTCACGCGCTTCGTCCAGCAGTTCGCGCATGTCGTTCGTCAAGCCGGAGATGCCGAGCAAGCCCGATTGCTTATTTAACAACGTCTCGACTTCCTGTGCCGACAAGCCCTCCTTCGCCGCGACGAACTCGATAATCGCTGGATCAAGGTCGCCGGAGCGCGTGCCCATCACCAAGCCTTCGAGCGGTGTCAATCCCATCGAAGTGTCAATCGAGTCGCCGCCCTTGATTGCCGCCGCCGAACAACCGTTGCCGAGATGAAGCGTAATGACATTCGTCTGGTCGCGCGGGATGTTCTTCAATTGACGATAGCGATACGCGACGTAGCGATGAGACGTGCCGTGAAAGCCGTAACGACGAATGCGATGGCGGCGGTAAAGTTGGTAAGGCAGGGCGTACAGGTAAGCGTGTTCAGGTAGAGTTTGATGAAATGCGGTATCGAAGACGGCGACTTGAGGCAATCCTTTTCCAAAGACTTCGCGGGCGGCGTTGATGCCTTTGATGTTTGCCGGATTGTGGAGCGGCGCGAGATCAATGCAATCTTCAATCCCGCGCAGGACTTCATCGGTAATTAAAACGGACTGCTTAAATTGTTCGCCGCCGTGGACGACGCGATGCCCGACGGCGTGGATGTCTGCGACCGATTTGACTTCTTTGATTCCAGATTCTTCGGCGCACGCCCAACGTAGAATGAGATCAACTGCTGCGCGCGTATCTCGAAGCGGCGCGGTTGAGCGGTGCGGCGACTTGCCTGTCGCGGAGAGTGTGATGATGGCTTCGCCGCCAATGCGTTCGATGATGCCGTGCGCGAGGCACTCATCGGTGTTCTGCTCAAGGCGCTCGACATCAGTGGCGATGAGCTGAAATTTAACTGAGGAGCTACCGCAGTTGAGTATCAGAACATTCATGCTTTAGTACGCCTTTAATATGACCATTTCCAATCACGTATTTCCGGCATGTCGTCGCCCTGCTTTCTGATGTACTGCTCGTGTTCGAGGAGTTTGTCGCGCATCAGTTGTTTCGCGTGCGAGCCGATATCCGCCAGCTTTGGGACGCGCTCGATCACGTCCATCACGAGGTGGAACCGATCCAGATCGTTTAAGACAACCATGTCGAAAGGCGTGGTTGTAGTTCCCTCTTCTTTGTAGCCGCGAACGTGCAAATTATGATGATTCGTCCTCCGGTAAGTCAGGCGATGAATCAGCCAAGGGTAGCCATGAAAAGCGAAGATGATGGGTTTGTCAATCGTAAAGAGAGAATCGAAATCTTTGTTTGAGAGGCCGTGCGGATGCTCGCTCGCCGGTTGCAGCGTCATCAAATCAACCACGTTGACGACGCGAACTTTCAACTCAGGAAAATGTTGCCGCAGAATATCAACGGCGGCCAGCGTCTCAAGCGTCGGCACATCTCCAGCGCAGGCCATCACCACATCCGGTTCGCTGCCCTCGTCGTTGCTCGCCCATCCCCAGATGCCAAGTCCGGCGGTGCAATGCTTCACGGCTGAATCCATATCCAGATATTGAAGCGCGGGTTGTTTACCGGCCACAATGACGTTGACGTAGTTACGACTACGCAAGCAGTGATCCGTGACGGAGAGTAAGGTGTTGGCATCGGGCGGCAGATAGACGCGGACGACTTCGGCCTTCTTGTTGACGACGTGATCTATAAAGCCGGGGTCTTGATGGCTGAAGCCATTGTGATCCTGTCTCCAAACATGAGAACTGAGCAAATAGTTGAGAGAGGCGATGGGTCGCCGCCAGGGGATATGACGTGTCGTCTTCAACCACTTGGCGTGCTGGTTGAACATCGAGTCAATGATGTGGATGAACGCCTCGTAGCAGTTGAAGAATCCATGCCGCCCCGTCAGGAGATAGCCTTCGAGCCAGCCCTGACAAAGATGTTCGCTCAAGACCTCCATCACGCGACCGTCAATGGAAAGATGATCGTCGGTCGGCAGGATTTCTTCAGCAAAGACGCGCTTCGTCGCTTCAAACAGAGCGCCCAGCCGGTTGGAAGCTGTCTCGTCGGGACCCATCACGCGGAAATTTTTCTGTTCGGCGTTGAGTTTCATCACATCGCGCAGGAAGCTACCCATGACGCGCGTCGCTTCCGCTTCAATGGTCGCAGGCTTTGACACCTCAACCGCGTAGTCATGGAAATCCGGTAACCTTAAATCTTTGAGCAACAGTCCGCCGTTGGCATGTGTGTTAGCTCCCATGCGCCGCACGCCCTGCGGAGCTAACTCCGCCAACTCAACTCTCAACTTTCCGTGCTCGTCAAACAGTTCTTCGGGCTTGTAGCTCCGCATCCACTCTTCGAGTTGCCGCAGATGTTCGGGCTTGCTTGCCAACTTATCAAGCGGTACTTGATGCGAGCGAAACGAATTCTCAGCCGGCAAGCCGTCAACAAACTTAGGCCCCGTCCATCCTTTCGGCGTGCGTAAAACAATCATCGGATACTGCGGGCGAGTAGTGAATCCGTTTTCCCGCGCGTCCTTTTGGATCGCTTGTATCTCCGCGATGATCTTATCCAGCGTCGCCGCCATGAGTTGATGCATCGTTTCGGGATCATCGCCTTCGACAAAATAAGGCTTGTGCCCGTAGCCGACGAGCAGACTCGTCAACTCCTCTTTGCTCAAACGTGCGAGCACCGTCGGGTTGGCGATCTTGTAGCCGTTCAAATGCAAGATGGGCAATACCGCGCCGTCGCGCGCCGGGTTCAGGAATTTATTGGAATGCCAACTCGCGGCGAGCGGCCCCGTCTCCGCTTCGCCGTCGCCGATCACGCACGCGGCAAGCAAATCGGGATTATCGAAGACCGCGCCGTAAGCGTGCACGAGCGAGTAGCCCAATTCACCGCCTTCGTGAATCGAGCCGGGCGTCTCCGGCGCGACGTGGCTCGGAATACCGCCGGGAAACGAAAACTGCTTGAACAGTTTCTTGATGCCCTCGCTGTCTTGTGTAATGTTCGGATAGAACTCGCTGTAAGTCCCTTCGAGATAAGTGTTGGCGACGAGGCCGGGGCCGCCGTGTCCGGGGCCTGCGATGTAAATCACATTCAAGTCGTGTTGCTTAATCAAACGATTGAGGTGGACGTAAACGAAGTTGAGTCCCGGCGTCGTGCCCCAATGACCGAGTAACCTGGGCTTGACGTGTTCGAGTGTGAGCGGCTCACTGAGCAGTGGATTGTCGTAGAGGTAAATCTGTCCGACGGAGAGATAATTCGCCGCCCGCCAGTAGGCGTTCATCCGTCGCACTTCTTCTGCGCTCAGAGGTAGCGCATCTTTCAGGTCAATGATAGTCATCTTTCGTAATAACCCTTCTCAGGTCTGCAAGAGTTCTGTTTGAGGCATTCATCTTTACTGGTTTATGTGTGACGAAATACCCTTGACCTAAGGTCATAACCAGCCTCCGCCAAAACCCGCTCGCCGCAAGCACTTCAAGCGCGCTGGCAAGAGCGGGTACGGAGAGCGCATGTGTGTCCATCCTTCGCTCCACGGCATCCTCTTCCCTGCCCCGTTAGGGCGCTGCGGGTGATGGCCGGCGGAAACGCAGGTTCCTTGGGAATCCCCCGAAATCTCTGAATCTGAGATGAAGATAGATGAGAAGACTCAAGATCGCCGCGAAGAAGCACCAAATCGAGACCACGGCTATGACATGAACGAGGTACGCCGCGAAGAAGAACAACAACGCCAACACGCCAAACAGCTTCACGAACCCGTGACTCGAGAAGAAGCAACTGACACACGTCGCCGCAAGGTAGAACACCATCATCGGAATCAGGTAGGAATGTGGCGACACGTAGACGATGTGCATACCGATGACTTCAGCGTCCACCGGGCGGGTCACGATGTGATAGAGCAGGTAGAGACTCACCGTGGCACCCGCGACCTCGAACGCGAAGATCGCCTTCTTGCGCCAGCGGACGGCTTCCAGGACGCCCATGGCGAACGGCACGTACAGCGGCCACAGCACGTGCGAGAATCCCAAATACAGATACGTCATCGTCTGCCTGAGGAGCGGCGCGTCAGGGCTGAATGTGAGCCAGATGACGCCTTCGGTCAGTTGCTGGATACCGAATAGCAGCGGGATCATCGCAAAGGGGATCTCGCTTCTCGCCTCTGTTCGTTTGAGCGTCGCCACGCCGACCGCACACAGTGAAGTGCCCGCGATGAAACTGGCCGAGGGTGAAAAACACATTGGACACGATCCTTTCGTGGTGCGCGGCTGTTCCGGGCTTCCAGTGAAACATTGTCTTCAGCGAGTTGAACAACACTCTGGTATTATGCTGGGCCTCTCTTCCAGGCGCGCTCCCAACCAGCATGGCAACAGTTAAGACCGAAGTTAAT
>JAVHWW010000097.1:0-61931 GCA_032159235.1 Acidobacteriota bacterium
TGCAACGGTTTCGAGCGCTAAATTCAACATTTACTTGAAGTAAGCTCAGATAAGTATCTGATACGGCGAACGCACGGCGAACGGAAATCCGCGATAAGGGCATTGTCAGATAAGGGTCTAGAGAACACAGGAGATAGACAATTTATGTGTTTAGCACAGATGTGGAAAAGATTGCTGGTCGATCATTCAACGATATCTTGATCCCGGTGAAAGCCGCGCTGACGGAGAGCTACTCTACGTCCATAGGTAAAACGCGCAATGGATAATCCCACCGCACCCAGAGGTAGAAAATCGCTCTCACATCTCAAGCCCTCGACTCCGTCTGATATTTTCGTTCAGCAGAAAATATGGCCTGTGATTACCGTCACACCATTATAATTCCTTTAATCTTCAGAAGAGCTGGTATCAAAAAGCTGTTCACTGAGGATAGAGAACCTTTTAGTGTCATAATGTCACGCCGATTCTTAAATAATAGGATCGGGGGTGATGTGACACGTCAGGTGTGATTTTATAATTCGACTTGCGGTCACGCATCTTCCGCATAAGCTCTATTATTTCTTCACTTGACTAATTAATCTACTGGCGGCACAATCATTGCTCTTGTGAGATTGCCGTTTTGCGAATCGCTCTTCTTAGGTCGGCTTCCAGCCTGACAATTAATCGCAAAAGTCCACGGGCGCGTCCCCGTCGGCAACTTATAAACCGGAAAAGAGAAAATTTCATGCGACCAATCAAACACGCCGAGAGAGGACTGACCCTCATTGCGGGTGGCTTATTTAATGCAATTCAGTCCGTCAATAAATACAAACCCAATCCGTCATTCACGCCCAAGTGGTCTGACAAGCCGCTGCTGAAATCGTGGCAGAAGTCGAAGCCGACTTTGGGCTGGCCGCGCACGACCGACAGTCTCTGTCCGAACTGCGTGATCGAAGCGCGCGAAGAGATTTTGAGCGGCAAGAAAGATGTGTCCGTCCTGATTAACGAGAAGGTCGGCGAGATCAAAGCGCAGATCATCGAGCGCGACGGTCAAATCTGGATGGTCAAGGATTGCCCCGTTCACGGTCACTTCGAGGACATGATGGCGATTGACTCGAAGTTTCTCACACACATCGAAGCGATGTTTCCCGGACGCGACATTGCATCACACAATGACGAGAAGCTGCACAATCACGGCACCAGCACAATCAAGTATGGTCGCGGCTCTGTGCTCACGGTTGATTTGACGAACCGTTGCAACATGATGTGCGATCCATGCTTCATGGACGCGAATCAGGTCGGCTTCGTGCATGAGTTGAGCTTTGACGACATCAAAGAGATTCTGGATAACGCGATCACGATTAAGCCGCGCCGCCAGATGTCCGTGCAGTTTTCGGGCGGCGAGCCGACGATCTCTCCGCACTTCCTCGAATCAATCAAGTATTCGCGCAAGGTTGGCTACAACTCGGTTCAGTGCGCGACGAATGGTATTGAGTTCGCTAAGAGCAAAGAGTTTGCGAAGCAGGCTGCTGAGGCGGGACTGCGCTACGCATATCTACAGTTCGACGGCATCGGCAACGACGCCAACAGCCATCGTCAGGTCGGCAACCTTTTCGACGTGAAACTGCGCGCGATTAACAACCTGCACGAAGCTGGTGTCGAGATTGTGCTTGTGACAACGCTCGTCAACGGCATCAACAACGATCAGGTCGGCTCGATCATTCGCTTCGCGCTGGATAATCCGAAGAAGATTGCGTTCCTCTCGTTCCAGCCTGTTTCATTCACTGGGCGTGATGAGGAGATTACAGAGCAACGTCGTTTGCAGCAGCGCTACACACTCTCGCATCTGGCGCATGACGTGAAGGATCAGGTCGGCATCACGGAGCCGACGCGCGATTGGTTTCCACTCAGCTTGATGGGCGCGTTCGCTGACTTCGCAGACCTCGTGCACGGCCCTGATGCCGAATGGGGACAGGTCTCGTGCGGATGTCACCCGAACTGCGGCGTCGGCACGGCGGTAATGATTGATAAAGAGTTGAAAGAGATGAGTCCGGTGCCGGAGTTTCTGAATATTCCGGGTTTAGTCCGTGACATGCAGAAGATTACGGACGCGGCGCGCGGCAAGTGGATGTCGAATATTATGATGGGACTCGCGCTCTTGAAGCACTACAATCCGTACAAATCGCCATCGCAGTTCACGCTCTACGAGTTGTTCAAGAAGTTCGACAAGTCGTTCGGCCTGACCGGCAAGAATTACGGTCGCGTTGACGGTAAACGCTCTCAAACCGACATCGAAAAGCGGCGCGCAGATCGTTGGAACTTCCTGTTCATCGCGGGCATGTGGTTTCAGGACTTGTTCAACTACGATTTCCGCCGCACGGAGATGTGCATCATTCCTTACGGCACGCAGGAAGGCGAAATCTCCTTCTGCGCTTACAACACTGGCATCGGCTGGCGCAACATCATCGAGAACATGCACCAGAACGCGACCGTTGCGAAGTGGTATCAGGAGCATGGCCGTCACGAGATTTTTGCGAAGGGCAAGGAGGTCAGTCTCAACGACCCCACTCACGGTCTGGTGCTGAACGAAACCGACCTGCAACGCCCGAACAAGCCGGAGATGGAAGGGCCGAAGACGGCGCACGAAGAGGCCGCGATGATGCGGAAACTTTATCAAGAGATGGTCTTGAAGCAGGCTGACATCAAGGTTGACTCTCCCGTGCAGATCAAAGGCTTGAGCCGCAAGAAAGAGGCTGAAGCCGCGCCGGTCGCTTAGATTAGTACTTAACGCCGCATACAAAACGAAGTCCCCTGCGAATGTTTCTTTTGAGCTTCGCAGGGGACTTTTTGTTTGTCCTTCGGAGAGCGTCCGGTATTCCGGGAAGTGAGCGCCGCCGATGGGTTGTTTTCATCTGGTCATGCTGATGACTTACGGAGGCCACCGCTCATGCTCCCGGCTCCATCGTTGATACCGCGAACTCCATCAGTGCAGTTCCGAACTCCTTCGTTGGTACTCGGAACTGCTCCGTTGGTCTTCGGAGTATCAACGCTGGTACTCCGAACTGCTTCGTTGATGTTCGGAGTACCAACGGAGCAGTTCAGAACTCCTCCGTTGGTACTCAGAGTACCATCGTTGGTACTTTGAACTGCTCCGTTGGTACTCGGAAGACCATCGTTGGTACTCCGAGTACCATCGATGGTACTCGGAGTACCAACTCTCGTCCGCACAACTTCAGCAAACGCAAGGTTTACGTCACAAAACGGCCAATTCTTAGGGGATTTATGCCCGCCAGCCTACGAAGTGGGCTTCGGTGTCTCTTTCGGCTTGCTGGCCTTCTGGAACTGCTCGCCCAACTGGTCGGCTATCGGCTTCAATCCGGGAGTGGTCTTGGCAGCTTCTTTGATGTAGTTATAAACCTGTGTGCCCTCTCGCATCGTCTCGCCGCCGACCGCCAATCTTGTATCGTCCATCTGAGAAACGACTGCTGCCGCGAGCGTGCAGAGTTCGGTCAGGACGGTGAAGAGTTCAACGTCCTTCTGAAATTCCTGTACGTTGAAACTTGCCGGAAAGATGGTCGGGTTGTTCAGTACCGCCGCGAGTGCGTTTTGGACGAACGACACTCTGTCGGGGCCGGTCTTGAAAATGGCCTTGCGCTCCTCCGCCGTCAGATTGACGAGAAAAGTAAGTTTTTCGGGGATCGTTGCTAAGGCGTCCTTGACGGCCTGCGCGTCTGCTGCTGAAACTGTAGTGCTGATGTTTTGATATGGCATGATTGGTTTCTCCTTATGTGGGTCGGTTTGCTGTTTATACAGTCTCTAGTAGTTAAAGCTATTGAGAATCCATCCGCTTTAACTACTAGAGACTCTGACATATCATCTGATCTGCTTGTTACCGTGCTTATGGCGTTGAGACAAGAAACACATCCCATGCCCAGCGTCCAATATGAGAATGTTTGGCATCATCAACTTTGGCTCGATACCTGAACCTGTTGCCGTACTCGTCTGTTCTTCTTGATTCTTTGTAATCAAGAGAAATGGAATCTACACCTAGCTCCGGCAAAGTATGTAATTCCCCTGCTTCCGAGATGCCGTTGTGATTAGCATCTTGCCACAGACGCAGGCTAGAGAAGATGGCATCTCTGTTATCAATCACACCATCACCGTTGCCGCCATTAGCTGGCTTATCATACTCAGCGAGGGCTAAAAAGCCGTTGCGCCCGACGCCCGCAGGTGGTTGCGATTGCGGCGTGAAGTTGCCGAACAGTTCCGAGCCGTTATCAATGAGGCCGTTGCCATTGCGGTCAAGCACGAGCCACGCATCATCTGAGCCTGCGGCTGTCCAGGCAATTCGTTCCGCACTGCCTTTATCATTGAGGTCGAAATTGACGCCACCTTGGGCATCCGTGAGAGCGAAGCCATTGCCGGAGACATCTATCAAGATGGGTGACTCGCCGGGGTCGCCTACGCATTCACATGAATCAAAGTCGTAATCGCCATTCCTCGAACATACACTAATGAAGGCTGAACTGCGCTGGCAGACTCCGCCGGTATAGACAAAGCCTGACGCACAGCCTGATGGATAGGTGCTGTAATCCGGTAAGCCGTTACAAAAGCCTGGCGGTGGTGGTGTTGGCGATGGTGATGGTGTTGGGCAGGGATTAACCGCACAGATGCATACCGCTACCTGATCAGCATCGGCTTGACGCACATTTTTTACTGTTATTACTCCATTTGTACAAGTGGAGTCTGTAGGAGGTTGATCCATTATTGTATGAACAATAGTAGTATGTCCTAAACCGAGAAAGTGTCCCAATTCATGTTTTAGGACAACAGTGACTTCAGCTTGCCCCAAGCTAGCTAATCTGGCTTGTAGTTCGGGGCCATGATATATACGGTCTGTAGGGGGATTAAACTGTGCACATCCTCCGGTATCATCAGAATTTGTTGTATACACAAATTCAAGAACAGCTTGAGTCCCGCTTGGCGCAGTTTCAAAAACTACCTTAGTCGTATCCTTGAAATTGTTCCATTCACTTACTGCTGCTTGCATTGCTTGTAGAGTTGTTGTATTAGGTACACCTTCTGACCCTCCAGAGTAGTTAACTGTGACATGTATATAACCATCAGATCCCCTTATCCTATTTCTGAAGCGACTCAAATCATCATAGTTAGAGTCTTGACAGACTTGCGCTACTCCAATAATGATAAATCTAGAAAACAAGCTGATGGCTGCGAGGCATATAAGCAGACCAAGCATAGTGGGAAGTAAAGGTCTTGTACCTGCGGAATGACCTGCTTTGTCTTTAAACATATTGGTGGGTCTCCTCTCGGTTGAGATAAGCCGATATACTCTATCTGTTCGCTAACGTGAGTACTGTTAATATCAATTGTAATTACAGAAACAAGCAGCCGGATAATTTTTGCTTAACAATTATGCGTTTGTTAGAGCTTGTGGTTAATTACAGCATTTTCCAGGTTCCGGCCATTTCGTAGCTTGACTACGAACATTTTCGAGGAATGATTGAATGGATTTGTCCTTGGCCTCTTTTACAGCAGGATCAATTGTACGGCCATGGGGTTTTACGCTTGTACCATCAGAGGGTAGTTCAAATAATCCTTGTGGTCCGCCTGTTAATTTGAATGCGCCGCTCCCGTCAGGAGTTGCGGTTAGAAAGAGAACATAGGAATTGTAATTTGCCATTCTTTCAAAGTCTGGGGTGTTCAGTTCAACGGAAGTTCCATCTTCAAAGTCTACTTTCCCTCCTAGTAAACTAACTTTAATGGTATCGCCTTGACTAATCTTTCCCTTTATTACTTCTTGAACGGTGACCTCATATTCTGTGACTACTGATAGACCATTAGAAGATAGTTGAGATTTGCTCCGTACTGGGATACCAACTACAACTGCCGCGCTATTTTTTGTAAGACCTTCTATACTGAACGAAGACCAGTCCCAATGAGGATCAATGTTGCCGACATAATGACGCTTGATTCTAGCTACCTCTCTATAACCGCCGCGTCGTAATGCTTCTTTGACTTCTTGGCGCTCATCATTAGTCCGGTCTTGTGCTTGAGTTTTTTGGGCCATTGCCGCGTGAATATTTATAATAATTATTGCTGCTGCGAAAATAATGGCTACCGCTAAAACATATATTGTTAGATTATGCTTTCTCATTTGCTATACCTCCAACTAAGAGACTGTCTGTAAATTGTTCAATCGTAGATATGAAGTTAACAGGAGCAGGACTCGTCAGGAGTGAGGCTCTTGCTATCAGTTGCAAAGAATACGCCGCTTATATACTCCTCCTTCACTTGATTGTCAACATATATTTTGCAATGGCTGATAATAGCCCATCTTGCATGGACGTGTGCTTGATTAATTCGTAACAGTATCTATCAGGACTGGCCTGATTATTTGGCAGAATGTATGCCAACAAACCCGCCCGCTATTGCAGGCGGTACTGACACGGACGCTTTGTCGAGTGGTCACGTGTAATTTGTAAGCCGCAATAGTCAGAGCCTCTTCATCCACTCTTTAATGATGACATAAGCAATGATGAGCAGGATTATCATGGCTGCACAGATGGAGATGAAAGTGAGTCCGCCTTCTACGCCTGCCGGGAAAAGAGACGAGTCTTGCATCTTGAATCTCACTCGCCCGATTTCCTGAAGTTCCAAAAATAAAAGCGGCGTGCCTCCCAAGTAGCACGCCGCTTCCCTCACATTCCTTTTCTAAAAGGAGATACGCATTTGGATGCCTCACTTCATCCAAGCGCGAGACGGACACATTCAGCACCCGCCTGATTGCCGCGCATTCTACGCCGCTTCAAAGTCCACGTCAAGACCTTTTTTTGACAGCGAATGAACCGGACAGCAAAGATTGTGACAGACGGATTTGAGAGAGCGCTTTCATCTGGAATGCTGCCGGCTGAGAGCCATTTTCCCTCTCCTGAAAGAATCATGTCCCGCGTTCGCGCGTTATTGACTTCGAGTAGAGGTTCAGTTTGAAACCAAACTCACCGCAGAGACGCAGAGATCGCAGAGCAGGCGCAGAGAAAAGAAAGCCTCTGCGCTATCTCAGCGTCCTCTGCGTCTCTGCGGTGAACTATTCGCTGAATATTTCAAACTGAACCACTACTTGACTTCGTGTCCACTTGACCAGACCCGATTGGAACATGTTAAATTGTACTTTAAGGCAAGCCCCTTAAACTGAAAACTCATAACCGTAAACTTTTAATGGAGAGATGAATGGCGATAGTCAACATTAATCAAGGCGAATCAATCGAGAGCGCACTGCGCCGCTTCAAGCGCAGGGTGATGACCGAAGAGATTATCAAGGACGCGAAGAAACACGCTTTCTTCATGCCGCCGGGACAGAAGGCGAAACTCAAATCGGCTCTCGCCCGCAAACGCAACAAGAAGAAGGGTCGCCGTCCGACAATGCGCGACACCAGATAGAACACGCGCTCTTGGAAGCGCCCAAGGTAAACCGTCCAGGTGTGTGGCGGCAGAGAGTATTCAAAGATGTCGGCTCAAGACTCCGACTCATGCTCTGCCCCTTCAAGTTCGGGCGGTTTATTTTTCTGATGACCCGAATCCTTCTGACTAACGACGACGGCATCCATTCGGATGGCCTCGTCAAACTCGAAGAAGCGTTGCGCGAAGTTGGCGACGTATATACGGTCGCACCTGCTGCCGAGATGAGCGGCGCGTCGCACAGTCTGACGCTCGCCCGTCCACTTCGCATCCGCCGGATTGACGAACGCCACTGGACTGTTGATGGCACGCCGACCGATTGCGTGACGCTCGCGCTCCATAAAATCATTCCTGAAGAAGAGCGCCCGGACATCTGCGTTTCGGGAATCAATCACGGCGGCAATCTCGGTGATGATGCGACCTATTCAGGCACGGTCGCGGGCGCGCTCGAAGCGACGATTCTCGGTGTGCCGGGAATAGCTTTTAGTCTGGTCGCGCGCGAGAACTTCGATTTTACGGAAGCGGCGCAATTTGCCACCACCGCCGCGCGCAAGGTCTTGCAGGAAGGATTGCCGGAAGGCACGCTGCTCAACATCAACATCCCGAAAGGTGAGATCAAAGGCGTTCGCGTCACGCGGCAGGGACTCAAAAATGCGCGTCCCGTCATCAGCGAGCACATTGACCCGCGCGGCAAGCCTTATTACTGGATCGGCGAAGAATACTTTGCCTGGAACTCCGCCGAAGGCACTGACTATCACGCCATCGAACACGGATACATCTCCGTCACTCCGCTCAAAAGCGACATGACGGATCACAGCGCGTTGACCGCCATCGAAACCTGGAATTACATAGAGCGAGATACGTTAGTGAATAGTGAAAAGTGAATAGTGAAAAGTTGCGATCCATTATTCACTGTCAGTTTTTCACTTTTCACTATTCACTTTTCACTTTTCACTTTTCACTAAATGAGTTCCGCGCCACTTCGACCGACAGCCTCTGCAAGTGAATATCGCATCCCGCGCGAGCGCATGATTGAGCGACTTCGCAATCATTACGCGATCCGCGACGCGCGCGTGCTTGAGGCGATGCGTGCGGTGCCGCGTCATCAATTCGTGCCCGAAGCCTTACAAGGCCGCGCCTACGGCGATCACGCGCTGCCCATCGCCGCTAATCAAACCATCTCGCAACCTTTCATCGTCGCCCGCATGACCGAACTGTTAGAGCTTGATAACAGAAGTCGCGTTTTGGAAATCGGCGCAGGCTCTGGCTATCAAACGGCTGTGCTCGCACGCGTCGCAGCACAGGTCTATGCTATCGAGCGGATCGGCGAGCTTGCGCGCGAGGCGCAGGCGCGCATCCGTCAACTTGGAATCTACAACGCGACCGTCAAATGTTTCGACGGCACACTCGGTTGGAGCGCGCACGCTCCTTACGACGCGATTCTCGTGGCGGCGGGCGGCCCGGATGTGCCGGAGCCTCTGCTCGCGCAGTTGAAGATGGATGGAAGACTTGTGATTCCCGTCGGCGACACACGAGAAGCGCAAAGATTGGTGCGCGTCATTAGAACCGAGAAAGGCTACACGCGCGAAGATCACGGCGCGTGCGCGTTCGTCCCACTCATCGGACACTATGGCTGGACACTAATGAGTAATAAGTGATGAGTGATAAGTGATAAGAAAGACCAGAATTTTCTCTTATCACTTATCACTCATCACTTATCACCATTTTCTGGAGTGAACAATTGATCGCCAGGCTGATAGAAATTATTTCAGGCTTTATCGTCGCTACCATCGCGGCGCTTGGTTATGCGGGCATCGTGCTGTTGATGGCGGTTGAGTCGGCGTGTATCCCTTTACCATCCGAAGTCATCATGCCGTTTTCGGGTTACCTCGTTTACACAGGCCGTTTCAGTCTCTGGCTGGTTGCGATTGCGGGTGCAGTTGGATGCGTGATCGGCTCGCTCATCGCTTACTGGGTCGGCTTGCGTGGCGGTCGTCCGTTAATCGAAAAGTACGGACGCTTCGTTCTGATTTCACGCCACGATCTTGATCTTGCTGATCGTTGGTTTGCGAAGTATGGCGAGATCATTGTCTTCGCCAGCCGTTTGCTCCCTGTGATTCGCACCTTCATCGCCTTCCCTGCGGGTGTCGCGCGAATGAACCTGAAGCGATTCGTGTTCTACACCTTCGCAGGCTCACTGCCCTGGTGTCTGGGACTGGCTTATGTCGGGCAAAAGTTGGGCGAGCAGTGGGACAAGAATGACACTCTGAAGACTCTGTTTCACCGCTTCGATTTCGTCATCGGAATCATCTTTGTGCTCTTTGTCGCATGGTGGATTTGGCGACATGTCAGAAACTCACGGGCGGAGAAAGCAGACAATCCGAAAGTTGCTTGAGACAATTTGTTTCTTCAAGATTGAGGTAGAGGTTTGACAGGCGTCTCACGGCTCACTTAGAATCCACAAGCGTTTTAATTTAATTGACGGGGCGTGGCTCAGCCTGGTAGAGCGCTCGGTTCGGGACCGAGAGGTCGGAGGTTCAAATCCTCTCGCCCCGATAACTAATCACCGATTTAACGGTCACTTTTTTTGAGTGGCCGTTTTTCGTTAGGGAGATTTTTTAGGTACTCGGCGCAAGAAAGACCTGTAACTCCATTTACGAAGATCATTGGCTGGCTCACATTGTCACTGCGCCTCTGGTGAGCGAAGTGTGGCGGGCGGTTATTAAGTGGGGGCAAGGCTGGCTGCTCCGCGCCGCGCGACCTGAGCACGTAGAATCTGTGGCAGACGGGATAGGCCAGGTTACGCCAACGCGAGAGCGGGCGCTCTGAGATGATCTCAAAGTCGAACGAGGCGAACAGCGTGCGCCATTCTGGTTCGCGGCGAAAGCTACACTGACCTGTGCGCCCACGCCACTGTAAATCATGCGTCCAACACATGAAGCGACCCCAGATGCCACTGGGGATATCCTCATACACGACGATCAACCCGCCAGCGCGCAAGACCCGGCGCACTTCAATCAATACCGCGCGTAAGTCCTGCGTATGATGCAGGACGTAGCAAAGCAGCACCGCGTCGAACGAATGATCCGGCAAGGGAAATCGCCCTCCCTCGTAGCACAAATATTCGATCTGTGCGTCAGTGGTTTGGGCAACATCGAGGCCGACCACTTTCGTGCCGAGCAGCGCCGTCAGGTGATGCGCGATGAAACCGTTGCCGCAGCCCACGTCCAGCACGCGCGTCCGGCGTGGCAGCACGCGCGCCACTTCCAGCGCCATGTCGTAAGCCTTGCCGACTTGATGGCGGCGGCGTTGTCTGCGCCCGCGTCTCTGTATGCTCTGGAGGATGGACATCATCTGCATCAACAATCCGACCCGGAGCATGGCAAGCAGAGTGCCGCTCGGCTGTGCGGCGAAAATTCAATGGGAAAACGAATGGATGATGATTATGGTGCAAGTTTTTGATGCCCAGTGACCGCAAAGAAAGTCGGACAGTTGTTGAGAAAAGCAGCCCTCAGATTAAAAGGGACGGCTGCTTTTTTATTTCCCGGCGAGATTTGTCAGACCAGGCGCGATGATGCCACGTCTAACTTACGGCGTGCTGTGTTTCGGGCTTTGGATTATCGAGTGCGCTGGAACTGATTACAGAAGTTATCTTTGAGCTAATTTCCTGCGGCCCCCAAATTTTTTATTTTTCAGTTCAAAAAGTTTGTGTTATAGTTGGTGTTCCTGGCGATTTCGACAGGCTGCCCTTCCGAAAATTATCCGGTAACAACCCTCATCGAGTTCTTTCGTAGTAACTTGCTAAAGAGAGTAGCTTGAATATGAGAAAGTGCCTTTCCCTGCGCTCATTCAGACATCTGATGAGGCTTTTGAGCATCTGTGCGCTGCTGTCTTTTTGTGGCGCGTTCAACCTGGCGGAAGCTGCCGGTGGCCCCACAATCTTAACTGATGCCGCCTCGACGCGAGCTATCGCGTTTGAAGCAGTGACATATCGGAAAGAGCCTTTTCCGCTCACGATGCCCGTGCCGTTCAGTGCTGACACGCGCAGCCGCGTCGTGTTCTTCGTGATGAATCTGGACTTGCTGGCTGGCGAAGGCGCTAACGCTTTGGCGGCTGATGCTGAGGACGCGACGCATCATCACTACACCTTCACAGTTGAGAACGTCACGCCCATGCCCGGCTATGAATGGATGAGCCAGGTGACGGTTCGCTTGAGCGACGACATTGGCGACACGGGCGATGTGCTGTTTCGTCTGAGCCTGCACGGCGTCTCGACCAATCGCGTGCGCGTGGCTATCGGTCACTTGGGCGGCGGCCCTGCGGACGATGCCAATATGGTTTCAACACCCGCGCCGTTCCCTGCGCCCGCGCCGACGCCCGTGCCGACACCGAATCCATACACAGACCCGGCCTTTGCTACCGCCAACGACTCCGTCCGTTTTCTTGAGCAGGCGACCTGGGGGCCAACCACCAACGACCTCGCGCATGTCAGAAGCATCGGCTATCGCGCTTACATCAACGAGCAGTTCAATACGGCGATCACAAATTATCCGGCGCAAGACCTGTACCCGACCGATTCATCTGTCGGTTGTCCATCCGGCACCGCTCCGGCCAACTGCGCGCGCGATCATTATTCGATGTATCCTGTGCAGATCAGTTTCTTCCAACGCGCGCTGACAGGCTCGGATCAACTGCGTCAGCGTGTCGCCTTCGCACTGCACAAGATTCTGGTCGTCTCAGGCAAAGATTTGAACAACCAGCCGGGTTGGGTGACGCCTTATCTGCAAACTCTCGACCGCGACGCCTTCGGCAATTTCCGCCAGCTTCTCGAAGACGTGACACTCACTCCAGCGATGGGCGATTATCTCGACATGCTCAACAATTCGCGTGTCAGTCCGAATGAGAACTACGCCCGCGAGATTCTGCAACTCTTCTCCGTCGGGGTGGATCAACTCAATCCAGACGGCACGCCGAAGTTCGACGCGCAGGGCAATCGCCTTCCGACTTACGATCAGGCGACGATCACAAACTTCGCCCGCGTCTTCACAGGCTGGACTTTAGCGGCGCAGAAGAAGTGGGTCGTGGACGGCACGACGAACGTGCTTAATTACACAGACCCGATGGTGCTTTCAAACAACGTCGGCAGCTACAATGCCACGCTTAATAGTTATAGCGGTGTCTTTGACACTGCGCCTAAAACATTGCTGGGAGGCCAGCAACTTCCAGCGGCGGCTGCGGGACTGACTGCCGCTCAGGTTCAATCGTACAAGACGAATGAACTGAAACTCGCGCTCGACAACATCTTCAATCATCCGAACGTCGGCCCGTACATCTCCAGAGAACTCATCAAGCAGCTTGTCACGAGCAATCCGAGTCCAGCTTATGTACAGCGCGTTGCTGCCGCCTTCAATGACAATGGGCAGGGCGTGCGCGGCGACCTGAAGGCTGTTATTACGGCGATCCTGCTCGACCCGGAAGCGCGCGGCGATGCGAAGACCGATCCGAACTACGGGCGCTTGCGCGAACCTGTCCAACTCGTCACGAATCTGCTGCGCACATTCAATGCGACGAGCGATGGTTTCTTCCGCGACGATTTGACCTCGATGGATCAAGACCTCTTTAATCCGCCGACGGTCTTCAGCTACTTCCCCGCCGACTATTCCGTGCCGGGCACTAATGGTCTGTTCGGCCCTGAGTTCGGCATTCTCTCGTCGTCGTCAACCTTCAAACGCGCCAACTTCGTCAACAAACTGTTTCTCGCCAACAGTGGCAACGGCATCCCGGCCAGCCAACCGAACGCGCCGACGGGCACGCAGCTTAACTACTCCGCGTATCAGGCTCTGGCTGGCAATCCGTCGCAGCTTATTGACGCGCTCAATGCTTCGATGATGCACGGCACGATGTCTGTGGCGATGAAGGCCAGTCTCGTGCAGGCCGTGACGAACGTCTCAAGCGCGAATCCGGCGCTCCGCACGCAGACGGCAATCTATCTCATCGCAACTTCGTCGCAATATCAGGTGGAGAGGTAAGAACTAATGGCACATTCACGCAGAACATTTTTATGTCGGACAGGGTACGCGCTCGGCGCAACAGCGCTCGCTTCCAGTCTCGATCAACTCGGCCTGATTAGCGCGTTCGCGCAACAGTCGAACAACATCGCAGCCGACTACAAGGCTCTGGTCTGTATCTTCCTTTTCGGCGGCAACGATAGCAACAACATGATCGTCCCGCTTGATGCGGAATACAGTGCTTACAACACCGTGCGCGGCCCGTCCGGTCTCGCTCTTTCGCAATCGGCTTTGCTGCCGATCAATCCGATTAGCGGTCGTCAATTCGGAATGCATCCGAATCTCTCGCCGGAAGTTGCGAATCCAACTCAGTCCAGAGGACTGCTCGATGTTTGGAATCAACAGAAGCTCGCCGTGCTGTGCAACGTCGGCACACTCGTGCAGCCTTTGACGAGAGCGCAGTATCAAGCCGGAACGGGTCGTCCTTATCAACTCTTCTCTCATTCCGATCAGCAAACGCAGCAACAGGCAGCGATCTCGAACGGGCCGAGCCAGACCGGGTGGGGTGGGCGCATGGCAGACTTGACGGGCGGTCTCAACGGCACTGTCCCGCTCCCGATGGCCGTCACAGTGTCTGGCACAAATCTCTTCTCCACCGGAAAGAACACACGCCAGATTGTAATTTCGCCTGCGCCGACGGCGCTCAATTCAGTGCTCGTACTCAATGCGTCCGGCGGCGCGGCAGCCGACCAAACGGCGCGCAGGAATGCTCTTCAACAACTTCTCGGTCTTGATCTGGACGCCTTTCTTGTGAAGACCGTCAGCGACACGACGAGTCAGGCACTGCAAACCAGCGCGGCGCTTTCCACAGACCCGACCGTCGGCACGTTCCCAGCCACCTCGCTCGGCAATCAGTTGAAGCAAGTCGCCAAGCTCATCAAGCAGCGCGATGTGCTCGGCATGAAGCGGCAAATCTTCTTCTGCGCGGTGAGCAGCTTCGACACGCACACGAACCAGACCGGCACGAACCCGACCAGCCCGAATGGTGGCGGCACTAATTCAGGCACTCAGGGCAGCTTGCTTGCTCAAGTGAGCCAGGCGATGAGAGCCTTTTACG
The DNA here is from genome assembly GCA_032159235.1 of Acidobacteriota bacterium. Taxonomy (GTDB): domain Bacteria; phylum Acidobacteriota; class Blastocatellia; order Pyrinomonadales; family Pyrinomonadaceae; genus QHXM01. Next base: position 14,578 of record JAVHWW010000097.1, read on the forward strand.
ACGAGATGGTCGCGCAGGGAATCTCTAATCAGGTCACGACCTTCACGCTCTCTGATTTCGCTCGCACCTTTGCGCCTTCCGGTTCAGCCGCCGCGACAGTCGGAACGGATCACGCATGGGGCGGCCACCAACTCATCATGGGCGGCGCTGTTCAAGGCGGCACATTCTACGGCACGTTCCCGACGCTCGCGCTTAACGGGCCGAACGACACGGACACCAGAGGGCGCTGGATTCCGACGACCTCTGTGGATCAGTATGCCGCGACGCTGGCAACATGGTACGGATTGGCCGCGTCCGACCTGCCGACAGTCTTTCCCTATCTCAGTCGCTTCGCATCGTCGAATCTGGGCTTTCTCGGCTGAGATTGAAGAAGGTCAGAAAAGCGTGCCGCAGTTGTAGATGATTTAGGAGCAGTTACCTGAGAACTGGCTGTAGCAATGCGGCCAGTTCTCTTATTGTTCAAGGTTGATCGCTTAAAAAGAAACATTTGTATGCAACAGCCCAAACACCTCGCGCGACAACTATTCGTAATTTCGTTGCTCTTGGTGACAGGCTATTTGATTCTGTCAGCCGGTTTGTGGAAACAGACCGCGCCGCAATCTTCTGCAAAGCACGCTGGCTCATCAGACAGAGCAATCCAGACCGGGCAGGAAGAGTTTGCGACGAGCCGCGAATCCGCTGCCCTTCCCGCCCTCGCCAAACCGGATCAAGCGACACGCGCTCAAATCATCCAGACTATTGCGCGCCAACCTCTGAGCTTTGAAGCCAACCATGGACAGGCCGATTCGCAAGTTAAGTTCATCGCACGCGGGCCGAGCTATGGCCTCTCGTTGATGAAGACTGAAGCCGCGATTGAATTGCGGAATGAAGAGCGTGATAAAAATCAAACAATCTCGTCTCCCAATCTTAAAAATCCGCATTCCGCATTCCGCATTCCACAATCGGCAACGCTACGGATGAAGTTAGTTGGCGCTAATTCGGCAGCAGAGGTTACAGGACTCGACGAGCGTCCGGGTAAAAGCAACTATCTGATCGGCAACGATTCAAGTAAATGGCAGACGGATGTTCCTTCTTACGCGCGAGTGGAATACGATGAAATTTATCCGGGCGTGAATCTCGTTTACTACGGCAACCAACGCCAACTCGAATACGACTTCGTAGTTTCTCCCGGCGCGAATCCAAATCTCATCAAGCTCTCTTTCACGGGAGCGCAACACATCCGCTTAGACAAAGACGGCGATTTAATCTTACGCACCGCAAGCGGCGAGCTTCGCCAGCACAAACCAACTATCTATCAGGAAACGAACGGCACACGGCAAGAGATTGCAGGCCGCTATGTGCTACTCAAGTCCCAAGTCCCAAGTCCCAAGTCCCAAGTCTCTTATACGGTCGGCTTTCAAATAGATGATTACGACGCGAGCCTTCCTCTGGTGATTGACCCGGTGCTCGTCTATTCGACCTATCTCGGCGGCGGCAGCAGCGATTTCGGAAGCAGTATCGCAGTGGATTCTGCTGGCAACGTCTATGTGGCCGGCACCACCAATTCGACCAACTTCCCGACTAAAACTCCATATCAATCTGCCATCGCTGTGCCTTCGGATGTTTTTATCACGAAGCTGAATTCAACCGGAACAACTATCATCTATTCAACCTATTTAGGCGGCAACGACATTGATACGGGCGACGGCCTGACTATTGACGCTAGTGGTAACGCCTACATTGTCGGCAAATCACACTCGACAGATTTTCCGACCACGCCGGGCGCATTGGCGACGACTTATCGCGGCGGAGATTTTGATGCCTTCGTGACGAAGCTGAACCCGCAAGGTAACGGCCTCGTTTATTCAACCTACCTCGGCGGAGCAGCTAACGATTCAGCCATCGGCATCGCGGTGGATGCGAGCGGCAACGCTTACGTGACCGGCGGCACAAAGTCGTCCGATTTTCCAACTACCGCGAGCGCTTATCTCTCATCCCAGGCTAGTGATACTGACGCTTACTTAGCGAAATTAAATCCGAGCGGCAGCGCACTACTTTATTCTTCATATCTCGGCGGTAGCGGAACCGACAGAGGCAGCAGCGTAGCTCTTGATACAAGCGGCAACGCCTACGTGGTGGGCTACTCAAACTCGGCAGACTTCCCCACACAAAATGCTTTTCAGCCCGCGCTCTCCGGCAGCTTCGACGCCTTCATCGCTAAATTCAACCCGAACGCTTCCAGTTCGGCTTCGTTAGTTTATTCCTCTTATCTCGGTGGCACGAGCGACGATAAAGGCTACGGCGTCGCTTTAGACTCAAGCGGCAACGCTTACCTGACAGGACAGACGGCTTCAAACAATTTTCCCGTCGCCAATGCTTTGCAAACAACCTTCGGCGGCGTCTTCGATGCTTTCGTGGCGAAGATCAGTCCGGCGGGCACGCTCGTTTACGCCACCTATCTAGGTGGAAGCAGTGATGATCGCGGCACAGGCATCGCCGTCAACTCATCCAATAATGTTTACGTCACAGGCTTCACATCCTCGACCAATTTTCCGACCGTCAATCCATTGCAGTCTTCCAACGGCGGCGGCGCAGATACGTTCATAGCGAAGTTGAATGCTGCGGGAACGGCTCTCATCTACTCAACCTATCTCGGCGGAAGCGGCAACGAGAATCTGAGCGGTAACATCACCTTTAGCGGCAGCCTCGCGCTCGACGCGGCCAGCAATGCCTACGTCACCGGCTTCACTTCTTCATCTAATTTTCCGACCGTCAATCCGATTCAAGGATACGGCGGAAGCTCCGATGCCTTCGTTCTCAAGATCGTTGATACGAGCAATCCAGCCGACTACACACTGACGGCTGCGCCAGCAACGCAAACGGTCGCACCCGGCAGCAACATGAGCTACATCGTCACGGTCACGCCTTCCGGCGGCTTTACCGGAAACGTCAACCTGAGCGCAAGCGGATTGCCGACCGGCGCGAGCGCCAGCTTCAACCCGACGCCCGTCAACATCACAGACGCTTCCGCTAAAACTTCAACGATGACGGTCACGACGAGCGCCAGCACACCCGTCGGAACTTTCCCGCTCACGATCACTGCCACGAGCGGCAGCCTGCAACACACAGCCATCGTCTCGCTGCGCGTCCAGAGCAGCACGAGCGCAGACCTCTCGCTCGTCAACACTGCGTCGCCGAACCCGGCGGATGTCGGCACGAGCGTCTCTTACAGAATCATCGTCACCAACAACGGCCCCGCTTCCGCCACCAGCGTGAGCGTGACAGACACTTTGCCAGCGAGCGTCACGTCCGTCACTTCTTCGACGACGCAAGGCACTTGCGTTGGGACTGGCCCGGTTACTTGCAGCATCGGCACACTCGCCAACGGCGCGAGCGCCACCGTCACTATCAACGCAACACCAACGGCTCAGGGACAGCTATCGAACACAGCGAGCACCACAGCCAACGAAGCAGACCCGGACACGTCCAACAACTCTGCATCTACAACCACGCTCGTCGAAGCGCCCGCCAGTCCTGTGCTGACAGACCAAAATCTTTCAGTGAAGACGATCATCAACGGACTGGATCAACCGACGAGCATGACGTTCATCGGAGCGAACGAATTTCTCATTCTTGAAAAAGCGACAGGCAAAGTGCAGCACGTCTTCAACGGTCGGCTGCTCACGCCTGCTGTTGACCTCGCGGTCAACAACGCATCAGAGCGCGGACTGCTCGGCATCGCGCTGCATCCGAACTTCCCCGCCACGCCTTACGTCTATCTTTACTGGACTGAGAGCAGCACGGGCATTGACACGAGCAACATTGACGAAGTCCCACTGCTCGGCAATCGCGTTGACCGCTTTATCTGGAACGGCACGACGCTCGCGCTCGACCGCAATCTCATACACCTGCGCTCTCTGCAACAGGACGCAGGACAATCTTCGCGCGGCAATCACAACGGCGGCATCCTGCGCTTTGGTCCCGATGGCAAGCTCTACATCATCATCGGCGACAACGGCAGGCGCGGCCTCTTGCAGAACGTCACGAACGGCGGAACTATCCCTGACGATCAGTTCGGCGGCCCTGAGCCTGACAACGCGCACCTGACGGGCGTGATCCTGCGTCTCAACGACGACGGTACTGTTCCGACAGATAATCCGTTCTTCAACGCGAGTACAAACCTGACGGGTGAAGCCGCCGCGAACATCAAGAAGATTTTCGCTTACGGTGTGCGTAATAGTTTCGGAATGGCGTTTGATCCCATCGCCAGTAATCTCTGGAATGAAGAGAATGGCGACGACGCTTTCGACGAGATCAATCGTGTGACGGCTGGCTCTAACAACGGCTGGGTGCAGATCATGGGGCCGTCCTCGCGCATCGCTGACTACAAAGCAATCGAATCAACTTACGGCGCGGGCAATCTGCAACAGCTACGCTGGTCGCCGACGCTCATCGCAGACACATCGGCGCTGGGCCTCTCGCGTCTCTACATGCTGCCCGGCGCGCACTACGCAGAGCCTGAGTTTAGCTGGAAGTATGCGGTTGCGCCCTCGACCATCGGCTTCGTTAAAGGTAACGCGCTCGGCTCTCAATTCAACGGCGATCTCTTCGTCGGCGCATCCCGAACGACTCTCTACAACGGCTATCTCTTCCGTTTCAAACTATCGAGCGACCGTCTGACCGTTGCCCCGACTGACCCACGCTTGCAGGACAAGGTGGCAGACAATCTGGACAAGTTCGACATCACCGAAAGCGAAACCCTGCTCATCGGCAAAAACTTCGGCATCACCACCGACATCGAGACCGGCCCGGACGGAAATCTCTACATCGTCTCGCTCTCCAACGGCGCGGTCTATCAAATCTTCGCCAGCAACACCATTCAATTAAGCTCCGCCAACTACACAGTCAGCGAAGCGGGCGTCAACGCTGTTATCACCGTCACTCGCACGGGCAACACGTCCGGCGCAGTCTCCATCAACTACGCGACCTCCGATACGCTGCCCATCAGCAACAACTGTCAGGACAAACTCGGAATCGCTTCTGCGCGCTGTGATTATGCGACCACCATCGGCACACTTCAGTTCGCCGCCGGAGAGACATCAAAGACCATCTCCATCCCCATCGTGGACGACGCGATAGTCGAAGGCAATGAAACTTTCAGCCTCACGTTGAGCAATCCACAGGGAGCAACGCTCGGCACAACCTCTTCAGCCACGATCACGATTCAAGACAATGACACTTTACCCTCCACCAGCAATCCGATAGATGCAGTGCCCTTCTTCGTGCGCCAACACTACATAGATTTCCTGAGTCGTGAGCCAGACCCGGCAGGCTTCGCCGGATGGCAGAACATTTTGAACAACTGCGGCGGATCAGTCGCACCGCCGTGTGACCGCATTGAAGTCTCATCGGACTTCTTCCGCAGTGAGGAGTTTCAGACACGCGGCTACTTCATCTATCGCTTCTATTCAGCCGTCGGGCGGATTCCACACTATGCTGAGTTCATGCCGGACTTCGCCAGAGTCAGCGGATTCTTGAGCGCACAACAGTTGGAAGATAACAAGGTCGCCTTCATCGCTGACTTTATGACGCGGACTGACTTCCAAACCAAGTATGGCTCACTGACCGATCCGACCGCTTACGTCAACGCTTTATTGAACACAGTGGGCTTACCGAATCATCCGACGAAACAGATTTGGATTACAGCACTGACGAATGGGACGATGACGAGAGCGCAAGTCTTGCGGGCACTGGTCGAGAGCGCCGAAGTTTATCAGAAGTATTACAACGAAGCATTCGTCATCATGCAATACTTCGGCTATTTGCGAAGAGATGCCGATAGCTCTTACCTGCAATGGATTCAAACGATGAATAATGCGAATGGCAACTACAGAACTCTGGTCAATGGCTTCCTGAATTCCATCGAGTATCGCCAACGCTTCGGGCCATGACGATTGCGGAATGCGGATTTCGGATTGCGGATTTAAGAACGCTCGCTCGCCATCGCTTTATCAATCCGCATTCCGCAATCCGCATTCCGCAATCCTCTCATCTGTCCTTCTTCAAAAACCGGGCGATCCCATTTTGGCAGTCTTCAGTCATCCGCGCGATGGTGTTCACGTCAACGCCCGTCTGCAACGCCGTGTCGAACGTCATTCCATCCATCTGATACAGCAGCCGCTTTGAGAGCATCGCTGCGGAGCGACTCACCTTCTCAAATCCTGCGACATAATTTTCGGCCTCTGTCTCAAACGTCTCATCGTCGAAGACTTGATTGATGAGACCGATCCGTTCGGCTTCATCCGCGCTGATCTCCGCGCCGAGCGTAATCAACTCAAACGCGCGCTTCTCCGAGACGTTGCGGCGAAGAATTGCCATGACCATTGCCGGAACAAATCCGATCTTCACTTCCGGGTAACCGAAACGCGCCGAGCGTGCGGCAATCACCAGATCGCAGGCCGTCGCCAGCCCGCACCCGCCCGCCAACGCGCGCCCGCGCACCGCCGCGACGACAGGCACTCGCACACTTCGTATCAACCTGAACAACTCCATCAACGACTGCGCATCTTCCAGATTCTCCGCGACAGAACTTTCAGAGATTTTCTGCAACGCCGCGAGGTCTGCGCCCGAACAGAAGTCCGCGCCCGCGCCTGTGATGACGACTGCGCGCACATCATCGTTACCATCGGCCTTCCGCAAAGAATCTTTGAGCGCGCCGATGAGAGCATCATTCAGCGCGTTACGCTTCTCAGGACGATTGAGCGTGATGAGCGCGACCACTCCCTCAACCGAATAGAGGGCGGGCTTATTTTCTTTCTTCATTTGATGAGTAGTCCAGCGGTAACGCAGCACGAGATCATGGTGAAGCAAGAAAACTTTGGAGCGCAGCGTTGACCTCTTCCACAGCCTCATTTTGCACCCAGTGCGCGCTCTGTTTGATACGCACTTCACGATACGGCGCGTCAACGTAAGACTTCACATCGCGCACAGTTTCGGGAATGACCGCATGATCCTTCTCGCCGTAGATGAAGAGCGTCGGCACACGGATGCGGCCATCGCTCAACTCTTCGTTGCCATGTCGTCGTCCTTTCAGGAACATCGAGAAGACGTTCGCACGATAGTAGTTAATGGCAGCCGTGAGCGCGCCGGGTTCGTTGAGCGCCCTTTTGTAAACGGCGATGTCCGTGTCTGTGAAAGCGCCGCGCCGCGCGACAGTCTTTTTGAAGATGCGCTCGACGAAGGCGTAATCGTTCGCGCTCATCAACCATTCGGGCAGGCGCGGGAGTTGAAAGAAGAGCATGTACCAGCTTCTGAGCGCCTGTCGCAAAGTTAAGCTCGCGCGCCACACAGCCATCGGTGGGACTTGCATGGCGACGAGTTTCCAGACGTACTCTGGATACCTTTGAGCCACAGCCCAGGCCACACCCGCGCCCCAATCATGCCCGACGATTGCCGCCTGCTCTTCGCCGAAGTGACGAACGAGACCGAGCACATCATCCACCAGCAAATCAATCTTGTAATTTGCGACACCTTCCGGCTTATCGCTCAAGTTGTAACCGCGCATGTCCGGCGCGACGACCGTGTAGCCTTCGCCGAGCGCCATCAACTGATGTCGCCACGAATACCAGCACTCAGGAAAGCCGTGCAGCAGGATAACGAGCCGTCCGCCGCTCCCGCGCTGCGCGTAATGCAGACGCACGCCGCCAATCTGCGCGTCGCCGTGCCGGATGGAGAGATTACTTTTAGTAAGCTCACTACTCATACAAAGATATTAGCCTTCAGCCAACCGAGGCGCGCCTCATGGCAACCGACCAGCCGCTGTCCGAGCAAGTGGCTTCAGTTTTTCACCTGCATCAGCCACATTAAGTGTTTTCAGTCCGAAAAGGACATCGCCCTTCAAGACATCTAATTCCAGATTGTTTGAGGAATTAGGTTCTGTCGCAATGAAGGCTTGATCGCCAATTCCAGAGACAGGTTCGATCTTGCCCTGTCTCTGCTCAGTTGCCCTTTTGATGTTGTTGAGCCATCGTGCTCCATCTCGTGTCATGGCCTCAATCTTCAGATAAGTCTGAGGGCCTGACGCGCTCTCGTAAGTGCATTCCAGATCGGGGTCATGGTTTTCAGATTTGACGGTGACATCCACACCTAAGAGCGCTGTCGCTTCTTCCTTTGTGACGAGCGTGCAGGGGTCTATTTTGGCGGATGTGGAGGCGGTTGAGGATGATGCGCTCGTGCGACCGCCGTTAGTGGATGGCGTTGTTGTGTTTTGTCCGCAGGCTGCTAACATTGCGGTTGCTGCAATCAGCGGCGCGATTTTCTCCAGGTTGAAGAATTGATGTGCTTTCATTTTGAATTCCTTCCTTTTGTGTTCGATTGAATAACCTTCTCTCACAAGCTGAAAGTTGGGCGCTCAGATACAAGTTCCAGCGCCTGCGCTTCATCGTCGGCAACATCAATCTCCATTCGCAAGAGCGCGGTGGAAAATGTTTTGCCCTGCGCGTCTGTCATCAATGAAAGCGTGCCACCGCCGCCGAGACTTTCGTGCAACAGAAAATTGAGCGCCGAGAGATTCGGCAGCTCGAAGCGTTCGACCTTGCCCTGGCAGATGCCTGTGAAGTGCTGCTTCACACGCTCTGCCGTCACCTCGCGCACGAGCAAGGGATAATACTCATCGCGGAGCGCGATGAGGCCGACGTTGGCCGTGTCACCTTTATCGCCGGAGCGCGCGTGTGCGAGTTTTGTCAATCGAATACGCATGTTTGATAAATAGTAATAACTTTGACCTAAAAGTGAAAGGCTTAGATGACTTTTGAGTAGAACGAGATTCTTGAACCGAATGTCGTAGTTACTTCGGATGCTGGGCGAGACTTAGAAAGGTGAGAAACGGCAAGATAATAGTTCCGAGTCCACCCGCGATAATGCACCACCAAGCCATAGCCGTTCCTGTAAGTTCACCATTCGATTGTTGGATGATTTTCATAGCCCGCAATCCTTTAATAAGAGCCACTAACGAACCTATCCCGCCTAGCCAAACGATTGAGAACATAAAGCCATCTGCAAGCATCTTGCTCACTCTTACTTGCTGTTCTAGCCTTCTAATGTCTTCCGGCTGCATATTCTGAACATCACGCCTCTGATACTTCAACGCGCGGAGTAATTTCCGTCTTCGGAATCAACGCAGGCCAGTAAGCAACAATCTCTTCAACTTTCGGACGACCTCCGGCAAAGCCTGTCACGCCGGGCGGGCCTGTCAGAATCAACGGCGCAATCTCTTTCGTGAAACGCTCAATGGCTTTCCGATTTTCACCGCGCACGCCGACGCGCAGTTGAACTTCGGCGAGGTCTGGCGAAGGAGCGCCAGCGAGCGGGCCGTGTGTCGCGTTTGCGCCGACGAACTCTGTCAGAATTTGGTCGAAGCGCAAGCCCAAGCGTTCGAGACGTGCGCGCAGGATTTTGTCTGCGGCCTGCGCTTTGTCGTAAGCATCCGGCCATGAATAGACGAGCGTGCCGACGGCTTTGAAGCCTGCCGAATAACTGATGGAGACTTTCAGAGTAGCAGTCGCTGGACGACCCTTGATGCCGAAGACGCGCACGCGATTTGTCCCGGCGTCTTCAAGATGAACCGTCGTGAAGTCTGCTACGCAATCGGGCGTGATGTACGAGTGCGGGTCGCCCATCTCGTAAAGCAATTGCTCTTTGATGGCGGGCACGTTGACGCGGCCACCCGTGCCTTCATGTTTCGTGATGATGAACGTGCCGTCCGCGTGGGCTTCGGCGATGGGGAAGCCGACGTTGGCGAGGTCTGGAATGTTGCGCCAGTCGTACTGGCAATTGCCGCCCGAGGATTGCGCGCCGCATTCGATGATGTGCCCGGCGATTGTTCCGGCGGCGAGTCTGTCCCAATCGGTTTCACCCCAGCCGAACTCGTGAATGATCGGAGCGAGCGTCAAGCCTGTGTCTGTCGCGCGACCTGTGATGACGATTTGCGCGCCCTGCTTGAGAGCTTCAACCATCGGCCACGCGCCGAGATAAACATTCGCGCTCTGGATGTGCTCACGCACGGTCGAGAGCGGCTCGCCTGTATCCATGTTGCGAAGCTCGATGCCTTGCGCGAGCAGTTCATCAATGCGCGGCAGGATGTCGTCGCCTGTGACGATGCCGATGCGAAACTTTCCATTGAGGCCGAGTTCACGCGCCGTCTCGCGCACAGCGTTCGCGCAGCCTTCGACGTTGACGCCTCCGGCATTCGCCGTCACACGAATGTTGCGCTCGACGCAAGCGGGCAGAACCTGCTTCATCAAAGGCACGAAATCGCGCGCGTAACCTGCGGAAGGATCGCGCGCACGCTGCTTCTGCATGATGGACATCGTGACTTCAGCCAGATAGTCGAGCATCAGATAATCAATCTGCCCACCTTCGACCTGACGCACAGGCGCATCCAGAAGGTCGCCCCAGAACCCTTGCCCGCTTGCGATGCGAATCTTCTCTTTCATAAATCAGTGGTCAGTGGTCAGTAGTCGGTGGTCAGTGAAAGCAAAAACAAGCGAACTGTTTTTAACTGTCCACTGACCACCGACCACCGACCACTTTTCTAACAAATTGACGCGGGCGGCGCATCCAGATATGACGAACGCGCAACCCGCGTCGAATTAGCAAGCAGTCGTTATGCAGAATCTAAACTCGGCGATGCTTGCTCGTTACTTCTGTTTTTCTCATCGAGCAACCGGATGAGCCATCGGATTGCAGGCGTTGCCGGTCGCTTTGCTCTTGCCGCTCTTGCCAGCCCTCTTTCCGCGACGAGGCCGACGAACTTTGCCGCTCATGCCGCCAGCAGTCTTACCGCTTGAACTGAAAGAGAACTGCTTCGACTCCTCGGACACGTTCATAATCTGAACGCCGTTGCCGACTTTCTTCAAACGAACGGAGATAATCGTCGCCGGTGTGGTCGGCCCGGAAGCAGTTCCGAACATCATTGTCACGCCGGTGTAACCGCGAGTGGTGACGGCGGTGTAACGTCCCGTCATCGCCTGCCCGCCTTCGGGCGTCAACGAGAATTGATTGTCGGCCATGAATTCCAATTTGGCCGGGCCGGACAAGCTGCCTCCTGGATAATTGATAGTGCCGGTGTAGGACTGACCGGTAAAGTCTTCCGGCTTTCCGGTGGTTCGCTCCAACTCTGCGTTCTGCATATCAGTCGAAGTCTGGCCTGCCGGGAATCCCACGATACGACGACTACCGCTAGAACGACGACGACGGCGACCTCCCCTACTCGTCTTGCCTGTCATGTTCGCGTTGCCTGTCGCAACGCCTGTGTTGGCATTCCCCTGCATGTCGCCCGTCGTGTTGGCGTTTGCCATCCCTGTATTCGCATTGCCGCGACGACGACCACGACGACCACGACGATTCGCGCTCGTGCCGGACATATTACTGTTCTGTGCTGACATGTTGTCGTTCTGCATGGTCGTGCCGGAGTTCGTATTCTGTGCCGACACTACCAAGTCAGTTCCGACCAGAGCCAGTGAAACGACGAACACGAATAAACGAATGATGAAACTTCTGGTGTTGCTCTTGCTCATGGTTGTTCCTCCTCCTGCTATTGCATCGCACGCTTTCTTGAAGAAGCGCGCGGATGCATATTGTTGGACAACTCTCGGCGACTGCCGAATGAAAATTATGAATTTTGAGTTTTGAGTTTTGAATTACACGGGCGTTGCTTTTAATTCAAAATTCAAAACTCAAAATTCATAATTAGATTAAAGATGGTGGCAGCACAAACTGTCCTAAGTGCGGCCCGCCGTAATTCAAACTCACACGCAGAGCCAATTCGAGCGCGTCGCGTGTCGCTTCCGGCAGGATCACGGCATCAACGAACCCGCGCGCGGCGGCGTACTTCGCATCCAACTGCTCTTCGTAGCTCTCACGCACACGCTCCATCTCCGCTTTCAATTCGTCGTCCGCCTCTTTCCCTTCCTGCTTCAACTTCTCCAACTGCGTGCCGAAGACAGCCTGCACAGCCGAGTCGCCTTCCATCACGCCCATCCGACCCGTCGGCCAACTGAAAATAAAATCAGGGTCGAAGCCCTGCCCGGCCATCGCGTAGTAACCCGCGCCCGAGGCGTGATTGATGGTCAAGACAATCTTCGGCACGACGGCTGTCGCCATCGCTTCGACAAAATGCGCGCCCGCACGGATGATGCCGGAATGCTCCGCTTCCGCTCCGACCATGAAGCCCGAAACATCTTGAATAAAGAGGAGCGGCGTTTGATGACGATTGCAGGTCTCTATGAAGTAGGCGACCTTTTCGGCAGATTCCGTGTAAACGATGCCGCCGAATTTTGGTGGGCCGCCACCGGGCGCGCGAATCATTCCGCGATTATTAGTGATGACGCCGACGTGTATGCCGCATAATCGCGCGTGGCCGCAGATCATCTCTTTGGCGTAGTCCGCCTGAAACTCATCGAGTTGTCCGCCGTCCAGGAGACAATCGAGCACGGCGCGCATCTCGTAAGGCTGGCGATGGTCTTCGGGGAGTATGTCGTAGAGTTCCCTCGTGGGGCGCGCCGCTTCCACGCTTTCCGTAATGGAGACGACGCTCGCCTGCTTGACCGGAAGCTCTGTGATGAACTCCCTGATCTGAGCCACACACGTTTCGTCGTCTGCAACACGGTAATGCGCGACGCCTGAGATGGCGTTGTGCGTGCGCGCCCCACCGAGAGATTCGTTGTCAATCGTCTGCCCAGTCGCACCTTTGACCAGATTCGCTCCGCCCAAGCCCATGAACGAAGTGCCTTCGACCATGATGATGATGTCGGAGAGCGCGGGCAAGTACGCGCCGCCAGCGATGCACGGCCCCATCACCGCCGCGATCTGCGGGACTTTCAGATAACGACGCATGATGGAGTTGTAATAAAAGATGCGCGCCGCGCCGTACTGTCCCGGAAAGACGCCGCCCTGATACGGCAGATTCACTCCCGCCGAATCAACCAGATAAATAATCGGCACACGCGAGCGCATGGCAATCTCCTGCGCCCGCAGAATTTTCTTGATCGTCTCAGGCCACCACGAGCCAGCTTTGACTGTCGCGTCGTTGGCAACCACCACGACCTCGCGCCCATTGATGCGACCGATGCTCATCACGACGCCTGCCGCCGGAGCAGCGCCTTTGTATTCATCGTAAGCGACGAGCAGACCAATCTCTTGACTGTAAGTCTCTTTGTCAAAGAGCAGTGCGATGCGCTCGCGCGCTGTCAGCTTGCCCTGCTGGTGTTGACGTTCAATTTTGTCGGGGCCGCCGCCCGTGCGTATCCTGGCTTCGAGCCGCTGGAGGTCTGCGGAGAGTTCACGCAGACGCATCCGCAGTTCTCTGGAAGCCGGTCGTGCTTCAGACTTCATTATGAATCGAGATCGGCTGCGCACGACCTTTGATAAAGGCTCTCGCGCTGGCTCGTCCGCTTACCTGTTCGGTTCTAAACGCTTTTGAATGCCGACAAAATATCACAAGATGATGAAACAAAACAATGGAAATGGATAATCAGTGCTGGTTCAGCTTCAAATTATCATGCCGATAAATAACGGATCAGAGATTCAAACTGAACCACTACCGGATAATCAGGAGAGAAGTTTGACTTTCATGCCCGAATCACCTATCTTGCCCGAATCAATCGCTTGGAGGCTGGAAGGTATTCCTTATTCAGCTTTTCCATTGAACATATATGTCGGTTTTTGATTAAGCGCAAGGGACTCGTCTGACTTTTTTACGATAACCTTGGAGTGATTCTCCGTTGAGTCACCGCGCTTATTTATGCAACCCCCAATCGAATAGGAGACCCCTAACATGAAACGCATCCCCCGCTACGTCGCAACCATTCTGATTCTGGCACTGCTTAACGTCAGCTACATTAACTTAGCTCTCGCTAGTTCTGTCCGCTCGCCCGAGGTACCAGCAGCAAGTCCTGTTTCAACTCCTGCTCCTGTGTCAAACAATGTTCCAGATGACACCGACCCATGCTCGCCCAAGGTCACCAAGAAATGTATCGAAAACGATATTGATACTGCACAGAGCGACTTTAATAATCTCAAGAATGGATCCCCGTTCGCGACTCAGTTTTTCAACGACGCCGGTTTCGATCCTACCGATGATGTTACTGATGCTAAGACTGACTTGGGTAATCTAACTGATGCCGACGTTGACAATAATAACTTCGGCAGACTTCATAGAAAGTTTCAAAAGCACCATCAGCAGATCACGTCTATTCTGCACAACCCATCGGTGATGGCATTGCTTCGTAGCCTCGCGCCGGTGAAATTCCACGTTGTGGTGACGAGCGCTGCTGGCAGCGTTGCGCCTGGCAAGAATAAGGCTCTCCTTATCTCCAGCACCACGCAGGATATGAACCGCTCCTTCCCTTCGTTGAAGTCTGCCGCCACGCGCGGAGCATTCGCCAAAGGTCTTACCGGGCTGAACGTGGTGGTGGTGCCAGAGAGTACCGGCGCACAATGTACTACCGGCGATGGGACTCCCCACGGTATTAATGACGTCATCATCGCCCGAGCTGTCGCGTTTCTAGCGGAAGCAGCTAAAGAAGCGATTCCTGACGATTTAGAAGCAATCATCCCACACAGTATCGCGGTTGTGGCGTGGGCAGTTGCTAAAGGCGCTGAGTTGCTCCTCGACTCGGCCCACTCGATTTACACAGAGTGCAAGACTCTGCAGGATGGAGACAAGGTCGATAGCGATCTGCAAAGCATTAAGGGTTCGGTCAGTACCACAAACTCTTCGCTGACTACCATCAGCAGTAACGTTACCAACATCAAGGGTAACGTTACCGACATCAAAACTACGGTTGACGGAATCAATTCTCACACCGATATCGATAAGGATGCCATCATCACGAAGATTGGTGATAGCGCCGGTAAAACGACCGACGCCGTCAACACTTCGACGACGACAATCACCAACAACATCGGTGTTGTCAACAATACCGTCAACACCATCAATACCAACGTCAACACTGCCAACACCAACATCAACACTATCAACACCAAGGTTGACAACGTCAATACCAACATCGACAACAGCAGGACGACTATCATCAATAACGCTGCCGCCAACACGAAAGCTCTCACCGATTTCTCGTTGCGGTTGATGATCGAGGCTGACCTCGCCTCGCCGGATAGCTCCACGCCTTTGGCTCTCTTCGAGACACCCGGCTCTAAAGGCGGCTACCTCGAATTGGTTCGCACGATTGTGGTGGCGACGATTGGGAATCTGGCAGGGGCTGGCGCGACACAGGCCAACTCGTTCCTGACGCAAGCCGATGCCTATTACAAGGCCGGAAACTTCAAGGCGACCTACGCCTATTACCGCAAAGCGTACAAGTCAGCCGCGAACTGATGTTTGAAGCTAAGTCAATCTCTTTCGCAGCAGACAATCGAAGAGACTAACCTCAAGCGTCATGCTCAAGGGTGGTCTCTTCTGTATTTTGACGCAGTTGCTGATTTCTCTTCTATTTTCCCGCAGGCCGCGATCTCCAAAGCAGGTTCATTATTGCTCTGGCATCGCTCTTTTTCGGCAAGCCTTCGATAATCAACACGGACGCACCGCGCCGCTCCATAAGGACATCGCCCTCACTCGTAGTCCAGGCACGGCGGTCTTCACCTTGACCTGTGAAGCTGTCGCTGGAAACCGCATCTTTATAACGCAACTCTGTGCGTTTAGCGTAAGCTCCGAAGAATTCTACGGCATCCTGCTCTGTGTCCCACGCGGAAAGCTGCGTGATGAAGACCTCGCCCGGCTTTCGTCCTTCATAAACGCTGTAGCGGTCTCCGCCCCAACCGGCGGCGGCGCGTTTCGATTCGCGCTCAGATTTCAGATATTCGTCAAGGATTAAGTAATACCCCCACTCTCCGTTGACATCGTAATCAATGCGCTTCCATCCAGAGCCTAAAGCGGAAGCGATGTCCGGCTGTGTGAGTTTAATCGGAGCTTCGTGCGCGAAATACTTATCGGCGTGGAGGATTTGTTCGGTTGACTGCGGCAACTCTGTGAATGCCTTTGAGACGAGCGGCCAGCCATCGCGCCTGTACAACTGCGTGACCCACTGCATTCCCTCTTCGTAGGGAAACAGCAACGACTCACGGATGGAGCGCGGCGCACTGTCTATCAGTTCCGTACTCGACTTGCTCGTGCCCATTGATTTCATCAGCGCGATGATTCGCAGCGGGCTGCGCGCCATGTAAACGCTCATCGCAAGCGAGGCGTCGCCTTCAATCAAGGCGTGCGCGGCGAGTTCGGCGTCGGAATCACCTTTGGGCCATTTGTCGAAGCGGCGGAGGTTGAAATGTTGATCTTGAAGAGCGTGTGTCAGTTCGTGCGCCATGACGGGCTTTTGCCCTTCGATGTCAATCCAGTCGGCTAAGAAAAACTCCTGCTGCTTCGGGTCGTAGTAGCCCGCGACCTGCTCCGCCAGCAACTTGATGAGAAACGAGCGAAACTGAAAATCCTGTGGAACAAGGCCGAGCTTTTTCATGGCGACTTCGGAAGCGTGCATCTCTGCGGGGGTGGTGTCCTCGTCCATGTTTTTGATGAGGAAATGCTCGATCTCGTCGCGCGATTGCGTGTCGCTCTTGACGGGACGCAGGATGGGCAGTTGCCTCAGTTCGCTCGTCTCCTTCAAAACTTCTGCGGTCGCTTCGACCACCGCAGTTTTCTTGGCGTCGGTTGTGACGACCGCCGTCGCGCCGCTCTGCGTCTGCGCCAGAGTCGCGGGCGCACTTGGCATGAGCACCGCCAGAATCAGGAAGAAGACGAGCAGCGCCGCCGTTTGTAGTCTGATTTGCTTTGACATCTCTAACCTTTCACTCTTATAGTCCGCTAAACGTCCTGGGCAGAGTATAACAGAGAACCTTTTATTCGCGGGGAGGCGTTTCTCTCAGATGGCGAACCTGCACGAAGAAGATGCATCGTTTGAAGAGTGGCACGAGACGCTGGTGCGCGTCCGCTACTCCGAGACTGACAAGATGGGTGTGGTCTATCACGCCAACTATCTCGTCTGGTTTGAAATCGGGCGCACGGAGTTTTGCCGCGCGCGCGGCTTCTCCTACCGCGACATGGAGGAGAACGACGATGCCTTTCTCGTCGTCGCTGAAAGCTACTGCCGCTACAAAGCTCCCGCCTACTACGACGACGAGCTTTTAGTCCGCACGCACATTACCGAACTGCGCCGCCGGTCGCTCCGCTTCGGCTACGAAATCGTGCGCCTCTCCGACAGCAAGATCATCGCCGAAGGCGAGACAGGCCATGTGGTGACAGACGGCACAGGCCGCGTCCGCTCATTCCCGGCTGGCTACACACAACTCCTCGCCGCCACACCAGACTCAGCCATCCATCTCTCGCAGACGCCCGGCGAGCGCGTGCCCGAAGAGATTGCACCGGAATAGTCAGTGGTCAGTGGTCGGTGGTCAGTGATCAGTTAAAGGCAAAAGCTCAACGCTGCTTATTGCTTGTTCTTACTGACCACTGACCACCGACCACTGACCACTATTTCACTGTTCGTGTGGAAGTGCCAAGCGTGAGATTTCGCGTGCGCGTCCGGTCTCTTCATCAATATCCAGAACGACGGCGCAGATTCTGACGTTGCCTGCCGCGTGGTCTGCGCGTTTATAGACGGCTGAGGTGAAGCGCGCGATCACGTCTTCGGTCTTCATGCCGATGACGCCCGCGTAGCTGCCGGTCATGCCGATGTCGCTGATGTAAGCCGTGCCTTCGGTCAGAATTCTCTCGTCAGCCGTCTGCACGTGCGTGTGTGTGCCGACGACCGCAGAGACGCGCCCGTCTAGATACCAGCCCATCGCAACCTTCTCCGAAGTTGCTTCGGCGTGCATGTCAACGAGGCGGACTTTGACATCAGAAGGAATGGAAGCAATCAACTCTTCCGCCGCGCGAAACGGATCATCGGCAGGCCCCATGAAGACGCGGCCAATCAGGTTGAGCACGGCGACGCGCACGCCGCGCACATCGCCCACCCACATCCCTTTGCCGGGCGATTTCGGCGGATAGTTCGCTGGCCGCAGCAGTCGCGGCTGGCGTTCGATGTAAGGAATGACCTCGCGCTTGTCGAAGATGTGATTGCCGGAAGTCATCACGTCAATCCCGGCGTTGAAGAGTTGTTCGGCCAGGGGCGGCGTGATAGAAAAACCGCCCGCCACGTTCTCCGCGTTCATCACGGCGAGATCAATGCCGTGCTGCTCGCGCAAATCCTGTATGCGCTCCATCACAGCCACCCGTCCGGGACGCGCGACCACATCTCCGATCATTAAGACTCTCATAAGTGAAAAGTGAAAAGTGAAAAGTGAAAAGTGAATAGCTGTTTTTAACTATTCACTATTCACTTTTCACTTTTCACTGAATTTAAGTGGCAGAGGGAAATCCGCGCGAGCCGTTCCGAAGCCGTAATTGAACCTGCACTAAACAGGTGGGTGACCTTTTATGAGCCGCAGCCTCTGGCAAATCCTTAACGATGAAGGACTGCACTGGCTTAATACGGCATCAGTCTCCCAATTTAACGGCGTTGGCTCAATTATCCTAACTCGGTGACGAGCACCGCAGAAAATAATCCCTCAGCCGAGGAGGATATTAGCACAGATAGAATCAAGATGTCAGATATTGCCTTTCCGGTGACCGCAGCCGGGACTTTTCAGCCGAAATTCGGTATTCCTGCCGCGCCGTTCGGCAGTGCCGACCAGCTTTTCGGCACTCCTGATCGTCCGTTTGCCACTTCCAACCAGCTTTTCGACACTCCCGCCACACTTTTTGTCACTTCCAATCGTCTGTTTGGCACTTCCGACTACAGGGATGAGACTTCTGTACTCACAGATGGCACTTCTGACTGCACGGATGAGACTTCTGACCCGACAGCTGGGACTGCTGTACACGCAGATGAGACTTCTGTGTGTACGGATGGGAGTTCCTGGCCGACGGATAGCACTGCTGGACGCACGGATGGCACTTCCGTCAAGCTGGATGGCACTGCTGTACAGACGGATGGCACTCATGTCCTGACAGATGGGACTGTTGGACAGGCGGATGGCACTGCCGTGCATGTTTATGGCACTTCTGCCTGTGCGGATGAGAGTTTTGTGCGTGCTAATGGCGCTGCCGTGAAGGTTAATGGCACTTCTGTACATGCGGATGACAGTCGTGCGCAGGCGGATAGCACTGCTGGACGCGATATTGGTAATGCTGGCTATTTCGTTGCGCCTTTTGCGCGTCTGGTCGGCGTTGCTCAATAAATTGTAGGGGCAGGGCTTGTGCCGGCCCGCGTTTGTTTTTTAACACGCGGGCCGGGACAAGCCCTGCCCCTACAACTATGTCGAGCTATAGACTAACTGAAAGCGATATTGCCCGTCACGCCGGGTTGTTGCTGCTCGACGCTGCTGCGAACCTTGAGCAGTCGGTCAAGCATCTCGGCGCATTCGGAGCTACGCGAGGCGAGTTGCGAGTCGGCCTGTTCGTGCAGGCGTTTCAAGCGATGCAGTTCGTCCGCGATGTGCAGCGCGGCGAGGATGGCGACTTTCAGCGAGTCAACAGTGAGCGTGCCCGAAGAAATCTCGCGCATCCGGCTATCAACGAATTCGGCGAGTTGCGAGATGTACTCGCTGTCGCCGTCGGAGCGAATGTTGTAGGTCTGGTTATAGATTTCGACTCTGATGGTGGGTGTGCTTGCTGTATCCATATTACCTTTACTCAGATTGATGCTGTTCTTTCCGTCCATCGTCAACGCACCGCCTCCGCCATCTCAGGATCGAGCGCGGCAATCGCGTCGAGCATCGCTTCAACCTTCATGCGAATCGTGTCACGATCCGCCAGCAACCGCTCGACCTGTGTTTCCAATCGCTCTTTCTCCGTGAGCAGAGTACCGATCTCACGCCGGATGGAGGCGATCTCGCGTTCCAGTCCTTCTTTCTCCTGGCGCAGCGTTTTCGTCAACTCGATGGTGCGGTAAATTTTGTCTTCGAGATGTGAGAACTTTTCCAATCCAGATAATCCGACCATCGTTGTCTCCTTAAAATTTGGCGGGGCGGCTCAAACTAGCCGCATGATTATGCGACTTCTCGGTTCAGTTGTCTAGGGTCATTTTTTAGTCTGGCGAGTCTGGCAAGTCCGTCGAGTCCAGCGAGTCGAAAACAATCAACTCAAGCTGCCACTCAGATGCCGGTCATCGTCATCCCGAAGGGATGCGAGGAAATTAGCCGGTGGTGCAGCCACCGGATTCCAAGGCCACATGGGTGGTAAGTCCCGGAGGGACGCCGGACAGAATCTCCCTCGCTCCTGCCGGAGCGAATAATGAATATGCTCTCATTTCCGGTGGCTGCACCACCGGCTAATCTCCATCATTCCTCCGGGATGTAAGATTCGACGGACTCGCCAGACTCGCCAGACTTGCCAGACTCGCTAGACTCGTTGTTGCGCGCCGAACTTCGTCTCAAGAAGCTCTACCAGCCGCGCGTGCAGCGCGTCAACCTCTTCATCGCGCAACGTGCGGTCGTCTGCGCGATACTCAATCCTGAGCGTCATCGAACGCTTCCCTTCCGGCAGGTTCGCGCCTTCGTAAACATCAACCAGCTTCGCATCTCTGAAATTTTCCAGACGCTCGTCGGTGATTGCGTCCAACATCTCCGCGAGAGACACACGCCGCCCGACCAGCAGCGAAACATCACGCACAACCGACGGATGACGCGCGAGCGGCGTGTAGAGCACGAGTCTCTCCTCTGCATCGAGCAACGCGCTCAAATCAACTTCGGCGACGTAAACCGGCTGGCGAAACTTGTAGAGCGAGGCGACCGCTTCATCCAGCCTGCCGATGCTGCCAATAACTCGTCTTTGAACGAGCATGTCAGTACCGCCTGCGGTAACGGGCGGGTGATGTGACGATGACCCGCCCGCTACCGCAGGCGGTACTGACATTTCTGCCGACTGCATAACTCCCGGATCAATCAAAATCCTCGCCGCTTGCCCCTCGCGCAAATGTTTCACACTCGCCGCCTCGAAACGCAGAGGCCTCAGATTCATCGTATCAACAGCAACTTCGAGCGCGCCCTTCAAATCATAAAAATCAAGCTCGCGCGCCGCACCCGCGCGTCCCTCTTCAATCACCCCGCCAGTTGCTACGAGCGCAAATGCCTCGCGCTCCAACGGCAACTTGCCCTGCTCGGAGTTGGCCGCGAAGATTCGTCCCGTCTCGAAAAGGCGGACATCGCGCGTGCCGTGATTGAAATTGTGGCGCACGGCGTCGAGCATTCCTGAGAGCAGCGTCGGGCGCATCCGTGTGACGCCTTCGATGATCGGATTAGTCAGTGAAACGAAGCGGCCTTTGCCTTCATCATTGCCTTCGCTTCTATTGCTCTCGTCGCCTGCGTAGCCGCTCTCATTTTTCTTGGTGTTGCCTCCAACGTCGCTCTCATTGCCGCTCGCAAAGTTCGGCAGAAGCTCAAAACGCCCGTCATGCTCCGCCGCAATGAAACTGAAACTGATCGCTTCATCGAATCCGCTCGCCGTCATTGCGCGGCGCAACGCACGTCGCTTTCTCTCGCTCGGCTGGTACTCGCCAGCGATATTTGAGGCCGGGAGCGCGGTCGCAATCTTCTCATACCCAAAGTGCCGCGCAACCTCTTCGACCAAATCCTCTTCGCGCTCGATGTCCACGCGCCATGTCGGAGCGATAAAGTTGAGCGCGCGACTCGCGCCTAAGCTCGATGTTCCCGCCGCGCTCATCGCTGCCATCGCCTCACGCTGGATGAAACCCAGCGCCAGCAGAATCCGCAGCATCTCTGCTGAATCGACATCGAGTCCGGTCAGAGACTTCACACGCTCAGGCCGCAGGCTGACCATCGGCGGCTCAAGATGTTTCGGATAAACATCAATCGCGTTTTCCGTCGCCGTGCCGCCAGCAAGCTCGCAGATGAGCGCAACGCATCTCTCCTGCGCGCGCAGCACGCCCGCATAATCCACACCGCGCTCGAAACGATGCGACGCCTCCGTGTGCAGGCCGAGCTTCTTCGCCGTGCGCCGCACAGAAGCCGGATTGAAATACGCGCTCTCAATCAACACGTCGCGCGTCGCATCCGAAATCTCCGTCTCCTCGCCGCCCATCACGCCCGCGACCGCCACCGCGCGCACAGCGTCCGCGATCACCAGCATCTCTTCTTCAAGCGCACGCTCCACGCCGTCAAGCGTCCGTATCTTCTCGCCCTTCCTCGCACGCCGCACGACGATTCTAGCTTCGGCGAGCTTCGACAGATCGAAAGCGTGGAGCGGCTGTCCCTGCTCATGTAGCACGTAGTTGGTGATGTCCGCGACGTTGTTAATTGGTCGCTGCCCGATAGCTTCCAGCCGTTTGACCAACCAATCAGGCGAAGGCTTGATCGTCACACCGCGCACCACGCGCCCGGCATAACGCGGGCACAAATCCGCATCGAGTATCTCGACCGCCGTGTAATCCTCCGCGCGTCCCTTCACACGCGACGGCGCATCTACCGGCAACGACACGCGCCCATGGGTCGCCGCAGCTACCTCCCGCGCCACGCCCAGATGCGACAGACAATCAGGCCGGTTCGACGTGAGATCAATCTCCAACACCGAATCGTCTTTGACCTCATGCACGACTTCGACAGCGAGACCAATCATCGTCAAACGCTCGGCCAATTCCTTCGGCGCAAGCGTGACGCCTGTCAATTCACGAAGCCAGTTGTAACTGATATTCATAAATATTTGTGGTTAGCGGTTTATCACAATTATTATTTCAGAACTCTATGGAAGCCTTGGCAAGATGTTGTTAGATAGCATCGGTTGAGAACACGAACTCATATTCTTTCGAGCGCGCCCACGCTACGAGTGCATCGCCCAGACGGTTCAACATCGCAGCCTCACAGGGGATATAAAAGTGTGCAGCAGCCGAATGCGGGGGCTTTGAGTTGTTGCTAATCTTCAACTCTAGTGCGCTATGCCCTACGCCGTTATAAACGAACGCGCGCAGCAGAATGTAGCAGTAGTATTTGCCTTCGGGCGCGCCATTCTCAAATATAACCTCATGCTCAAGGCTTTCAGGGAAAGCTTTCAGCGCCGCACCGAACTCAATCCATTCATCATCTTCGATGTATGAGTCCTGCTGCGCGGCAAAGCCACCGCCGGAGACAGATACTTCGACATGCGGCGCGTCATACTCATCTACGTTAAGTTTTCGCAGGCAGAGTTGCATCGCTAAACGGAAGCAGCCCAATTTCTAATTAAACTGCTCAAGGAAACGCACGTCGTTCTCAAACAAAAGGCGGATATCGTCGAGCTTGTAAAGAAGCGCGGACATGCGGTCTATGCCGAAGCCTGAGAACTCTTCCGGTTCGGCGCTCGGCTCTGTGAACGGAAAGCAGGGCAGACGAAAGCGCGTGCGTGCTCCCGCGCGAATGGCTTGTCGGCATCGTCTTTAGAAATCAGGCGGTCGGTTTGTTTTCTCTGGTCACTCTAATCAGAAAACGCAATGCCTCATTTACTGAGTCGGCATCTGGAAACACTTCCGCTACGTCAGACTCTAAGCGAACTACTTCGCCAAAGCTGCTGCGTCCGCGCCCCAACCTTCTGACTCGCAAGCTACGCAAATCATACTCTGGTCGCAGCTCATCATTGATCTCTGTTTCAGCCTGCTTCATATATTTCTCGCTCACTTCGTGTTACTTCTCTGGCGCTAATCAGTCGCGTTATCGAATCCCGCTCCGTGTAGGAGACGATTAACAAACGCCCCTGCCCGGATTTCCCAATGATAATATAACGATGCTCGTCAAAGGAATGATCTGGATCGTAAAAATCAACGTAGAGCGAATCATCAAAAATGGTCTTCGCCTCATCAAAGGAGACTCTGTGTTTCGTCAGATTAGCGGCTGCTTTCTCCTCATCCCACTCAAATTCCATGAGCGCAGTATAGCATCGTCACTTCGGATTCTAAGGTTTCGGCAGCGAGAGAGGCTTAACTCTTAATCAAACTGTTCAAGAAAGCGCACATCGTTCTCAAACAAAAGGCGGATGTCGTCGAGCTTGTACAGCAGCGCGGACATGCGGTCTATGCCGAAGCCGAAGGCGAAGCCGGAGAACTCTTCCGGGTTGATGCCGACCGCGCGGAGCACGTTCGGATGCACCATGCCGGAGCCGCCAAGCTCAATCCAGCCGGACTGCTTGCAGATGCGACAGCCCGCGCCGTTGCACTTGAAGCAACTGTAATCCACTTCGGCGCTCGGCTCCGTGAACGGGAAGTAGGACGGGCGAAAGCGCGTGCGCGTCTCCGGCCCGACCAGACGATGCACAAACTCAGTCAGCGTGCCCTTCAAGTGCGCCATCGTGATGCCGCGATCAACGCACAAGCCTTCGACCTGATAGAACATGGGGTTGTGCGTCGCGTCCGGCGTGTCGCGGCGAAAGACACGGCCTGGCGCGATCATGCGTAGCGGCGCGGAGCGGCGTTCCATCGCATGAATCTGCACGGTCGAAGTCTGCGAGCGCAAGGCGAAGCCGTCCGTCGTGTAGAACGTGTCGAGCGGGTCACGCGCCGGATGATTGTCCGGGATGTTGAGCGCCGTGAAGTTGTAGAAATCCGTCTCAATCTCGCGGTCGTCTTCAATCGCGTAGCCGAGCGAGACGAAGATGTCTTCGATCTTCTGCCGCAGAATCGTGATCGGATGCAGATGGCCGCGACGCGGACGACGACCGGGCAGCGTCACGTCAATGCGCTCGCGCTCCGTTCGCAATCTTTCGACGAGAGATTTGAGATTAGTTTCGTATTCATCAATCCGGCTGACGACCTCCGCTTCAATCTGCTGGACGAGCTGGCCGAATGCGGCGCGCTCTTCGGGCGCGACGCGACCGATCATCTTTTTGACGGACGCGAGCGCTGATTTCTTTCCGGTGTGCCGCGAACGCAGTTCACCCACTTCGCGCAGAGCAGTTTCCGCTTCATTTAGATTAAAGAATTCGCCCGCACCGAATTCCGCGCTGCCTGGCTCGTCTCGAAGCGAGTTGTCGCCATCAGCTTGAGCGTCTTCACTGGGACGAAAGCGAGCAAAGCGTCCGAACTCCTGCTCGAACGCTTTGCGTGCGGCTTCCGCCTGTTGTTTCGGGTCTTCGTTTCTTATGCCTTCTGGCATCGCCAAGCTCTTTCACTCAATAGTGAATAGTGAAAGCAGTTTTTTAATTTTTCACTATTCACTTTTCACTTTTCACTTTTCACTATTATTTACGCCGCAACGCTTTGTTGCTGCTCGTTATCGAGAGCGCCCTTCACCTGTCCGGCCAACTCCGCGAACGCTTCCGGCTGATTGGCTGCGAGGTCTGCGAGAATCTTGCGGTCAAGCTCGATGCCCGCGACTTTCAGGCCGTGCATGAACTGCGAGTAGTTCAAGCCATTCAAGCGCGCAGCCGCCCCGATACGGACAATCCACAGGCTGCGAAAATCACGCTTCTTCAACTTGCGTCCCGTGTAAGCGAAATTCAGACCGCGCTCGACGCTCTCTTTCGCCGAGCGATAGAGCTTCGACTTTGTGCCGCGATAACCTTTGGCTAATTTCAGAATCTTCTTGCGTCTCTCAAGACGCTTATTTCCACGTTTTGCTCTAGGCATAAATCCTCCTCAAAAGCAGAATTCAGGAGTCAGAATTCAGAATCCAGAATGGAAAAGGCGGAAACCGTCTTTTGTTTTCATTCTGGCTTCTGACTCCTGAATTCTGTATTCTGCTTTTAACTTCTCCCGTATGGCAGCATCGCTTCGACACGCTTCTGGTCTCCGTCGGAGACGAGCGCGTCAATATCTAAGAGACGCTTACGCTTGTGGGTCTTCTTGGTCAGAATGTGGCGCGCATGTGAATGGCCGCGCTTGATCTTCCCCGTAGCAGTCAAACGAAACCGCTTGGCCGCGCCTTTATGTGTTTTCAGTTTAGGCATTATTGCTCCCCCTCATAGTAGTTTTGAATTATGAATTGTGAGTTTTGAATTAAATGCAAGAATTCAAAATTCAAAACTTAAAATTCATAATTATTCTTGTCTTTCTCCCGGATTCGTTTTCGGCGCAGCCGGTTCGGGCTTCGCGCCGCTGCCCTTGTGACGCTTCGGGCCGAAAATGATAAACATCTGGTTGCCTTCCATGCGCGGGCGTGCTTCCACTTCGCCGACCTCTAAGAGATCGCGTTCGAGTTTTTCGAGAATGCGTGAGCCAAGCTCGCGGTGCGTCATCTCGCGTCCGCGAAACCAGATCGTCGCTTTCACCTTGTCGCCGTCCCGCAACCACTCGCGCGCACGCTCCATCCGATAGTCGTAGTCGTGCTCATCCGTGCCGGGGCGAAACTTAATCTCTTTGACAGTGATGACGACCTGTTTCTTCTTCGCCTCGTTCGCCTTCTTCTTGGCTTCGTACTGAAACTTGCCGAAATCAATGATCCGGCAGACGGGCGGCTCGGCGTTGGCCGCGACTTCTACCAAATCTAACCCTTGCTCGCGTGCCTTACGCACGGCTTCGCGTGTGTCCATGACGCCGAGTTGCTCGCCGTCATCTCCGATCACGCGCACTTCCGGCACACGAATCCTCTCGTTAATCCGCACGGCGGGAGCGCGACGATGATCTGGACGCTGCCCGCGACCTCGAAAGCCTGTAGCTATTTCTGCACCTCCACGGTTTTAGTCTAGCGAGTCGGACAAGTCTATCGAGTCTAGCGAGTTTAACTTTACCTGACTCGCTGGACTCGACAGACTCGATGGACTCGCTAGACTTCGTTACTAATTGCGCGCGTCTCAACAAGCTCGCGCGCCATCTCTTTGAATTCATCGAGCGACATCACGCCGATGTCGCCTTTGGTTCGCTCACGAACGGCGACCACACCCTGTTCCATCTCGCGGTCGCCGAGCACGAGCATGAAAGGAACTTTTTGCATCTGCGCGTCGCGTATCTTCGCGCCGATCTTCTCGCTGCGGAGATTTGTTTCGGCGCGCAGACCGGCGCTGCGTAATTCTTTCGCAACCTGCTGCGCGTAGTCGTTGATGCGATCCGTAATCGGCAGCACAACAACTTGGACGGGCGCAAGCCAGAGCGGAAACGCGCCCGCGTAATGCTCGATCAAAACGCCGAAGAAGCGCTCGATTGAGCCGAAGAGCGCGCGATGTACCATCACCGGACGATGCGGGCGATTGTCTTCGCCGATGTACTCAAGGTCGAAGCGTTCGGGCAGATTGAAATCATATTGCACCGTGCCGAGTTGCCAGAGGCGACCGATAGCATCCTCAATCTTAATATCAATCTTCGGGCCGTAGAAAGCAGCTTCACCTTCGATACGTTCGTACTGCAGGTTCTCTTTCCCATCTAAAGCACTGACGAGCGCAGCTTCGGCCTTTTCCCAGTTATCGTCTGAGCCGAGATAATGTTTGTTCGTATCACTACCTTTGACAGACAACTCGAACTTGACCATGTAGAAACCGAACGTCTTAAAAACATCAACAACGAAATCAACGCAATCGCTAATCTCTTTGCGTACCTGTTCCGGCGTGCAGAAGAGATGCGCGTCGTCAACAGTGAAGCCGCGCACACGCATCAAGCCGTGCAGCGTGCCGGACAATTCCGCGCGATAGACCGTGCCCATCTCCGCGTAACGCTGCGGCAAGTCTCTGTAACTGCGTTGCTGCGATTTGTAGATGCCGATGTGAAACGGGCAGTTCATCGGCTTCAGACGAAACTCCGTCTCTTCCAGTTTCGTCGGCGCGAACATCGAGTCGCCGTAGTTCTGCTCGTGGCCGCTAATCTGCCAGAGTTCGCGCTTGGCGATGTGCGGCGTATAGACGAAGCTGTAGTTGCGCTTGTTCAACTCCTCGTAGAGATAATCCTCCATCATCTTGCGCACTATCGCGCCCTTCGGATGCCAGAAGATCAAGCCCTGCCCGTACTGCTCCTGAATCGAGAAGAGATCAAGTTCGCGCCCCAGACGACGATGGTCGCGCCGTTCGGCTTCCGCGCGCTGCTTGATCCAGGCATCGAGTTCTTCCTGCGTGGAGAAGGCTGTTCCGTAGATGCGTTGCATCTGTTGACGCTCGGCGTCGCCTTTCCAGTACGCGCCTGCGAGACTGAGCAACTTGAAAGCGCGCAGCTTGTTCGTGTTCGGGACATGCGGCCCCAGACAGAAATCCAGGAACGGCGAGCCGTCAATGTAGTAAAGGCTGACAGTCTCTCCGGCCTTCTCGTCAATCAACTCGCACTTCAAAGGCTCGTCGCGCTCGGCGAAGACGCGCAGAGCATCTGCTTTCGGAATCTCGTCGCGGCGATAAGCAAGATTGCGCTTGGCTATGTCGCGCATCCGCTTTTCAATCAACGGCAAGTCTTCGTCGGTCAACTGTCGCGGCGCGATGACATCGTAGAAGAAACCGTAGCGCGGGTCTTCTAAGAGTGCAGGGCCGATGCCGAGTTTGGTTCCGGGAAAGAGGTCGAGCACGGCTGCGGCCAGCAGATGCGCCGTCGAGTGTCGGAGCACGTCCAGGCCTTCGAGCGTCTGCGGCAGAACGGGTTCAATCCTGACAGGCTCGCCGTTCTCCTGCCCGCTCAAAGTGAACGCCAGATCAACCTCGCGCCCGTTGACACGGGCGGCAAGCGCCTGCTTCGCGGCGTCGCGGTCGAGTCTCTTCAACGCTTCCCCGACCGTGACGGGCGCTGGCAGTTGCTGGGCTGCGCCGCCCTCTTTCAGTTGGACATTTATTTCGCTCATGGTTACTTCGTGAATCGAAGAGATTTAGTCATTGATTCAGATGGTCATTGAATCATTGAAAAACAATGATTCAATGAATCAATAAGAAAATCATTCTGATTCACTATTTACTACTTCCAGATCGGATTCGATAGGAGCGCCTTCGCCTTGGCCGCCCTGCCGTTTGTCGGAGCAGGTCGCGGCACTTAAATTTCAGAATCGCGTGGACGTTCGATTCATACGCGAAGGACTTCTGGAGCTTCTATCAAAAATTTGAATGTGGCTGGCGCACGTGGCTTTGAACCGCTGCCCTTGCCGTGTCAAGATACTCCAGCCACATCATTCATCATGTGCAGCCGTTCTTGAAGTTACAAATTTAACTAAAGCGGCTTGAGAAGTCAATTAAAGCTTGACTCCGATTGTCTTCTTGATGCATTCTTCACGCATCTTCTGAGTGACTCTCCTATGTTTCCAAACCTCTTGAGGAGGTAAAGCGATGATGAAAAAGCTGTCCGCTACGTTTTTGCTCCTCGCAATAATGTTGATGTCGGCTCTTCCGCTTCGACCACAAACGCGCCCGCGCCGTGTGACGCAGCAGGAGGCGACCAGCGCGCCCATCGCCGAGACTGTTCCGAGAAGGAGGGAGAGTCGAGGCTGGATGCGTGTCTTACGTGGGGTCGGCGAATCAATCGGTAGCTGCACTCCGTCCAGAGAGAGAATCGGCAGGCGTCCGCGCGTCGCGTTATAAATGAGGCACTCGCGCGGGCGATCAACTGAATCTGAAAGAGCGCAAACTTACTCGTTACGCGCGCAGCGAAAGCCAAGATTGTTCAGTCCGCTGTCGGGCGTGGCGTGACTGCGCGCAGCGACACGGTAGTTAGTGCAAAAATTTTCGGCGCACAGGAATGAGCCGCCTTTAATCACACGCTCCGCTCCATTGGCGGGCCCAGGCGGATTATCGTGCGGAGACTGCTGATAGTAGTCATCAGCATACCAATCCGCACACCATTCCCAGACGTTGCCCGCCACGTCATACAGTCCATAACCGTTCGGCTGAAAACTCCTGACGGGCGCGCGACCCATGAAGCCATCCTCGCCCGTGTTGTTGTCTGGGAAGTGGCCTTGCCACCAGTTAGCGACGGGCTTGCCATTGGGACGCAGTTCATCGCCCCAGGCATATTTCTTCTCCGCCAATCCTCCGCGCGCAGCATACTCCCATTCGGCTTCAGTCGGCAGACGCTTCCCTGCCCACTTCGCATAAGCCGCAGCATCGCTCCATGAGACCTGACAGACAGGCTCATCCGTCGCGGCTTCCGACTTTGGCCCATCAGGATGTCGCCAGTTCGCTCCCTTCACATTCTCCCACTCGCCCGTCTTGAGATTGAAGACGCCAGACCAACCGAACTTCTCAGCGTCTGTGCGATAGCCTGTCGCGGCAACGAATTTGCCGAACTCTGCGACAGTCACTTCCGTCGTATCAATCCAGAAAGAGTTGACCAGCGTTTCATGCGCTGGCGCTTCGTATTGCATCCCATCATTTGTGCCCATCAGAAATGTTCCGCCTTTGATGAGCACCATGCCGTCGCGCTCGGTTGGAGACGTTTGATTGGAAGTTGGAACAGAAGAAGGTAACTTAATGGCTGAATTATCCGCACGGCTTGACGCTTGACTCGTCCCCTGTGTTGAAGATGCGCGCTGGCAGCCTTGCGCCGCGCAGAGAACGATCACGCATCCAATCCATTGCAGTCCTCTTAACACCTTCTTCATCAGAGACCGCGCAGTAGTTTAAGGCATGTGAATAACTCAGCCGCGTAAGCAGCAATCGAGTTTAGCCTACGCTGCTGGCAACTAACAACGCCCGAATCAATCAGCAAAAAATAATGGGCAGCCCGAAAGCTGCCCGTTATTTTGTATCGTCAATTGATTCTAGACCGGCAAATAAGCTGTCGCAAAGTCTGACCGTTACTGAATGGTGTCGGTCGAGCCTTTGAAGCCGTGCATGGCCTGACGTGCGATCCATTTGATGACGCGCTTGGTGTCGTAGCAGTAGGCCAGGATGTAGTTGCAGGTCGAGAGGCAATGCTTGGAGCATTCCTTCTTCATCTCGTCCAGTTGAGCCACGTCGAACTTGTCGTTGCCGACCGAACCCCAATCATGCGTCGCCGAGTACATCGGGAAGCAGGGAGCGAGCGTGCCGTCCGTGCGGATGATGAGCGAGTTCTGTCCGGCTCTGCACTTCCAGGGTGGAACTTCGCCGCGCATCAACTGCTTCATGTCCTGCATGTGCTTCGACTGGTTGACCATCTTGTAGCCTTCGTTGTGGCGCTTGTCGTCAAGATAATCAAGCAGGGCGTCAACCTTCGGCCAGTCTTCGGGCGTCAGGTAGGTGCTGTTCTCGTTGAGATGCTTGAAGTGCGTCTGCTCGGTCATCGGCGACTCGTTGATGTGATAGTCGGTGGCGATGCCAGCGTCGTGCGCGATCTCCGTCAACTCTTTCACGTCGTCCATGTTGGTGCGGCAGATGTTGATATTGAACATCACCGTGTAGCCGTAGTGATGCTGCCGCTTGACCAGATAGTCGAAGTATTGACGGATGGGATCAAGCGCCTTGGGTAGCTCTTTACGCTCCTTGACGGAATCAACGGCTAGGTTGACTGTAGCGATGCCAGCGTCGCCGAGGCGGTCAATCACGTCCGGCTTCATCAAGCGGCCATTGGTCGGCAGATAAACGAAGATGTCTTTCTTGGCGCTGTAATAGACAACCTTGTGGATGAGCTTGGGACGAAGCAGAGGCTCGCCGCCCATCAAGGCCAGCACGCGCGAGCCGATGGAGTGCAGCCAGTCAATCGAACGCTTGGCCGTGTCCTCGGTCATGCCCTTCACCTTGTTGTTGTAAGACCAGCAGTAGTGGCAATCGAGATTGCACTTCCACTCGGTGAAGAGATAGGGGATCAGAGGTCTTAGCTCACCCTTGTGCCAGAGCGATTTGAAGTAGGGCGATCCCCACGTCTTCCACGTGCGGATGGCGTTGAGCTTCTGGTACTCTTTCTTCGTCATCGGCTGGGGGTCGGCGTGAATCGGATACGGCGGCTCCGGTAGAACTTCCGGCTCGGCCACCTGTTCGAGCGTCGGCCTCGCCGATTCTTTGTAAAGTATCTGGTGGAGTTTCGGGTCAATGCGAAATGATGGAGGAGGCGTTGTGGTCGTGGTCGTTTCTCGCTGCTCGGACATTATGTTTCTTCCTCAGAGTTGTTGAATTGATGTTCGTTTGAAACGTCGAACAAGATGTTGCCCTGACTCAGTCCATCGCGCGGTGTACCTTCGGGTTCGCGGCTGAGACTTGAGTATCCAACGACTAGCTATGGTTTAGCCCGCTCAGAGATTACAGGCGGCCTTTATCGAGAGCCAACTGTCAGGGGCGAGTGAATATTGTTCTAAGTCAGGCAGAATTGCAAGTGTTCACGGGCATAGTGTAAAAGATTTTCCGGTATAAATAACCATCAGGGATCATAAGAACAACATTCGGCAGCTTACCTTTGTGATTATGACCAAAGCTGAAATAGCAAATTTGATTCAATCTTTCCTTGATGACTCTTGTGGAGAATGGGAGTGGGATGATTTTCTCCATACGAAATTGAATGACCCTAAACTTGAAGAAATACAAAAACATTGTGCCAATCTTCCCTTAAAATTTCCGCCTACGGAGCGTGAGCATTATTGCGGCGTTGAGGGTTTAGAGATTTTGAAGAAGATAGTCGGTGACTTGCGTCAAGGTTAGTAGTTTTGCAGTATTCGCCTTCATACTGTTAAAGCGCATGTTGTCACACCTTAATTGACCGGCATTATTGAGAGCTTAAAGCTTGTCCAAATCATTTTCACCAATCGTCACAGCGAGTCTCAGGCCTGACTTACTCGGCCACCTGCACCCGCGCGCGTTCAATCGCAAGGTGCTGTTCATCGTGCTGGCGGCTGCCGTCATCGTCGGCTTCGGTTTCCGCGTTGTCGGACTCGGCTCGGAAGGTCTGAGCGAGGATGAACTCAATAAGCTGAACGCCGTCGCGGATTACCGCGCGCATGGATTGACCTCAGCCAACGGCGAGCATCCGATGTTGATGAAGGCGCTCTTGACCGCGAGCCTCATCGCGGCAGAGAAATGGAACGCTACGTCACTCGCCTCTTCACATCCAGAGACGTTACACATCTCAGTCGAAGCTGCGTTGCGCCTGCCTTCGGTAATCTTCGGCGCGTTCACGGCGCTCCTGATTTACCTCGTCGCAGCCGAGTTGTTCGGCGCGGAAGTGGCGCTGATTGCCGCGTTGTTGTGGGCGCTTGATCCCACAGCGATAGGCTTCAATCGCGTCGCCAAAGAGGACACGTTCTTTGTCTTCTTCTTTTTGCTCGCCAACTTCTTCTGGCTCCGAACTCAGACCATCACGGAGAGCGGTTCGGGGCGCAACCCTGAGCCTTACTACTGGGCGACGGGCGCAGCTTTCGGCGCGATGACGGCCTCAAAGTACATGCCGTTCTTCATCGCCATCAGCGTCAGCTACAACTACATTTTTCAGAAGCTCCCGGACAGGCGCTGGCAGATCGGCTGGCCGCGTTATCCGATCATCTTCGCCATTGCAGGCGCAGTCTTTCTGCTCTGCAATCCGGCGATTCTCTTGCCGGACACCTGGCACAAGATGTTCTCCTTCGCGGATTACAAACTGCTCGGCCACGACAGCTACGAGTTCATGGGACAACTCTACTCGCATCGCCTCTCGGAATGGTTGAACGGCGTGCCCTGGTATTTTTACTTCGTCTTCATCGGCGTCAAGCTGCCGCTCTTGACGCTCTGCGCTTTCCTCGTCGGTCTGCCGCAACTCTTTCGCCGAAAGATGGGCGATGGGCGTTACTTCATACTCTTCTGGATGTTTCTCTGGGCTATGACCTTCGTCTTCATCGGCGGAAAGTTCACACGTTACTTCACGACCGTGCTGCCCTGCGTGTTAATTGCCGCCGCGCTCGGCATCCAAGTCGCAGGCCACTGGGTCGCGCAACGTCTCACTAAGTTTTTCGATGGTGGAAAACTCAAGCTACCGCCGCGCGCATGTTTGGCCGCGCTGGTGCTGTGCGCGTCGGCTGTGGCTGCGGTGAGGATCGCTCCGCACTACAGACTTTACGTCAATCAAATCGGCGGAGGCGCGGCACGGGCGGGCGATTATTTTCCGCACGACGAATTTTATGACGCGCAGTTGCGTGAGGTGATGTCGGGAGTAGCATTGCGGGCACGATCCGAAGCGACTGTGGCGAGCGAGACACCCGGCCTCGCAGCATATTACGCGCAGCAAGCCGGACGCCCCGATTTGAAGTGCGTCTCGCTTTCGGATTCGTTAGCAGTCAGGGAGCTTGCGGTAGGAGATTTTTTAATCGTCGCGCGAGGGCGGCGCTACTTCAGCAATGATGCTCTCATCAACAAACTCCATGAGTCGGCGACGCCCGCCTTTAGTGTTGCGCTCGGCGGTGTGAAGGCGGCAGACGTGTACATTCTGGATGAGAGAACGCTATCCATCATCGCCAGTCTCAATCGCTGAACTCTTTTTCAGAGAAAAGAGTTCACGACGCGCTTTGATTGGCTGACCACCACTGAACGTCACCACCAGGGCCGTCGCTTGAATCCCGGCTCCAATCCCCACCGCCATTAAATATCTTGCGCCGGTCATAGTTCCCGTCAATTGCAGAAGAGTGATCGCGCCGAGCGGCATCCAGAGCAGCATCCCTGAGATCAATCCCGGGTTATAACTGAAGTTCGCAATGCTGGTGATCGCGTGCGAGAGACCGTTGAGCAGAAAGGTGGTGCCCAGAATTACGAGCATCGTTTGTGGGAAGTTGAACCTGTAGGCCAGGACGAGACCTAAGATCATCAGAAAGAGACCGAGACTCGTCAGGAACAGAAAGCGTAGAGTGGAGAACGTCACACCTCTGGTTCGTGAGAGGTGCCCGGCATAGCCCTCACCGCCCCAGTATTCTTCGACCAGATGCAAGAGGTAAGTGGCCGGGAAAAGACCGGGCCAGACCACATTCGAGATGTTGAAGTTGAAGAGATGTGCTATGTGCACCAGATTGAATGCAGCAACTACTGAAGCTCTCAAGCAGCGCCTCCGCGATGATTTTTATGAGATTGACTGTCGAATTCTCGTCCAACAAAAGAGAGCGAATTCTAGCATCTCGGATAAAACAAATAAAGGCGGCCTGTGCGGATGAATCAGCATGAGGATTCTCTTCGATGCTGCCGCCCGCGTGCAACCGGACTGCCTTCTGTGTAATCATAGGCCGTTCGACTGGTGGCGCGAAAAATAAACTTTCCACTCACCTGCTTCGTATTCTCAACCGTTCCGAACTTAATTTTAGAGGAGTCTTCAATGAAACGATCCGGTCATTCGCTACTCGCTTCCCTGCTCGTGGTCGTGCTCTGCGAACTGTGCGTCTTCGCGCAGACGCCGGGACACGGGCTTGATGTGAGCGCCATTGATAAAAGTGTTAATCCGTGCCAGGACTTTTACCAGTATGCCAACGGTAGCTGGCTCGCCAAGAATCCCATCCCGGCGGCATATCCGGCGTGGGGCGTCGTCAACGTGCTTAACGAGCAGAATCAGGAAGTAGTCCATCAGATTGTCGAGGCCGCCGCGCGCAACACTAACGCGCCCAAAGGCAGCAACGAGCAGAAGGTTGGCGCTTATTACGCTTCCTGCATGGCCGAAGACAAGATCGAAGCCGAGGGGCTGAAACCGCTCCAATCTGAACTCGACCTCATCGCAAAGATTAAAGACCAACACGACTTGCAGGGAGAGTTCGCGCACCTGACCACCATCGCTGTGGGCGTCCCGTTCGGCTCCGGCTCAACACAGGATTTCAAGAACGCTGCCGAGGTCATCTTCGGCATCTCTCAGGGTGGACTCGGCTTGCCTGACCGCGACTACTATTTACGCGCTGATGACAAATCGAAGACACTCCGCGACCAGTATGTCAAGCACGTCACCAAGATGTTTGAACTGATGGGCGACGATGTAGACCGCTCGACTAAGGAAGCGCAGACGGTGATGGCGCTGGAGACCAAACTAGCCGACGCTTCGATGACCCGCGTCGAGCGGCGCACGCCGAGCAATGTTTATCACCGCATGACCCTCGCAGAGTTGCAGCAACTCACGCCGCACATTGATTGGTCAGCCTTCTTCAACGGCATCGGCTTCACGCAGAAGGCCGACATCAACGTCTCGCAACCCAACTTCTTCAAAGCGCTCGACGCACAGTTGACCGCGACGCCGCTCGATGACTGGAAGACTTACCTGCGCTGGCAGCGTATCAACGGCGCGGCGTCGGCGCTCTCTAAGAAATTCGTGGACGAGGACTTCGACTTCAAGGGCCGCATCCTGCAAGGCACGCCGGAGCAACTGCCGCGTTGGAAGCGTTGCGTGGCGAGCACAGACCGCGCTTTAGGCGAGGCGCTCGGCGAGGTCTATGTTCAGAAAGCGTTTCCGCCCGCCTCCAAAGCGCGCGCTTTGCAGATGGTCAGAAATCTTGAGGCCGCGCTCAAGAGCGACATCGGCACTATCTCATGGATGTCAGACCCGACGCGCCAGCAGGCCCTCGCCAAGCTCGAAGCCTTCATCAACAAGATCGGCTACCCGGATAAGTGGCGCGACTATTCCTCGCTCAACATCACACGCGAGTCCCTCGTCGCCAATCGCATCAACGCCAGCATCTTCGAGCATCGCCGCGATCTGGCGAAGATCGGCAAGCCCGTTGACAAGACCGAGTGGGGCATGACGCCACCGACAGTCAATGCCTATTACAATCCGCAGTTCAACGAAATCGTCTTCCCGGCTGGCATTCTGCAATCGCCCTTCTTCGATCCAGCCGCCGACGATGCCATGAACTACGGCGCTATCGGCGCGGTCATCGGCCACGAGATGACACACGGCTTCGACGATCAGGGCGCGCAGTTCGACGCCGCAGGCAACTTGAAGAACTGGTTCACGGACGCCGATTTGAAAGACTTCCACACACGCACCGAGTGCGTCGTCAATCAGTTCAACGGCTTTCAGGTCGAGCCGGGACTCAACGAGAACGGCAAACTCGTCGTCGGCGAATCGGTCGCAGACCTCGGTGGACTCGTCATCGCCTACGCCGCCTGGCAGCAATCGTTCGCAGGCAAGCCGCATCCGCCCTCGATTGACGGCTTCACGCCGGAGCAGCGTTTCTTCCTCGCTTATGCTCATGGCTGGGCTACTAACATCCGACCGGAGCTGGCGCGCCTGTTGACGAATACCGATCCGCATCCGTTGCCTAAATTCCGCGTCAACGGCCCGCTCTCGAACCTGCCGCAATTCGCCGCCGCGTTCCAGTGCAAAGAGGGAGACGCGATGGTTCGCGCCGCGAAGGATCGTTGCGTGATCTGGTAAGCAAGATGGCGCGCTTTTTCCTCTCACAGAAGTGAGCCTTAGAACCTGTGATTCCGCTTCGGAGTCACAGGTTCTTTTGTTTGCACCCAACAATTCCGTTCCGGGTGTGCGGTTTGAACGATTTATGAGCCGTCGCCAATCCGGGCATCGTCAGATATAATGCTGCGGCTCGTGCCACATCTTCATCTTTCGTTTTGGGAGAAACTTATGCGCCGATTTAATCTGCTGCTTCACGGCCTCGCAGCCGCTATGCTTTTGTCTGTCATAACCCTCACTGCCAACGCGCAGACTCAATTACCGTCTGAGATGCAGGAGAAGATTGATAAGCTCGCCACGGACGCGCTTGCCAGA
This sequence comes from Acidobacteriota bacterium, assembly GCA_032159235.1. GTDB lineage: Bacteria > Acidobacteriota > Blastocatellia > Pyrinomonadales > Pyrinomonadaceae > QHXM01. The sequence continues at coordinate 52,107 of JAVHWW010000097.1, forward strand.
ACGGGCGTGCCGAGCGCGTCTGTGGCAATCGTCAAAGATGGGCAGATCGTCTATCTCAAGGCTTACGGAGACGCGCGTCTTGAACCGCGCGTTCCGGCGACACCGGAGATGCGTTACAGCATCGGCTCCATCAGCAAGCAGTTTACGGCGACCGCCATTCTGCTCTTGCAGGAACAGGGCAAGCTCTCGCTCGACGATAAAGTTTCAAAGTTCGTCCCCAATCTCACACGGGCGAATGAAGTCACTATTCGCCAACTGCTCTCGCACACCTCCGGCTATCAGGACTACTGGCCGCAGGACTACGTGATGCCCATGATGTTGCAGCCCGTCACAGCCCAGAAGATTCTGGACATCTGGGCGCGCAAGCCTCTGGATTTCGAGCCGGGCACAAAATGGCAGTACAGCAACACTAATTACGTGATTGCCGGAGTGATTATCGAGAAGGCGAGCGGGATGCCTTTGCTTCAATTCCTGCGCGAGAAGGTCTTCACGCCGCTTGGCATGAAGAGCATCTTCAATACGGATCAGGAGAAACTCGGCGACACAGACCCGGCGGGCTACCTGCGCTATGCGCTCGGCCCGCCACGTCCTGCGCCGAAGGAGGGCAAGGGATGGATGTTCGCGGCTGGCGAGCTTGCCATGACCGCACAAGACCTCGCCCGGTGGGACATCTCCATCATGGATCAGAAACTGATGAAGCCGTCGTCTTACCGTGAGTTTGAGAATGAAGTTTTACTCAAGAACGGAGTAGGCACACACTACGGACTGGGCATTGATGTGGATATGGAGGCAGGTCATCGCGCCATCTCGCATGGCGGAGAGGTCTCAGGCTTTACCGCCGAGAACATAGTCTTCCCGGATGAGCGTGTGGCGGTGGTCGTGCTCACGAATCAGGATGCGGCCAGTGCCTCCGGTGCCATCGCGCACGGCATCGCCCCGCTCCTCTTCGCCACGAATGATCCGGCGACTCCGCAAAAAGAGGCGCAGGCCAGCAAAATCTTCGATGGACTCCAGCACGGCACGATTGATCGCTCGCTCTTTACGGATAATGCAAACAGCTACTTCAGCGAGCAGGCGCTGAAAGATTTCGCCAGCAGTCTGGGGCCGCTGGGCACGCCACTGGGATTCAATCAGACCGCCAAGGCGCTACGCGGAGGCATGACGCTGCGTGTCTATCGCGTCAGGTTCGCTCAAAAGAATCTGCGTGTCTGGACTTATGAAATGCCGGACGGCAAACTTGAGCAGTATCAAGTGGCGGAAGCAAATTGACTTCCGATTTCGGAATGCGGATTTCGGATTGCGGATTTAGAAAAGCGATGACTCGTCTTTTTCAATCCGCATTCCGCATTCCGAAATCCGCAATTGTTAGGCGTTCTTATTCTGCTTGAACTTTCGGCTGGCCTTCCGTCTTCATCACGCCATCCCAACGCTTCGACACATCCAGATGAAGAGCGAACTGATCTAAAGTCCGCATCACGATGTGATTTATCATGTCGTCGAGACTCTGCGGGTGATTGTAGAAGGCTGGCACGGGCGGCACGATGATCGCACCCATGCGCGAGAGCTTCAACATATTTTCCAGATGAATGTCACTGAGCGGCGCTTCGCGCACGACGAGCGCTAGTTTGCGCCGTTCTTTCAAGACCACATCCGCCGCGCGATGAATCAGATTATCGCCGTTGCCCTGTGCGATGGCGGCGAGCGTTCTCATGCTGCACGGCGCGACGACCATGCCGAGCGTGAGAAAAGAGCCACTGGAAATAACCGCGCCCTGATCGCCGCTGCTGTAGTTGTGCGTCGCCATCTGCCGGACTTGCTCGACGGTGTACGGCGTTTCGTGCGCGAGCGTGCGCGCAGCCCACTTGCTCATCACCAGATGCGTCTCAACCTCTGAGTCCTGCAACATCTGTAGCAGGCGCACGCCGAAGATCGTGCCCGTCGCTCCGGTAATGCCGACAATGAGTCGCGTCTGTTTCACAGAAATAAGCTAACAGCGTGCCTGGCCTCTGATCCGAGCACGCTGCTCCTTTGCTGCTGTCGTTGCCCTTACCTCAAGAAAGACGAACAGGGCTTGCGCTTGAGCATGTCTGGACTTCCTGAAGAATCTTTGAGCGTTAATCCGGCAGCCGTCACCCGTCCCGTATATTTTTCCGTGCCGACTGTGAATTCAACATTCATGCCCTTGACAGTGACGACATCAACAAATTCCGGCTTGGGGTCTTCCGCGCCACCCCCAGCAATCTGCACGATGGCATGATAACTGTTGCCCGCATTGAAAAGAACTACTCTCATGCCTTCAAGGTCGCCGGAACCTTTGCCGACCGTAAAATTCTCGTAAACGCCCGCGATGCTTGCCGCCTGAGCAGGATGCTTCTTCGCCAGCGCGGTCGGCAGGATGATTAAACAGACTAAGCAAACCAAAATCGTTCGAGCTATGAGCTTCATAAATTTTCCCTTTCTCCTTTGTTCGACTAAGAAATCAAAATGAGAGGCGCGGGCGGATTCCAATCAAGCCGCGCCGAGATGTGCGTGATGACTGCTATACCTGCTGCGTTGACGTTTGTCAATCCAATCAAGTTGTGCGGGGCGTTTGCAGACTACTGCCGGAAGTTGGATGGTGCGCTTGAGACGGTCAGCATCCCGTTCGAGAAAAAACGGGAGATACTAACCGCTCTGCGCGTAACCGTGCTCGCTCATTCAAACGGCACTCTAAAGCTACAAACTAATCTCGGAGCGCTCGTCAAGATCGCCTCCGTTAAAAGTATAGCTTCAGCCCGAACTGGAACTGGCGCGGATCGTAGGCGGCTGTCGGACGGCTGAAGTAGCGCCCGTTACTCGCGCGTTGGGCGAAGGCATTAACATCATCGAAGAAGGGCGAAGCGGCGGCTTCGTTGAAGCGATTGAAGAGATTGAAGCCCTCCGCAATCACATCCAGGCGATAACGCTCGCCAAAGCGAACCGAGCGTTGCACGCGCAGATCAAGCGAAGCGTATTTGTGCGTGATGCCGCTATTGCGTCCGAGATTGCCGCTCGACAGAAATGCAGGCACGAAGAGCGTGCCGTTCGCCCCCACGCTCGGACGATCATTAGAGCTTTGCAGGTCGGCGTTGGTGTCCGTTGCCGTGATGATATTGAAGGGGCGTCCCGAAGAGAGTTCGAGAATCGGGGCGACCGTGAAATCCGAGAAGAAGCGGTGAGCGAAGCTCGAAGACTTGCGCCAGTCTGCGGGTGCCGTCACGATCCCGCTGAAGACGAAGCGATGGCGTTGATCGAAGAGCGAGTCAGAGCGCTCTGCGCGGAAGTTGCGATTGTCCTGCGGCTTCAAGAGTGTCTGCAAGTCGGAAGAATCGTCAATCGAGTGTGACCAGGTGTAAGAGGCCAGGAATTGGAAGTTGTGCGAGAAGCGCCGCTTCAATTCGAGGTTGAGAGCGTTGTAATTCGAGTTGCCGTCGGAAAGCTGCGCGCTCACATCGCCGAAGGGCGAGATGGCTCCGGGCGTGCGCAGAGTGTTTGCCGACGCGAGAATGGCGTTGAGAGTCGCAGGCGTCACGGCCCCGCCCGTCACCGACTGGACGAAGAAATAGTTCGGCGCGGAGGGACGGAAGAAGTTGGCCGCAAGCGGGCTGATGACTCCCAGATGTGTGATGTTGTTGACCGCGACCAGACCTGGCACGAGCACTGTGAAAAGCGCATTGCTCGCCGTCGGAATTGGGAAGAGCGCGGCTTCGCCAAAGCTCGTTGGCAGACGACCATTAGCGAGACATGCCGGGTCGGCTCCGCAGATACCCGGATTACCAACGGCAAAGCGGCGGAAGTTTTCAGCCAGAAAATCTATGCGCGGCGCATTGACATCCTCCGGGTGCGGCAGGTGGTGCGCGCCGACGAAGAGATAGCTGGCCGAGAGCGAAGTGTCCTTTCCGATCTGCCGCTCAATGGTCAGATTGGCCTGACTCGCAGAAGCGTATTGAAAATCTTTGGCGACGGCGAGCGTGAAAGGCAGGACAGGGCCAAAGCCTGGGAAGGTCTGATCGTTGAAACGGATGCGTCCCGCCAGATACTGCGAACTGGCCGCAACGCCCGGTGTCACGCCCGGCACAACCGTCCCTTGAAAAATTTGCAGGAGATTCAAGCTGGCGGTCGGCGAAGGGCTGCCCGGCAAGACGGTTGTGAACTGCTGCTGCTGCGCGGCGTCCGCGATGTCTGAGTTGAAGGCGATAGCCAGGAGCGGATGATCGTAGAAGATGCCGTAGGCTGCGCGCACGACCGTCTTCCCGTCATTCCTGATGTCCCATGCGAGGCCGACGCGCGGCGCAAAATTATTCTTGTCGCGCGGGAAGCCCTGCTGCACGCCGACAGCATCCTGCGCTGTTTGCAGGTCAGAGGCTGCGAGCGAGATTCCTGAAAGCGGGTCTCTGAAAGCGATGGGCGCAATCGTGTCGGTCAATTCAATATCGTAACGGATGCCGTAGTTAAAGGTCAGGTTCGGTCGAATCTTCCACGAATCCTGCGCGAAGAAAGCGAGCGGTTTATTTTTGATCGAGCTGTTCGGATTACCGAAGCCTTCGATGAAAACGCCGGGAATGCCCGCGCCGTAAGACTGGACAGGCGTCAACGAGGGCGCGCTGGCCGGGAGTCCCGCGATGAATGGCGACAGGCTGAACGTGCCGAAGTTGAAGAGGCCTGGGAAATTCAGTTGGAAGCTCGCGGTGACATCCACAAAGTTTACGTCCGCGCCGAACTTGAAGGTGTGCGTTTTATGAACCAGGTTCAGACTGTCCGTAAATTGAAAACGCCGCTCGACGCGATCCACTGGCGAGAAAGGGTTCGGTCCAATGAAGGCCGTGCCAGCGATCTGAAGCGCCGGGCCATCCTGCGTCTGCGAGGTGAAGGTCGCGTGACGGCGCGAGAAGCTGAAGCGTCCTTCGTTGACCATGCTGTTTGAAAGCGTGGTCGAGAGCGACGTGATGAAGGAGAGATCGCGCAGCGTTTGAAGACCAGTGCGCGAGAAATCATTCTGGCCGAGCGTCTGGTTCTGCGACTCGTCCTGAATGCCCGACAGATCGCTCGGATTGTAGCCGAAGCGAAACGCCAGTTGATTCTTGTCGTTGATCTTGTGATCTACGCGCGTGGAGAAGAAGGACGTGTTTTCCGAGATCGGGAAAATTTGCGCGAGACCCTGTAATGGACGAAAGGCGACGAGTTGCCCCGCAGTGTTAGTGGTGAGCGGAACGGGTGCGCCGGAGATGAAGAAGCGACCGCCGATGACGGTGCCAGCCGGAAGCGCGCCGCCCGGACTACGCAGCACGCTCGCGCCTGTCAGCGCGGTCTGGCCGCCAGCCGAAGCGAAGGTCGCATACGTGATCGCGTTCCCGATGCGTGTCGCGTTGCCGCTCGCCAACTCGCCCTGAATGAAAGCGGCCTGCGCTGCCGTCAAATTGTTATAGACATTCGTGAAGGGCAGAAACGGCGCGCCGATGGTGACGCTCGAAGTCAAACCGTTTCCGACGTTGGAAGTGAAAAAGCCAGACTCCTGCCGACGACGCTGCTCAAAGGCTGCGAAGAAGAAGGTGCGATCACGCTTGATCGGCCCGCCAATCGTCGCGCCATATTGCCCGCGCGTGAAGGGCGGCTTCTTGCTTGGATCATTGTCAATCAGTGGAGCAAAGGCGTTGCGCGATTGAATACTCTTGTGGCGAATGAAGCCGAAGACATCGCCGCGAAAATTGTTCGACCCGCCTTTGGTCACCACATTGATGATGCCGCCGATGGCACGCCCGAACTCCGGCGCATAAGAATTGGTCGCCACCTGATATTCCTGCACGGCTTCCATGCTGACGGTCGAGCGCGAAGCGTTGATAGAGTTATCCGTGTTGTCCGCGCCGTCAACCTGGACTAAGGTCGAGCGCCCGCGCTGCCCGCCGATATTCAAGCCCGAAGAAGGCGCGGGCCCAATCGGGCGATCATTGCCGCGATTGACCGTCGAGATAGTGGTCGAGAGACCCAGATAATCGCGCTGATTGATCGGCAGATTTTCAATGCGCTGCTGCTCGATAGTATTAGCGACAGTCGTGCGGCTGGTCTCAATGACGGGTTGATCCTCTGTCGAGACGTTGACGATTTCAGTGAGTTGACCGATTTCCAACTTGAGGTCGAGGTCTGCACGCGCGCCGACCGTGAGCTTGTACGAAGGCACAACCGCTTTCTTGTAGTTGGCAGCTTCGACCGTCACCTCATACTCGCCGGGCGGCAGATTCAGAATCTGGTAGTAGCCTTCCTCGCTAGTATTGACGGTGCGCGAGAAGTTAGTCGCAGGATTGCGCGCAGTGACCTTAGCATTTTGCACAACTGCGCCCTGCGGGTCGCGCACGTAGCCTTGCAGGTCCGCCGCATCCGATTGCGCCTGAGCAAAGGCTGCGCTCGCGCAGAAGAGACTGAGCAGACAGAGAAAGAAAAGACGAACAGAGACTTTCAGCCATTGTTGGGGGAACGCACGCATCATCATAATTCTCCTTAACTAAAAATGAAGGCTTCGGCAGCTTTAACTAATTGCTCTGGAACGAAGACTCACAACGGGTGGACAGGTGACATTTCGCCCGGAGCGAGAATGGCGTCACCATCGTTATCAAGCGACTGTCAACTACCAGCTTATTCAGAGATGGAACGAGCGCGCCGTCATGCGGAACAAGCATTCTCATAATCAGCGCCGGGAGCTAAATCTTGCAACGTGTCGCGCCGTCTTTGTACCGCAAAACACGTGCGCGTGGCAAGCGAAAAGCAGTGGGCAGTTGGCAGTTGGCAGAAAAACAATTTCTCTGATGACTACCTATTATTAACTGCCAACTGCCTACTGCCAACCGCCCACTGTTTTTCTTCTCGTCGAGCGCGCCAGATACTTGCGTGCGCGCTCACTTATGCCGAGCGCAAAGATGACAGTCTCGGCACAGCGCGGGACAAACGCCGCGCGGCGCATCCATGCGCAGACGCGCAATCGCGCGCCGAAGATTTGATCGTAATGCGCGCGGTACTCGCAGGCTAAGGCATCCGTCGTCGCTCCGCCGCGCAGTGTCGAGAGATGACGCGCAATCATTTGCCCTGCCAACTCGCCGCTCTCAAGAGCCATCAACATTCCGCTGCCCGTGAACGGATCAATAAACGACGCCGCATCGCCCACCGCCAGCATCCCGTCGGCTGGAACAATCGAGCGCCGACCGAAACCTTCGAGCGCGACCGCCAGCCAGCTTGAGCGCACGCTCGCCCCTGCTAACGTCTGCTCTGCCCTGCGATTCTTCATCAAGACCTCACGCATCACACGCGCGGCATCGCCATCGCACGCACGCACATCGCGCGCACGAGCAATGAAGCACAGATTGCTCAGGCCGCCTTCAATGCAGTTCAAGCCGCCGTAGCCGCCGCGATAAAAGTAGATTTCGCAATGACCGGAAGCACCGTAGGCATTTTCGAGATGAGCTTTGAAAGCGACGAGAGGCGCGCTTCTCTTTTTCGCGTGATGCTTCTCAGCCACATCTTTCCCAATCCGACGCGCAAGCTGGCGCGCTCTGCCCGTCGCGTCAATCGCCATCAACGAATCGAACTCAAACAACTGCCCATCACGTTTAAGGCGCACGCCGCGCACACGTCTGCCATCCATCAAGAGGCCGACCGCCTGCGTCTCTTCAAAAACCTCGACGCCCACGTCGCGCGCACGCTTGAGCAATCGCGCATCCATCTCCGCACGGCTCAAGCCGAGCGCGCTTGTCTGTCCGCCGCCGAACCAGGTGGATGGCACGCTCACACTTCTTCCATTCCTCGAATAGAAGGCGGTCTCCGTCAACGACGCGCCGCCAGCGTCCAACATTCGATCTGCAATGCCGAGCCGCTCGAAATGGTCGAGGCACTCCGGCGAGATAAATTCTCCGCACAGTTTCGCGTGTGGAAATTTCTTCTGCTCGGCCAGCAATACACGCGCACCATTCAGCGCCAGATGAATCGCCGCGCTCGTTCCCGCCGGGCCACCGCCGACGATGACAGCATCGTACCGGAACGCGGAGACGCGGAGACGCGGAGACGCGGCGCAAGAGAGAATGTTTTGTTGCGAATCAGAAAACATTTTAACGCTCACCAATAGACTCTGCCGGAGTCTTTTCATTTCTCCGTGTCTCCGTGTCGCCGTGTCCCCGCGTCTCTTTCTCCCCGCTCAACACCAGACGAAAAGGAAAGCGACGCTCCACGTTGATGTTCGCAAGATGCGCCTGCGAAGCTAAACGCTCTAATTCAACGGGTCGAAAGCCGCGCAGGATGGAGAGCGCGCCGTCTTCGCGGATGAGGCGGTTGTGTAAGAAGAGGTGGCCCACCGTCGTGTAGAGATAGTATGCGAGCGGATGGCGATGCAGGTCTATGATGAAGATGCGGCGATGTGCGACGCGACTCAGTTCATTCAAGATGGCGACGACCTGTTCATCCTTGAAATGATGCGTGAAGAGCGAGCAGATTGCGTAATCGAAACTGTTATCCGCGAAAGGCAGGCGCAGCGCATCGCCGCGCACTGAACTGATTGTAGCGAACTCCCGCGACTCTTCCAGAGTAGCCTTTGCCGAGCGCGCATTGAGTTCCAGCCCGACAAGCAACGCGCTGCGTCCTGACGTCTGCGCCCAATCAGCAATCACACGCAACAATTCCCCTGTGCCTGCGCCTACATCCAGCACCGAAAAACTTTTCAACTCCTCGCGCTCAATCTCCGCCAGCAACGAGCGACGCAGCGCACTCGCATCTCCCAGCCAGCGATTGATGCGTCGCAACTCCACCATGCAGCCTTCATACTCTTCAGGCGTGTAATCGCCCTTGTCCAGATGCTCAAGCTCGTAGCTGCGATGAGAAAACATAAAAACATGTTCAAGGTTCAAGGTTCAAAGTTCAAGGTTGGAAGACACGGATTTGAACCTTGAACCTTGAACTTTGAACCTTAAACTTTTTCAATCACCAGCGCACTGTTCTTCGAGCCGAAGCCGATGCAGTTGCAGAGGGCGACGCGCACGCTCGCTTCGCGCGCAAGGTTCGGAACGTAATCGAGATCGCAGGTGGGGTCTGGCTCGTCGAGGTTGATGGTCGGTGGAATCAGATTCGTGTGCATGGCGCAAAGTGCGGCGGCGATTCCAGCCGCGCCGCTTGCGCCCTGCGGGTGGCCGATCTGCGATTTGGTCGCGGACATCGGGATGCGCTTTGCTTCTTCACGAAACGCGAGTTTTACTGCTTGAGTTTCGATGCGGTCGTTGAGGAGCGTAGATGTGCCATGAAGGTTGATGTAATCAAACTCTTCGGGCACACGTCCAGCATCCTGCATCGCAAGCTGCATAGCACGCGCAGGCTCGTCGCCGGTCTCTTCCAGCCGCACGCGATGATGGGCATCGCACGTCGCGCCGTAGCCCGTAATCTCCGCGTAGATGTTCGCGCCGCGTCGTCGCGCCCGCTCATACTCTTCAAGAATGTACATCCACGCGCCCTCGCCGAGCACGATGCCTGAGCGGTCGCGTGAGAACGGACGCGAGCCTCGATGCGGCTCGTCGTTCCACTCATTCGTCAACACAGTCATCAAGTTGAATGCAGCGAGGATGCCGGGCGCGAGCGGCGCGTCAACGCCTCCTGCGATCATCGCCTCCTGACGACCGAGCGCGATGTGTTCGGCGGCGTAGGCAATCGCATCTGTCGAACTCGTGCAGCCCGTCGAGACGATGTGCGAGAGGCCGCGCAGTCCGAAGGCCATCGAAAGCTCTGAGGAGAGACTGCCGTGCGTCGAAGAAGCAATCGTATAGACGCTGGCCTTGTGCTTCG
>JAVHWW010000017.1:0-32041 GCA_032159235.1 Acidobacteriota bacterium
CGCTTCTGTTCAACCGACAGCAATGCTCATTGGAACTTCGCGCGTCACCGGCGGAAAGCAGGCCTCGTCATTGCAACTCTGATAGCGCAAGTTTGCACGTAAGTTCAACTCACCGCCCGAAAAATTCGCGGGGACGGTGACGCTGAAGCGCAGTACGACGCGGCCTTCGTAAACCGACAGCTTATCGGGCGAGAAGCTGAAGCTACGCAGGTGCGCGGGCGGAAAACCGACGGGGCCGACTCTCACGCCGCCGGGAGCTTCGACCTTGAGCGATGTCGGAATCAGAAACTTAGCGAGCGGGCGGTTGCTGTTGATGTGAAAGCCTGAAGGTATGTCAATGACAATCGTCGCCCGGACGACTCGACCGCGTTGCGCTCTGGCGGCGGAGAACTGGCCGCTGACATCTATGTTCGGCTGAATCGGTGAGAGCGTTTCAGCATGGAAGTTGACGGGAAGGGCAAGCAGTGCGCTTGCCAGCACAAGAACGAGCATCGCGCGTTTGGTCTTTCTTTTCTCCCGACCCCCGACCCCTGACCCCTGACCCCTATTTTGGTTTCTCATCTTGAATTGAATCTGCCTCGCGTTGAATTTAAGAGAGCTATTGTCATGCTAATTGATGAAGCGTCCGCTCGCTAGGGTTGGCTGCGCCGCGCGCTGCGAGTTGACCGCAGGCGGCATAAATGTCGCGCCCGCGCGGACGCCGCACGAACGCATGAATGCCTTTCGATTCCAGGATGGCTTTGAAACTCTCGACACGCTCAGGCCGTGATGGACGATAGGGCAATGGGTCAGCCGGGTTGTGCGGAATCAAGTTGACTTTGACGCGCTGGAGGCCATGACGATTCAAGAGATTCGCAAGCTGCCGCGCGTGATTGTCTGAATCGTTCACGCCGTCCAGCATCACGTACTCGAAGGTGAAACGCTCGCCGGGTTTTAATGAACGCTCAAATTCTTTGCAAGCCGCGAGGAGTTCTGAGAGCGGCCACTTCCGGTTAATCGGCATCAACTCATCTCTCAGTTCGTCCGTCGGCGCGGCGAGAGAGATTGCCAGATGCGGGCGGTCTGCGATAGTCGCAAGCTCGCGGATGCGCGGAACAATTCCGGCGGTCGAAACCGTCACGCGATTCGGAACGATGCGCAAGCCTTTCGGGTCGGCCATGATCTTGAGTGCCTTCATCAGCGGCTCAAACGCGAGGAACGGTTCGCCCGCGCCCATCGCCACGAGGTTTGTTCCGCGCGGAGTTTTGACGCCCACACCGTAAGCGTCGTTGAGCGCGATGATGATCTGTTCGACGATCTCGCCAGCCATCAGCGTTCTCAAGAGTCCGAGCTTCGCGGTCAGACAGAAACTGCATTGAAGCGGGCAGCCCGATTGCGACGAGAAACAGATTGTGTCGCGCCGCTCTTCGGGAATGAAGACAGTCTCAACGGGAAGATTGTCGTGCGTCTTCATCAGGTAGCGGCGTGTTCCATCTTCGGAGATGTAACGAGATTCAATCTTGAGCGTTGAAGCGACGGCACGCTCGCTGAGTTTCGCGCGGAAACTTTTGGGCAAGTCCGTCATCTCGTCAACGGAGCGCAGCCGCCTCTGATTGAGCGCCGCGAAGATTTGCCGCCCGCGATACGCAGGCTCATTCATCTCCTCGACGAAAGCCGTCAACTCCGCCGGAGTTAATCCCATCAAATGTATTGCCTGATTCATTCTCTGCCTTGATGTTATTCCACAAAAAAAATCTCCCCCTCGTGGCGGCATCTCGCACTTCGGGAGAGAGCCGGAACGTGAGGGCGCTCTCGCACCTCATGGGGGGTTATTGAAAGCCGTCCGAGAGATTCCGAGTTGACGACCAACTACTGATGAAAGCGTCCGCCGCTAAAGTATATTTCGTAGTGTTGGTATCCTTCCTGATAGCCACGCAGGAAGCCGTCCCGGTAAGCCTCCTGGTAAGTATCCCGATTGCCGAAAGAAGATAAGAAGCCGGAACCGCCATGCCGGTAAAAGTGTGAACGCTCCGGGTCATAGCTCTGATCTCGGCGTGCATCATTCGCGCCCGTGTACAAACCGTCCTGATAGCCCCGGTCGTAGGCATTGGAGCTATATCTATAATTCCCATAATTCGAGGACTGGTAAACGCGCGTGCTGCGTGAGAGGCGATCATCACGATCTCGGTCACGATCCCGTCGCTTGAGTTTGCTGTCGCGCTCCTTACCTCGCCCACGATCTCGATCACGATCTTTGTCTTTGTCTCTGTCTCTGTCTCTGTCGCGGTGACGAGTCCAACCCCGAGAGCTATTACTGCTGCTCTGGGAATTGTTATCGCTCGACCGCTCTCGCGTTGGCCGCTCACCGCGATTGCTCTCGCTGCTGCTCCGGCTCTGACTACTGCGACTCCGGCTATCGCTATCGCTGCGACTGCGATTTTGACCGCTACTGCTACTGCTGCTCTTACTATTGCTACTACTGCTACTCTTACTACTGCTACTGCTCTTACTACTGCTACTGCTGCCACTGCTGCTACTGCTTCGGCTCTCGCCGCCACCCTGCCGACCCTGCGCCTGGGCAGTGGATACCGAGACGATTGTCATCGCCAACGAGAGCGCAGATGTCAGGACGAGTGTGTTGACCGTCCTCATTACCGGATTTGCTTTCATCGCTTGCCTCCGCGTGCGCAGCCCGGCGAGGGCTTTCATGGCGGCACTCAAAGAGAAGGGTTACCGATTTATGATCGGATCAGAGATCGAATTGTAACTCAACGCGATCTTGTCGGCGATATTTCTTCCGCTTGAAAGAGAGCACAGACATGGGAGCGCTTGAGAGCGCCCAAATGTACTTTTCAACAAGAGGCTTGTCTTGTTTGACGAGCAGCAGCGGATGAGCCGCTCACTTATGTGCCTTCGGAATAATATCCGTCGGAACTCCCGGATACTTTTTCTGAAGCGCCGCGATATATTTCCGGCTGGGGCTGTGCGGCCCTTCGTGCTCATCACCCTCTAGCTGGACATCGTTCAAATCCTTAGCCGCCCACTTGCCATTATCGTTATAGAAGAGCAGCGGAGCCGGATCAGCCACCGGCTTGCCACTGGCATCAAGGGGCGTCACGTTAATCCATGCCCATCCGTTGTGTACTTTCAGGTAATTGACTTTGAATTCAGCCGGATGATCTGCGCCTTCCTTGTACTCTTCGCGCACAGCATCCAGGATCGCCTGACGTTCAGGGCTGCCTTTGGCCGGTGTATGTAACTGATCGGTGCCGGGAGATTGACCAAGGACGGTGAAACTGAAGATCGAAACAACGCTGCCAAGTAATACCAGCGATAAAGATCGCATAATTCTCATCCATTTATCCTCCATAACTTTGATTTGCACCTTCGTAACTGTCTTCCTTCTGTTGCGGACTGGTTAAAGGTCAAGTGGATTTGTCACTTGATCTTCTCCTGTGTGCCGGGTTTGAAATGGAATAAAGCGACTGAGACGGCCAACTTCGTGCTGTCAACAAAGTGCATGAATATCGGGACGACTCGTCCGTTGTAAGCAGCAATGCCGGTGTAATCGCCGAAGAAGACTCTTTCGTTACAACTGAAAGGCTCCTGATTGATCTGATGATTGATGAATGTGCGCCCGCCGTCTGTGCTGCGCGCCATGGTGAGCCGCGTCGAGGTGCCTTCCGTATCGCGGCGGTCGTAGAAGACCGTGTTCACAGAACCATCAGCCGGATCAACGGCCATCCACGTGAAGAACTGCGCCTTGCCGTTCTTTAAGGGATCATCATTGACGCGCACGGGCGCAGACCATGTCTCGCCGCCATCGCTTGAGGAGGCAACAAAGACATCCGGGTCGCCGTTGCGCTCGTCAATCCAGTTGACGTAGAGCGTGCCCCTGTGCGGCCCTGCGCTCAGATCAACGCCGGTGACAGGCATTCCATTGGCGCGATCAAGCCCGGGCATCGGGAAGTCCCAGCCGCCGGGAATCGGCCCGATCACTTTGTCCTTACCGAAGGTCAACCCGCCGTCAAGTGATTTATCGAAGACGAGTCCGAGAGGCCCGGCCCACACGACATAGACTTCACCTTTGGGGCCGACGGCTGGCACAGCGCCCTCAACCGTATTGTCGCTATCAATGCAATCGCCGCCCGTGTCAGAGATGCGGAAAGGCATTGAAAAAGTCTTGCCGCCATCGGTCGAGCGCGAGAAGTAGATTTGCGTGTGACACTCCGGGTCGTGGCTTCCGTAAACATCGAAGCGCGTCCATGCGAGATAGACGTTGCCCTTGTCAGGAGAGCCTGCGGCGTTGTCCGTCACGATGCCGGGCTTGTCTTCAAACGGCGTGACGGAATTGATGTGATTGATGGCGGGAACGGGATCATTCCACGTCAATCCTCCGTCTCTGGATGTGCTGATGAGAATGCCGCTCTCAGCGCGCCTTGGTCTTGGCACTCGGATGCCGTCGAAAGAGAGGTGGGCGTGATAGGCGATGCCGTCGCTCGAAAACGCCAACGCATCATCGCCCTGCACCAAATTCTGTGGGTCTTGTGGCGCAACCGTCTTCCAACTCATCCCGCCATCCATCGTCACGTAAGTATAACTTGCAGCGCGCGGCAACGGCGGACGGCCAGACTGAAACGACGCGCCGACGAGATTATCGGGATTCTTCGTGTTGATGGCGATTGCAACTTCAGCGGGTTGGAGCGCATCCGGTTCAGACACTCTGACGACACGCTGAGCCTGCGTGTCATGTGAAGAAAAAAAGAGGAGCATCAGAAAAACTCCGACGCTCTTCCAGGAAACACCTGCCAGACTTTTATTCATACTTGTCGTTTACCGAAGATTTTAATCTGCTTCTTAAAAAGCGAATTGAATGAAGAGAAGGCATCTCTGAGCGGCTCTGCGACAGGCTCGTCCGCAGCGTCAATGGCGTCTGCATCATCCACCTCGCACATATCTTCTTTTCAACCAACGCCGGATATTATATCTCAATAATCCAACCTGTGGGGAATTCGCGCGGGGATACTATGCTAAAAAGAGAGGCGGCGCAAGATTTAGCTTTTGTCAGACTCTCGCACAGCGTTCGCACATTCGATTAGCGAGGAGGTCATGTCATACGGTCGTAACATGCCCTTCAGAATTCCCGCCACGTTAACAGACATTTAATGCGACAGTAACACGGATGTAAATCCCTTCTCATAGCCTCCATCTCTGATCTATCCGCAACGAACTAGGCACCTATTTATTCGTTGAATACTCCAACCAGGAAAAACTCTTTCCGCAATCTTATGTCGCAGCGGCCAGACATGAAGGCTCCGCTTGCGACTCTTTCAACTTTTCACAAATCCGACAGGAGGCTTTATGATTAAGCTGCAACCCAGACAGTTTCCCCGAATTCTATCTTTCATCATCGCGCTTGCTGCGCTTGTTCTTGTGCAGTCGGCGGCGATGGCGCAGACCGATACGGGACGTATCGCTGGCACCGTGACGGATCAAAATAACGCAATTGTGCCTGGTGCCAGCATCACTGCGAAGAATGACCGAACAGGCGAAGAGCGAACGACGACGAGCACCGACGACGGCACGTACATTATCACGAACCTGAAACCGTCAACTTATACAGTGACCGTCACCGGAACAAATCTGACTGCCAGTGCGACAAATGTGCAGGTTTTGGTCGGCCAGGAATTTAAGCTCAACCTGACGCTACAACCCAAGGGCGTGGCTGCAAGTGTTGATATCACGTCTTCAGCCGACGCTGCATTGACTCCTGACTCGGCCAGCATGAACGTCAATGTCAACCCGCGCGAAGTGCAGGGCTTGCCCGTGAATGGCCGACAGTTGTCGTCGTTGGAACTGCAAGCGCCCGGCGCTGTCAACAGCGGCACCGGCACGTTCGGCGACATTAGATTTTCTGGCCGCGCGGTCGAGGAGAATGCTGTTCGCTACGACGGTATCGAAGGCTCTGCCATTATTGATGCGGCACCGGGCGTGCTCAACGGCGAGGTGCCGACTGTTTTTCGCTTGCAGTCGAGTTTGGAGAACGTGCAGGAGTTTCGCGTGGACTCGAACAACTTCCCCGCCGAACTGGGCACCGGCACAGGCGGGCAGATTAGCGTCGTCACGAAATCCGGGAGCAACAATTTTCACGGCTCTCTCTTTGAATACTTTCGTAACAGCGCGCTCGATGCTGCCAACTTCTTTGACAATAGCAACCCTCTGGTTCCGAAGAGTCCCTTGCGACTGAATCAGTTTGGCGGCTCAATCGGAGGGCCGGTTAAGAAAGACAAGGCGTTCTTCTACTTCTCGTATGAAGGCTATCGCCTGCGCTCCGGCATTAATATTATTGAAGCAGTTCCCGGCCTGGCTTCACGCGTTTGCGCTCCGCCACTCGGAGTAGGCACCGTTGCTTGCAACGCAGCGACCGTCAATCTTATCCCGGCGTTTCGTGATCCTGCTGCGGTGTCGGTTCGCGTCGGGCCAGACCTCTTCGATACTGTGCAGTTGCAGGCCACAAATATAGTCCAGGAGACGGCCTTCGCTTTTCGCTTCGACTACAAGTTTAACAACAAGCACTCGTCATACTTTCGCTTCTTCCGCGATCAGGGTAGTAACGATCAGCCCGACGGAGTAACGGGTCGTAAAATCAGGACTCGCATGATCCCACAAAATGGAGTCTTCGCGTTGCAGTCCGTGTTGAGTCCAACGCTCCTGAATGAGTTTAAGCTCGGTTATAACAGCTCCCTCTCGCGCATCAATGGTGTTGCGCCGACTGTCAATGGGATTGACCTTTCAAACCTCACGCTCAACGTCAGCGGCAGCGTCGCCGGTTTCGCGCTTCCGGGTCAGGGCGCAAACGCAGGCATCGCCGTCCCCGGTGGCTTGGTGCGCGCCAACAGCGCGCAGAACGGTCGCGGTCAACCCTACACGCCGTACACAATCTCGTTCATAGACAGTTTGAATTGGACGAAGGGCAACCACGCATACAAATTCGGCGGCGAGATTCGCCTGATTCGCCTGTACACGGATCGTCAGGGCGGCATCACTTACACCTGGCCTAACATCACGAGCTTTCTGACCAACAGCCTTCAGTCCACGCAATTCCTGGGAGACCTTTCCGCGCCTTCGCCCTTCTTCAACAATTCGACAGGTAATGCATACGCGAAGCAGGCTTACTACATCGCGTATGCGCAGGACGAGTGGAAAATCAGGCCCAACCTGACTTTGAACTACGGTCTGCGCTATGAATACTACACGCCGCTCAAAGAGGTGAATAACCGGCAGATATATTTCAACATCGTCACCGGCACATTACGTGATCCGAGCCAGGACCCACTGATCTTGAAGAAGAATAACTTTGGCCCGCGCGTCGCGTTAACGTGGTCACCGAATCCGAATGGCAAAGGCTTCTTCGGCGGCGGTCACACAGTCCTGCGTGGCGGATTCGGAATTTACTACGGGCCGGGTCAAACGGAAGATCAGATTCAGCCCATCGAGTCGAACCGCATCAGTTCAACTCTGAACGGCGGGAGCTTTCCGCAAGACCCGAACGTGATTATTGCGAACTTCATCAACAACCCGAACAACCGTTCATATCAACCGCGCGCTTATGCGCCTGACTACTCGATCCCTGAGAAGGTTTATCAGTACAGCGTCTCCTTGCAACAGGAACTGCCTTACAATCTGACGTTGACCGCCGCCTACGTCGGCTCTCAGGGCCGGAATCTCTTCCTGCGCAGCGTCGCCAATCGTATTCTGCCGGGCCAAACCACGATCACAGACGGCACAACGCTTCCGACAGGTATTGGAGTCATCAATCGCACGGGCGCGGGCGGTCAAGTCATCGCCGTGAATACCGTGCGTGAATTCTCAATCGTGTCGGGCACATCGTCAGTGCAGAATCCATTCGCGGAAGTTGACTACAAGACGAGCGGCGGGCATGACACCTACAACGCTCTGCAATTCACACTCAATCGTCGTTTTAATTCGGGCTTGACGATGAATTCGCAATACACCTTCGCTCGCTCGTTCGGGAACACTTCGGGATCGAATGAGGCGCGAACTGCGGCGAACAACGCGCGCGCACTCGGTGATTTCGAGTACGACGACGGCTACAACAACTTTGATGTGCGCCACAGTTTCAATTTGAGCGCACTTTACGATCTGCCTTTCGGCAAGGGCAGAAAGCATGACCTGGGCAGTGTCGGCAACGCGCTACTCGGCAACTGGCAAATCGGCGGCATCGTCAACGCGCGTTCCGGCTTGCCTTTGGAGGTCGGTATCGTGCGTCCAGATGTGGTGATTCAATGTGTCACGACTGGAGGCTGCGTAGTTCCAACCGGCGCGGGCGGAGCGACGACCACGTTCGCGCGGGGCTTCACGGCGCAACTGCCCGGCACGATCAATGCGGCCAATCCGCTTCCGCCGGGATTCATCGCGGTCGTCAACACTCCCGGCGGCGGTGCATCGCGCAACGTTCGCCGTCCAGACCTTGTGTCCGGCGTCAGTCCTTATCTGAACAATGATCGCAGTATCCTGAATCCTGCGGCGTTCGCAACGCCCGCGCCTGGGACGTTCGGCAACACTCCGCGCAACTTCCTGCGCGGGCCAAACTTCTCAGAATTGGATGTGGTTTTATCCAAGCGATTCCGAATCACTGAGACGACCAACGTGGAGTTTCGCACGGAAATCTTCAACATCCTGAACCATACGAATTTTGCCATCCCCGGCTCAACTCTGAACTCAGCTTTACCGACTGTTGCTTTCGCAGGTGGTGTCTATACGGTCGGTTCAGGCGCTGCGGTCGTCCAACCCGGACAGGCATACTCGTTCTCAAGTAGCGGTCAGACTTTTGGTCTGCTCCGTCAAACAGTCAGCCGCGATGTGGGTCTCGGCACGAGCCGTCAAATCCAGTTCGCCTTGCGTCTTAACTTCTAATCGCAATTCAAGTGGTGCGGGATCGCGCGGCCTTAGACGGATGGCAGGCGATCCCGCATTAACTTAAACATCTAATTCCGGTCTGAGGGGAAAAACAGATGCTCGCAAAAACGGTGTCCATGAAGAGACCGAAAAGCCTTGAGCAAAATGGTCAGCCGGATGTTTACGACGATGGTCATTTACGAGTTGAACATGACAATTATTACGTCACCATCAACGGGCACGTGATGGATTTTCCGCGCTCGGAGTTTCTGATCGTTTCGCGTCTGGCTCGCAGCCCTGAGCGAATCGTCCCCGCAGAAGAACTCTGGCAAGTCGCCTGGGGCGATAATAAGCCGTTCAATCCAGTCAGCCTGCGTGTCTATATTTATCGTTTGCGCGGGAAGCTCGAACCATTCGGCCTGAGAATCGAAACGATGATCGGCGTCGGCTATCGCCTGCGGCCAGCCGTCAGCCGGAAAAGGTAGAGCCGCACGCCTCCAAATCGGCTTTTCATAAATTTTAAGTTCAGTTCAGACGGATGTAACACGCCTGTTCTAAGCTCTCAAAGTTTTCTGACACTACTCTCCAAAGGAGCATCTCTATGCCATCCCCGAATCAGACTGTGCACGTCAAGCACTTGTTGGTGGTTTGCGCTCTCTTGCTTTTCGCAGCCTGTGGCGGTGGGAGCAACAGTACAGGCCCCGGTGGGTCAGCGAGTCTTCAGGGTGCTGGCTCAAGCTTTATCAATCCACTGATGCAAAAGTGGTTGAGCGAGTACGGTAAGATTAATTCAAACATTCGGATTGACTATCAGTCTATCGGCTCCGGCGGCGGCATCAAGCAGATTAAGGAACAGACAATTGACTTCGGCGCGACGGATGCCTTCATGAGTGACGCCGACTTGAAATCTGCGCCCGGCGAAATCCTGCACATTCCCGCGATCCTCGGCGCAGTCGTCATCACCTATAACCTACAGGGCGTGTCGCAACCTTTGCGCTTCTCGCCGGACGTAATTGCAGACATCTTTCTCGGCAAGATTAAGAAATGGGACGACGCGCGCATCAAGCAGGACAACGCGGGCGTGAATCTGCCCGGAGCGGACATCACGGTTGTGCATCGCTCGGACAGCAGCGGCACTTCGGCTGCTTTTACGGACTATCTCTCGAAGGTCAGCCCCGAATGGAAAGAGAAGGTCGGAGCGGGCACGTCGCCGAGTTGGCCTGTCGGAGTTGGCGGTAAAGGCAACGAAGGCGTCACGGGGCAAGTCAAGCAGACGCCGAACACTATCGGCTACGTCGAACTCGCTTACGCCGTGCAGAACAAACTGCCGGTCGCGCTCGTCAAAAATAAAGCGGGCAGTTTCATTGCGCCGTCCTTCGATAGCGTGACGGCGGCAGCCGCCGAATCCGTCGCCACCACCCCCGACGACCTGCGCGTCTCCATCACCGACGCAAGCGGCGCCAGCGCTTATCCGATTTCGACCTATACCTACATCCTCGCTTACAAAGATCAGAAGGACGCAACCAAAGGTAAAGCACTGGTTGATTTTCTCTGGTGGGGGATTCACGACGGCGAGAAGTTTGCGAAGGACTTGCAGTACGCAGCATTGCCTGATGAAATCGTCAAGCGCGCCGAAGCCAAGATCAACTCGATCACTTCGGGCGGCAAACCATTGCGTAGCGCGCAATGAAAAGCAGAATTCAGAATCCAGAATTCAGGAGTCAGAATGATAAGGCGGAGAACCACTTCAGATTTAACAGCGTCGGCTCTTTCGTTCACGGGTTTTTCTTTTCTTCTGACTTCTGGATTCTGACTCCTGAATTCTGCTTTTAGTTATGTCTAATCCGCAAACAATGCTTCCTTCGCCTGCTTCCGGTTACGGGGCGCGCTTTCGTGCCTGGAGTCGTCGGCGTGCGCTGTCTCCGACCGGCAACACCGGAGATACAATCTTTCGCGCCGCGCTGTTTCTCTGTGCGCTGCTGCTGCTGCTCTTGGCGATGGCGATGATCGTGGCAATGGCTGCGAATGCAAAACTCTCAATCCATCAATTCGGTTTCGGGTTTCTGACCAGCCGCTCGTGGAATCCGATCAAGAACGAGTTCGGCGCGCTGCCCTTCATCTACGGCACGGTGATGTCGTCGCTCATCGCGCTCGTCATCGCCGTTCCGCTCTCGCTCGGCGTCGCAATCTTTCTGGTCGAGCAGTCGCCGCGCAGACTCTCGCGTCCCATCGCGTTTCTGGTCGAACTGCTGGCCGCGATTCCCTCGGTCGTTTACGGACTCTGGGGCATCTTCGTCCTCGCGCCCTTTCTGCGCGAGCACGTCGAGCCGACGCTCGCACGTTGGTTCGGCTGGCTTCCCTTTTTTCAAGGCACGATCACAGGCATTGATCTCTTCACCGCCGGAATCATTCTCGCCATCATGATTACGCCGATCATCTCGGCTGTCGTGCGCGACGTGCTTGCCGCCGTGCCCGTCTCGCAACGTGAAGCCGCGCTCGCTTTGGGCGCGACTAAGTGGGAGACGACGCGCATCGTGCTGGCGAATGCCGCGTCCGGCATCGCGGGCGCGATCATCCTCGGCCTGGGACGCGCTATCGGCGAGACGATGGCCGTCACGATGGTCATCGGAAATCGCCCGGAAATCGCCGCTTCGCTCTTCAAACCTTCGTACACTATCGCCTCCGTCATCGCCAACGAATTCACGGAAGCGACGGGCGATCTCTATCTCAACGCGCTCATCGAACTGGGCCTCATCCTGTTTCTCGTGACCTTCATCGTCAACGGCATCGCCAAAGTTTTGGTCTGGAGCGTGACACGCAAGACGAGCGGCACGGCGAGGGCGGCTTGATGGAAAAAGTTTTACGACAAAATAATCACCGCCAGTTGACGAACAGCTTGATGACGAGTCTGACGGCTCTCTGCGCTTTTCTGGCCGTCACGATTCTCGTGTTGATTCTCGGCTACATCGCATATCGCGGTGTCGCGGCGATCAATCTCAATTTTCTGATTGACACGCCGAAGCCCGTCGGCGAAGGCGGCGGCATCGGCAATGCGATTGTCGGAACATTGATTCTGCTCGCGCTCGCTTCCGCTATCGGCCTGCCGCTCGGCATCGCTGGCGGAATCTATTTAGCGGAATTTGGAAGCGGCTGGTTCGCACGCATCGTGCGTTTCATCGCAGACACTTTGACGGGCGTGCCTTCGATCATCGTCGGCGTCTTTGCCTACACGATCATCGTGCTGCCGCAGAAACATTTTTCGACGCTCGCGGGCGGCGTCGCTCTGGCCGTCGTGATGATTCCGATTGTCACGCGCACGACCGAAGAGATGATTCGACTCGTCCCGACATCGCTGCGCGAGGGCGCGCTCGCTCTCGGCGCTCCGCAGTGGAAAGTGACGCTCGGCGTCGTGCTTCCGGCAGCCGCGTCGGGGATTGCGACGGGCGCGATGCTCGCTATCGCTCGTGTTTCGGGCGAGACCGCGCCGCTTCTGTTCACAGCCTTCGGCAGCCGTTTTTTCAACTTTCATCTGGATCAACCGATGTCGTCTTTGACCGTGCAGATTTACAACTACGCCATCTCGCCTTACGATGAGTGGCACGCGCAGGCGTGGGCGGCGACGCTCGTTTTGATGACGCTCATTTTGACGATCAATATCATCGTGCGCTTTTTTACGAGGAAGAAAGTTTGAGAGTAGTGATGAGTGATAAGAGGAAAGCTCTTAGAAGCTGTTTGGAAAGTCCCGAAGGGACGGAATAATAGTAGCCCGGCACGTCAGTGCCGGGTCAGGGCGAGAGAACGAATCGAGTCCCGTGAGGGACGACATGCGGTGATGCCGTTCCTGACGGAACTCCGCAGAAGCTTCTGCTCTCTCGTCCCAGCACTCACGTGCTGGGCTACTGCTCTCTCGTCCCTGCGGGACTTTTCAAACAGTTTCTTACTCATCACTCATCACTCATCACTCATCACTTATCACTGTGCTTATGTCCGCTCCGATAACTGTGCCAAGACCATTTCAGCCTGACTCGTCCATCGAAGAGCGACCAGGTAAGCGCGCGAGTGCGTCTCACTCTCAGACCAAGATCACTGTGCGCGACTTGAACTTTTTCTATGGCCGCACGCAGGCTCTCTCCAATATCTCGCTCGATATTTCTGAACGCATCGTGATGGCTTTCATCGGGCCTTCGGGCTGCGGCAAGTCAACTTTCCTGCGCACGCTCAATCGCATGAACGATACGATTCCGGGCACACGCGCCGAGGGACGTGTGGAGATTGACGGACGCGACATCTACGAGCCGGACACAGACGTGGTGGACTTGCGCCGCAGAGTCGGGATGGTCTTTCAGAAATCGAATCCGTTTCCGAAGTCCATCTTCGATAACGTCGCTTACGGTGTACGCATCAATCGCCTCGCCGCGAACAAGTCGGAGATTAGCGAGCGTGTGGAGCAGGCGCTGGAAGATGCTGCGCTCTGGCCGGAAGTGAAAGACCGTTTGAAAACTTCTGCGCTCGGACTATCGGGCGGGCAGCAGCAACGCCTGTGCATTGCGCGTGCGCTCGCTGTCAAGCCGGAAGTGCTGTTGATGGACGAGCCAGCCTCGGCGCTCGACCCCATCGCCACCCAGAAGATTGAAGAACTGATCGTCGAGTTGAAGAAGCAGTACACCATCGTCATCGTCACGCACAACATGCAGCAGGCCGCGCGCGTCTCTGACCGAACGGCCTTCTTCTGGCTCGGCAAACTCGTCGAAGTGAATTCGACGGAAAAGATATTCACCGCTCCTGACCAGAGGCTGACGGAAGATTACATCACCGGGAGGTTTGGATGAGAACAGTTTTCAGTTTTCAGTTTTGAGAAGGCCAGCTTTTCAACTGAAAACTGAAAACTGAAAACTGAAAACTGAAAACTGAGTTATGGAACATCACAGAATATTTGATCGTGAGTTGGACGCTTTGCGCGACCGTGTGTTGCTGTTGGGCGGCGAGACGGAGACGGCGCTGCAACGTGCCATGTACGCGCTGATGGAGCGTGACACGCCGACAGCTGAACAGGTTCTCAGAGACGACGACCAGATAGATCAACTCGAACTCGAAATTGATCGTCTCTGCATAGACACGATTGCGCTCCGGCAACCGGCGGCGCGCGACCTGCGCTTCGTCATCTCGGTGGCGAAGATCACTCCCCTCCTCGAACGCATCGCCGATCATGCCTGCAACATCGCGCGCGTCGCTATTGATCTCAACGACGAACCCGAACTCAATTTCCATGTTGATCTGTCGCGCATGGCACAGTACGCGGCAGGCATGTTGCGCTCGGCGCTTGACGCTTTCACACACGCGGACGCGGCGACGGCGCGCGTCGTCATCGAAAGGGACGACGAGATAGACGATCTTTACGACCGCATCTTCCACGACCTGATTAACCTGATGGTCACTGACCCGACGGCAACTCCGCGCGCGGCACGGCTCCTCTTCGTTGCCAAGCACATCGAGCGCATCGGTGATTACGTCACAGACATTTGCGAACTGACTGTCTATATGACCGAAGCCGCGATGATTAAACACACGAACTAAAAACAGTGAATAGTGAAAAGTGAATAGTGAAAAGTTAGAACAGCTATTCACTATTCACTTTTCACTATTCACTATTCACTTTTCACTATTTTTATGCAAAGACCTGTACTGATAATCGAAGACGATCAGGACATAGCGGAGAACCTGCGCTATAACCTGGAGCATGAAGGGCTGAAGGTGCGCGTGGCCGAGACGGGCGAGAAGGGACTCGCGGCAGCGCTCGACGCACAGAGTCCGCCCGCGCTCGTGATTCTCGATCTGATGTTGCCGGGCATGAGCGGCACAGACCTCTGTCGCAGACTCCGCCGTGAACCAGCGACCAAAAGGACGCCGATCATCATCCTGACGGCGCGCACGTCCGAAGCGGATCGCGTCACCGGCCTGGACTTAGGCGCTGACGATTACATCACGAAACCTTTTTCCGTGCGTGAACTGATGGCGCGGGTGCGCGCCGTCTTGCGGCGCACGGATGAGCACGCGGCTGCCGTCTATGAAGACGAGCGTCTGCAAATTGATTACGCCAACATGCGCGTGACCTGCGATGGCGAGGCGGTGAAACTCACGCGCAAAGAGTTCGCGCTGCTGGCCGCGCTCGCCCGCAGCGCCGGTCGAGTCGGCACGCGCCAGCGTCTGCTGGATGACGTGTGGGGTCATCAATACTACGGCGACCAGCGCACGCTCGACGTGCATATCCGTCGCCTGCGACACAAACTCGGCGCGTGCGGCGAGTGCATTGAAACGGTGATCGGGATCGGCTATCGCTTCGCGGGCTGCTCAATCCGCGCCGGGACTCAGACCCCTCAGAGCACCGAAGAGTAAGTCAGATCGTGTCACAGCCGCTCAAGATTCTACTGGCCCTCGTTTGCGTTTCCTGCGCCGGAGCGCTCGCTTACCTTTTCTGGAGTCCGAACATGGCTCTGCTGGTCATCGTTCTCCTCCTCGTCGGAATCGCTCTCGGAAATTTTTCTTCTAGCAAACAGAATGAGGTCGGGACCACACTGATACCTCTCACGACTGAGCGCGCGGCTCAAGAGTCTCCCTCACGCGCATTGCTGGAAGCGATGGTGAATGGCGTGCGTGAAGGTGTGCTGGTCATTGACGAAGAGATGCGTGTGATTGCGTCGAACAGCGCCGCGCACGCTATCTTCAACCGAGCGGAAGAGAAGCGCGAAGCCGTGCGCCTCAGTTCGTTGACGCGCAACTCTGCTATTCACTCCGCTTTCAGCACGGCGCTTGAGCAGAGAGTCAGCACGGAAGTTAAAGTTGAATTGCAAGGCGAAGAGCGGCGCTCCTTTGACATGCGCGTTGTCCCCTTAAGCGTGGACACAGGGCGCAGCATCTCGCGCGCAGCTATCGGCGTCTTCTTCGACATCACTCGTCTCGAACGCCTCGAACAGGTGCGGCAGGAATTTCTCTCCAACGTCTCGCACGAGTTGCGCACGCCGCTCACTTCCATCCTCGCCTTCGTCGAAACGCTCGAAGAAGGGGCGATTGACGATGCTCCGAATAGCCGTCGTTTCCTCTCCGTGATTCGCAAGAACGCCGTCCGAATGCACCATCTGATTAACGATATTCTCGAACTCTCGTCAATCGAGGCGGGCACGGCGCGTCTCAAAACCGAGCGCGTGCGATTGCGTCCAGTAGTTGACGACATCATCGGTGCGCTCAAAGTCAAAGCTGAATCGCGCCGCGTTCGTCTCTGTAACAGAATCAGCGCCGACGAGATGGTGCGGGCCGACCCGCGCCGTCTCGAACAGATGCTGACGAACTTGATTGATAACGCGATCAAGTTCAATCGTGAAGGCGGCTCTGTGACGATCACGTTCGAGCGCGGCGAGCGCGACCGCATCTGTGTCAGCGATACGGGCGAAGGAATTCCGGGCGAGCACATCGAGCGCGTCTTCGAGAGGTTCTATCGCGTTGATCGTGCGCGCACACTTGAGAACGGAGGCACAGGTTTGGGACTGGCTATCGTCAAGCACCTGGCTCGCGCACACGGTGGAGAAGTCTCCGTTCGGTCAACTTCCAATGAAGGCTCGACGTTCACCATCGAGTTACCGTGCGCTGAAACGATTGCGGTCGCGGATGTCGTTTGACTTCTCATCGCTCTGATGGCCGAGCGCGCATCTCTTCCTTAACACTCAGGTGATGTTTAATAATCTCAACGATCCGTGCGTGGGAATACTTTTGACCCATCTCATCATGGAAGGTACTGATAAGTTGACCATAGCCGGTTGTAAACTGTATGGACCAACCAGCGCGTCCGGGAGCTTCAACGATGGTCACCACTTCGCAAGGAAGATTCAACTCATCAATTGCTTTTCTGGCCGCGCGAGCCAACTCCTGCTGCATCAAGCTGCTCTCACTTTCTAAGCTGAGAGTTGATTCTATTCTTTCGGCATTACAGGAATGTTTCTTCTCTCAATAAATTTATCAGCGCCGCCTCGCCTTTAAGAATGTCGTGCTGCGCTTTTTCTCCGAGACGAACGGCATTTGTAATCAAACCCTGTCAGTTTGTGTAGAGAGGGTGTAAACTCCTGCAAATGAATCCCGGCTCTGAGGGGGACAACTTGATGCAGACAATAAATGTTGGTCGCCTGTCTGGCTATTTCATAGTTCTCTCATGCGTCATCCTGATTGCCGCGACGGGGCATGGGCAAAGCACAACCCAAAAGCAATCGCCGGATCAGGGCAATGAGGTGGTGCGCGTCAACACGGAGTTGGTGCAGACTGATGTTATGGTCTTTGATAAGCGGGGCCATTTCGTGGACGGCCTCAAGCCAGAGCAATTTGCCTTGAAGATTGACGGCAAACCGCAGCCAATCACTTTCTTTGAGCGCGTCACAGCCGGAAGGAATCTTTCGGAGGCGACAGCGAAAGCCAGCCTTCCCGCAACGAATGATTCAACGAAGGTCTCAACAAGTCGCGGCAGGACACTGATCTTTTTCATTGACGATTTTCACCTTGCGCTGAACGGTCTGGTCAGCACACGCAAATCGCTTCTTCAGTTCATCGAGCATGGGATGAAGCAAAACGATCAGGTGGCTATTACTTCCGTCAGTGGACAGATAGGTTTTCTACAACAATTTACCGACGACAAGGCAGTGCTGCGGGCTGCCGTCGCGCGTCTCAATTATCGCGCGATTAACAAATCCGATACGGACGACCCGCCAATGTCCGAGTACATGGCGATCAAAATCCGCGACGGCGACGAAAGCGCGATCAGCTATTACGTCGCGGAACTGATGAAGCAGAATAGCTATAAGGTGAACAACCAACTCGTCGAGATGCTGACGCCGCAATCGGCCAGAAACCTGGTCTTGGAGCGCGCGCGCCAGATCGTGACGGAAGCCGCACCCTCTACCGATAGCACTCTTTCCATGTTGGAAGGACTGATGCGAACCGCCGGCCAATTGCCCGGACGCAAACTCGTCTTCTTCATCTCCGACGGATTCTATTTGAATGACCGACAGACCGGCTCGCCGGATAAAATCAAGCGCATCACGGATGCGGCGGGACGCGCGGGCGTGGTCATCTACACGCTCGATGCGCGCGGTCTCATCACGGAATCTCTCGATGCGACGAACAACACAACCATTGATTCGGAGGGCTTAACGGTCAGCGCCAGCATCGGCGAGGTTTCCGCCTCGCAGGATGGCCTCAATGCGCTTGCCAGAGATACGGGCGGGCGCGCGTTTCGTAATACGAATCTGCCGATGGCCGCCTGGGTGGACAGAGTGCTTGATGAAACTTCCATCTATTATCTGCTCGCCTGGCGGCCTGATACCGAGGAGCAGAAGAGCGGTAAGTTCAAGCACCTGGAGGTCAGCATCGTTGATCGTCCTGACCTGACAGTGCGCTTGCGAAATGGATATTTCAGAGCCACACCTTTGCCGCTTGTGGCGAGTAAGAAGAAGAAGCCGGACAAAGACCCCGTCAAAGCGCACGAAGACGAGATGCGGCAGGTAATAGACGCTCCGCTTCCGCAGCGTGAGATACCGACTGATCTCGCGCTCAGTTTCATCCGCATCCCTCCCATCGGCACACGAACTACAGCCTCGATTCAAATCGGTCGAGAGACGCTGACGTTTGAGCCTGCCGACGGCAGCCGGGTCGCCGACGTTGATGTCGGTGGGATTTTTTATAACGATCAGGGTAAACCGGCCAGCAGTTTTGTCGGACGCTTGAAGGTCTCGCCGCGCCCGCAAGGTTCATCATCTCCGGCCTGGCCGGACGACACGATTTATAGCTTTAACGCATGGCTGCCACCCGGCCTGTATCAAGTTCGCGTCGGCCTGCGCGACGTGAAGAGCGGGCGCGTGGGCAGTGCTATGAAGTGGATTCAAATTCCGTGACGGACAACAGAGTGGTGTCTCCTGATTGCGGTGGAGCGTTCGTCACGACAGCGAAACAGACTGTCTAACTGGAGTTCCTCTGTTGCCGATTCAAAATCCGCCATCAAGAGCGGAACGACAATCAAAGGTTAAGTTCTAAACTATTTCGTAAATCGTGAATCGTCGAACGATCTTTTCGATTTACGATTCACGGCTTTTATCAGCAGCCACGCCACACACACGCCGGAATCTGCAAGATTGCCCCACCATCACGCTGGCTAAAGCAAAATTTTTTAATTAAAGTAGGCTTTTCATCTGGCATAGTCATTGCCGTGCATCTAACACGGAGGCGGAGTGACGAGCGATCTGGGGAAGGTAACTTGCGACCGCCAGAGAAGTTTATGTCACCATCTGCCAAACCACCTGTGTTCTATGATCCGGCGGGCCGTCGCTGGCGGCGCGTGCGTCGCACGTGGCTGGCTCTCGCCGTTCTCGTGACGACGCTGGCTGCCATCTTTATCATCAGCGTGCTCGCCAATCCGGTCTTACCGCATTTCAACTTAAAGCAAATTGAGGGACTACCGCGCGCCTCCGATCTCAAGCCGGAGCCTCCGCCCGCTCCTCTGCCGCCACGTGAGCAAAAGGCCAGGCGCGCCAAAGAGGAACTCGAACAAGCGTTGTCGAAAACGCACGTGACGCCCGGCAAGAGGCGCGCACAGTTGCCGGTTGTGCCGCCGCCTGCTGCGCCGCCTGTCGTCCAGTTGCCAGCGCCCGGCGTGCCGACGACCAAGCCGCTCTCCATCGGCTTCTACGTCAACTGGGACGATTCCAGTTACGCCTCGCTCAAACGCAATCTCAATCAACTCGATTGGGTGATGCCTGAATGGGCACGTTTGCAGGAGAGCAACGACAGCGCGAGTCCGCTCACAGTTGACGTGGACAAAGCCGCGCTCGATCTCATTCGACAGAATCGCCCGCAGACACCAATCATCCCGCTCGTGCAGAACTACAAAGACGAACAGTGGAACGCCGACCTCCTCGCGCGCTCTCTCGCCGACGAGCCATCCAGACAACGCCTGATTAACGCGCTCGTCTCAATGGTTGATGAAAACAAGTTCGGCGGCGTCGGCATAGACTTTGAAGAAGTGCCCACCTCGACGCAGGCCAATCTCCTGCTCTTCATGCAGGAGTTACACGCGGCCTTTCAACCGCACGGGTGGACGGTCGCGCAGACAGTTCCGTTCGATAACCCTGATTGGAACTACGAAGAGTACGCCGATGCCACCGACTACCTGATGCTGATGGCTTACGATCAACACTGGTTGACCGGCGAGGCCGGATCAATCTCCGCGCAGAACTGGTTTGAGCACACGCTCTCCAAGCGGGTGAATGAGCTTGAGCCTGCAAAGACGATTATCTGCATCGGCAGCTACGGCTACGACTGGACGCAGGGCGAGCACGATGCGAAAGAAGTCACCTTCCAGGAAGCAGTGCTTTCGGCGCGTGATTCCGAAGCGAAAATCACGTTTGATCCGGCCACACGCAATCCCTATTTTCGCTACGAAGAAGAGGACGGCACTGAGCACTCGGTCTGGTTTCTTGACGGTGTGACGGCTTATAACCAGATACGCGCCGCAGGCCCTTACAACTTCGCTGGCTACGCGCTCTGGCGTCTCGGCTCTGAAGACCCTTCGATCTGGTCGGTCTTCGGTTCACAGCACGACGCTGCCTCACCGGATGGTTTGCATCAGATTGTTTACGGCTACGATGTGGATTACGAAAGCAATGGCGAGATTCTACAAGTCACAGATCAGCCGAAAGACGGCGCGCGTGAGATCAAGACCGATCCGTCAAACGGCTTGATTACCTCGGAAGATTACACGGCCACGCCGACTTCTTATGTCATCACGCGCACGGGCGATCATCCGGGCTTAATCGCGCTCACTTTCGACGATGGCCCTGACCCGACCTGGACGCCGCGCATTCTGGACGTTCTCAAACAGGAACACGTGCCCGCCACCTTCTTCATCATCGGCGAGTACGGGCAGGCGAATCCTGATCTGCTGCGGCGCATCGTCGCCGAAGGCCACGACATCGGCAATCATACTTACACGCACCCGAACCTTGGCGAGACTTCGGATCGCATCGTTGATCTCGAACTGAACGCGACGCAGCGTTTGATCGAATCGGTCACGGGCCGCTCGACCACGCTCTTTCGCCCGCCCTACTTTGGCGACGCGGAAGCCAACACGCCGGATGAGGTCAGAGTTATGGAGCGCGCGCGCGACCTTAACTATCTGACCATCGGCGTGCGAATTGACCCGGACGATTGGAAGCTGCGCAATGACGACGGCACCCTGCGCACGGCTGACGACTTTGTGAAGAAAACGATTGCCGGCGCGCTCAATACGAATCCTGACACGCGCGGCGAAGTCGTCCTCCTGCACGATGGCGGCGGCGACCGCGCGCAAACGCTCATCGCACTCCCGCGCATCATCCACGAACTGCGCGCGCGCGGCTACGAGTTCGTCGCGGTCTCGCAGCTTGCGGGTCTGACGCGCGATCAGGCGATGCCCATCGTGCCGCAGGATCAGCGTTTCTATGCGAACGCCAATGCGATCTCTTTTTACTTGTTGCTCTTCGGCGGGCGCGTCCTGCACTGGCTCTTCTTCACCGGCATCATGCTCGGTCTGGGACGCCTCGTCATCATTGGCGCGCTGGCCTTCGCGCAATGGTGGCGTGCCAGGCGGCGCGAGCGTCTGCACTCAGGCGAAACATACAAGCCGTCGGTCTCCATCATCGTGCCTGCTTATAATGAGGAGCGTGTGATCGTCGGCACGATTGAAAGCCTGCTGGCCTCTGACTATGAGGACTTCGAAATCATCATCGTTGACGACGGCTCGCCGGATAAAACCAGCGAGGTCGTGCGCGAGCGATTTTCCGATGAACCGCGCGTGCGTCTCTTTACCAAAGAGAACGAAGGTAAGGCTGAAGCACTGAACTACGGCCTGCGTCATGCGACGGGTGAAATCATCATCGCGCTCGATGCCGATACGCTCTTCTCGCCGGAAACTGTCGGCGCGCTCGCGCATCGCTTCTACGATCCGAAGATTGGCGCAATCGCCGGTAATGCCAAAGTCGGCAATCGCATCAACATCGTCACGCGCTGGCAGGCGCTGGAGTACATCACGTCGCAGAATCTTGATCGCCGCGCTTTCGCAAGTTTGAACTGCATCACGGTCGTGCCCGGCGCAGTCGGCGCATGGCGGCGCGAGTTGCTGGACGAGGTCGGCGGCTTCGCTTCAGACACCTTGGCGGAGGATCAGGACTTAACGATCAAAGCGCGGCGGCTCGGCTACAAGATCGGCTACGAAGAGACTGCCATCGCCTGGACGGAAGCGCCCGATACCTTGCGCACACTGGCGCGGCAGCGTTTTCGTTGGGCCTACGGCACGCTGCAATGTATGTGGAAACACAGGGGCGCGCTCTTTCGTCCGCGCTATGGCACGCTCGGCTTCATCTCGATGCCGAACGTCTGGATTTTCCAGATATTTTTCCAACTGGTCTCACCCGTCATGGACTTGATGTTGGGCTGGACGCTCACCTGGGCAATCCTCGAACGGATCGAACACCCGACGGAGTTTGCGGCCAACAATCTCAGACAGGTGCTCTTTTATTACGCGCTCTTTCTCGCTGTTGACTGGCTCTCCGCCGCGTTCGCTTTCCTGATGGAGCGGCGCGAGCAGTGGCGCTTGCTCTGGTGGCTGCTGCTCCAACGCTTCTGCTACCGGCAGGTGATGTACTACGTGATGCTCAAGTCTATCGCGCACGCTACGCGCGGCGTGATCGTCGGATGGGGCAAACTCGAAAGAAAAGCCACCGTCGAAGCCAAAGGATGAATAGTGAATAGTGAAAAGTGAATAGTTAAAAACTGCTTTCCACTATTCACTATTCACTATTCACTATTCACTTTTCACTAAATTATGGTAACGTGCGTGGCAGAGAAAGCAGATATACTTTCGACTGTTTGTCCATCCGTTTGTCAGGCGTTTCTCCGAAGAGTTGCAAGTATCACTTGAGGCGAGAAGCCATGTGGGAGATCACCAACGAGCGGCGCGGGTCACCACGACGGCGCATCAACATTGAGTTCAGAGTCCTGTTGGTAGCTAAGAAGACGAGCGCTGACGGCGAGGAGCAGATACTGCCGTTGATCGGCTATACGCACGACCTCAGCGAGACTGGAATAGCCTTAATCGTCTCCTCTAAAAGTGCGAGCCTGCTGTCTGCTCTCGGTGATGCTTACACATTGGAACTTGTCCTGACGCTCCCCGGCGGATCAATCGAAATTGAAGCCACACCAGCGCGCTACCAGCAACTTGATGACGGCGATTCGGGCGCGCGGACTCTGATCGGCGGACGCATCACAAAGATACGCGATGAAGACCGCGCACGCTTCGACCAATACCTACGCTCCCTTTCGTAATGCAAAATTAAAAATTAAAAATGCAAAATGAAAGACGAGCGAGATTCTCATCTTCCACTTTGCATTTTTAATTTTGCATTTTTAATTCTGCTATGGTCTGACTTTCGGCGTCGGACTTGTCGTCGGCGTCGTGGTCGTTCGTTCTGAGGGCAGCACGCGCGTTTGGTCGGGCGAGTCGGGCGAAGTGTGGCGCTGAACTATCTTCCATGACGTGCCGATGCGCCGATAGACTAAGGTTGTGCGTCCCGTCCCGGTTTCAGGCGTGCCATTGACGGTTTGCGATTGCGTCCAGAGAAATGAGACCACCGCGCCGTCGCGTCCAAGCATCTGCCGTTGCACATCGCGCGGGTCGAGTTTCACATCTTTATAATTCGCGTACAAGCCCCCGATATTAGTGTGCATCTGCGCCCAGCCTTTGGTGACCGAGCCGTTGCTGTTGTAGATGATAAGTTGCGGCGAGTTCCAGTAAAAGCCTGCGACCGCATCGGCATCTGCGTGACGCACGGCATCGAGCAGAGCGTTGAAAGCCTCCATGACCTCTTTCATTGTCGCATCGTTTGCGCCTCCGGTGCGCTTGCCCTGCGTGGACTTGCGCGCTGGCTTCGCTTCCGATTGCGGCGTGCCAGACTGTTCATCTGTGGCCGTCGAAGAGTTCGTTGTCTTCGTCGAAGTCGTTGACGTTCGCTTGCGCGTCGTGCCGGACGTATTGGAATTCTGCGCGAAGGCTGCGACTGTGAGCGCGCAGATGAGCGCCACTATGATAGATAATCTTTTAAGCATCACTTAACTCCTCACATCAAAATTAGAATGAACTTATACGCCAACATCAGCCCAGGGCAACTGGCTGCGAAGTCGCTGGACAGAACGCTCGCGCCCGATCACATCAAATACTTCAAACATAGACGGGCCGACCGATTGACCCGTGAGCATTGTGCGCGCGGCATTGATTAAAAGGCCAGCCTTAACATTCGTACTTTCGGCGAAGGCGCGCAACGCAGCCTCGCTCGTCTCGGCTGTGAAAGGCTCGACTGTCTCCAGCGATTGAGCCAGCGCGGGCAGGAGTTCGCGCAGTCGGGCTTCTTTCAGGAGATTCTTTTTGACAGCCGTCTCATCGAAATCGAAGTCGTCGGAGAAGTAGGCGCGTCCCTGCGCGGAGAAATCTTTGAGCGTGTGAAAACGCTGGCGAATCAAGTCAAGCGTCTTCTCAAACCACGCGCGCTCGTTCGTCTCATACTCATCGCGCCACAATTTATTCGCGCGCAGTTCCGCCTTCACCATCGGCAGCAAATCCGCGAGCGGCATCGTGCGAATGTACTCCGCATTCATCCAGAGTGCTTTGGCATCCGTCCACTGTCGCGGGTCTGTCTCGCTGAAGTTGAAGATGGCGTTGGAGCGGCTGATGCCTGCGAGCGAGAATTTCTGTCTGAGTTCGTCGAGCGTCATGATCTCCTGCTCGCTGTCGGGCGACCAACCCAAGAGCGCGAGGAAGTTGCGGAACGCTGCGGGCACGAATCCTCTGTCACGATACGTCGTCAAGCTCACGACCTCGCCGTGCTTGCGCTTGGAGAGCTTGCCTTTGTTCGGCGCGAGTATCAAAGGCAGGTGCGCGAAGCGCGGAGGCGTCACATTGAAAGCCTCGTAAAGCAGAACCTGCTTGTGCGTGTTCGTCAAATGATCCTGCCCGCGAATCACGTCCGTGATCTTCATCTCGATGTCGTCGAGGACGACCGACAGATTGTAGAGCGGATGACCATCGGAGCGCAGCAGCACGAGGTCTTCAATCTCCGTGTAGTCGCGCTCCTGCGTTCCATAGACTGCATCTGCAAAATGCGTCTTGCCCTCGCGCGCAACTTTCAAGCGCACGGCGAAAGGCTCGCCCGCAGCAGCACGGCGCTCCGACTCTTCCTGCGACAGATCGCGGAAAGGATTGCTACGCTGGTCGTGTCCTTCGGCGGACTGCGTGCGCGCGCGCTCGGCGATGCCCTGCTTGATGGTCGCGTCCGCGCGCTGCTCTTTCGGCGTGAAGTCGCGGTAGGCTTTGCCTTCCTGAAGAAGTTTGAGCGCCGCCGCTCTGTGCTTCGGCGCGTTGTCGGATTGAAAGACTATCTCCTCGTCGTAATCGAGGCCGAGCCATTCGAGACCTTCGATGATCGAGCGCGTCGAGGCTTCGGTTGAACGCTGCAAGTCCGTATCTTCGATGCGCAGCAGAAAAAGGCCCCCCACTTTGCGCGCATACAGCCAGTTGAAGAGCGCGGAACGCGCTGAACCGATATGCAGATAGCCTGTCGGTGATGGTGCGAAGCGAACGCGAATCATAAAAGCAGTGACGAGTGACAAGTGATGAGTGACGAGTTGAAAACAAGAGCCTGTTTTTCTTGTCACTCGTCGCTCTGAACTAATAATGAGTGACAAGAGAAAAAGTGACAAGTGCGGAAGCTCTCACACAGCTTATCACTTGTCACTCGTCACTCGTCACTGAATTTTCTGGCGGAGATGACAGGATTCGAACCTGTGATGGGCTTTTGACCCATAACGGTTTAGCAAACCGCCGCCTTCAGCCACTCGGCCACATCTCCGCTTCGGGCGAAGAGTTATTCTAAACTGCGAGGCCGGATTGTCAAGGCGCAAGATGAAATGTTGAATTATGAATTATGAGTTTTAAATTAAGGCGTTCAATTCAAAATTCAAAACTCATAATTCATAATTTGCCGGGCGCGGCGCTCCCCGAAGTTGCACGGGAGGCTGCGGCGCGCAGCAGACTTTGATGAGACGCTGACGGTCGCGCTGCATCAACGCATCCTCCTTGAGCCATGCGCGCACTTCCTTAAAAATCCTCGCCGCGTGCGGATCGGGCGGCTCGACGATCCGGTAGTGCATCCACTTGCCCTCGCGTCTCGCCGCGACCATTCCCGCGCGGCGCAGGTAAGCCAGATGCCGCGAAATCTTCGGCTGATTAACGCGCAGGACTTCGACAAAGAAGCAGACGCAGACTTCACCATCCGTCATCAGGTTAAGCAGCCGCAGCCGTGTATAATCGGCCAGCGCGCGAAAGAATAGCAACTCGTCGCCAAAAGGTCTCTTCGCTTTAGCCATCGAAAACATTTTAGCACATCGCGGACAAATATGCCTTGACAGATGTATCGAGCGGGCGTACCTTGAGTTCACATTCGCGGAAACGAATATGAACTCTGGTCGGTTTGAGGAGATTGAAATGGAAAAGACAGAAGCGAAAACGGTGCGGGCACTCAAGGCGCATCTCGCACTCAACGTCAAAGATGTGAAGCGCAGTACGGAGTTTTACAGGAAGCTGCTGGGGATTGAGCCGAGCAAAGTGCGCAACGGTTACGCGAAGTTTGACGTTGAGAATCCGCCGCTCAATCTGACGCTCAACGAAGTTTCGTTCAGAGAGCGCGGCGCGCTCTCACACTTAGGCATTCAAGTCGCATCAACAGACGATGTGCTGGCGATGCGTGGGAAGTGGGTGAAGGCAGGCTTCGTGACGCGCGACGAGATGCAGACTAACTGTTGTTATGCGATTCAAGATAAAACCTGGGTGCAAGACCCTGACGGCAACGAGTGGGAAGTCTTCGTGGTGCTGGCAGACAATCTGCCTGAGACAGCCCCGTGCGAGTGCGGGAACAAGGTAGCAGAAGCACAGAGCGCAACTACGTCCTCCGCTTGCGCGGTGGAGACAGTGAAGGTGACGGCCTCGTCCTGTTGCGCCGCGCCGGTAGCGATTGCTCGTTAAAGGAAGCGCACCGGATGATGAGTCTCTTACGTCGCGTTGCTGCCGAAGCCGTCGGAACAGCCATGCTCTTAGCTGCTGTGGTTGGCTCCGGCATCATGGGAGAGCGGCTGGCCAGTGGCAATCTGGCGATAGCTTTACTTGCCAATACGATTGCCACCGGCGCGGCGCTCGTCGCGTTGATTCTCACGTTCGGGCCGATTTCAGGAGCGCACTTCAATCCGGCTGTGACGCTGGCGGATGCTTCGCAGGGAGGCTTGGCCTGGCGTGAGGTGCCCGCTTACATCGGAGCGCAGATTGTGGGAGCGTTTGCTGGTGTGGCCTGCGCGAATGTGATGTTCGAGCTACCAGTCTTCTTCGCATCGAGGCATCAGCGCGCTGGCCTGGCGCAACTGTTCAGCGAGTTTATTGCGACCTTCGGCTTTCTGGCGGTGATCTGGGGATGTGCGCGACGGCAACGCACTTCCGTTGTGCCTTTCGCCGTCGCCGCATACATCACTGCGGCTTACTGGTTCACAGCCTCAACTTCATTCGCCAACCCTGCTGTAACGCTGGCGCGCTCGATGAGCGACACTTTCGCAGGCATTAGACCAATGGACGTGCCCGGCTTCATCGCAGCGCAACTAGCTGGCGCGTTAGCAGCAACCATGCTCTTCCGCTGGCTCGTTCCAACGCTATCGAAAGCAGCGGAGGCAGTCGTCATACCGCACGACGGAAAGGAAAAGATCAATGACTGACAAAAAGCGCGTCTTGATTCTCTGCACCGGAAATTCTGCGCGCAGCCAGATGGCTGAAGGCTTGCTCCGTCGAATGGCCGGTGATCGCTTTGAAGTTTTGAGCGCGGGCGTTGAGCCGAGTTATGTTCGACCGCAGGCCATTGAAGCGATGCGTGAGATTGGCATTGATATTTCCGGGCATCGTTCAAAGTCTGTGGACGAGTTTGCCGGAGAGAAGTTCGACTATGTGATTACTGTTTGCGATAACGCGCGTCAGAGATGCCCCGTGTTTCCCGGAAAGACTGAGCGCATTCATTGGAGTTTCGATGACCCGGCAAAAGCGGAAGGGGATGAAAAGACTGTTTTGGCAGTATTCCGGCGCGTTCGTGATGAGATTGAAAGTCGCTTGCGTGAGTTCATCAATAACCCTCACAGCAAATTCTCAGACTGAAAGTGTGCGAGAAGTAGTGTGCGAACGTCCGATGTGCGTCTGGCGCAAGGTGCGGCGCAGCGTGTCAAGCGTGAACTCTTTCGGCAGCACTGCCCGACAGCCCTCTGTGTCTCCCTTTGCCTCTCACCTCGCTTGTTGACAACACTAGCGCGACACGGAGTTCAGTGTCTGCTGCTGGCCTCTGACTAGCTGCCAGAGAGAGCGCGCTTGATCGTCTGGCGCAGTCGCTCCGCGCCGTGTCCACGCGAGTAGCCGTGCCAGTGGCTGACGATGTGCCCGTCGGCGGCGACGACCAGAGTCTGCGGGATCACGTTTCTGCCGTTCATCAGCGTGTGCGCCGTCTCGCGGTCGGCCCAGGCAAGGCGGAAGCCGAAATTGAACTCACGCACGAACTGCTTCACGCGCTCTGACGAGATGCGCGGATCATCAACCGTCAGCCCGATGAACTCGACGCCGCGCCCGGCGAACTCCTTGCGTACCTGCTCATACTCCGGCACTTCCATTCGACACGGGCCGCACCATGTCGCCCAGAGATTCACGACGACGACAGAGCCTGCGAAGTCCGCGAGACGAAAGCTGCCCTTGTCGAGCGACTGGAGTTGACGCTTGAGGAGGCTCTCCGGCAGGACGCTCAACTCTGCTGGCTCGGCGGGACTGACGGCCACCGGCTGCGACGTGAGCGGCGCTTGAATCTGCGGCTCTGTCTGCGTCGGCGGCGGCGTGGTAATTCTTCTTCCCGATTGCGCCGCAGCACTCGCGGCCAATGCGGTGGCGAGAAGGAATGGGGATATTTTTCTCATAGCGAACCTTCGTGAAGTAACTGAATGGTAATTGCGTCCGTAATTCTACGCTGACTAGGTTACCATTTTTTGGAGCGAGATAATATCTTGAATGAGCATTGCCAGGTAAGATTTAAGCCTGCGTCACTGACGCTCTGCCGAGCGTCGTGCTTCGGCTGGACGGAGCAACGACCGTGCCTCTCTTCTTGACTCTACTGCTGCTTGAGTGTATAAAGCGCTTTATGTAGTAAAGCAAAACACGACAGGCTGGGTCGTGATGAAAGAAAGGCTGGAGGCGGATGAACAGGTAGCGCAACGCCCGCGAAATGTGAGAATTTCGTGAGTTAGCAAAACCATGTTTCCCGCGTTACAATACACGCCGCAATGAAACTCTTACCAAGCATCAACTCGCCGTCGGATTTGCGGCGCCTCGCTCCGCAGCAGTTGCAGGCGGTCGCCGATGAGATTCGTCAATACATTCTGGAAACGATGTCGCGTGTCGGCGGACACACGGGCGCGAGCTTAGGCGCAGTCGAACTGGCGGTTGCGCTGCACTACGCTTTCGACACGCCGCTTGATCGCGTCGTCTGGGATGTCGGCCATCAGGCTTACGCGCATAAGATTCTGACGGGACGCCGCGAGCAACTTCCGACGATCAAACAGTACGGCGGACTCTCAGGCTTTCTACGGCGCGACGAATCGGAGTACGACACGTTCGGCGCAGGGCACGCTTCGACTTCCATCTCGGCTGCGCTGGGGATGGCGATTGCGCGCGACCGCAAGGGTGAGAAGCATCATGTCTGCGCCGTCATCGGCGATGCAAGTCTGGCAGGCGGGATGGCGATGGAAGCGATCAATCAGGCCGGACACTTGAAGACACGTTTGATTGTGCTTCTCAACGACAACGAGATGTCAATTGCGCCTGCGGTCGGCGCGCTCACAGGCTATCTCAATCGCTTGCGCGAGGCGCAGGGTTATCATCGCTTCAAGGATGAAGTCGGCGAGACTCTGCTTTCGATTCCGGCGCTCGGCGCGCGTCTGCATCACGCGGCCAAGACAGTTAAGGATGCGCTCGCGGCGGCAGTCTTGCCGGGCGCGCTCACGAGCGAGTTGGGGTTCAAATACATCGGCTATGTTGACGGCCACAACCCGCGCGCTTTGGTCGCTGCTCTGCGCGAGGCGCAACAGGTCAAGGATGGCCCGGTCATCGTTCACGCGCTGACGACCAAAGGCAAAGGCTTTCCTGCCTCTGAGAAAAATTACTACGCCTGGCACGCGACCGGCCCCTTCGATTTGAAGACGGGCAAGCCTCTCAAGTCTTCATCGAAAGCTCCGACTTATACGGCTGTCTTCGGCCAGACGATGTGCGAGTTGATGGCGAAGGATGAAAGAATCGTGGCGCTGACGGCGGCGATGCCCGATGGAACAGGCGTGGACATGATTCTGGAAAAGTTTCCAGAGCGGGGCTTCGATGTCGGCATCGCGGAGCAACACGCCGTCACGTTTTCGGGCGGCCTGGCCTGCGAAGGTTTGAAGCCTGTCGCGGCGATTTACTCGACCTTTCTTCAACGCGGCTTCGATCAGGTGATGCACGACATCTGCGTGCAGAACTTGGATGTCACGTTTGCGCTTGATCGCGGAGGAATTGCAGGGCCGGACGGGCCGACGCATCACGGGCTGCTCGACATCGCCTACCTGCGTCCGATGCCGAATATGATCCTGATGGCTCCGAAGGATGAAGGAGAACTGCGCGACATGCTCTTGACGGCCATCGAGCATCCGGGGCCAGCCGCTTTACGTTATCCACGCGGCAATGGTGTTGGCATTAACATCAGCCGCGCGCCTGAGCTTCTGGAAATCGGCAAGGGCGAAATCTTGCGCGACGGCGGTGACGTGGCGATTGTCGCTTATGGCTCAATGGTGTATCCATCGTTGAGCGCGGCTGGAAATTTAGCGAAAGATGGAATCGAGACGACCGTTGTCAACGCGCGTTTCGTCAAACCGCTCGACGCCGGATTGCTGCTTGCGCTGGCACGCACGAAGCGTCTGATCGTCACTGTCGAAGAAGCGTATCTCGCGGGCGGCTTCGGTTCAGCCGTGATGGAACTATTGGAAGAGAACGGGCTGCTCGATCAGGTGAAGCTCGTGCGGATGGGCATCCCTGATCGGATCGTCACGCACGGCGACGCGAAACTGTTGCTTGCCAAGTATGGACTTGATGCCGACGGAATTTACACGCGCGTTAAAGAGAGCATTGAAGTTTTGGAAGACCGCCGCGCCAAAAGGCAGACGGTGAGAAGCTGAAAAGCAGGATCGAAGCTGGAAGCTGGGAGCCAAGAGAAGAATAACAACCGGTGTAGTCTCTATTATCCTGAATTCAGTCTCCTTGAATCCGTAAACTCATCCTTCTTCCCTCATCCTTTCCTTGCTTTTCTGCGCATTCTATCGTTAGGCTTCCTGTGAGTGATGACTGAAGCCGGGAACAACAGAACAATCAAAGGAGTATGGGCTGATGATTAAGTCTCTTCGATCATTATCAATAGTGACAGGAGTAGGCTGTCTCATTATCGGAGTGGCGGCTGCATTATCAGGAGGAGGCACTGTCGAACAAGTTATAGCATTAGGCCACACCCTTGTAATCGCGGGAGCTATCCTCATTGCGGGAGTGCTTGTTAGTTCAGCGATTTTGGGCAGCAGTAGAAAAGAATAAGATTTGTGCTGATGCCTCTATCGCTACCTAGCGGACGCGAACGGACGAGCTTGCATCAAAGGTTTGCGGGTTGAGCGGCAGCGTATCAACGGTTAAGGCTGGTGCTTCGGTTCGCTCACTTGAGTGAGCTTGATTTTGCAGCCGAAGGAGACAGAAATAGGCTACAATCTATTGGTGACGAAAGGTGAGAGCGAGGTTCTGCAAGTTCGCCATGTGCTGAAACGAGATGGAGAGACGAAGAATAATTATTCCGACCGGCGCTCAACCGGACGAACCGCTGCCGACGCCGCACTTCGATGCGGAAGCGACACAGACGGCGCGGCGCGTCGTGCCGCTCTCCGCGCAGGATGC
>JAVHWW010000015.1:0-14410 GCA_032159235.1 Acidobacteriota bacterium
AACTGATTTTCAACTGACCACTGACCACCGACCACTGACCACTGTTTTTCTTGCGCTGCCCGCCTTGCTTGTCCTACAATGCCTTTAGCCTTCGCTGACAAACGGTGGAACAAGCGAGCGGTAGTCTCCCCGAACGCCGTCCACATCGCTTCAACAATTTATCGTGCCTTGAGTGAGAGCCGTCGCATCCGCTCTCACTCAAGGCACCGGACTCCTTTTGCTCGCGGGAACACGACGCGCGCCTCTTCGAGTTAAAAAGGAACAGGGGGTTACATGAAATCTCAGCGCCGCTTCAGAGCAGTAAGGATCGCGCTTGTCTCCTGTCTGGCCTTCACCTTTGTTTCGCTCATCGCGCACAAAGTCGTCACGGCACAAGAACAGAAATCAACTCAGAAATCCGAGGCCCCGAAAACGAAACCGACTCCGCCGCCGACCGCCGCGCCGAATCAACAAGGCAGAGAGGCCGGAGAGGTCGAGGTCGTCAACTCCGATCTGATTAATCTGACCGTGACCGTCACGGACAATTACGGTCGCTACGTCTCAGGCCTCGATAAGAAAGCCTTCAAGGTTTTCGACGATAAAGAGGAGCAGCAGATCGCCTACTTCAGCGACGACGATGCGCCCGTCTCGGTCGGCGTGATCTTCGATATTTCGGGTTCGATGAGCGGCGATAAGATCAGGAAGGCGCGCGAAGCTCTCTCGCATTTTATCCAGACGAGCCACGACAACGACGAATACTTTTTGATCGCCTTCAACTCACGCGCTCAACTTCTGCTTGATAAGACGCGCGACGGCGATGCGGTCTTAAATAAGTTGACCTTCGTCGAGACGAAATCAAACACGGCGCTCTACGATGCCTGTTATCTGGGCGTCGAAAAGGTCGTGCGCGGGTCGCACCCGAAGCGCGCACTGCTTTTAATCAGCGACGGACAGGACAATGATTCGCGCTACACCTTCAGCGAAGTGCGACGCCTCTTGAAAGAATCCGATGTCGTGCTCTATTCGATAGGCATCCTGGGCGGCAACGATCCGGGCAGTTCATTGGGGATGGATGGTCAGGCTGTGTTAGACGAATTGTCGGCAGTCTCCGGCGGCAAGGCTTTCTTCCCGAACACTTCAGCCGAGATGGACGAACTCTTTGAACGTATCGCGCTCGAACTGCGCCATCAATATTCCATCGGCTACAGGCCGAAGAACTTCACCAACAACGGCAAGTGGCACAAGTTGAAAGTTAAAGTGACGCCGCCGCGAGGGCTTCCGCACTTGTTCGTCCGCAGTCGTGACGGCTACTTTGCCGTGACGAATCCGAAGCAATAAGGTGTCAATTGCTGAACGATTCCGGCAACTCTTGATACTCTTAACAGCATCTCTCAAAAGTGCGTGCGCGCGACGAGCAGATGTTCGTCGCGCTCTTTGCCCCAGCAGCGCGCTTGCCGGAGAGCAGAATTCAGGAGTCAGAATTCAGAATCCAGAATACTAAGGCGGAAACCCACTTCGACAGATTTTTTTGATTTTCTTTTCTTCTGACTCCTGAATTCTGGATTCTGGATTCCGCTTTTACGTGAGGTTTTTATGAAAGAGGTTCAAATGTTCAATCGTGTGCGCCGCGCCATTGTGGTGGCTGCCGTTTTGTTGATGGCCTGTGCGCTGCTCGTTGTCGCGCACGTCGGTCAGGCGCAGTCGCCGGATGGACGCGCGCGCCGCACAACAGCCGCGCCGCAGCAGACGCCGAAGCCAGTGCCGACGCCAACTCCCAAGCCGGGGTTGGTGCGTCCCGGCCAGGTGATACTTTCAGAGCCGCCGCCGGAGATGGCGAACCCGCTCGGCGCAGAGATAGACGAAGGCGGGAAGATCAAGATTGACACAGACCTTGTGAACCTGAACGTGCGCGTCATAGACCGCAACAATCATCCCATCGGCGATATTCGTCAGGATGAGGTTCACGTCTTCGAGAACGGCGTGCCGCAACCGATCTTCTCCTTCACGAAAGAAGAAGTGCCGATCAGCTACGGTCTGGCGATTGACACCTCCGGCTCGATGCGCTCGCAGCTTAATCAGGTTATCGAAGCCGGAAAGACGATCATCAACAGCAACAAGCCGGGCGACGAAACTTTTTTAGTTCGCTTTATTTCGAGCGACAAGATCGAGCAGGTGCTCGATTTCACGTCGAAGAAAGATGACTTGCTCGACTCGCTCGACACCTTCTACATCGAAGGCGGGCAGACGGCGGTGATTGATGCCGTGTACGTCACAGCCGAGCACGTCGCGGAGTATAAAAAGGGTAGCGATAACGACCGTCGCCGTCGCGCGTTGATCGTCGTCACGGACGGAGAGGATCGCGTCAGTTCCTACACACAGGAGCAACTCTTCGACCGGCTGCGCGAGGAAGATGTGCAGATTTTCGTCATCGGTTTCGTCAACGAACTCGAAAAAGAGGGCGGCGTCATTCGCAAGAGTCCGCACGACAAGGCCGTGAATCTCCTCAACCGCATCGCCAAAGAGACGGGCGGGCGCGCTTTCTTTCCTGGTTCGCTCTCGGAGTTGCCGCAGATCGCCGACGAGATCGTGCGCGACCTGCGAACTCAATACGTCGTCAGCTACAGCCCGACGAACAAAGCGCGCGACGGCTCATACCGCGCCATTCGCGTCGCCGTCGCGGACGCGCCCGGCAAAGATAAGCGCATCGCGCTCACACGCTCTGGCCGTCTCGCCGGCAGCGAAGGCAACTCGACGCCTGTCAAGCCGCCCGTCTCGCGCACGACGAATTCCGCACCCACGCAAAAGAGCACGGGCAGGAATCCATAAGTTGATTCGACTTCTTTAGAGACCACGAGACTCCGGCCATCCTTTTAACAGGTGAGGCCGGAGTTTTCGTTTCACAGACGGGCGTAGCCCAAATGTAGGGCGGCATAATCTATCGCCTTTCTTCTCCAGCTTCTGCTAAAATGCGCGGCGCTGTTCTGACAAGGCTTGACGAATGACGGTCTCCGAATCGCGCAGC
The DNA here is from genome assembly GCA_032159235.1 of Acidobacteriota bacterium. Lineage (GTDB taxonomy): Bacteria > Acidobacteriota > Blastocatellia > Pyrinomonadales > Pyrinomonadaceae > QHXM01. The sequence goes on from JAVHWW010000015.1 coordinate 3,002, forward strand.
TAAATTTTCTACTATCAGGAGAACCATAATGCCATGTGATGTTGAGATGCTCGCCGGGATCGAGTTTTTCGAGATGCTCGGTGAAGATGACCGAACGGCGCTGGCGAGCGTGATTGATTATGAAAAACTGGAGGCGGATCAGACGCTCTTTCAAGCTGGCGAGCCGGGCGAATCACTCTTCATCGTCCACTCCGGCGAAATCGAGTTGTACATCAAAGACACCACCGGCCAGAAGATCGTGCTTAACGTCGTGCGCTCTGGCGAGATATTCGGTGAGCTTTCCTTGCTCGATAGCGGCCCGCGCAGTGCCACCGCCATTGCTCTCTCAGACACTGGACTGCTGGTGCTTGATCGTGACGACCTGCTCTTGCTCTTCCAGAAGAAACCCGAAGCTGCTTTACACATGCTGGCCGCGATGAGCGCTATGACGCGCAAGGCAGATCAACTACTGCGCACGCGCGTTTCACGTAACGTCAACGAAGAGATGCAGGAAAATCTCGGCACTTTGCAGAAGATTGCCGATTGGCTCGCCTGGTTCAGCAGCAGTATGCCTTTCCTGCTTCTTCATACTCTCTGGTTTATCGCCTGGATTTCGCTCAACACCATCATCCTTCCCAAAAATCCTGATGGGACGAGAGGCTTCGATCCGTTTCCCTTCGGCCTCTTGACGATGATCGTCTCGCTGGAAGCGATCTTTCTCGCCTGCTTCGTCCTCATCAGCCAGAATCGGCAAGCGGAGAAAGACAAGGTGCGTTCTGATATTGAATACGAGGTGAATATCAAAGCCGAACTCGAAGTCGCGCACCTCCATGAAAAAACAGATCGTCTCTACGAAGACATGCACGCTCATTTCGTTAAATTGGAAAAGACGCTGGGGTCAGGGACTCCGGCAGGGAAAGCGTGACGCAGAAAGCGCTGCTTAAAGGCGAGCAGCATGGCAGGCGATTAAAGGCAGGCGCGAAGAAATCTCCTTTTATTATTTCGCTCTGACCGACCCCGCGATCTTTTTTCGCGTCGTCTCGCCGGTATTGAGCACGGGGAGGCCTTCGTCCACTTCAGCGTGCGGGCGCGGGATGACGTGCGTGGCGACGACCGTGCCGACGCGCGAAGCAGCCGCCGCGCCCGCGTCAACCGCAGCCTTCACGGCCCCGACCTCGCCGCGCACAATTGCCGTCACCAATCCGGCGTCAATTTTTTCATAACCAACCAGACGAACATTCGCGGACTTGACCATCGCATCCGCCGCCTCGATCATCGCCACCAGTCCCATACATTCAACCATGCCAAGTGCTTCCATATCATCCTTTCCAATTCAAGGTATGTGACTCTACCTGCTTTGTGCTAGATGTTTTTACTTCATCTACGAATCAGCGAATTCTGATTTACGATTATCAACTTTGTTGATTTGCTGGTAAAGGTCTCTAAAATTTTTGCCAGAATGATTCTTCCATACTTTCCAGCCGCTTTCAGTCGTTCTTGTGTTTCCTGATTTCTGCATACAATACACAGCAGCGTAACTGGGCGAATAAGTTTTGTCGTCTACTTCTATTCCATCATTTCTGACTATCCCCTGAAATGTTCGTTTCTCGCCTCCGCGCGGACTGTAATCAAAGGATAGCACCTCGCTTTCAGATATAAGTTTCGCATCCAGAAGCTCTTGATACGGAGATAGCCAAGGCTCACGAGCGGAAGAAAAATTTTCGCCCAAATCATTTGTTGAAATGGTCGGCAGATTATCATCTGGCAATGAGTAAAGAACGAAATCTGGCGTGCTCGTTGATATATATTTCTCAAGAACCCAGACTTTAGTTTTGTTCTTGAGTGTTTGTATCCACTCCATTAAATCCTTCGGCACATTATCAATTGGAATAGCTATGGTCGGCGGTTTACGTAAAATATTTTGAAGTCTACCGTGAATCTCTAATTCCCCAATGCCGATCTCTTGAAACATATCTTTCAGAGTTTGAGTTGACTTAATAAGATTGAGAGCAAGCTGCAACACAAGTTCTCTTGTTTCTATGAATCCAACTGCCGCAAGCTGCTTGGAGATTTGCGGTGCTATATGTTCCCAAGTACCATGCGCGGCTCGCTCTGCCTCAACGATGAACCATTCCTCCAACTGAACATCTATAACTATCGCATCCGGTATAGTGCCCTTCCCACCTGCGGTAGAAATCCTCGCCTGTGGAAGATAGATGATACTTGAGCCAAACAATTGCTCAGCATATTTTTGAACAACCAATTCTATTTCTGCTTCACTGTCGAAGTTAGTTTTAATTAGCTGCTGCGTATCATTAACCAGCATGATGTAACTCTCCAAGCGCGAAATTGCTCCTTATCAGTTCCGCAAGCTGTGAATCGGCGCAGGGATGCGTCCGCCGCGTTTGATAAACTCATCAGACGAAAATTTGTTGACGGGCATGATGGGCGCACTCCCCAGCAGCCCGCCGAACTCGACCATCTCGCCAACACTTTTGCCCGGCACAGGAATAATCCGCACGGCTGTCGTCTTATTATTCATCACGCCGATAGCCATCTCGTCGGCGATGATCGCGGCAATCGTCTCGGCGGAAGTCGAGCCGGGCACGGCCACCATGTCAATGCCGACCGAGCAGACGCTCGTCCACGCCTCCAACTTATCGAGCGACAGAGCGCCGACGCGCGCAGCCTCGATCATCGTCGCATCTTCCGAGACAGGAATGAACGCGCCGCTCATCCCGCCCACCGAACCCGAAGCCATCGCGCCGCCTTTCTTGACAGCGTCGGTCAGAAGCGCGAGCGCGGCGGTCGTCCCATGCGTGCCCGCGCGCTCAAAGCCCATCGCTTCGATGATGTCCGCGACGGAATCGCCGAGCGTCGGCGTCGGCGCTAAGCTCAGATCAATGATGCCGAAGGGAAGGCCGAGACGACGCGCAGCCTCGCGCCCGACGAGTTCGCCTGCGCGCGAAAGTTTGAAAGAGAGTTTCTTGATAATCTCCGCCAGCTCGTGCAGAGGCAGATCGCGCGGCGCGTGTTGGACTGCGTGATTAACTACCCCCGGCCCGGAGACGCCGACGTTAATCACGGCTTCCGGCTCACCCACGCCATGAAATGCGCCCGCCATGAAAGGATTATCTTCGACCGCATTGGCGAAGCAGACGAACTTAGCACAGGCCAGCCCGCCTCGCTCTCTCGTTCGCTCGGCCATCTCCTTGATTAAATTTCCGGTGCGGCGGACGGCATCCATGTTGATTCCGGCGCGCGTTGTCGCCACGTTCAGCGATGAGCACAGGCGTTCGGTTGAAGCGAGAGCTTCCGGGATCGAATCAAGAAAATCACTTTCGACGCGCGTCCAGCCTTTGTGAACCAGCGCCGAATAGCCGCCGATGAAATCCACGCCGACATTCTGCGCCGCTTCGTCTATCGCGCGAGCGAGTGTGAGGTAGTTGCCTTCGGAGCGCGCGCCCTCGGCGATCATCGAGACAGGTGTAATTGAGATTCGCTTATTGGCAATGCGAATCCCAACCTCATCGCCGATCTCGTCAACGGTTGAGACCAGTCGCGCCGCCGTGCGCTCAATCTTCTCGCGCGCACGCTCGGCAGTCTTCTCGATGGTGTCGCTCGTGCAATCACGCAATGAGAGGCCGAGCGTGACCGTGCGAATGTCGAGATGCTCCATCTCAGTCATCCGCACGGTCTGTAGGATTTCCGCCTGTGTGTATTCCATAGTTAAGAAAGTTTTGAATTTTGAGTTTTGAATTTTGAATTTTTGCTTTTAATTCAAAACTCATAATTCAAAATTCAAAACTACCTTCATCCGAGCAAGTGATTGAGTAAGAGCAACAATCCTGAAAGGATGAAGATGGCGATGGCGATGAGCACGAAACGCAGGCCCGGATCAGACGACGCTTCTTCGAGCATCACGCTGGAAGCCTGTCGCAACTTCTCCACACGCGGCGCAATTTTTCCTTCGACCGCCCCGCGCGCGGCGGTTGTCATCCGTTGCCGTCTTGAGCGTTCCTCCGTTTCCGGTGTGAGCGGAGTAGTGGTGGCGACAATACGCGGACGCTCTTCACTCGCCAGATCAGGAGACGGAATCTCCTGAGGCGGCACAACGCTCGCAGCAGACGCAGCGACACTCGAAGGCTGACTGGTGATGAACGCAGGAGGAGTATCCGTTTCACCCTCTACTTTTCTGCGCGCAGGCGTCTCCGCTACTTCCACTGCGGAGTCAACCTCCGCCGCCCGCGCCTTCAAAGGCTTGCCGCATTCCGGGCAGAACGCCGCCGCCCCGCGAACCGCCGCGCCACAATCCGAGCATCGTCGTGCTATTTCTGGTTCCATAAAAGTAGGGGTCAGGGGTCAGGGGTCGGGGATCAGTGAAAAGCCTTTTCCGGCCCCCGACCCCTAACACCCATCCCCTGCTTTTCATATTCGGTGCATCGCATTGAAGAGGTCTTCGCGTTGCGCGTAGATGCGGACGCCGAGTCGTTCGCCAGCGTTGCGAAAACGCTCTTTGAGTGCGGAAGCAGACTCTTTCGCGCGCGACATATTGGCGATGATAATCATTGCGAACTTACCCTGCACCACAGTCTGATTGATGTCAATGATACTGCACTCGGCTTCGGCCAGCACCTGCGAGACTCCGGCCACGATGCCCGGATGATCCACACCAAACACAGAGACTATCAAACGTTCGGCTGAACCGGCATCACGCGCTTCACGCTCGCGCTCGCTCGTCTGACTTCCCTCACCTGCTCTCACACTGCCGCCGTTCTCGACGACCGGCTCAATCGCGCGGTAAACATCCGTCACCAACTGCTCGACCATCCGCTCATCCGCGCCCACGCCCAACCGCCCGTAAACGGCGCGCGTGATGCGATAGATTAATTCTTCGTTTGCCATTTGGTCAGTGGTCAGTGGTCAGTGGTCAGTGGTCAGTTGTTTCAGCTTTTTTAACTGACCACTGACTACTGACCACTGACTACTTTTTCCCGTTATCGCTCCCTCTCAACTCTCGCGCCGTCTCTCGCAGTTCTTCTGATTCAGCATCCTGCAAGTCCATGCGGTCAACGATGCCGACGACCGCCGCTTCGATTGACATCTCCTGATTGCCGATGGCCGAGCGCGCGGCCTTGCCGTAAGCGCACATCACGATCTCGCCGATGCCTGCGCCGAGACGATCCGCGACGACGACAATATTTTTGGTCGGCTCTTTATCAAGATCGTAGGGATGGACAATCAAAAAACGGACGCCCTCAAGATCGGGCGTCTTCTTCGTTGACCAGACCGTGCCGACGACTTTTCCGAGAAACATAGATGGGGGTCAGGGGTCAGGGGTCAGGGGTCGGCAAGAGCTTTTACTGGCCCCCGACCCCTAACCCCCAGCCCCCGCTCTTATCCTTTCGCAAATACTTCCGCAGGCTCGCCGATGTCGCGTGCTGATGGGGTGATGATCGTGCGCGCATTGACGTAGATTTTCTCGCCTTTCTGAATCGCGCGGCGCACGTCATCCTCGCTGACGAAATCCACTGCCTTGTGTCCATTGCCGTTCGTGGCAGCTTGCGCGCCGTTTGTTGAAGCGGACGCGGCTGGCTGCGCGACAGGTGGTGGTGGCGCAGTGCGCGCAGACGCATTGCTGTTGCCGTTGCCTCTTCCCGTTTCCATTGCTGTCGGCGCGGCTTCAGCGTGCGGCGCGGCTTCGGGCGCGGCGTACATGCTGCCTGCTTCAACATCAATCACTGGCTGAGCGGGTGTTGGCGAGGTGGTCGCATGAAGCTGCGCGTGCGCGGATTGTTCGGGAGCGCGACCTGCTAAGAAACGATCAACGATGGCCGCAATCTCTTCACGACCAATCGCGCGCGGTTGATTTGAAGAAGCAGCGAAGGCCGGTTGCTGCTGCGTCGCATTGCTCGCCTTTTGCGATGAGAGAGCCGGACGCGCGCTCTTGACTGGCCGCGTTTCAAACGCGACGCGCTTGATGTCCATCAAGTGAAGCGGCGAGACGTTGTCGGATGTGACGTTGCCGCCCCATGAGCCGCAACCGAGTGTCATCGAAGGAGGCAGCGCAGTTGAGAATCCGATAGCGCCGTGTGTCGTCGGAGAATTGACGATGACGCGCGAGGCTGGCATCTCGCGTCCGTATCTCACAGCCGCTTCGCGCGAACGTGTGTGCACGCCTGCGGTGTGGCCCATGCCGCCGTAGCTCAGGATTTCAAAGCAACGCGCCGCGCCGCGCTCCATTCCCTCTTCAACGTAGAAAGCCAGAATCGGCGAGAGCTTCTCCATCGAGAGCGGATGCTCGCGCCCGACGCCTCCGACATCCGCCAGCAAACAGCGTGTGCCCGGTGGAACGCTCAGGCCAGCGAGCTTCGCAATCACTTCAACCGACTTGCCGACGATTGCCGGATTCAGAGAGCGTTGCGGTGTGGCAACGACTTTCGCAAGTTGATCTGCTTCCGCCGCAGACAAGAAATGTCCGCCCTGCGCTTTGAACTGTTCGCGCACGGCCTTCTCGACCGGAGCATCAACGACAACGGCCTGCTCCGAAGCGCAGATCGTTCCGTTGTCAAAACATGTTCCTGTCAAGATGTCTTGAACTGCTTTCGCAACATCCGCCGTGCGCTCGACGAAAACAGGAACATTGCCCGGCCCAACGCCGAACGCTGGCTTGCCGGATGAATAAGCCGCACGCACGAGTCCGATGCCGCCCGTCGCTAAGATAACGGCGGTCTGCTTGTGCTTCATCAAGGCTTCAGTGCCTTCAATGGTCGCCGTCGTCATGCAGCCGATGGCGTCTGCGGGCAAGCCTTCTTTGATCGCTGCCTCCCGCACGACCTTGACCGTCTCGTTGATGCAGCGCGCGGCAGACGGATGTGGTGAGAGCACGATGGCATTGCGCGACTTGATAGCGATGAGACATTTGAAGATGGCAGTCGAGGTCGGATTCGTCGAGGGAATGATTCCGGCGACGACACCACGCGGGCTGGCAATCTCGACCACGTCCTTCGACTCGTTGACGACGCCGACGGTACGCAGGTTTTTGAAATAGTTCCAGACATCTTCAGCCGCGAAACGATTCTTCTCCTGCTTGTCGGCTGGAACACCGAAGCCAGTCTCTTCAGTTGCCAGCGCGCCCAAGCGTGCAGCTTCACGCAAAGCAGCTTTCGCCATCGCCTCGCAGATGCGATCAATCTTGCCCTGATCGAAACGCGCCAACTCAACCTGCGCGCGATGCGCCGCCTCAACCAGATCGCGCGCCTGCTGCACCGACACGAGGTCTTTATCAACGGACATTGCAAACCTCCCGACAGTTTCCAGTTTTCAGTTTTGAGTTTTCAGTAAAAGCTTTTCGCTCGACTCTGAAAACTGAAAACTGGAAACTGTTTACTTCGCCTTTTCTCTATTGTTCTCGCGCGTGCCTTGCAGTGAGCGCCCCTGGTCGCCTTCGCTGAGTTGACCTTTCGCGCCTGCGCCGAGAGCGCGCTCGTCGGGGCTGTAACCCGTGCGGCCATTGACGGGCAGCACGCGCTCGACCTCTCCGTGCGGACGCGGGATGACATGCACGCTGATGAGTTCACCGACACGGCGTGCGGCGGCTGCACCTGCGTCCGTCGCGGCCTTGACCGCGCCGACATCGCCGCGCACGAAGATCGTCACGTAGCCCGCGCCGATATATTCTTTGCCTAAGAGTTGGACGTTGGCCGCTTTGACCATCGCGTCCGCCGCTTCAACTGCGCCGACGAATCCTTTGGTCTCGACCATTCCTAATGCTTCGAGAGACATGGGTCTCAATCCTCACTTTTCTCGGTTGTAGAAGTTAAAAACGATTGCCTGATTGATCTAACCATGCAATCGTAGTCCTGTGCGTCGTAAGAATCAAGACCAAAAGGCTGGGAAGTCTAGCGAGTCTGGCGAGTCTTGCAAGTCCATCGAGTCAGAATGGAACTTAAGCTCGATAGACTCGATAGACTCGCTAGACTCGCCAGACTCGATAGACTCTTGACTGACAAAAGTTTGACAACGTTTTACGCAGCACGTTATATTGCGCCACAAGTCTTTGAGACGCCAGCACTGTCACAAGCGAGCAAGCAGATGTGGGAGTTGTGGCAGGGCAGTCAGACATGATCGGCTAGAGACTTAATTCCAGACGGCATTCAATTGACGCCCGATTAAACCTCTAGGGGCGGACACGGATTGGTGATGACAGCTTCTTTCGGAGAACAATTGCGACTCGCACGCGAGGCGCGCGGTATTTCTCTGCGTCATATCTCAGATCAAACTCGCATCTCCATCCGCTATCTCGAAGCCATCGAAGCGGACGACTACAAACGTCTGCCCGGCGGCATCTTCAATCGCAGTTTCATCAAAGCCTACGCCAAACAGATCGGCTTCGATGAGAAAGAGGCGCTCGACGGCTACTTGCGGACGGCGCGCGAGCAGGGCGAATCCGATGAAGTTGCCACCACACCCTACAGGTCGCACGTCTATACTGACGGCGGCTCACGCTCGCCGCTCGTCACGCTGCTGCTGACGATTCTGATTCTGGCGATTCTCTCTCTCGGCGTCTATGCCGCACTGCATTGGTATCAGCGACGCGAGGCCGAGCGCGCAAACAATAATAATCAGTCGTCCGCGAATAACACGCACGGCACACAGCCTGCGAATCCGACGACAAATCAGAACTCTTCGACGCAGACATCTACCTTCAAGAACATTACTATCACGGCGCGAGATAAAAACATCTATGTCAGTTGGCAGGTTGACGATGCCAAGAGAATGTCTCCGGGATTTTTAGGCCCCGGCAAGCCGCTCGTCGGGCCACTCAATCCTCAAGAACGTTTATTAATTCGCTATGATAAAAAGGATGCGTCCTCGCTTGAGATAACCATTGACGGCCACCCGGTCAAGAACGTACCGGACGATAGAACTCAGATTGAGATTACGAAGGATAACTACGCAGACCTGGTACGATAAAAGTTGGTTGTCTCGTGTCCGGCGCCGCTACTCGCGCGAGATTCAGGTCTGCCCTTTTGCTCGCCAACGCCAACCGATTGATGAGACCTGCCCGCAACTTAACTGCGGGCATTTTTGTTTTAGTGAAAAGTGAGTAGTGTATAGTGAATAATGAAGAGCAAGAATATGGTTCCCACTTTTCACTATTCACTGTTCACTATTCACTTTTTTTCAAGGAGTAAAACAAAAAAGCCATGATTACATCCAATATTCCAGAAGGTCTGACCTTCGACGACGTTCTGTTAGTGCCCGCGCATTCCGACGTGCTGCCCACCGAGACGGACATCTCGACGCAGTTTACGCGCGAGATACGATTACAGATTCCGCTCTGTTCGTCCGCGATGGACACCGTGACGGAAGCCGCGCTCGCTATCGCCTTGGCGCAGCAGGGCGGCATCGGTGTCATCCACAAGAATCTTCCCATCGAACGGCAGGCCGAGGAAGTTGATAAGGTGAAGCGTTCGGAATCGGGCATGATCGTTGACCCCGTGACGATTCGCCCGGATCGTCCGGTCTCCGAAGCGCTCGCCGTGATGGAGCGGTATAAAATTAGCGGCGTGCCCGTCGTGGATGAAGGCGGACATCTCGTCGGCATCATCACCAACCGCGACCTGCGCTTCGAGACGCGCGGCGAGATTCCCGTCTCCGAAGTGATGACGAAGCAGCCGCTCGTCACCGTGCCCGTCGGCACCACACTCGAACAGGCGAAAGCAGTTCTCCAAAAGCATCGCATCGAAAAGCTGCTCGTCATTGATGATGACAAGCGCATCAAGGGATTGATTACCGTCAAAGACATTCAGAAAGCCATCAAGTATCCGAACGCGGCGAAAGACAATCTCGGACGCCTGCGTGTCGCCGCCGCCATCGGCGCGACCGGAGATTTCCGCGAGCGCGCAGACGAGTTAGTCAACGCCCGCGTTGATTGTCTCGTGATAGACACGGCTCACGGCCATTCCTCGCGCGTCATCGAAGCCGTGCGCGAAATCAAAAGCCGCTACGCGGATGTGCAACTCGTGGCCGGCAACGTCGGAACGACAGAAGGCACGCGCGAGTTGATTGATGCCGGAGTTGATGCCGTCAAAGTGGGCATTGGCCCTGGCTCGATTTGTACTACGCGCGTCGTCACAGGCGCGGGAGTTCCGCAGATCACGGCTATTCAAAGTTGCGTGCAGGCGGCGAGAGAAAGGAATGTTCCGATTATTTCCGATGGCGGCGTGAAGTTCTCCGGCGACGTGGCGAAGGCGATTGCGTCGGGCGCAGATGTGGTGATGATCGGTTCGCTCTTCGCGGGAACTGAAGAAGCGCCCGGCGAAGTGATTCTCTTTCAGGGACGCTCGTTCAAAACTTATCGCGGGATGGGATCAATCGGCGCGATGCGCGAAGGCTCGCGCGACCGCTACAGTCAGGAGCGCACGGAGATTGAAGCGAAGCTCGTCCCTGAAGGCATCGAAGGCCGCGTGCCGTACAAGGGAACGCTCGCGGATATGGTGACGCAACTCGTCGGTGGCCTGCGCGCGGGCATGGGCTACACGGGTTGCCACAACGTCCGCGAATTTCAGGAGAAGACGCGCTTCGTCCGCATTACCAGCGCAGGACTCCGTGAGTCGCACGTTCACGACGTTATCATCACGAAGGAAGCGCCAAACTATCGCCTGGAGTAGAGACACTTTCGCGCGCCATCCCGAAACGCAATGTTGTTTTTCCGGCAGACTTGGAGAGCAACAGGCTGATTAGAGTCTGAGGCCCGCAGTGTATTTAACATTCACCAGAAAGAGATTGTGGCCGGGCATTACGATTGCGGCGATTTTGGCGATCACGGTGCTGCAACTCCGCAATCAGGGACGCTTGTGGATTTGTTCCTGTGGGCGACTCACGCTCTGGGCCGGTGATATTTGTAGCTCAAATAGCTCTCAGCAGTTTTTTGACCCTTACAGCTTCACACACCTCCTGCACGGATTCGCTTTTTGCGGATTGCTGGCGCTGCTGATTCCTAAAGTGCCTCTCAGATGGAGACTCTGTCTGGCAATCCTGTTGGAAGCTCTGTGGGAAATCGCAGAGAACTCCGCGTATGTCATTCAACGATACCGCGAGGCGACCGCCGCGCTCGGTTATCAAGGCGACACGGTGGTCAACTCCCTCGGCGACATCGCGTCCTGCACGGTCGGATTCATGTTGGCTTATAAACTCGGACTGCGGCGCGCGCTGGTCGTATTCGTCGCCGTCGAAGTGGTCTTGCTCATCTGGATCAGAGACAGCCTGCTCCTGGAAATCATCATGCTGGTGCGCCCAATCAGCGCGATCAAAGCCTGGCAGTTGTGTCCTTAGAGCAGATGATGTTGAGAGGCGTTGAGAGTACCGACTTTAGTCGGGCTTGTGCTTTGACCGAGAGAAATGCCCGAATAATGTCGGTACTCT
>JAVHWW010000021.1:0-71330 GCA_032159235.1 Acidobacteriota bacterium
GTTCGGATTCGGTCATTAAGTAATTTGTCCAACCGGAAATGATGTGGCTCTTGCAATGCTTGAGTCCGCGCAGGGCTGTGTCAACAACCTGTTCGGGCGTTTGCGCGGCGCGCATCGGCGGCTTGTCAGCGTTCGCCGCCGCGAAGAAGTTTGTCTCCGTCACGCCCGGACAGAGCGCCATCACGTGAACGCCGAACACGCGGTTCTCATCCCACAAGGCTTCGGAGAAAGAGAGCACGAAGGCTTTGGTCGCAGCATAGACGGCCATGTAGGGCACGCCCTGAAAGGCTGCGGTCGAAGCGACGTTGATGATCGTGCCGCGCTTTCGCTCGCGCATCGGCCTGATGAAATAGTGCGTGAGTGCGACGAGCGCCTTGATGTTGAGATCAATCATGTTCATGTCGCGTTCGACATCGAAACTCACAAACTCGCCTATCGAGCCGAAGCCCGCGTTGTTAATCAACATCTCGACTTCGAGGCCGCGCCGCTCTGTCTCCGCAAACAACTTCTCCGCCGCATTCTTTTCCGTCAAATCCAGCGCGACGTACTGCGCGTTGACGTTATCGCCGCGCCCCAACTCATTACACACGCTCGCCAGCTTCTCTTCGGAGCGCGCGACCAGCAGCACATTCTCGCCCTGCGAAGCCAGCCGCCGCGCGAAGGCTTCACCGATGCCGCTTGATGCGCCTGTGATGAGTGTAGTCTTCATTAGCTAATCAACTTTAGATAATGCCTTGAACCCGGAAACCTTCTCCTGTTCTCTTGCCTTAACGACACAACGCTTAAACTCTTCGCCAGAACCCTTCAAAAAGTCCGAGCAGTAATGTTCAAGGTCATAACTCAATCCGCGAAAAGCATCCAATGGGTCATTGGAAAATCCCGGATACTTATTGCCGCCGTTTAGCCCAAGCAGAGCGCGCATGTAAGATTCATGCGATAGTGACAAATCACTGATGTGGTAAGTCACAAGCCCTAATGAATGCCGAAAGTGTAGTTCGAGCCTTCTATCATCCTTGATATACTCACCGCTCGCAAAATTGCCGCCACTACTTTTACCAGAAGCTCTCTCGATAAATGTAAAGCCGCAAGAATTCATCAACGGGTCAAGAATCTGACAACCATTAAGCAAAATCTCAAACGGATTCATTGATGACATAACGAGTCGCGCCTTTAACTTCTGATTTCCAGAAGACTGAGTTCCAGAATGTCCGGGTTCTCCGCGCGCAGTCGTTCAAGCGTCTCTGCGGGTGGCGCGGCTTCGAGGTTGATGCGGGCGACGGCGGCCTCGGAGCCTTCAAAGATGATGTTCTCCATCTCCTGCACGTTGATCTGCGCGTTGCGGATGGCGTCGAGCACTTGCGCGAGGACGCCGGGACGGTCTTGATGACGGACGACGAGCGTGTGCGTGGCGGGCGTGCGCTCGGCCAGGTTGACGACGTTCGGGACGCGGCCTGTCTCCTTGAAGGATTGCACGATGCGGACGGTCTCAGCGGCAATCGCTTCCTGCGCCTGGTCTGTCGAAGCGCCGATGTGATGCGTGCCGTAGAGATTCGGCTCTTTCGCAATCTCGTCTGTGAACTCGCCGGTCGCGGAAGTCGGCTCGGAGGCGAAAACGTCAAGCCCCGCGCGCAGCCCGCGCGTCCTGATAGCTTGAACGAGCGCTGCTTGATCCACGACTTCGCCGCGCGAGGTGTTGATGAAGATTGCGCCTTCCTTCATCGAGTTGAAAATGTCCGCGCCGACGAGCGAGCGCGTTTCGGGTTTCAACGCGAGATGCACGCTGATGACATCCGCGACGCGCGCGACCGCTTGCGGACTGTCGAGACGTTCGACGCCAAGCGCGGCGGCGCGTTCAGGCGTGAGACTGCGACTCCAAGCAACGACGTTCATGCCGAAGGCACGCGCGCGCGGAATCATCTCCTGACCGATCTTGCCTGTGCCGATCAGACCGAGCGTGCGACCGTAGAGACCGCGAGCTTTGGAAAACTCTTTCTTGTTCCACTCACCCTGACGCAGCGCGATGACGTTATCGGCGATGCGACGGTCGAGCGCGAGAACAAGTGCGAAGGCAAGTTCGGCGACGGCGATGGAGTTTTTGCCGGGACAGTTTGAGATGTAGATGCCGCGACGCGAGGCGGCAGCCACGTCAATCGTGTTGTAGCCCGCGCCCGCGCGCACGACCAGCTTCAACGTGCCCGCAGCGAGCGCAGCCTCCGTCACCTTCGTCGAGCGCACGACCAGCACATCCGGCTTCAACTCTCGGATCGCCTCGACCAACGCCTCGTCCTTCAAATCAGGCTGGAACGAAACATCGCAACCAATCGCAGCCAGACCATCCCGCCCGGACTGCTCGAATTTATCAGCGATTAGTACGTGCATAAGCGAAAAGCAGAATTCAGAATCCAGAATTCAGAAGTCAGAATAATAAGGCGGAAACCGCTTTAACTGATTTTCTTTTCTCCTGTCTCCTGGCTTCTGACTCCTGACTCCTGTCAAATATTGTGAATCAAAATCCCGTCTCTCAGTTTCGGCTCGAACCAGGTTGACTTGGGCGGCATGATGCCTTCGGCGTCGGAGACTCGCAGCAGATCGGCGATGGATGTCGGATAGAGCGAGAAGGCGACCGCCGCCTTGCCTTCATCAACGAGCCGCTCAAGCTCTTTTGTGCCGCGTATGCCGCCGATGAAATCTATGCGCTTGTCTGTGCGGACATCCTTGATGCCTAAGATTGGGTCGAGCAATTGGTCTTGCAGGATGCTCACGTCGAGCGAGGCGACCGCATCATCCGTCTTTGGCGCGTTGTCTTTGAGTGTTAGACCGTACCAGCGTTTGACCAGGTACATACTCCACTGGCCGGGTCGCTCCGGCGTGGGCGGCGCATCTTCCGTGACATTGAATTTTGTTTTGACGTGCAGGAGAAATTCACCGGGCGTCAGACTGTTTAGATCGCGCACGATGCGATTGTAGGGAAGTATCTGCAACTGATCGTCCGGGAAGATGACAGCGAGGAAAAAGTTGTACTCTTCATCGCCGGTGTGGCCGAAACTGCGCTCCTTCAATTCGGCGCGGGCGCGACTGGCGCTGGCGGCGCGATGATGCCCGTCGGCGATGTAGAGAGAGGGCACTTCAAGAAAAGCATGTACGAAGCGGACTGGATCGGGCGTGTGCCAGATTGTGTGTTGCACGCCGTCGTCGGCGGTGAAATCATAGAGGGCCGTGGTCATAGTCGTCTCTAAAACCATCGTGTTTATCTCGTCATTGGCGCGATAGGTAAGAAAGACCGGGCCGGTCTGCGATTTCAAGGTCAGGATGTGGCGCGTGCGGTCGTCTTCCTTGTCCCGGCGCGTGCGTTCGTGTTTGCGGATCGTGCCCGCGTCGTATTCATCAACAGCGCAGCAGGCGACGACGCCGATCTGTTCGTGTTCGCCCATCATCAGACGATAGAGATAGAGACTCGGCGTCTTTTCTTCTTCGAGCGGACATTCCTTAATCAGCTTCTCAAAATTTTCGGCGGCCTTGCGATAGACACCATCACTGTAGATGTCCGTGCCTTCGGGCAAATCAATTTCGGGGCGCGAGACGTGTAGAAAACTGAGCGGATTATCGGCAGCTAACGCGCGTGCTTCCTCTGTGCTGACGACATCGTAAGGCGGACTCGCCACCTCCGCCACCCGCTCGCCAGGCGGACGCAGAGCGCGAAAAGGATGAATGACGGCCACGTGCGTGTTCTCCTTGAAAAAATAGTAATCAGTTTTCAGTTTTCAGTTTTCAGCCGGGACTCGTCGCCTCTTGCTGAAAACTGAAAACTGAAAACTAGGAACTGGTAGCTTGGCCTGTAAGACTATCCGCTTGAGAGGTCGTTTGCCAAGTCCGCAGAATGGATTTGAAGGTGTCTGTGCTGTCGGCTTTCTCAGTTGAGAGTCTGGTGCATATAATAATTCCAATTCAGGTGAAAGTTTGAGGAGGCGAGTAATGGCTGATCTGGCGAGCAGGGAATGTGTGCCGTGTCGTGGCGGAGTGCCGCCGATGCAAGGCGATGAGATCAAGAAGTTCGTTGAGCAACTGGACGGCTGGGAAGTTATCGAAGAGCATCACCTCAGAAAAGTTTTCGAGTTTAAGGATTTTCGTGAGGCGCTCGATTTCGTTAATCGTATCGGTGAGTTAGCAGAAGAACAGGGACATCATCCAGACATCTCGTTCGGCTGGGGCCGCGCCGAAGTCAGCATCTGGACACACAAGATTGACGGCCTCACCGAGAGCGACTTCATTCTCGCGGCGAAAATTGATAAACAGAATTCAGGAGTCAGAATCCAGAATCCAGAATGAAAAGGCGGAAACCTGCTTCGACAGATTTTGTTCTTCTTTTATTCTGACTCCTGACTTCTGGATTCTGAATTCTGCTCTTCAAAATACACCTGCTCCGTGGCGTCAACCATTCGTTCGAGACTGAAGTTCGTCCGCGCTGATGTCTGAGCGAGTTTGCCGATGCGTGTTCGTTCGGTCGGGTTTTCAAGTAAGCGCAGGATAGCGGCTGCGAGTGCTTCAGCGTCGCCAACCGGGACGAGCGTGCCTGCGTCTTCATCAATAATTTCTCTCGCGCCTTCGGTCGCGGTGGCAACAACCGGAAGCCCTGCCGCCATCGCTTCGACTATCGCAAGACCGAATGATTCCGTGTGCGAAGCTGAAACATAAACGTCGAGCGCGGCGAGCAATTGCGCAACGTCGTCAAGCCAGCCTGTGAAATGCACGCGGCCATTTAGTTGGAGCTTGTTGACGAGACGTTCGAGCGACGCGCGATGCTCGCCCGTGCGCGTGGTGTCTGCGCCAGCGATGATGAAATGCGCGTCCGGTTTTTTGCGCGCAACGATAGCCGACGCACGCAGGAAATCTTCATGACCTTTCTGCCGTTTAAGCTCTCCGATTGTTCCGACGAGCGGACTCTCAGGCTGAATCTTCAAATGGCGACAGAAATCCTCGCGGTTGAAACTCTGAAGGCTTGCATTGAGACGGCGAAAATCAATGCCGTTCGGGATGACGTTAATCTTGTTCGCGGGGAAAATCTTCTGTGCGAGAAGGGCGCGTTCGACTGCGCGTGAGACGGCGATGACGCGCGCAACACGAGAGAGCGTGACAGAGTGAAGTCTGTTGAGCGGGAAGAGAACGTGGCGCGTGATGATGAATTTCGCGTGCCGATTGCGCTTCGTCGCCAGCGCAGCCAGAGGATAATCGCGCGCCAGATGTGCGTGGACAATCTCTATCTGATGTGCGCGTATCAGACGCTTGAGTTCGAGAGCAGATGAAACGTCGAGCGCGTTGCGAAGTCGTAAAGTGAAAATGTTGTTCGAGGGCAGCGCATTGAGTTCTTCACGAAGCGGTGAGCGAGCGGGAAGCGCGGCATAAACTTCATGCCCGCGTTCGGAGAGCGCGTTGGCAAGATCGGCCAGATGCCTTTCACCGCCGCCGAGCGCTCGCGCAGAATTGATGTGTAGAATCCTCACCTTTGGAATTAAAAATTAAAAATTAAAAATGCAAAAGTGAAGACCGAAGAGCACGTCTTTCGTCTTCCATTTTGCATTTTTAATTTTTAATTTTGCATTATGACGGAGTCATCGTAGTGTGCGAGCAGATCGGCAGGGTCTTGATAGATTGCGATGCAGCCCGCCGCTTTGAGTTCCGCTTCGGGAAAGCCGCCGCAGCGCACGCCGATGGTTCGCAAATTTAGTTTGCCTGCGGCCTCGGCATCGTAAGGCGTGTCGCCGATGGCGATTGCTTCATCCGGTTCGATGTCGCCCAGACGTTCAAGCGCGGCCTCGAAGATGTCTGGATGCGGTTTTGATTTATCGGCGTCGTCAGCAGAAGTCTCTTCTTCAACGAGGTCTTCGATATGCGCGATCTTTTTGTAGGTCTTCAACTCATCCTCTTTGGCAGATGAGGCGAGGGCGATGCGTAGCCCGTCATCTTTGATTCTCTGAAATAACTCGCGCACTTTTGGAAAGGCACGGACACGCGAAAGAAAGTCGCGTTTGAAAAGTTCAGCGCGATACTCTTCCATCTCTTCGCCGAACTTATCGAGTTCATCTTTCGAGAAGAAGACAGGCAACAGTTGATCGCTGCCCTTGCCGATCTGGTGGCGCACGTCCTCGTAAGGAATCTCTTTGCCGAAATGCTTGAACGTCTCCTGCCAGGCCTGCGCGTGCAGGTCAACCGAATCAATGAGCGTTCCATCAATGTCGAAGATGACTGCTTTAATCATCTGCCCTCCCGAATAAGAATCTGAAGTCTGGAGTCTAGGGTCTGGAGTCAAGAAAAATCAAACAGACTCTCGACAAATATCAAGCGGACTCTTATCAAACGGACTCCAGACTCCAGACTTTTTTCGAGTGTCGCCTTTCAAAGCTAAACGCGCTTTGTTTGTTTTGCTTTGATACGCTGAAGCGTTGGGCAGACGCGCTGCATCTTCGCGGAAATTTGACAAGGCGCGCACGAGTGGCTCAACATTGATGGCAAATCCCCTTTGTTCCCCTGTGATAAAGCAGAAGAGGCGTGGTGTCGGCACAAGGATTGCCATCGCAGCATGTGTAAACACGCACGTTGACGGCTTTTCAAGTTAATTTGACAGTTGAAGGAGTGATAAAGCTCATGGCTAACAAAGCGACATTGGTCACCGGACTTTTCAACACCCGCGCGGCGGCTGAGGCAGCCGTTGACGCGCTCATCAAACGCGGCTATACGCGCGACGAAATCAGCGTCCTGATGTCTGACGCGACAAAGAACAAGGAGTTTGCCGTCGAGACCAGAACGCACGCGGCGGATGGCGCTGGCATCGGTGGCGCGGTCGGCGGCACCATCGGCGCAGTGCTCGCTGCTATCGTTGCGGTCGGAACTTCGATTGTGATTCCGGGTCTCGGCTTAGTAGTTGCCGGGCCGATTGTTGCTGCACTGGCGGGTGCGGGCGCGGGCGCGGCCACCGGCGGCATCGTCGGCGCGCTCATCGGCGCAGGCATTCCAGAACATCGCGCCAGAGTTTATGACGCGGGCCTTCGCGGCGGCGGCATCCTGCTCGGCGTCGAAGCCAGAAGCAACGATGATGCAGACAACCTCCAAAAGCTGCTCGAAGACCTGGGCGCAGAGCACGTAAGACAAGAATAAAAGAATGCAAAATTAAAAATGAAAAATGCAAAATGAGGACGGACAGCGTATCTTTCGTCCTTACTTTTGCATTTTTCATTTTACATTTTTAATTCACTGTTCATCGTCTTCAGTGCCTGCTGTCGTCTGATCTCCAGCCTTGACCTCAATCGGTAGTCCGGCGAAGAGCGTGCTCGCGCCGCGCTCCGTTGCTAGTTTGTTGAAGGCTGCCACGTCCGTGCTCAGGAATTGATTCACCGCTTGCAGATGGCTATCAAGTTCCCTGCGCACCTCTGTCATCGCTTCGCGCTGAACCTCGCTTGGTGCTTGACCGTAGTCGGAGACCACGCTTCGCATGAGTCCCTGCAAGCGATCATGGAAGCGCTCTAAGAAGTGTATGCTGTCGGATGCTCCGGGCTGGATTTCGTCGTTGTAGATTGATGTCTCCAACTTTTCCAGCTTGCGGCTGAGGAGTCTCGCCTGCTCCATGACGGGTTTATACGCGGCCTGCACTTCCTGTCCCTGACCCTCACCGCCGAGCAACTCTTGCAGCGTCGCAAGCTGTTTCTTCAGGCTGTTGATGCGATTGAGAGCTTCGACCAGAGCGGAAAGCTCGTCGCGCAATTCCAGCCCGGCCTGTATCTGCGCGCGGAAAGCATTGAGGTCTGTTTGCAAGCGTGGATCAAGTCCGACTTGAACGGTCTGCGTCGCAGTTTTTCCGTTGACCGTGACGGCTATTTTGTAAGCGCCGGGGATGACAGGCGGGCCGGCAGAAGCAAAGGATGGGAAGTCCGTCTCTTCGCGCTCGCCGGCAGGTGGCGTCGGAATGAAGTTCAATCTCTTCGCGCCAGCATAGCGCAAGTCCCAACTCGCGCGATTGAATCCCATCTTCGCGGGGCCGTACAGAGTCCTCACGGTCGCGCCCTGCTCATCAGTGACAACGATTTTAACCGGAGTCTCTCGCTTCTTTGTCTGTTCCGGCGTGGTTTTGATTTCAGCCGGGAGATAGTAGTCAATGGTCGCGCCGCGCGGAGGATTCGGCGCGGTGTAGCCGCCGAGACTAAAGCCGCGCTTGTTCCAAAAGAGCCAGTGATTCGCCGCGAGCGTGCTGAAAAGCTGGAAGCTGCCTGCTGGTGTGTTCATCTCTTCGAGCGGCGTGATGTTGTCAAGCACAAATAGTCCGCGCCCGTGTGTGGCGACGACCATGTCGTGGCTCTTCCTGATGAACTTAATGTCATAGACGGGCACGGTCGGGAAGTTACTCTTAATCGAAATCCATGACGCGCCGTCGTTGGTTGAATAGAAGAGACCCGTCTCAGTTCCGACGACGAGAAAGCCTTTCCGGTTCGGGTCTTCGCGGATCACTTTGGCGGGTTGGTCTTGTGGCAGACCTTGAGCAATCGAAGTCCACGACTGGCCGAAATCGTTCGTCTTAAAAACGTAAGGCTTATCGTTATCAACTTCGTGGAAGTCAACGGCGATGTATGCGGTATCTGCTGAGAGCGGAGACGCTTCGATCTGTTGCAGGCGTCCCCACTGCGGCAAGCCCTTGACGTTGGTGATGACGTTCATCCAATGCGCGCCGCCATCGCGCGTCACCTGCACGACGCCGTCGTCTGTTCCGACCCAGATAATTTTCGGATCAACGGGTGAGATGGAGAAGGAGAGAATCGTGCCGAAAGTCTCTGCGCCGCTCAGGTCTAATTCCACTGGCCCGCCGCTGCTCTCTTGTTTCGATTTATCGTTGCGCGTCAGGTCAGGGCTGATCGGCGTCCAGTGCGCGCCGCCGTCGGTTGATTTGAAGAGCACGTTGCCGCCGAGATAAATCTCGTCCGCGTTGCTGTACGAGACTGCGATGGGCGATGTCCAATTAAAACGATACTTCAAATCTGAAGGCTTCATCGCGCCGACACCTTGCAGATATGGGCGGAGCGATTTTGAGAAACCGTTTCTTTTGTCGAGACGACGGATCGAACCATTCTGCGAGTCGGCATAAATGATGTGTGAAGCGCCGGGCGCGGGGATGACGTACTCGCCATCGCCGCCGACTACCGTGTACCAATCATCGTTAGTGATGCCGGTATTGCTCAAGCTGTTCGATGGGCCGCACCATCCGTTGTTGTCTTGAAGACCGCCGCAGAGGTTATACGGCGTCTCATCATCTGCCGCGACTTGATAGAACTGCTCGATAGGCAAGTTGTCGAGAAAGCGCCAACTCCGGCCAGCATCCGCAGAGACATAGACGCCGCCGTCGTTGCCTAAGATCACGCGATCAGGATTTTGCGCATCAATCCACATCGAGTGGTTATCAGGATGCACGCCGCGACCGATGACGCGCGCCGTCTTGCCGCCGTCTTCGGAAAGAAGCACGTCGAAGGAGAGGAAATAGACTCTCGATTCATCTTTGGGCGAGACCATCAATTCGCTGAAATAGAAGGGACGCGCATTGAGCGCGTGGTTGTTGCTCACCTCGCGCCAGTGATCGCCGAGATCAAGCGAATCCCAGAGGATGCCTTTCTTCGCCTCAACGAGCGCGTAGATGTGTCGTGGATTCGACGGCGCTGCTCCGAGTCCGATGCGACCCGTTGCGCCTTCCGGCAGACCATCCGTCAATTTCTTCCAGGTGCTGCCGCCGTCAAGCGAACGATAGATGCCGCCACTCGTCCCGCCCGAAACCATCATCCAGGGATGGCGTTGCACCTGCCACATCCCTGCGTAGAGGATCATCGGATTGCCGGGGTCCATAATCAGGGAACTCGCGCCGGTGGTGTCGTTGATGTAGAGCACCTTAGCCCAAGTCTTGCCGCCATCGGTAGTACGAAAGACACCGCGCTCTGCATTCGGCCCCCAGGCATGACCAATCGCGCCGACGAAGACTGTGTTCGGATTATCCGGGTCAACGACAACCGAAGAGATTTGCCCGGCATCTTTCAGACCCATGAAGCGCCACGTCGTGCCGCCGTCGGTTGACATATAGACGCCGCGCCCGCCGGAGATGTCGTTGCGGATGTTGGCTTCGCCCGTTCCGACCCAGACGATGTTCGGGTTCGACGGCGCAAGCGCAATCGCGCCGATGGAGGCGACCGCTTCCTTCTCGAAGATGGGTTTCCATGACAGACCGCCGTCGTTTGTGCGAAAGACGCCACCGGCGGCAGCGCCTGCGTAATAGACGTTAGATTGTCCGGGAACTCCAACCACAGCCGTCACGCGCCCGCCACCTGCTGCCGGGCCTAGATTGCGGAACTTCAGACCTTCAAGCGGATCAGTTGGTGCGTTGCGAGCCGGAACATCTTTCTTCTCCTGAGTGGCTTGCTCTTCAGCGCGGCCTGTTTCCTGCGGTTCTGTATTTTGCGCTCTGGCAAGCGGAAAGGTCACGACGAGCATGAGCAGCGCGAGACCGATAAGCGAAGATTTAGATTTCATGGATGGACTCCTGAACGAAGTTGGTTTGTGGTATTAAATCACTGATGCGCGCCGAAACTTTGACCGGCGTCTCATACCTGGTCTGGAATGGAGCGAAAGTTTACCACCATCTCTGCTGTCCTATCAACTTTCGCATGTGATTCGGTCGTCATCGCTCAACCAATATTCTCAGCACTCAACTTTGAAACTGACTCACTGCGCGTCTTCATTTCAGGCCACGCTGACCATTGACTTTCACCTTCAACGATAATATCGTGCGCCTGCTTCGCTAGCTAACCTGCGAAATTTCTACCGAGTCTGAGTGCGCTCGTGCCCGCGCTTGAGAAGGAGGCTGGATGCTGTTTATCGTCATTGAGCGTTTCAGGAATCAAGATGCTGCGGCGGTCTATCGTAGATTTCGAGAGCAGGGACGGATGCTGCCGGAAGGCTTGAGGTATCTTGAAAGCTGGACGACGGCCAGCCTGGATCGCTGTTTTCAACTGATGGAGAGCGACGAGCCGCACTTGTTCGAGCAGTGGATCGCACGCTGGGAAGATTTGGTGGATTTTGAGATCGTTCCCGTTATCTCGTCAAAGGAGGCGGCGGCAACGGCAACGGCTCTCTCCTAAATTGCCACTAGCTTCAGCTAGTGGTGAAGAAGATTATTAAAATGGATGGGCTTTAGCCAAAAGAATTTGGCTAAAGCCCATTCATGCTTTGCTCCTGCGTCCACTAGCTGAAGCTAGTGGCAACTAACAGAAATCTCTTAACAGACATGCTGACAGCACTACTGTTTCTTCAGAACGAGAACGCGGATTCCGCCAAACTTCTTGAGAAAAGGAAGCAGCTTGAAAAGACGGGAGTCTGTTTTTTCGAGAAACGATGGTTTTTTATTGCCCGACCTTCTGACGAATCGGTCGAGCCTTGAGATGAGCAGGAAGTACTCGGCTGAAAATTGATGGTCAAATTTTTTGATGATGTCGAAATCAGCGCGGGCCAGCTTCCTCTCATCATGTGTCAGATGACGATCAAGCGAGGCTTCTTTGGGAACCAGCCATCTTCCCAGTCTCGTCTCTCTCAATCTGTCAAACAGAGGAACTCTGACCGGCTCGTGAAAGACAGCCAGCCCTCCTTTCTTAAGCACTCTTGAGCACTCGGCCAGCGATTGACTAATATCCACGTGATGCAGAATGTCAGTGCCCACGATCATGTCAAAGTGTTCCGCCGGATAGTCAAGTTTCTCCGCGACGCCGACAGAGAGATGTATCCTTTCCGACACGCCGTACTTCTGAGCTAAACGTTCGCCAATGGAAATATTATTCGGAGAGAGATCGAAGCCGAACACCTCA
Source organism: Acidobacteriota bacterium (assembly GCA_032159235.1). Classification (GTDB taxonomy): domain Bacteria; phylum Acidobacteriota; class Blastocatellia; order Pyrinomonadales; family Pyrinomonadaceae; genus QHXM01. The sequence goes on from JAVHWW010000021.1 coordinate 11,880, forward strand.
TAGCCGATTTTAGCGAAGGTGACGGAAGACCCTCCTTTACCGCAGCCAAAGTCTAATAATCTCTGGCTCTCAGAGATAAAATTCTGCCGGACAATCTCGATTACTCGCCAATAGGAATTCCAGGGCCGGGTCTCAGTTCCTGCAATCGGATCGAGGCAGACCTCTATTTGACCTGTCAGCTCAGAATACTCTTCGTAGAATTCAAGTTCTCGTCTTTGTCTTTCCGTCAAGCTGAGACTGCTCATCATTGTCATCTAACTCCCACGAGGCTTTACAATGGCTTCAGAAGAAGGCCACCCATCACACATCTATAATATGACTAATCACGGATCGTTACCAATTAAGAGATTAGCCTTTCAATAATAGCAAATCGCGCGGGTCTGACCATTAAATTCGTGTCATTCAATCATCATTGCGCGCGCGGGTCTCTCTTCACTCTGAGCGGCTGCGTATAGCTCCGGCCTTCAACCGTGAGCTTCACAGTATATCTTCCGGGCAGCACTGCCGGGGCACGCGGGCCAAAGATATTGCCGCCACCGCCTGCGCGTGCATTACGATCAGCCGGAGGCGTCGGATGCAAGTCCCAAATCCAGCGATGCATTCCAGCCGTCGTGGGAACGCTCTGAGGCGGGCGCACCCAAGATGCAGGTATATCGAGCGTGTCTGGATTCACGGGAGGCTGCTTATCTTCGCTCGAATACTTGCGAATCACAGCGCCCGACGGATCGAGTATCTCAAGCACGACCGGACCAGTTGATGCGGACTTCAAATAATAATCTATCATCGCACCGGATGGCGGATTCTCCGCGAGCGGCTCGTCGCGCGGCTGCGGCGTGCCGTTCTCGCTCGGCTGCGGGATGTTGTAGGCATCCGCCGGACGGAACAGATACGCACGCGCTTTCATTACCTCGTCGCTGAGTTGACGAAGCGGTGTGATGTCGTCAAGCACCCAGAAGCCGCGACCATGTGTGCCGACGATCAAATCATCTTCGTGAACGACGAGATCGCGCATGGACACTGGCGGGAGATTGAGTTGCAGAGACTGCCAGTGGTCGCCATCATCAAACGAGACGAAGACGCCAAGCTCTGTGCCTGCGAAGAGCAGCCCGCGTCGCTCAGTGTCTTCCTTCACGGTTTGCGTATAGACGCCCTTCGGTAAACCGTTCGTGATTCTCTGCCACGTCTTGCCGCCATCGCGCGTGCGATAGATATAAGGCTCGTTGTCTTCGAGGCGATGACGATCAACGGCAGCGTAGGCTTCGTTCACATCGAAATGCGAAGCGTCCATCATCGAGACCTTACTCCAGGCAGTCAGTTCCGGTGGTGTGACGTTCTGCCATGTCTTGCCATCGTCGTTCGTCAAATGGATGTAGCCATCATCTGTTCCGACCCAGATCAAAGATGCGCGCAGAGGCGAGGGCGCGATGGTGTAGATGACGCCGCGTCGCTTCTCCGTGGGCGCGTCCGCCGCAGTTGCTTCGTCGAGGTTAGGCGGCACACCGGGGTCTTCGCGCGTGAGGTCTGGACTAATCTGTGTCCAACTCTCGCCGCCGTTCACGGTCTTGAACAAGAATTGATCGCTGAAGTAGAGCGCGTGCGGATCGGCTTGCGAGAAGACGAGCGGAAGCGTCCAAGTATGGCGCGCGGTGTTCGCAGGCAACATTCGTTCGGGCGAGACGTTGACGATTTCGCCCGTGATGACGTTGCAGCGTGTCACGCGACCTCCGTAGAGAATTTCCGGGCGCAGTGGATCGGGCGCGGTGTAGTCGCTCTCGCCGCCCGCGCAGACGGGCGACCAATCGTGCATGGAGATTTCGGCATGAATGCTGCGCGTAGGTGTGCCGATAGAGCCGCTATCCTGCTGCGCGCCTGTCACCCAGTAGGGAAAGCGATTATCGGCGGCGACGTGATACATCTCTGCGGTCGGCTGGTTGTACCAACTGCTCCACGTCTGCGCGCCATCCTCCGTGACGATTGCGCCCTGATCGCTGCCGAGAATCATCCGGTTCGGATCATCCGGGTAAATCCAGAGTTGATGATAATCGTCGCCGCCGGGCGCGCCCTTAATCGCCGTCCAGTTCTTGCCCGCGTTGGTCGAGCGATAGAGCGACGTGTTCGAGACATACACGATGTCCGCGTTCTTCGGATCAACGACAATCTTGCAGAAGTACCAGCCGCGTCCCCAGATTCGCTTGTCATCTGAAATCAGGCTCCACGTCGCGCCCGCATCATCCGAACGATAAAGGCCACCGACCTTTGCATCAACGATGGCATAGACGCGCTTGTTATTTGTCGGCGCGACGGCGATGCCGATATGTCCGAGTCCTTCTGTCGGAACACCATTCGTCAGAGGCTGCCAGGTGTTGCCGCCGTCTGTGGATTTGAAGATGCCACTGCCCGGCCCATACGATGGCGGGTAGATACTCCAGGGCGGACGCCGTGTGTTCCAAAGGGTCGCATAAACAATCTGCGAATTCTGCGGATCGAACGCGAGGTCAATCGCTCCGACGTTCTCATTCTTAAACAGTACTTTCTGCCACGTCGCGCCGCCGTCGCGCGAGCGATAAACGCCTCTGTCAGGATTCGCGCCGTAAACGTGGCCGAGTGCGGCGACGAAGACGACGTTGGGATTCTTCGGATCAACGATGACGCGGCCAATCTGTCGCGTGTTGTCAAGGCCGATATGCGTCCAGGTCTTTCCGGCGTCCAATGATTTGTACATCCCGTTGCCGTAAGAAATCTGCGAGCGCATGTCCGCTTCGCCCGTGCCGACATAGACGACGTTCGGATTCGATGGTGCGACGCCGAGAGCGCCGATTGACGCGATAGGTTGAGAGTCGAAGACAGGCGTCCACGTCCGACCGGAGTTGATCGTCTTCCAGACGCCTCCGCCGACCGAGCCGAAGTAGAAAGTGGTCGGTTGTCCCGGCACGCCCGTGACGGCATTGACACGTCCGCCGCGAAACGGGCCGATCATCCGCCAATGCAAACCTGAAAAAGTGTTGGCGTTGTATTGCGCCTGAGCAAAGACGAGCGGAAACCCGATGACAACAAGTATCGCTGCGATGCTCCATGCGGCTAAAGCGCGGATAGTGATGAGTTTCATAATGATCGCTCTCGACTCTTTTTTGATGCAGTGCGTCTTATTCTGCCTGGCCGCCGCGCGGTTCTCTCCTTCACACGCTCGGCGACGGCGGCGATAAACTGCTCATCATCAACCAGTGATTGATGCGCCGCCCGCGCGTTGCCCTCCATGAGCGCGCGCAATTCGTGATTGATCTGTGTCTGGTAAGGCGCGGCGCGGGGCTGCTCGGCGCGTTGCTTGAAGTAGTTAAGCACGTCCAGGTCCAAATACATTGTCACCCTGACCTTGGTGTTGCTGGGCTTCATCTCCTCTTGAGAAGCGACACGGTCAGGTGAGACTCGACGGAATCGGCGAGTCGGTTTGTTCGCCTCTCTATTCTTCGCCTTCCTCATATAATTTCCTCTCTCTTTTCGTAGCAGGCCACGCGCTAATCAGACGATACGTCTCTTCTTCCGTTTCGGCGCTGGGCATTGTATAGGTGACGGTCAGAAGTCTGCCGTGCGCCATGCCAATACGCTGAAAACGGGTTTCTTCATCTGAATGAGACTCGTCATAGTCGTCCACTGCGAAAGGGTCAGTAAAAACATATCGCGCATCCTCAAAGCTCACTTCATGCTTTGCGCGATTCGCTGCTGCTTTCTCTTCGTCCCAAGTGAATCTCATCTCATCTCATCTCATCTCATACTATACATACATGTATGTATATCTGTGAAGCGACAGGCAAGAGTCTCAGTGTTGCACGCGGCTGCCGAGTTGATTGAGCAACTCGCGCACGGCGGCATCGAGTTGTGAATCGCGCCCCGTGAGAGTCTCTCCAATCGGGCGCGTGATTTCAACATCAACCGGACGCGGGTGACGCTCCATGTCCGTCCCGTCGCTGGCCGTGATCTTCACGCGTGGCAGGCGAAAGCCCGTGCCGTCAATGAGCGATTGATTCCAGGTGTAGATAATCCATCCCGCAGTCGGTTCGCCGACGACTTTGCCCAGGCGCAGAGTCCTATAGCCTTCGGTGAAATCTTCGGCATCGGAGAGCGAGTGCTGGTTGGTGACGAGGATTGTCGGGAGTTCGAGCGCACGCTGGCCGAGCACTGTGCGCGCGGGCGCAGAGCCGTAGCCGCGCGGTGTCATTGTCAAATAGCCCCGCCGCGAGAGCACATCAATCGCATAGACGTTGACGAAGCCGCCGTTGTTGTTGCGGACATCTATGACGACGCCTTTGCGCGCGTAGTTCTGTGCGTCGAGGTCAACATAAAGTTGCGAGAGCGCGGCGGAACTCATGTCGAACATGTGCACATAGCCGAGTTGACCGTTGCTGATGCGCTCGACATACGCGCGATTATTCTCGACCCACTGACGATAGAGCAAGCCTTTCTCCGTCGCCGCGTTGACGGGACGCACGATGACCTCACGCTTGCCCGCTCCGTCGGCTGATGATGCGATGGAGAGACTAACGCGCCGCCCCGTTTTGTAGTTGAGCAACTCATCCAGATTCGTGCGCGCGTCAATCGTGTGGCCGTCAACGGCGAGTAGATAATCTCCGACATGGACGTTGCCAGTGAGCGCGGCGGGACTGAGCGAGATGATCTCTGTGATTTTGAGGCGGCCAGTCGTTTCGTATTCGCGGCGGTCGAAGCGCAGACCCAGACGGCCTGTCGTCGCCTGATTCGTGTTCGGTGGAGCGGACGCGCCAAGATGCGAGGCGTTCAACTCGCCGATCATCAGTTGCAACAGTCGTCGCACCTCGTCGGACGTGTGCGCGCCTGCGACGAGCGGCTCATACACAGCGCGCACTTGCTCCCAGTTCGCGCCGTGATAGTTCGGGTCGTAGAAGTTGTCGCGCAGGTACGTCCACGCCTCGTGGAAGACTTCCATCTTCTCGCGCGAGAAATCAACGTCCATCTCTGCGCTCACGGCAAGTGGGCGAATCTTACCATCGAGCGCGACGATGTTGATGCGACCCTGATCGAGATAGAAGACCTCTTTGCTGTCGGGCGTGAACTGTGCCCACGACTTTTGCCCCGCCGTCGCGGTCAACTGCTTTGCGACCGCAGGCTCGCGTGCCAACTCGTCGAGCGAGTAGATATAAAGATTCCTCTGATTCGCATCGTTAGCAATCATCAAAACCCACTTGCCGTCTGGACTGATTGTCTGAGAGCCAACGTCCACGCCGACGGGCAGCAAGCTCAAACGCTGGCGGATTTCGTCGAAGACTATCTGCACGGGTTTCGCGGGCGGCCTTTTTTCTTCAGTGCTTGCGCTCGGCGATGGCGTTGGTGACGGCGATGTGGCGGGCGACGGCGCGACGTTCGGGGATTCGGGACTGGTCGGACGATTCTCCTGCCGCGTCGTCGGCGTGACATTTCTCGGCGTCTCTTCTCTGAAGAGGTCGCGGAACTGGTCTTCGCGGAATCTGGGCGTGCGCGGAATCAGATCAACGCGCGCCAGTTGATTGCTCTCCGTGCGCTGTCCTGTGTCGAAGAGGATGAACGTGCCGTCCGGACTCCAGGAGATCGTGTTGCTGTTGGAGTTGGCGATGAAACTGGCGGGACGACTCGCGCCGCCGTTCGCCGATACGACGAAGACATTTCTGAACTGCCGCTCGCCGACCGGCATGTAAGCGATCCAACGGCTATCCGGCGACCAGACGAAAGGGCGATCCGAGATGATCGGAGGACGTTCGAGCGCGGCGGTCGCAATGGCGCGCTCCTGTTTCGTGCTCAGGTCGAGCACACGCAGTTCCTTCGTGCCGCGCTGGAAGGCGAGCAGTTTGCCGTCGGGCGAGAAGCGCGGAACTGAATCGTCCGCCGTGTCGCGCGTTAATTGTGTCTCGGCGTTCGTCGTGAAGTCGTAGATGAAGAGGTGCGGCGTGCCGTCGCGGTCGGAGACGTAAACGAGTTTGCGGCTGTCCGGTGACCAACTGATTTGAGATTCGTCAGCCGGACTGAATGTGATGCGCGCAGCATCGCCGCCATCTGTTGCAGATGCTGCGAAGACTTCACCGCGCACGACGAAGGCGACCTTCTTGCCGTCGGGCGAAAGCTGAGCTTCCTGTAGCTGATCGCTCATGCGGATGTGCTCAATCGCTGGCCCCGAAGGTGCGCCGCGCAGCGTGATCGCCACTTCGTCAGCGCGCCCGCTCTCGGTGTCCAATTTCCAGATGCGGAAGTTGTGCTCGAAGACGATCTCGCGTCCGTTGTCAGAGATGTTGGGCCAGAGCACACGTCCCTCATGGAAGTTTGTGAGGCGCGTGTAATCATCATGTCCGACACTGACGCGCCAGAGATTCTGCGCGCCTTCACGAGTTGTTAGCAGTTTGCCGTCCGTGCGATCCGAAACGTAAAAGAGCCTGCGCCCGTCGCCGCTCCACATCGGCCAGACTTCTTTGGCATCACCGCCTGCTGTGACGCGCTCATAAGTCGGCTGCTCGCTATTGAGACCGCGCAGCAACCAGACTTCCGATTCGTCAATGTGGCTGTGGCCGTAACGCCACCATTGCCCTGAGACGAGACCGCGCGCCGTGAACGCGAGCGACACGCCGTCCGGTGAAGGCGCAGAGAAGTATTCGTTCGTGTAGCGGTCGGCGCTCGTCTGCATCGGTGTGCCGCCTTCGGCGCTGACGCGAAAGATGTCGTTCATGCCTGAGATGTCGCGGCTCGTCGAGGAGAAGTAGAGCCAGTGGCCGTCGCGCGACCAGGCGTCGAGTTGATCGAGTCCGTCGTCGAACGTGATGCGGCGCAGGTCGCCCGTGTCGAGCGTGAGCACGTAGATGTCGCCGTTGCCCGTGCGTGTGGAGACGAAGGCGAGTTGAAGGCCATCGGGTGAATAGAGCGGGCGCGATTCGGTCGCCGGATGCGAGACGAGTAGATGCGCTGTGCCACCAGCCGACGGCACCGTCCAGATGTCGCCGCCCGAAACGAATGCGATCTCTGAAGCGTCAGGCGAGAGCGCTGGCTCCGTCATGTACGGCATCGCCGCAGGCATCTTGGGGGCGTTGGTTTGCCCACCGTTGGCGCGCGCCTGAGCCTGAAAATTGAAGGGGAGCGTAGCTAAGAGCGTCAACGCGAGAGCGCCAGCGCACAACTTTCGGAAACGGGACATCTGAGCCTCCAATTCGACCGGATGATTTTCCTGACACTAATCAAGAGTGTGCGCGTCGGCACATTAAAGCTCTTTGAGACAAGCGGAGTCAGCAATATAACAGACCGCGCGCCCGGCTGAGAACTTTTCTCTCTGATCTCCAACGCGAAGTAATGATGAACTCGCTCAAGAAGAAAGAATGAAAGATCAAATTCAGTTAATGATAATTCGCGCACACACCTGCGACATCGCGCGGGAAGAAGTATCAGTCAACGGCGGCTACTTTGACCTGTAGCGTGCAGGTTGTATAAAGAGCAGGAGGTTTCAGAATGATTCGATTCGAGCAGGACATCTGTGGCAATCCGGCAACGGCTTTGACGCGCGAGTGGTTGGAGACGAACGGGCTGGGTGGCTTCGCCTCTTCGACCATCACTGGCCTCAACACACGCCGCTATCACGGCTTGCTCGTCGCCGCCACGAAGCCGCCGGTCGGACGTATTGTTATGCTCTCGAAACTGGAAGAGACGCTCGTCGCTGACGGACGCCGCTACGAATTGTCCGCGAATCAATACACGGGCGTCGTCCACCCGCAAGGCTACAAATACCAGACGGGCTTTCGTCTCGATCCGTTTCCAATCTTCACCTACGAAGTTGAAGGAATCATCATCGAAAAGTCTCTCTTCATGTTGAACGGTGAAAACACGACCGTCATTCAGTATCAGTTTCGAGTTCCGGGTTTCGAGTTTCGAGAAGAGGGCGACGGACGCGACTTCATCCCTCATCCCTCATCCCTCATCCTTGAACTTCGCCCGCTCATCGCCTTCCGCGATTATCATAGCCTGGCGCACGAGAGCGACACGATCAATCCTCAACTGCAAACCGAAGACGCGCTGACGACCATCAAGCCCTACGCAGATTTGCCTGCGCTTCATTTCGCGCACGATGCGGACGAGATTGAGACTGCCGGTTTCTGGTATCGCAACTTCGAGTATGCGGAAGAACGCGCGCGTGGATTTGATTTCAAGGAAGACTTGTTCAGCCCGTTCAATCTCAAATTCGATTTGAGCGGTCGCACAAGCGTGAGTCTCATCGCATCAACAGAGCGTCGGGAGTTGAGCCGTGCTGATGAGTTCCGTGAGTCTGAGATCACACGGCGCAAAGCGATTCAACTGACGCCGAACAACAACAACGAACTCATCACGGCGCTCGTCGCAGCCGCCGATCAATTCATCGTCACGCGCGGGGAAGAGAAGACGGTCATCGCCGGTTATCACTGGTTCTGCGATTGGGGACGCGACACGATGATTGCGCTGCCCGGCTTGACGCTCGCTACGAACCGCGCCGACATCGCACGAAGTATCCTGTTGGAGTTCGCAAAGCACGTTGATCGCGGGATGCTCCCGAACAGATTTCCAGACGCGGGCGAGCAGCCGGAATACAACACCGTTGACGCAACGCTCTGGTTCTTTGAAGCCGTCCGCGCGCTTCTCGCCCACACGGGTGATGTAGAGTTCGTGCGCGCCAATCTTTACGACGTGCTGGTTGAGATCATTGACTGGCACGTGCGCGGCACACGCTACAACATCCACATTGACGAGAGCGGCTTGCTCTCTGCGGGCGCAGAAGGCGTGCAGTTGACTTGGATGGACGCGAAGGTCGGCGATTGGGTGGTGACGCCCAGACGCGGGCTGGCCGTCGAGATTCAGGCGCTCTGGTATAATGCGCTCTGCGTGATGAAAGAGTTGGCCGCGCAGTTCGGCGATGATGCGAACCGAACGCGATACGCGGAGATGACCGAAGCGTCGCGTATGAGTTTCAATGAATTGTTCTGGAATGAAGAAGCCGGATGTCTTTATGATGTCGTGAATGGCGGAGAGCGAGACGCTGCTATTCGTCCCAATCAAATCTTCGCCGTGAGTCTGCCGCATTCGATGCTTGAGTTGGAGAAGGCGCAGCGCGTCGTGGCGGTCGTTGAGCGCGAGCTGCTGACGCCCGACGGATTGCGTAGTCTCTCACCGCATGATCCGCAGTATCGCGGGCGCTATGAGGGCGATTCACTGAGCCGCGATGGGGCTTATCATCAGGGCACAGTGTGGGCGTGGTTGATGGGGCCTTTCATCACCGCTTATTTGAAAGTGAATGGACGCTCCGGTGAAAGCTGCGCACGTGCGGCAGGTTGGCTGCTGAATTTTCAGGAACACTTGAGTGCGGCGGGCTTAGGCCAGGTCTCCGAAATCTTCGATGGTGATGCGCCGCACACGCCGCGCGGCTGCATCGCGCAGGCATGGAGCGTGGCTGAAATCTTGCGCGCCGCGCTCGAAGATGTTCTCAGCTTTGTGCCAGCGCCGATGCTTAAAAATTAAGGATACAGAATCAACCTTTGCGCCTTCAGTTCCTCTTCGCGTCTTTGCGAGAAAGCACAATGTTTCACGCAAAGACGCGAAGATAAGGCTAAAGGCGCAAAGAGAGGAAGGGAATTATATGAAGAGAAGATTTTTGATGGCTACATGTGTTGCGTTAGTGTTAGTGGTCGGATTATTCGCCGCAGTCCGTTGGCCTCGCTCATCTCCGGTCAATCAATCAACGGTCGTTGAGGCATCGGAAGTGCGCGACGGCAGTGATGCGCCCGCGACGGAAAATTCTGAAACGAAGTCGGATACTTTAATCGCCGCGCGCAATGCTCGGCCTGCCCCAGCGTTTGCTGCCGGTGAATGGATCAACTCCGCTCCGCTCAAGCTCGAATCGCTGCACGGTCGTGTCGTGCTCGTGGAGTTCTGGACTTTCGGTTGCTACAACTGCCGCAACACGCTGCCCACCATCAAAAAAATTGACGACACATACCGCGAGCGCGGCCTGACTGTCATCGGTGTTCACACGCCGGAATTTGACAGCGAGAAAAGAATAGAAAACGTGCGCCGCGAAATCAATTCGCTCGGCATCAAGTATCCGGTCGTGACCGACAACGATTACGAGACGTGGCACGCTTACAACATTCAAGCATGGCCGACCATCGTCATCCTCGATAAGCAGGGGCGCGTGCGCTACACGCATATCGGCGAAGGGCTTTATGAGGAGCAGGAGAACGTCATCAAAACACTGCTCGCGGAGAAATCTTAATCAGCCTCTGCATCTTACAGTCTTCAATCTATTTTCACGCACGATGGGGAAAACGATGTCGCAGCAAATCACGCTTGAGCAGTTTATAAAAGAACTCTTTGAATGTCTGGATGAGACGTTTGAAAATGTGCGCGGGATATATCTTGATAAAGGCACGTCCCTGTTTGAAACATTGGATGGCATCTCTGCTGAAGACGCTTCCCGCTCGATTGCAGAGAAGTGCGCGACAATTGCCGCGCAGGTCGAGCATGTCCGTTTCTATCTGGATGTCTTAAACAACATGATGCAGAAGGAAGAGACGACCAGCTCGGACTGGCGCGAAATCTGGGAGCGTGTGCGAGAGGTGACGCCGGAAGAATGGGACGCGCAGAAGCGTAGGCTCAAGGAAAGCTATCAACGAGTCCTGACGACGATCAGGAATTATGAGCGTTGGGAAGGTGAATACGGCATCGCGGGCGCGCTCGCCATCTTAACTCACACGGCTTACCATCTGGGCGGAATCAGACAGGCGTGGTGCGCGATTAAATCAGCACAGAGCCAGAACCAGAGCAATTCGCCCTAGAGCTTTCGATAGTAACCACCAGCAGCGCACGGGCGACACAGCACTTGACCGTCGGCAGTCCTGACTTCGCGCCCGTCGTTGATGCCCTCATGGCAGGACGCGCATATCACGCGCGAGCGCGGGCGACCCGGCGCGTCCATCTCGCCGTAGTCCACAGCGACGCGCTCGATCTTGAACAACTCGTCGTCGGTCGCTTCTCTGTACGCGCGAAACTGTCGCTCCTTCTTGCTCTCAATCTCCGGGTAGCGCGCGTCGGCCAGAGCGCGCGACTCTTCCAACGCCACAATACGCACGGCCTCTTTGGTTTCCGTGTTGAGAAAAGTCGCTGCGACCTTGCCGTAATCCAGATACTTTAAGCTCCTCTTGCCGAGCCGCACGCCCGTCACAGCCCCGACCGCATCCGCCATGCAGCGATCAATCTCAACCCACACGACCAGCTTTTTTCTGTCAGCGCCACGCGGGTCGGCGATGCCGATCAAGCGACATCCTAAGACGGCCATCCGCGCGCCAAGCAGTTGACCCGCACATAGATGACCGTGCAGGCGTCCACATTCTTCTAACAGTTCATCAAGCGGCTGCATTCCTTGTTTCTCTACTCCCGCCGTTTCCATCAGAGTCGAAAGGCTTCAGAGCTTGAATCTCTTGGATGCGTGTAATCAAAGAGGGAAGTTCAGCGCGCGTGTAAATGGGAAGCGCGGCGAGGATGGCTCGGTCATCGGCACTCTGAGTTCGCATTGTGAATCGCTCGCGTGCGGCGTTCGCATCACCTGATTCATCGAACAGGTAGAGGGCGGAACAAACTTTCAACGCGCGTCGTGCGGAAGGTTTAATCTGGCCGCCACCGGCGCGTGCCACCATGACAGCGAAATCCACCTCGACGAATTTCAGAAAGCTGTTGCCTTCGATCAAAACACCGGGCGCGCGGACTCGTTCGAGCGCGAGTTGAATGCCCTGCTCCACCTGATTATCTGTTGCGATCACCCAGTGAACAGCGGACGCGCCGGCGTCCCAGTAGCGTCCAGTATCTTTGCCCGGAGTGTAAGTCTCCGAACGTCCCGAACGGATGAGCGGCTCGTCGCCTAAGAGATGACTGACGCAGCAAGTCTCCGGGTCTTTGCCGCACGAGCGATAATGTCCGCGCGTGCATTTGATCGCCTCCCAGCCGGGCAGCGCGCCGAGCAGTTCGCACAGCAAGGTTGTCTTGCCGACTTCAGAAGAAAAACCATTGATTGCGACTATCGTGCGAGCCATATCTTTCACGTCAATCATTGATGAATCGCTATCTATCCTACCCTGCCGCGTTGATGGCTTCAAGAAGGCTCAATCAACTTTCCGCTTGAACTCGAACGCATTTCACTGTATGAAAGCTAATCCGGCATCAAATATGCACTTTCTTCTAAGGAGCTAACAAGTATGCGTAGGTCTCTCGTCCTCATCCTTTTAATTCTTCTCGCGTTCATCACGAACGCAACCGCGCAATCTCAGAGCGACGGCCTCGCACGGCTGTTGCGTTTCCCGGACATACACGGCGACATGATTGCCTTCGTCTATGCGGGCGACATCTGGACTGTTTCGGCATCGGGCGGCACGGCGCGTCGCCTCACGTCGCATCCGGGACTTGAACTCTTTCCGAAGTTCTCGCCCGATGGACGATGGATAGCTTTCTCCGGCGAGTATGACGGCACGCGACAGGTTTACGTCATCTCTGTTGATGGCGGACAGCCGCGTCAACTCACTTTCCATAACGACACGGGAGCATTGCCGCCGCGCGGAGGTTGGGACAATCGCGTTTTGGGCTGGACGCCGGACGGCAAGTACGTGCTCTTTCGCGCCAATCGTGTTCCATACAGCGACCGTCTCGGACGCCCGTATCTGATTTCATTCGAGGGCGGCGAAGAGCAGCCGCTGCAAATCACAGAGAGCGGCGGCGCGAGCTACTCGCCCGACGGCACACGCCTCGCCTTTACGCCCATCTCCAACGAGTTTCGCGGTTGGAAACGCTATCGCGGCGGCCAGTCGCCGGATGTGTGGATTTACGATCTCAAGAACAATACCTCAGAGCAGATCACGAACACACGCGCACAGGACATGGTTCCCGTCTGGCTCGGCGACAGTATCTACTACATTTCCGACCGCGACTGGACGATGAACGTCTTCGCCTACAACACACGCACCAAACAGACGCGCAAGCTGACGAATCACACGGACTACGACGTGCTCTGGCCGAGCGGCTCCGGTGATGAATTAGTTTATGAGGCAGGCGGCTTCATCTATCGCCTCAACACGAAGACGGATAAAGAAGAACGCATCCCAATCAAAGTCTATGGCGACTTCCCGGATACTTATCCCTACTCGAAAGACGTGAAGGCGAACATCGAAACCTTCGCCATCTCGCCGAGCGGCGCGCGTGCACTGTTCGGCGCGCGTGGCGATGTCTTCACCGCGCCTGCGAAAGAAGGTGAGGTGCGTAATCTCACAGACTCGCAGGGCGTGCGCGAGATTGCGCCCGCGTGGTCGCCCGATGGACGCTGGGTCGCGTACCTGAGCGACCGTTCGGGTGAGTATGAGATTTATGTTCGCCCATCAGACGGCACGGGCACGGAGCGGCGCGTGACGACGGACGGCGACATCTGGCGCTTTCCCGTTGTCTGGTCGCCCGACAGCACCATGCTCGCTTACAGTGATAAGAAACAGCGTCTGCGTTATGTGAATGTTGCCACCGGCAGAACCGTTGACGTTGACCATAGCACTCGCAACGACATCACTTACTACACTTGGTCGCCGGACAATCGCTGGCTCGCGTACACGAAACTGGGTGACAACCAGTTCTCCGAAATCTGGGCCTACTCGCTCGCCAGCGGTCAGACACAAAAGCTCACGGGCGGCATGACGAGCGACACTTCGCCTGTCTTCGATCCGAAGGGTCGTTATCTATATTTTCTCTCGAACCGCGATTTTAATCTCACCTTCAGCGCCTTCGAGTTCAACTATCTCTACACGAATCCGACGCGCGTCTATGTCGGCCTCCTCGCGGCGGATGGCCCCGCACTTTTTTTACCGACGAGCGATGAAGAGCGCGTGAAGACGAAAGAGCAACCGCTCACGCCACCGCCCAATCCAGCACAACCGCCACCGCAGGGCGCGAAGCCGCAAGCCTCGCCCGAAACACAGCCGACGCCCGCGCAACCCGCAGCTTCACCGTCACCTGAACAATCGTCCGACATTGTACGCATCGGCCCAGGACTGCCTGAGTTGCCTTACAATCCCACACAGCGTCAACCCACACAGCCCGTCACAGTCAGGATAGATTTTGACGGATTTGCGAATCGCGTGCGGGCAATCCCGGGGCCGGACGCAAACTATCGTGGGCTAACAGCGACTCCCGACGGCGTGCTCTATCTCTCTGGCGCGGGCAAACTCGCGCTCTACAACCTTGATGCGAAAGCCGAACAGACCATCATCGAAGGCATACTTGATTACGATCTCTCTGCCGACGCCAAGCACATCGTCTTCGCGGCGCGTGATAACAACTACGGCATCGCGCCCGTCGCTCCGGGGCAGAAACCGGAAGCGGGCTTGCTCAAACTCGACGGCATGACGATGAAGATTGATCCGAAGGCTGAGTGGGCACAGGAGTACACGGACGCCTGGCGCATCATGCGCGACTGGTTCTACGACCCGAACATGCATGGCCTTGACTGGCAGGCGATCCGCGCGAAATACGGCGCACTCGTGCCCTACATCGCCAACCGCGAAGACCTCAACTTCGTGTTGACGGAGATGGGCAACGAGTTGAGTGCCGGTCATATCTACGTCGAACGCGGCGATAATCCATCACCCGTCACGCGCAGCGACGGCGGACTGCTCGGCGCGGAGATCATGCCGGACTCTTCCGGTTACTTCAGGATCGCGCACATCTTTCCCGGCGAGAACTGGCAGGACAGTTTTCGCTCGCCTCTGACAGAGCCGGGCGTGCGCGTGAAGGCCGGCGATTACATCCTCGCCGTTGATGGTCATTCGACACGCGGCGTGAAAAACTTTTACGAGTTGCTGCAAGGCAAGGCCAACCGCGTCGTGACGCTCTCAATCAATAATCGCCCGGACGCGGCGGGCGCGCATGATGAGCGTGTGAGACCGATCAAGAACGAGGCGAACGTGCGTTATCTCGATTGGGTGCAGGCAACTCGCGCGCTCGTTGATAAACTTTCCGGCGGGCGCATCGGCTACATCCACGTCCCCAACACGGCGGTCGAAGGAAACCGCGAACTCTTCAAGAACTTCTACCCGCAGGCCAACAAGGACGCGCTCATCATTGACGACCGCTACAACGGCGGCGGCTTCATCCCAGACCGCATGATCGAACTCCTGGAGCGCACGCCGCTCAACTACTGGGTGCGGCGCGGTATCGAAATTACCAGGACGCCAGCCTTCTCCAACGCCGGGCCGAAAGCGATGCTCATCAACGGTTACGCAGGCTCCGGCGGCGACGCCTTGCCTTACTACTTCCGCGAACGTCAACTCGGCAAAATCTTCGGCACGACGACGTGGGGCGGCCTGATCGGTCTCTCAGGCAATCCGCCGCTTGCTGACGGTGGAAGTCTCAGCACACCTGCGTTCCGTTTGCTCGATGTGAACGGACAATGGGCTGTCGAAGGCGTCGGCGTTGACCCGGATGTGGAAGTGGTGGATCGCCCGGACGCGACCGCGCGCGGCGAAGACCCGACGCTCGAAGCTGCTGTGAAGTATCTGATGGAAGAGTTGCGGCGCAACCCGCCGAAGCGCGTGACACAGCCTGCGCCGCCTATTCTCCGACAATGAGCGCCGCAACCCAAATCCAAGCTATGTTAGGATACGAAATAAACTTCATCGGAGAATTATTATGATCGTCCAACCTATTGATCCAAATTGGAAAGACTGGATTCAGACCTTATCATGGGTGGGCGCTGTGATAGGTCTGATCCTCGCTCTGCTCAAGTACGTTTCTGAACAGAAGCAGAATCGTGAGCAGCGCGTGCGCGAGTTGGAACAAAGCCAGATCGAATTACGATGGAAGCAGGCGGAGGCAGCAAAGAAATTGCTTGATGAAATGCTCTCGGATTCTGACGCCTCTGCGGCCATGAAAATGCTCGACTGGAACGATGTCGAATTCGAGGTCAAACCGGGACTTCATTTAAAAATCGGGGAACAAGATTACGTGAAGGCACTTCGTGTTTCTGATTTTAATTTCGGTGATAAGGAGCAATATATCCGCGATTGTTTCGATAGTTTATTTTACTACATGGCAATGATCGAACACTATATTTACAGCGACCTTGTGCGTTTGGAAGACGTTGCATTTCCGCTGGACTATTTCCTGAGAATCATCAACAGGAATCGAGTAGTGTTCGATACATTTCTAGAGTATTACAAATTGAATAGAGCCACCCGATTTATGAAAAGGCTCAATAAATATAAAGAGGAGAGTCCAGCAGAGGCAGCCAGAGCGGACGCTATACCTTAATGATGGTTGTGAAACATTTGACGATGGAAGAGCTTGAGGCTGTTTTAGAACGGATACGACAATCGCCGAAGGATGAAGGCGTGTTGGAGTTGATTGTGCGACGACCGGCTTCGGATGAGCGGGAAGTTTTAGAAGAAGGTGAACTTCATTTAGTAGAAGGTCTCGTGGGCGACAGTTGGAAGCATCGCCGCAGTTCTCGCACCGCAGACGGGTTGCCGCATCCAGACACGCAACTCAACATTATGAACTCTCGCGTGACGGCTCTCGTGGCGCAAACTAAAGAGCGCTGGCAACTGGCTGGCGATCAGCTTTACATAGACATGGATTTGAGCGCGGAGAATCTGCCCGCCGGGACACGCCTCGTGCTCGGCTCGGCCATCATCGAAGTCACCGCTCAACCTCACACGGGCTGCAAAAAGTTTGTCGCGCGTTTCGGGATGGATGCGATGAAGTTTGTCAATTCACCTCTGGGGAAAGAGCTTCACCTGCGCGGCATCAATGCGAAGGTCGTTCAGGCCGGCGTGATTCGGATCGGCGATGTGGTCAGGAAAATCTAAAGCGGTTTCGTCCACCTCGTGATGGCTCTCGTTGAAGCAGTGGTTGGCAAAGCGCTGAAATCCTCGTTGATTCAAACCAAAGGTAGAGTATAATCCTTTCGCAGATGTGGAAGTCTTCTCTTCAGGCCGCGTTGATCGGGCTTCGCACTGATGTTCGACATCGCAATTAAACGTATAGCTGGCAGAAAATCCAAACTGTTTAAGCAGGGCGACGTGTGCGGTTCGCTTTTGCGAGAACGGTCGGGTTGCTATCACTGCCTTCGCAGGCCTGATGAGAGGGAGTAGTAATAATCGTGAAGCCTACGATCTTCTATCTTGATGATGAAGCCGTGCTCCTGGACATTTTCAAAGAGATGTTCAGTGATGAATACGAGGTGCACACCGCATCAACCATCTCTGAAGCGCGCCGGATGATCGCGCAATACGCGCCCGATATTATCATCAGCGATTGGAGTATGCCGGACATCTCCGGGATCGAGTTCCTGCGCGAAGCTGCGGAGATTTGTCCCGGCAGTTTCAGGATCATGTTGACTGGATTCGCGCAGGTCGGAGATATGATTAAAGAGATCAGTTCCGGCATCGTCCAGTCTTTCATTCCGAAACCCTGGAGCGAGGAGCAGATGCGCAGCGCGCTGGAGCGAGCCTATCGGAGTCGCACGGCGAAGAGCTAACGCATTGAATGAGTCTGGACTCGCTCGTTGAGGAAGCGGCCCCGCGCCAGCCCACAACGAAATCACGCTCAGGGTCAATCCCGCTGAGGTCGAGGGCCTCTCCGCCCGGCTGCGGCGAGACGGAGAAACCTACCGCTAGATTTGTCATCCTCATTTCTTCTGATGTAACCTGACATCTCGAAATCGTCAGCTTCAGAATGTCCGGCTGGAATTAGTGACATGGCAGGAAGAACCTCCGACTTAATCCGTTTCGTGACCGCACGCCTGCGCCGGTATGCCAGTGAGCGACGGCTGCTGAGAAGCGAAGCACGCTCTGAGGCACGCCTCCCTTTCATCATTACGCCGGTTGATTCAGAGAAAGCGTCCTTGAAGAGATTGCCGGATGCTCCGGCGCTCGTCGGCTACACGCGCGAGTTGAGTAAGCGTGGCTTGACGCTACTCTTGCCTTCCGTGCGTCTCGGCAATGTTTATCTGACAGCCGGAGAGAGCTATTTAGGAGTTAAACTCCAACTCCCGGATGGGCCGGTGGCGATGTTGACCGTCTCCGTGTGGTTTGAACAGTTGGCGAAAAAAGAGGCCGAGTGTAGTTATCTGCTCGACGTGCGGATCGTCAAGATGCAGAAAGCCGAGCATGAGCGTTACCTCGCATACCTGAACGCCGTCAAGAGTAAATCCAAGCGGAAGCGCGAGCGAAGAGAATCTCATCCCGCTCCTATTCTCAATAGCTCACGCAGCGCTGCGCAGGCTGTCAGAGGTGAAGCCCTGACTCCGACATCCGTCAGTCAGGCGTTTGAGCAGTTCTTAAGAGATAAGACATGAAAGAGTCTCGCGCGCTAACTGGAAAGGGGAATCAATGACAACCATCGTCACCGGCTCTGAAGTGATAACTTCCATCACCGTCTTTACCGTCGAGCCGGAGCAACAACAGCAACTCGTCGAGTTACTCATTCGTGCGGGCGAGGAAGTAATCCATAAGCAACCTGGCTTTATCTCAATCAATATTCACCGGAGCCTGGATCAGACGCAGGTGGTGAGCTATTCGCAGTGGCAGAACCGCGACGCTTTTAATGAGATGCTGCAACATACGACCATGATCCCGTATCTAACGGAGATACTGAAAATCGCCGCGATTGAGCCGCACCTTTATGAAGTGGTGGCTATTATTCGTGCCGACAGCGCGACCGATCAAAGCAAGGTCTTAAAGAAAAGCGCCAGGAAGGGCAGCAAGAAATAGAGAGCGGGTCAAGTATCACCTGCTGTCAGCCGTCGGCCAGCTCAAAGAATTCAACACATGCCGCTCCCTCTCGCTCATGGACTGATCGGGGCCTCAATAGTTGCCATCACGCTCCCCGAAGCCTCGCCTGTGAAAAACTGGAAGCCGCTGCTGCTGGGCGCGGCGCTCTCTATCGCGCCTGACTTTGACTTCTTTCTGGCGACTAGCTGGCATCGCGGCTTCACGCACTCCTTAATCTTCGCCGCCGTTATCAGCCTGATCTGTTTCTTAGCGGCGGGATTAGCCAACATCAGATTAGCGGTGGGGTGCGCGGGCGCAATCTTCTCGCACGGGCTGTTGGATTTCGCCACTACCAAAACCATGCCGGGCGTGGAACTGCTGTGGCCGTTCTCAACTCGTAGATTCGGTTTAGGACTGATTGACTACTATCAACTGACGGGCATTGATCCGGTGTATTTCCTTTCTCATGGCGTTCTGAGTGATTTGCTTAAAATGGGAATCATCGAATTGATAATCTTCGCCCCCATCTTTCTCTTTGTGCTCTCGGTTAAGTGGAGCATCAATAAGCGTAGCCGCGTGTGAGATCAAGGCAGCGTTTGATAGCCGATGCAAGAGGGGTTTTAAGGATCGAGCCTCACAGGCTCAGAAAGTTTTCCATGATACTTTTGCCATGCGGATGTTCTTCGTCGAAAAGTTCCGGGTGAAACTGCACGCTGAAGAGTGGGCGTGATGCGTGTTGCATGGCCTCAATGCGACAGGTCTCGCTGGAGGCCGTCAACTCAAAATCGGCGGGCAGTTCTTTTACTTCCTCATAATGCGACTCCCAGACCGTAACGCGACGCGGCAAGCCAGCAAAGATACCTTCGCCATCTGTCTCGACATCGTAAAAGCCGCGCAACTTCAGAGCGCCCTCGTAGCCTTCGCCCGGCTCGATGCGCTTCATTATTCCAAGCGTCGAACCGTAAGCGAGCGCAATCTGTTGATGCCCGCCGCAAACGCCGAGAACGGGTTGCCGTGCTTCGTGGATGACTTCAAAAACTCCGGCGAGAGATTCCGGCGTGTAGCTTGTCCAGGGATGACTCTGCCCGCTCAGAATAATGTGCGAAGGTGAGAGTTGATTGACGCGCTTGAGCGAAACGTCTTTGTAATGCTCCATGACGATTGGCGTCTCAGACCGCAACTGCTCCAACGCAGCCTTAATCTCGCGCGGGCTGACGCCTTCGCCATCAATCGTGTTGTCAATCAGATAAATCATTAGTCAGTGGTCAGTGGTCAGTGGTCAGTGGTCAGTTGAAAAGCAAAAGACATTCGTCTCCTGTTTTTAACTGCCCACTGCCTACTGCCTACTGCTAACTGCTTTTCCCTCCGAGACAGTAGAGCTTGCCGTTGAATGCGCCGACGTAGATGCGACCGCCGACGATTGCCGGTGTGGCGTCCACGTTGTCGCCGATTTTGATCTCCTGAATCAAGCTGCCATCGTCAGCAGAGAGCATGTAAACGTATCCTGATTTGTCGCCGAAGACGACGCGGCCATCAACCACAGGGCTACTACCCCAGATAGGAGCGCGCGTCTGATGTTTCCAGACGAGTTCGCCTTTGTCCGCCGTCAGGCAATACATGATGCCGTTGTTCGAGCCGACATAGACTTTTCCGTTCGTGACCACAGGGCTGGCCCAGAAGCCGCTACGCTCTTTGTAGTTCGCCGCCAGTCCGCCTTCGGCTTTATACTTCCAGACTAACTCGCCGTTCGATTGCCTGTAGCAATAGACGTAACCATCTTCAGCATCTGTGTAGATCAAACCGTTGACGACCGCAGGCGTCGCATCCGTGTCCGTGCCGATGCGCGATTTCCACTCAACCGAGCCGTCTTCTATTTTCAAACTGTAAAGATCGCCCGCTTCCGTGCCGACGTAGATGTGCCCGTCAACCACAGTCGAGCCGCCTTCGACAGAGCCGCCGAGCGGCGTCTTGAAAATAATCTTGCCGTCTTTCAGATCGAAGCAGTAATAGTTGTGATCTTCGCCGCCGATATAGACACGCCCGTCAACGATTGAGGGCGAAGAGTCTGTCTCGAAACCCGTCTGGTATTTCCAGACGAGCGAGCCGTCATTAGTATTCAGACAATAGACCGTGTGATCGAGATTGCCGATAACCAATCGGTCGCCGACGACTGCGGGCGAAGACTTCGCGCTGTCGGTCGTCTGATAAGTCCAGATCACACTCCCGTCGCTCTTGTTCAGGCAATAAACCTTCCCATCAGCCGACCCGAAATAAACGCGGTCGCCGACGATAGCGGGCTGCCCAGGCCAACCCGAACCGCCCCATCCATCTTTGTGAAAGTGCCCGGAGATGGTCTTGGTCTTGACAGACCAGATCACGTCGAGCGGTTGACTAGGCCAGGGTCCAGAGCCGTAAAAGTTGCGCGCGGGATTACCAAACCACGTTGGAACATCGGCGGGCACGCTGACCGTCGTCGCGCCACGCGACTCGCTATCCTTCGTCGCAACCTTTGGCGCTTCAGCAGCCTTATTAGCGCATCCGCTCAACGCGAACGACATCGCCAGACCTGCAACCAACATCAACGCGCAAAGCCGATAGCCGTCACGCGCTTTCAAACTCGAAGCAACATTTTCAGTCTTACTAAAATTCTTCATGGGGAAATCCTCTAATGATTAAATGCGGAATTCAGAATTCAGGAGTCAGAATCCAGAAGGATAAGGCGGAAGCCTCTTCTGTTTTTCTTTTATTCTGGATTCTGGCTTCTGGATTCTGACTCCTGCTTTTCTTCTCCTAGCCACTCGCCGCTGTAAACCACATCGGCGCGTCCCGTCATCACGACCTCGCCGTCCTCGCGCCAGACGACTTCAATCAATCCGCCCTGTGTGTGCACGTTGACGTGCCTGTCCGTCTTCTCGTTGATACAACTTGCGACCGCAGCCGCACATGAACAAGTGCCTGACGAAAATGTTTCGCCGACGCCGCGCTCCCAGAGCCGGATTTCGATGTTGCTGCGATCCACCACGCGCACGAAGACGACGTTCGTGCGTTCCGGGAATTGCTCATGATTTTCGAGCGCGCGCCCCATTCGCCGCCAGTCCAACTCATCGAACTCGTCAACGAAGATGATGCAGTTCGGATTGCCCATTGAGAGCGCGGTGACGTGCAGCGTCGTGCCTTCGACTGTGAGCGGATAATCCGTGACGCGCTCGCGCCGTTCATCCGTCAACATCGGAATCTTATCGCTCTCGAATCCCGGCTGGCCTAGCTCGGATTCAAACCAGTAATGCCCGTCGCTCACGCGCTCGCGCAGGTGATAGCGTTTGACTCCCGCGCGCGTCTTTAAGCGCAACTCATCTTCAGACCAGAGTCCGCGATAGTAAAGATACGCGACCGTGCAGCGCGTGCCGTTGCCTGAGAGACTGGCCTCGCTGCCGTCGGCGTTGAAGATGCGAACATTGAAATCCGCGCTCTCGTCTTCACTGCGACTGACGACCGTGATGCCGTCCGCGCCCGCGCCGTAATGACGATCCGAGATGCGGCGCGCAAAGTCGTTCAATGAATTGACGCCCGCAAGCCCAGCCGCTTCAAAGACCAGATAATCGTTGCCGAAGCCGTGAAATTTGATGAACTGCATCGGAAGTTGGAGTTAAGCGAATGAAGAGACGCGCACTTACGAAATGAGATTCACAGGGAAACCAAGACCCTTGGCATTAAGATATAACGGACTGTCTAATGTCCATAACTCAGCGCCCAGCATTTCGGCTAATGCGATGTATGCCGCGTCGTAGGCGTTCTTTCGATTCAAAGCAAGAGCAATTTCAACCACGCGCCCCGTGTTCGTCAAGTGATGATATTGAATCGGCAGAATAGAAATATTGTTCCACGCCTCTTCAACTTTATCCTGTTGGAACGCCCCGCCGACAATCAGTCTGGTCAAAGCATTGGCAATCTCGTATTGAGCCAGAGTTGGGGCGTGGATTTCAATATTATTGTCGAGCCACTCAGTAAAGTATTGAAGCACTCGATTGCCGCGAGGATCGCCACTAACTAAAACAACAAGCAGATTGGCATCGGCAACAATCATTAACGAGAACCTTGCCCCGCCAAATCTCTACCTTCTCGCACGATGGCAACAGCATCAACTGTAGGGAGCTTTTCGCCAATCTCGCGCAAACGCCGAAGAGCCTTGCGGATTTCTTCAGACCGCGCGCTTTGGTCTTTTGCGAGTTGTGCGTCGGATTGATGGTTCAATGTATCGGACTTCTCGACCATAACAGATGACGCTCCGCGCCAATTCTACTCTTTTGATTCTAGCGATGCTATTACTTGACCGTGCGCTGGAATTTCCGAGATGGATGGTCAACCGTTTGCGGGTTGGTCACAGTTCCTCGCGGGTGAGAGATTGTGCCACATCATTTATCAATTAACCAAGTCGAGAACGCCTCTCTTACGAGTGTCCGGCGAACGATGCCAGCAGCACAGCGATGTTATCAATATAAGTCCTGCGCGCCGTCGCTTCTTCTGGATAGTTGTTCAGAATGATGGAAAAGACCAGATGCTCGCCAGCGGCGCTCGTGACGTAGCCGGAGAGCGAGGCAACGCCGTTGATGGTGCCGGTCTTGGCGCGCAGGTTTCCAGCCGCAGGAGTTCCGCGCAGACGTGTGCGCAGCGTTCCGTCAACGCCCGCGATGGGCAGCGCGTCACGAAAGGCTGCGGCGTAGCGGTGCGTGTTCATGTAGGTGAGCAGTTGGAGCGTGGCGCTGGCGGTGATGTAGTCGTGGCGCGTGAGTCCAGAGCCGTCGCGCTGAACGACTTGATTGCGCGGCTCGATTCCGGCGGCGCGTAGAAAAGTCTTGACGGCTTCGATGCCGTCGTCGGCGGTTGTGTGTTCGGGAGTCGTCCCGTTGGGCGAAACGAATTTGCCGAGCGCGCGCAGGACGAGTTCGGTGTAAAGATTCTGGCTGGGCTTCAGGGTGTCTGCGGCGATGACGCTCAAAGGCTGCGATTGCACGTTCGTGATTTCGACGAGCGAGTTGATTGATAAAGGAGCAAGCACACGCCCGCGCGCGTCAATCGCCTGCGACAGTCCGGTGATGATGATGCCTTTCGCGGCGAGCGATGAGCGCAGCATCTCGACGAAGAGCAGCGCGGGGTTCGTGATGGCGACGCTTCCGACGCGACCCTTGTTCGGAGCTTCGAGGCCGACGGGCACGCTGCCGCTCACTTCGATGGTGTTTGTGCCGAGCGGACGAATCACGGTCAGGTCGCGCTTTGTTCCGCTCTGTCCGGTCGTCACGCGATTGACAATCGTCACAAACGGCGTGACCGGCCCTGTCGTCACGATGGCAGGCGCACCGACCGACGCGCCGGGATTGACTAAAAGATCGAGCGCATTATCGTTGACGGTCAGGGCGGAAATCTCCGCGCCGTCTTCCCACTGCAAATCTTCCCACTCCCAGCCGTAGCCCATGCGCGGCCCCGTGAAATAACTCTCGTCGCCGACGATGTTGCCTTCGACGCGCTTCACATTAGCCGCCACGATGCGCGCCGCGAAATCGTCAATCGCTTTAGTGTAGTCGCCGCCATTGAGACTCGCCGCAAATGTCGGGTCGCCGCGTCCGTAGATGATGAGGTCGCCGTGAATCGTGCCGCTCGCATCGGGCGGCGCAACGGCATAGACCGAGGTCTTGAAACGAAAGTCCGGCGAGAGACGGTCGAGCGCGGCTGCGAACGTGTAAATCTTCATGTTCGAGGCCGGGTGCAGGAGTTTCCCCGCGTTCACTTCAAAGAGCGTGCGCCCCGTGTCGAGCGAGGCGACCTTGACAGCCATCTGCGCCGGATCGAGTTCGGGATTACTCAACACTTCCCGAATACGCGCACGCAATTCCTCGACAGTCTTCGGCGCGTTGGCGATTTGCCTGACAGTGGAAGCATCCGGCGTGGCGGCGACTCGTGGAGTCGGTGTCGGCTTCGGAGTCGGCGTTGGCGTCGGCGTGGCGACGGGCTGCGTCGTGACTCTGCGCTCGCGTTGCGGCGTCTGCGCGCTTGCTTGCGTGAATGTGCTGAACGTCAGCGCGGCGAGCAGAAGAAGAGCGATGAAAGGTGATGTGCGATTCTTTTTAATCATCATGGCAATGACATGAATTCAAGATTGAGAAGAGATTAGAGTAGTACAGAATGTCCGAATAGAGGAGACAAAGTAATGATCCACGAAGTCACACGAAACGACACGAAGAAAACAAAAACGGTTTCGTGTGACTTCGCGGATCATATCCTTCCTTGCTATTCACACTGAGCGCGCGTACCACGTCCAGACTAAATCAGTCCACGTTCCATAGCCTTGCGCGGTCGGATGTTTGCCGTCGGGTGCGCGTGGCACTTTGAGGTCGTTGGAGTTGTAGAAGTGTCCGGGTTGAAAATTCTCTTCGATGACGTGGACGAGTCCCTTGTCCGGCTTCCAGCTTGGCGGGCCGATCCAGAAGGCGGGACGCGCGCCGATCTCTTCGACCATCTGTTTGATTAAGGGGATGCGGATTTCCGGCTTCTCGATGAAGATTTCATTTGCGCCGAGCGCGATGAAGACGATGTCCGGGTGATTGAGCGCCAGCAACTCACGCAGCTTGCCGGAGCCTTGCCACCAGACAATCGTTGAACTGCGCTCGTGCCCGTCAATGAATCTGCCGCCCGTCTCTTCAACCTTCTTCTTCAGCCAGGGGCCGACGCCTTCAGCCATCGAATCGCCGACGAGCAGGACGGTCTTGTTCCTGAGCGAGAGCGGAAACGCGCCTTCGCCGTCAGCCCAGGCCGTGAAGTTGATCTCGCCGCCCGCGTTCATACGCGCCGTGCCGCTCACGACGGGGCCTTGCGCGTTCGTCACTTCGAGCGTGCCGCCGTTGAAAGAGAATTCCCAGGGCAAAGGCTTGTCGGGCGCGTTCGTTTCGAGAGACACGTCCGCGCAGTCGCCGTCAAAACTCAGATTGAAACGGAGCGCGCGATTCTGGTCTAAACTCAAATCAACTCCCTGCGGAGTGCAACGCGCGGCTTTCGCAGTGAGTTTCGGCAACGGCCCAACGGGCAGAGCCGGAACGACATCAATCGTCGCCGAAGCCTCGCGCCCGTCCCAAGTCCCTTTCAACGTCACACGTCCCGGCTTGAGCGCGGTGATCGTTCCGTCTTCGCTGACGGTCGCAATCTGCTCGTCCGACACGCTCCACTTCGCTCCGACGGGCGCGCGCAGGAAGTCACGCGCCGACGCCGCGCTCGCAGTATCAACCTCCGGCTTCTCGCGGTAATCTTCATAAGCCGTCAAGTGCGATTTTTGCCCGACGGCGAGGTGCGTCACGTTGTGCGCGATGCCCATCTTCAAAACATCGTGAGTGGGTTTCTTGCTACAGGCATTGAGCAGAAAAATTGCTGCGAGCGTGAGCGCGCAGAGCAGGATTAGTTGGGGGCGACTCTTCATTTGTAAAACCTCAAAAGCGAAATTGATTGAAACTCAGATTTCCCGACGGATTGAATTGATGACCTCTTCCGCGCTGGCGGTGGCCGTTCCGACTTTGCCGACGACGATTCCGGCGGCGTGATTTGCGAGCATGGCCGCTTCGAGCATTGACGCGCGGGCTGCGAGCGCAACGGCGAGCGTCGCTATTACTGTATCACCTGCACCCGTCACATCGTAAACCTCGCGCGCGACTGTTTCAACATAGACAGGCTCGTGATGACTTTCCAAAAGCATCATTCCGCGCTCGCCCCGCGTAATCAAGACCGACTCGCAATCGAGCCGCGCGCGTAATAGATGCGCCGCACGCTTTAAGGCTTCGTCCGTGTGCTCTTCGATATTCGTCAGCCGCAGCGCTTCGTGATGGTTCGGCGTGACGAGCGTGGCCGGGCGGTAAGCATCGAAGTTGCGAATCTTCGGATCAATCAGCACAGGAATGCCGCGCTCGTAAGCGGCGGGCAGAATTTCCGCGAGCACGCCGACTGTGACCGCGCCCTTATCATAATCCGAAACGACGAAAGCGTCAGCTTCTGTGAGCGCTCCCTTTAAGACTTTGATGATGCGTTCTTCCGTCTCTGTCTCAACAGGCGTGCGCCGCTCGCGGTCTGCGCGGACGACGAGTTGACTGTGCGCGATGATGCGCGTCTTCAGGGTCGTCGGGCGGCTCTCGTCAACGATCAACGTGTCGCCGGATGCGCCGGTCTCTTTCAACTCCGCACGCAAACGCTCACCCGCGCTGTCACTGCCGATGACACCGACCACGCTCGCCCGCGCGCCGAGCGCAATCACGTTTGCCAGCACGTTCGCCGCGCCACCCAGATGCGCAGACTCACGACGCACATCCACCACCGGCACAGGCGCTTCAGGACTGATGCGCGTCACCTCGCCCCACACAAACTCGTCTAACATCACGTCGCCATAGACGACGATTGAGCGTTCACTCGCGCGGCGCAACAGTTCATCAGCACGCTCTTGTGTCAGTTGATTCGTCATCGGCTCGGTTTCTATTTCATCAGGCGGCTCATTCTAGCACTAATCTAAACAGTCGAGCTTGTCGAGCCTTTGAAAAGCATTTCACGCTGGAGGCGCGGAGAAGACAAAGACCAAAGCTCGCAAAGAAAACTCTGCTGCCGCTTCTTTGCGCCTTCAGTCTCTCTTCGCGCCTTTGCGTGAACTTGTCCGCCCTTTCGCCACGCGCTCTGATAGCGCATCTTTCAACGATTGACCGCGCGCATCGCTTCTTCCGGGTATCGCGTGCCGGAAGCCACGCCTTTGGGCGCGACCTCTTCAATGCGCTGGCGATCTTCCTGCGTCAGTTCGACATCCAGCGCCGCCACGTTCTGCTCAAGATACCTGCGCCGCTTCGTTCCCGGAATCGGAACGATGTCGTCGCCCTGCGCGAGCACCCACGCCAATGCAAGTTGCGCGGGCGTGCACCCTTTCTCTTTCGCCATCTCCTCAAGGCGATTGACGAGCGCGACATTCTTGTCGAGATTCTCGCCCTGAAAACGTGGAAAATTGCGGCGGCGATCATCCTCCGCGAGGTCGTCCGCCTTCTTGATCGCGCCCGTCAGAAAGCCGCGTCCAAGTGGACTGTAAGGCACGAATCCGATCTTGAGTTCACGACACGCGGGCAGGATTTCATCCTCGACATCGCGCGTCCATAAACTGTACTCGCTCTGAAGCGCGGAGATCGGATGCACTTGATGAGCGCGACGAATCGTTTCCGCAGAAGCCTCCGAGAGTCCGAGAAATCTGACCTTGCCTTCCTGAACAAGTCGAGCCATCGCGCCGACCGTCTCTTCAATCGGGACGTTTGGATCAACTCTGTGCTGGTAGTAAAGATCAATCGTCTCGACTTTGAGCCGACGCAAAGAGGCTTCGCAAGCAGAGCGAACATATTCGGGACGGCCATTGACGCCGAGAAAACTGCCATCTTCGCCGCGCACGTTGCCGAACTTGGTTGCGATGACGACCCGCTCGCGGCGGTCGCTGATCGCGCTCCCAACCAACTCTTCATTTCGACCAACGCCGTACATGTCAGCCGTGTCAAGAAAATTCACGCCCAATTCAAGCGCGCGTTGGATGGTCGCAATTGATTCCGCATCGTTGCGCTCGCCGTAAAACTCAGACATGCCCATGCAGCCCAACCCAAGCGCCGAGACCGCCAGACCTTCATCACCTAGCTTCCGTTGTTGCATCACACT
The DNA here is from genome assembly GCA_032159235.1 of Acidobacteriota bacterium. Taxonomy (GTDB): domain Bacteria; phylum Acidobacteriota; class Blastocatellia; order Pyrinomonadales; family Pyrinomonadaceae; genus QHXM01. The sequence goes on from JAVHWW010000021.1 coordinate 40,388, forward strand.
TCCTCCTGATAGCTGATAACTCTTTACCGTTTGCATCACTATACACGCTAACACTTCTTCTCTCGAAGCGGGGCTTGACGTGTGCTCACTCTCTGCAACATGATCTTGCCGGATGCAGTTCAACGTCAAACAGTCTTACACGCCCGCGCTCGAACTCTACGAATTGAATGAACGCGCTCTCATCATTGACACGGAGACCGTCGGAACGGGGCCGACCATCGAGATTATCGAGCTTGCCATTGGCGATGTCGCGGGCCACATCATCTTTGAGAGCCTCGTGCGTCCGGTTCTCAATCGCTTGCCTCCGTTGTCAAAGCACGCGCGCTTTGATCGCACGGCATTTGCCGATGCGCCCTATTGGACGGACATCTGGCCGACAATCGAGGCCACCGTTAAGAGAAAGTTGCTGGTCGCCTACAACGCCAGCTTTGATCGCCGCGCGCTGGCCGTGATGACTTCAAGACACGGCCACAGTTCTTCGGAGAGAGGCTGGCGCTGTGCGATGCAGACGGTGAAGAATCGAATCGGCGTGCGAAAGTCTCTGACCTTGAGTCAGGCGTGCGCGCACTTCGGGCTGGAAGGCGGCAACCATCGCGCCGCGCGTGACGTGCAGGCGACTTGCAGTTTGTTACAGGCGCTGCGGCAAGACGCTAAGTCAGTACCGCCTGCGGTAGCGGGCAGGTAGGGGCCTCGTCACCCACCCGCTACCGCAGGCGGTACTGACTTGCAACGCGGTTGCGTTGTGAATCCTTATTTACCGACGATCAAAAGCGTAAACGAGCCGGGCACAACGCTCGGACGCGGTCTGGGCCGTTCCGGTGTTGCCGGAGGCGGTGGGCCAAAGTCCGCCGTGACGAGAAAGACCCTGTGCGTCTTGGTGTCAACAGTCATCGTGCGCGCGCCTCTTTGCGTCGGGACGTTATCCACGACGCTGAACTTATCCGCCGAGTCTTCGTGAACGATGGTCAACGTGCCGTCGCCATTTGAGCTGAACGCGAAGCCTGTCCCGGGGTCGAAGCCGTTAGCGTCAACGCCGCTGCCGGTCGGTAACGTCGTTATCACTTTCCCGCTCTCGGAATCCACGACAGCCATCAGCTTGTTGCCGCCGCAACCGATGAAGAGCCTGTGATGCTTGGTGTCAATCGCCATGCCCGACGGCTCCTCGCCCGGCGCGAGCGGCCAGCGATTCATGACACTGAGCTTTTGAGAGTCCATCTCGATGACCACGCTCTTGTCTTCCAGATTCACGAAGACGTGTCCCTTCTCGTCTGCTGCGGCAAACTCCGGCTTTCCATCGAGCGCAACTGTTCCCGCGACAGTATCGGTCTTCACGTCAATCGCCGTCGCATCACTGCCCGCGCCGTTCATGGTGAAGACGCGCTTGGACGCCGGGTCGTAGATGATCGCGTCCGGGTTCTTGCCGACCGGAATCTGTTTCAAGACCTTGAGCGTTTTCAGATCGAAGACCGTCACGGTCGAAGTGCGCCCGTTGCTCGTGTAGCCCTTGTCCATGTCTTGAACGAGAGCGATGCCGTGCACGCCCGCCGTTTCGGGGATGTCGCCGACCACCGCGCCCGTATCCGCATCCACGACCATCACATGCGTCGAGCGCGAGATGAAGACGCGATTGCCCTTCGCGTCGAACGTCAGGTAATCCCACCCGCCTTCGCCGCCGAGCTTAATCTTCTTGGTCACGTGATAGCCGGAAGTTGTTTGAGCGTTGAGCGCCGCACATTGAAAGAGGAGCAGCAAACCAACTAAGAGACTGTACCGATTGAATAATCGCATAAGCGTTCTCCTTAGAAGTGAAATTGAAAAACACAAAGCCGAAACTGAGGGGAAAAGGTTAAAGGGTTAAAAGGGGAAAGGGAAAAAATATTCCTGCCTACTGCCCTTTCACCCTTTTACCGTTTCCCCATTTAACCTTTTCGCTGTGTCTCGCCGCAGCATCGCATAAATCGTTGGCGTAACCACGAGTGAAAGCAAGAGTGCAACCGCGAGGCCGCCGATGACAGCGATGGCGAGCGGTTGCAAAAGTTCTGCGCCCGCACCGATGGCTAGTGCGAGAGGCAACATGCCTAAGATAGCCGCGAGCGAAGTCATCAAGACCGGACGGAAACGCCTGCGTCCCGATCTTAACAATGCCTCTCGTAGCGTGTCGCCCGCCGCGAGATGTTCTTCGACAGCGTCGAGCATCAGGATGCCGTTCTTGGCGACGATGCCGACGACCATAATCATGCCCATCAGAGAGACGACGTTGAGCGTTTTCCCTGTGATGAAAAGTCCGAGCAGCACACCGCCGAGCGCCAGCACCGCGCCCGCGACAATCGAGACGGGATGCGCGAACGAGCGAAACTCGATGAGCAGCGTGATGAAGACGAGCACGACCGCGAGCACGAGCGAGAGCGCGAGTTCACGAAAGCTCGCTTGCTGTTCCTGATAGATTCCGCCGTACTCAATCGTCATTCCCGGCGGGAGCTTCACGTCTTTAGCGAGTTGAGCTTGAATCTGCGCGATGCCCGTGCCCAGATCAATTCCTTCCAGCCGCGCCGTCACGGCGACGAACTGGCGCAAGCCCTCTCTGTCCATCTCCGTCTGTCCCTTGTCGTAATCAATATCGGCCACCTGATCGAGATGAAAGAGCGTGCCGGTTGACGAGCGCACCTGAAGGGCACGCAGCGCGTCGAGCGAGGTGCGAACCTGCGGCGGAAAGATGACGCGGACATTGATGAGTCGTCCCTGTTGCAGAATTGATGAAGAGGTATCGCCAGACATGGCGGTCGTCACAGTGTTGGCGACATCGTTGGCCGTTACGCCGAGTTGCGCCGCGCGTAGCGGATCAATTCTGAAAGTGACCGCCGGGCCGCTCACGATGACACCGTTTTTGGTGTCAACGATGCCATGCACTTTCTTGATGGCCGCCTCAACCTCGTCAGCTTTGGCGTCGAGGGCCTTCGTATCCTCGCTGAAGAGCTTGATCTCGATGGGTTCGGGCGAACTGACCAGATCGCCGATCAAGTCTGCGAGAATGTGCGCGAACTCGACATCCAAAGATGGCTCAGACGATTCGATCTTCCCGCGCAATTCGTTAATCACCTCGTCAGTTGGTCGCGCGTGACCGGGCTTGAGCTTGACGAGAAAGTCGCCGGTGTTCGGCTCGGTGATCTGGAGTCCGAGTTGCAGGCCAGTGCGCCGCGAGTAGCTTTCGACTTCGGGCGTCTCTTTGAGCAAGTCCTCAACGTGCCGGAGCATCCGGTCGGTCTCTTCGAGCGCTGCACCGGGCGGCGCGATGTAGTCGAGTACGAACGCGCTCTCGTCGAACGACGGCAGGAACTCCGAGCCAAGTCCGCGATAGAGGAAGTAAGCGCCAACCAGCACGCCAGCCATAATCAGCAACACGATCCAGGAACGGTCGAGCGCGTGGCCGAGCACCCATTCGTAGCGCCGAATGATCGCGCGCAGGAATCCGCCTTGCTCCTCTTCCTCTTCAAGATCACCGGCGCGCATCTCCTCGACGCGCGAACCCGGCAACGCATCTTCCTCATCCGCCTTCTTCTCTTTACTTCGTTTCGCTTTCACGAAACGCTCTGCGAGTACGGGCGTGAACGAGAGCGCGAGCACGAGTGAAGTCAGAAGCGCGACGGCCATCGTCAGCGCGAGCGAGCGAAAGAAGACGCCCGTCACGCCCGTCAAGATAGTCAACGGCAAAAAGACTACGACGGGCGTGACGGTCGAGCCGATGATGGGCACGGTGATTTCGCTCACCGCGCTCTGCACAGCCTCGCGCCGCGATTGCCCGCGCGAGATGTGCGTGTAGATGTTTTCGACCACGACGATGGCATCGTCAATCACCAGGCCGATGGCCGCCGCCACGCCGCCGAGCGTCATCAGATCAAAGCTCAATCCGACGAGCCACATGGCAAGGAAGGTGATAAGAATCGTGACCGGGATAACGAGAATAGCGACGAAGGTCGTGCCCCAGTTGCGCAGGAAGACGTAGAGGATGACGACCGAGAGCAAGAGACCAATGAGGATCGCGTCGCGCACAGAGTTCATTGACTCGCGCACTAAAAGAGATTGATCGTAGAACGGAGCGATATGCACGTCCTTCGGAAGTTGAGGACGGACGGCGCTGAGTTCTGCCGACACTTCATCAACGACTGTGACAGTGTTGGCGTCGGGCTGGCGGCTGATGTTGAGCAGGACTGCGGGTCGCCCATCCGCCGTGACGATGGTGTATTGCGGCTCAAAGCCTGTGCCGACAGTCGCCACGTCCGCGAGCGTGACGGGCGCTTTGTTGATGACGGCGACGACGATTGTGTTCAGTTGATCGGGCGTCACGGCCTGACCACTGACGAGCGCGAGTTCGAGTTGATGATTCTCTTCGATGAGTCCAGGGCTGGCGATGATGTTGGAGTTCTTGACGGCGTCAACGACCTGCTGCACGGAGACGCCGTGCGCGGCGAGACGCTCAGGGTCAATCGTCGCCTGATACTCGCGCACCTTGCCGCCCGCGACACTGATGGTCGCCACACCCGCGAGTCGCGCGAGACGCGGGCGGACGACGTTGTTGGCAAGGTCGCGCAGGGATGCCGGGTCGCGCGTGTCGGACGTGAGGCTGTAGCCTGCGACCGGAAAGACGGCGAAGGTCAAACGGTCAACGCGGCGAATCGCGGCGGTCGTCGGCAGCGTCGCAGTCAGTTGCGAGAGACGAGTCTGGACGAGTTGGAGCGACTGCTTGATGTCAACATTCCACGCGAAGAAGAGATCAACTTCGCAGGAGCCGCGCGCCGTGACGGAACGAATGCGCGTGATGCCGGGGATGCCGTTCATCGCTTCCTCGACGGGGCGCGTGACGGAGACGAGCGTCTGCTGCGCGGGCACGACGCCGTTATCAATGATGATGACGATGCGCGGAAAGTCTGTGGAAGGGAAGATAGCGATGGGCAGACGCCACGCAGCATAAAGCCCGGCAGCACACAACAGCGCGATGACGACCAGCACCGCGCGCTTCTGTTCGGAGATGAGTCCGGCCAGCGTCATTCAGTGGTCAGTAGTCAGTGGTCAGTGGTCAGTTGCCAAAACGAACAACTGACCACTGACTACTGACTACTGTTTTTCATCCCCTTTCTTCTCATCGCCCGTGTCACCGCTCTTCTTTTCTTCATCTTGAGCCACTTCGACCTTCGTCCCATCAGGCAGAGAGTAGTTGCCTTCAATGACAACCGTCTCGCCGCCTTGCAAGCCTTCAGTGATTTCCATCTTATCGCTCGTGCGAATGCCGACCTTGACCTTCGTTTCGTGCGCGACCGAGTCAGCGTCAACGACCATCACCGTTCCTTCATCGGCGTTGGTCGCTTCAAGCGTGACGGCGGAAGCGGGCACAACTATCGCGTCCGCTTTGGAATTGGCGGAGACTGTGACCTGCGCCGCTCCATTGGCGCGCAAATGTCCAGAGCCGTTCGCCAGCGTGACCCAGATTTCGACTGTGCGATTGGTCGGATCAACCGCGCGGCTGATGAGCGAGACCTGTCCGGTCATCTGTTCGCCGGGCATGTCCGTCGGCAGCACCGTTGCGGAATCGCCCATCTTTAACTGCGCGGCGACAGTGTCGGCGACGGGAGCTTTGACGATGACCTGGCTGACATCGGCAATCGTCACGAGCGTCGTCCCCGATGCGACGAAACTTCCCTCATACAAAGGTTGATCGGTAACGATGCCGGTGATGGGCGCACGCACCGTCGCGTAAGAGAGCTGCGCGTCGAGTGAACTCAAATGTTGCTCCGCTTGATTGACGCGCGCGGCGGCCTGTGCGCGATCATTCGGATTGAGAGACGCTGTACGCAAAGCGACGGTCTGTTCGGCCAGACGTAGGTCGTTTTCGGCTTTTGTAAGATCAAACTGTGAAGCGTCTAAATCTTTCTTCGAGATGCCACCCTGCTGATAGAGCGTGAGGCGTCGCTCATAGACGGTGCGCGCGTTGGCGGCTGCGGCGCGAGCATCGCGTAAGGCTTTCTGATCCTGCGCGTTGTTCTGCGGAATCGTGCCCGTCTCGACGCTGCGCGCACTGGCACGCGCCTCATTAAGCGCGGCGACCGCCTCGTTGCGTTGCGCTTGCAGGTCGCGCGATTCGAGAACGGCAATCACATCTCCGGCGTGCACGAGCTTGTTCTTCAGGAGCGGCATCTGCTTGATCTGCGCGCCGATCTTGGCGGCGACCAGCGCCTGATCGTGTGGGAAGATCGTGCCGAGCGCGTTGACCTGCGTCGCAATCGTCTGCTTCTCGGCCTTTGCCACGCGCACGCTGACGACGGCTGTTGTCTCTTCTCCAGTTGTCGCAGTGGCTGCGGTCTTACGCGACCGCCAGAAGAGAATAGCGAAGATGATGATGAGAACTATCAGCAGCGACGCAGCGACAATCAGGATGCGGCGGCGGCGCAGGTCTGTTCGCCAGCGCTGAGTCACCGTCAAGCTGGACTCTTCAGTAGTCGTGTCCTCTCGATCAACTTGCTCTTTCTCTTCAGGCATGTCTTTCATGTCTTCATCTACCTTATTGTCCTGCCGCTTGACGCAGCCGCGCGAGCGCCACCTGATAATCGAAGAGGGCTTGATAGAACGCGAGCCTTTGCGCGGCCAGTGTGGTTTGCGCGTCGGTCACTTCGATGATCTGCGCTTCGCCCGCACGGTAGCGCGCGATTGATGCGTCCAGATTACTTTGCGCCAGCGTGATACTTGTCGCGGCGAGCCGGACGCGCGTCGCTGCCGAGAGCGCCTGCGTGCGTGCGGAACTGAACTGTTGATTGAAACCTCGAAGAGCTAACGCGCGATCGTTCTCCGTGACTTGCAGACGAAATTGCGCCTGTCGCTCACGACTCCGGCTGATGCCCCAGTCGAAGATCGGAATCGAAAGATTGAAGGCGGCTGAGACGCCCGTATGCTCTTTCAATCGAGGCGGTCGCACAGAGTCCGTGTCTAAGCCGCCATTGATCGAGTAGGAGAGTTGCGGGAGACGCTCTGCGCGCGCGGCGCGTGCTTCCTGTTCGGCTGCGCGACGCTCTGCATCGAACTGCGCGAACTCCGGTCGCCGCGAGATCGCATCAGCCGTAATTCGCTCGACCTCGCCATCGGTTGGGACGAGCATCGTCAGATCAGTGGTATCAATTGCGCGCGCGGGATCGTAGCCGACGAGCACGCGCAGAGCATCCGCCGCGACCGATTCATTCGCGCGCGCACGCTCAAGCTCGTCGCGTCTTTGGGTGGTCTGCAAACGCGCGCGTATCTGGTCAACGGGTGCCACCTCGCCGCCGCTCAAAAGCAGCGAAGTGATTCTCTCGAACTCCTGAGCCGCCGCGAGGTTCTGCTCTGCGCTGCGTCGCGTTGCGGAGGCGAGCGCCAGGCCGTAGTAGGCTTCGACAGTCGCCTGCTGAAGGGTGCGGCGCGCGATCTGTGTGCCCGCGCGTGCGGCATCAAGCAGGGCACGATTGCGTTCGAGCGTGGCGCGCAGTTTTCCGTTGAAGATGTCGAGGTCACCCGCGATGTTGACGAAAGCCTGAGACTCGCCGATAGCGTTATTGGCGATGAAACTTTGCGTGCGCGGCTGCACGCCGATGGCTGGCGATGTGTAGATGTAAGCGAGCGGGCTGGTGACTTTCGGCAGGAATGCCGCCTGCGCCTGGCGTACATCTTCAGCCGCGATGCGCTCGTTCAACTGCGCTTGCTGTAAACCGGAGACCTGCGCGTTAGCCAGTCGCACGGCTTCATCAACTGCGATGGAACTGCTTGTCTGACTCGCGGGCGATGTCGTTGGCGAGGTTGAAGGCGAAGCGGGAGGCGAAGGCGCGGGCGTGCCCGGTGTCGAAGATGGATTGGCCGGAGGTGTTGGACTTGTCTGCGGAGAAGTCGATTGATTCGGAGATTGCGTGGGCGCAGGGGCAGTCGTAGTGGGCGAAGTTTGTGCCGGAGTTGATGGTTGCTGGCAGTACACTGCGCCTGTTGCGGTAATAACTAGAATTAAAAAGCTCTGAAGTAAACGGGTCGCTGACCGGGCCGCGCTCATCTCTTGGTTCGCTCCTCGCTCATTCGTCACTGTCCTCGATCACATCGCTGATGCGCTCTTGTCTCCGCCCGGTTTTCTCGCGGCGCTCTTTCCGTTTCTCTGCGGCCTCTTGCTGCTTGTTCTCATGCTCGACGCGCACGACACGGCCCGTATCTCAATATTACGAATGATTGTAACCGTTCTATCTTCGGCGCGATGAATTAAAAATCCCACGCGAGAGCTAATCCGTAAGTGCGCGCCGCAGGGCTGACACAGGGCGCTGCGAGCGGGATCAGCTTTGAAGTCTTTTTGAACTTCGTCGTGCCGCTATCTGTATCTAAAGACGGATCGTGATGCGCTCCATAAACGTAGCGACCGATGCCGTAACCGATGGCGCTGCCGACCAGCACGTCGGAGAGAAAATGGTTGCGCCCGGTGTAGCGCGAAATACTGACGGCGGCGGCCAGACTGTAAGCACTGATCTGGACGAGAGGGTGACGCTTGTATTCTTGAGCCACAACTGTGGCAAGCGTCCACGCGCTGATGGCATGTCCAGACGGGAATGAACTCCCGCCGTCATAGAAATCGCCGCGTCCCTGATCCGCAGTCGGCCTGGAACGTTGTGTCACGGTCTTCAAGACCTCAACCACGATGCCGCTATCAATCAACGCTTCAGCACTGAGCAGTCCGGTCTCGCGGGCGCGTGCGTTGTGTCCGACTCGACCGACCAGATAGAACGCGGCGGCGATTCCGCCATCGGTATAAACCGTACCGCCTTGACTAATATCCCTGCTGATTCGCAAACGGTTTTGATTGTCGCCGTTCTCGACCAACTCGCCGGATGTGCGGCGATCAGTGGCGAAGAAGATTGCGGTCGAGATTCCAAGCGGTGCCAGCCATTTCGCGTCATCACGTTTGAGATTAAAGGGGGAAGTCCAGATCGCACGCTGGTCATGCAGGATGTTGGCGAAGAAACGGCTCTCAAGTGTCGGAGATGGTTGCGCCTGTGGCGTTGGCGTCGGTTGCGCTTCTGGAAGCGGGCTTGCTGATGGGCCTTCTTGCGCGGGAGCGTTCGCGGCAGCAAGAGCCATGAAGAGACAGAGCACGGCAGCGCGCCACGCCTTCAGCCTGTTCGTGATATTTCTGGACATCTTACTTCTCCGTGCGTAGCACTTCTGGTCGGACTTATTTAGCAACGGACGTTTCGGGGAGGACTCTATACTAGAGAAGATGAATGGGAGATGACAAGGAGCGGCTGGTTTGCGGAGTGTCGAAAAGGTCGTTGCGAAATTCAAGCTGCTGAATGAGTCAATCCTTTGCGCCTCTCGTTTTCTTCTTCGCGCCTTGGCGTGAACTATTTTTTCTCGCCAAGGCGCAAAGTAAAACTTAAGGCGCAAAGAACGGCGGTGGGTTTTGAAATGCACTCAAAATGATGGTGATGGATAGAGGCCGCTCGGATAATCTTGAGCGGCCTTTATCATGACTTCTCCAACATACTTGCTCATTGAGTTGGTTTACGGGTGCTTGTGCGCTTTGAAGAACTCCACAATCGGCTCGGATGCCCAAGCGGGATAGACATGGCCGCCCGGATGGATCAACGTCCTGACGTTAGTCTGAAGCGTTGAGGTATAGCGAACGCATTGCGTTCCGCTCGGTGCGCCGTTCGGCGCGGGGCACGGTATTCCCTCGCCCATCGCCTGGTCAACCTGACGAGCAGTGTTAATGGCCTGTTGCTGATCCTGAATATCTACTTTCGGATCGGTTCTGCCGGCAATGACAATTACTGCGCGCGGCTCTGTCAGATGATCGGAAGGAAACAGTTTGCCCGCGCAGATGGCGAAGGCTGCAATCGGTTTTGGTCTCGCGCTCCACAACAGATAGCTGAAGAACGCGCCGTTCGAGAAGCCCATCGAGTAGATGCGCTCGTTATCAACGGAGAACTTCTGGCGTAGTGTTTGAAGCATCTCGTCAAAAAACTTCAGGTCACGATCACCGTTCGTTCCAGCCTCTGTTTGCCAACCGGGAAGATTCCCCTGCGGGTCGCCTCCGCTCACCGTCGGCAAGCCTTGCGGATAGACGACGATGGCTTCGGGCCAAAGCATCTGGATGTGCATCAATTGCGACGTGCCGTTCATGTTGCCGCCGTGCCCGTGCCAGGCGAAGACGAGCGGCGCTTTCTCCTTTGACTCCTTCGGCGCGAAGACGAGTGCCTGACGCTTCACGCCGTTGATAGTCCAATCCATCACCGTGCCCTGCGCGAACGTCGAGTGTGCCGACGCTACTAACAGGACGATTGCGAGCGCTACTGCGAAACGAAACTTCATGGTAGTGACCTCCATTGTGTGAACAGAATAATTAGCCGTCTTAACGATGACTCGTGCTTCACAACTCGCCAACGTCATTCAGAAATTTCAGAACGTCTTGATCCCAGATGGCAATGCCGTCGCAGTTCATGGCGAAGCGTGCGTGCGCATCCTGATTTGTGCAGCCAAACTTTGGATAGATTTTGTTCTTCCATTTGCGCTCGTTGCCTTTCTGTCTGAGGATGGGGCCGAGCGTTTGGCTTGGGCCGAGGTTGTAATCTCCTTCGGCCTGAATCAGAAACATCGGCGCTTTCTCGTCCTTAACTGCATCTTTCAATTTCTTCTGAATCGGTGGGCTGTTCCACGATTCAGCGCCGGGCGCAAACGGAAGGTAAGCGCGGATGCCTGGGTCTTTCGCTGCCGTCAGCAGAGTTTGAATGCCGCCGTAAGAGATGCCCGTCATCGCAATGTGGTCAACGTCTGTGTAGGGCTGTTCCTTGATCCACTTGACGGCGGCGATCACGTCCTTGTTGTAGAGATCATGCAGGTCGGCGGAAGCCTGTGGACTTCCGGCAGCGTGTTGCAGATCAACGATGTAAGGCCCGGCATCCTTCGATAGTCCCTGCCCATGACGATCCGGCGCGAAGAAGACGAAGCCGTGATCCAGGTAGAGCTTGGCGAGATGCGGGACGCCTTTCGGGTCTGGCTCGCTGCCGTGATTGTAGATCATCACCGGATACTTCTTCGTCACCGCAGCAAGTTCCGCCTCCGTCGTCACACCGGGCACGTAGAGGTGTCCGTGCAGCGTCATGCCGTCGGGGCCTGGAAAAGCGACGTGCAGTTGTTTCGGCGTGTCGTTCTCAACCGCCGTGCAGTCGCGGATGCCGGGACAGGGCGTTGGCTTCGGAGTCGGCGTCGGATAAGGCCTCGTCCCATTCGAGTTGCGCGGCGGTAGCGGAGGAGGCGGCGTTCTCGGACGATTCTGTTGAGAATCATCACTCGCTCGTGCGCCTAAGTTCGTGTTGGCAGCGAACACCAGACTCAATCCGAAACTGATGACTACTAAAGCGATGATTGTTGTTTGTCTCTTCATGATTTCAATCTCCATTCAATTAGCTATTGAGTTCTACGCCTGGACGATGACGAGCCTCACCCTCACGGCTTCGGGTGTTGGGCGAAGAATTTCCAGATCGCGTCAGTCGCCGAGAAATGATCGTTGTTCTGTAGCTTGGGCCACTCATGCGTGCCGTTGGCAAAGGTGTACAAGATCACCTCTCTGCTGTTTGTGCACTGGTTGTAATCTTCAATGCTGAGGTTCGCGTCCTGCGTCGGCACGGCTTGACCCGGAGTCGCGCAGCCGTCGGCTTTGACCCAGAAGGCGATGGAGTCTGCGACCGAGAGGCAATCCACGAGCGCGCCGCCGCCGTTATAGTAGATGGTCTGATCCTTCTTGCCATGAAAGGCTATGACCGAGACGGGCACTGCCGGGTTCGGGTCTTCCTTGATTGAGCCGTCAGGCTGTTTCACACCGACGAAGCCGGCGGCGACGCCTATCGCGGCGAACCTGTGCGACATTTCCGCGCCGAGCAGATAGGTCATGATCGCGCCGGACGAAAATCCGCAACAGTAGATGCGCTTGGTGTCTATCTTCAGGTCGTGTTCGAGTTTGTTCGCCAGAGCGCGGATGAAGGCGACATCGTCCGCGCCGTTGTTTGAGAGAGAACTGAAACCCGTGTTCCACACGGTCGGATTCCCGACGGCTTGCGGATAGACGACGATAAACTTTTCCGCGTCGGCCTTCGCGCTCATGCCCGTCAGTTGCTCCATCCCTTTGGCCTTTCCACCCATGCCGTGAAGGACGAAGACTAACGGGACGGGTGTCGAGCCGTCGTAACCTGGCGGGATGTGCAGGATGTATGATCGCTGCATTCCGCCGACGTTAATCGTCTGCTCGGAATCTCCCGCCACTTGCGTGTGCGGAGCGACGAGAAGGGGCGCGCCCGCAGAAGTGACGCTTGCGCCGCGCTGTGCGACAACGGTCGCGCAGAAGAATAAGCTGATTGCCAGCGTCAGCAATGCTCTCATCTTGAGTATCATCAAGTCCTCCATTTCTTTCAGCACGCCCACGCTCCCAGGCAAGCGGCCTGCTCCAGCGCGCCACGAGCAGGCCGCTCGATCCGGTGTTACTTCGGAGTGACATCAGCGCCTTTTACGGCCCCCCACACTTCGCCGCCCGTTGTCGAGATCGTTCTGTAGCCTTTGCACGGACGCGCTCAGTTGATCTAACAACGGGGTCGCGGCGTTGCGATCCGTCGCCTGAGCTAGACTATTCAGCTTCCCTTGCGCTTCGGTTAAGTGACTCTTCCATCCATCCATCTGACCCTGCGACCATGTCCACTTGGAACGTCCCCAGGGACTGCTCTCCGAGAGCGACGCGAGCTGCTCTTGCAAACTCTTGTAAGCTGCAATCCCTTGCCGATACCATGGGTCTGGGTCGCCCGGCGGGTCTGGCTGCGGGTTGAACTTCACAGGGTCGCCGGGCTTGACGTGGCGGACGTAAGCACGCAACCTGCTGATCTTCTGTTGAATCTGCCGAAGGCAGACACTGACATCCGGGCAGGTATTCATCATTGCTCTCGTTGAATTCGCGGGCCGTGCGATAGTGACCGCGACCGACGACAGTAAGACCAACGACAGCGCGATGATTCGTAACAACCAGCTTCTTTTGAGTACCATGACATCTCCTTTTGATTTCATTTCTTTGTTCATCACATGCTCCTTCTTGTCTTGTGCATTGAATCTTCTCTTGTTCATCGTCCTCAGTATTTTTCAAATTGAAGCGCCAGACGCAGACGCTTCAATGCGTTGTTGACGGCTTCGATGGCTTCCGACTTGTGGCCGCCGAAATCGCCGCTTGTTTGTTCAAGCTCAGCTTTGGCGGCTTCGAGCGCGGCAATCGCCTCACGAATCTTCGGATGGTTATCGGTGCGCGTTCTTCTGGTTCTGGCCTGCGGCGTGGGCTTGTTTTGCGCGAGCGCGGCAGGGACAAATAGCGATATGCTCAACAGCACGGTTGCGCCTAACAAACTCGTCAACAAACTTTTCATCTCGCGCCCTCTCGATTTTCAGTCTCATCTCGGAAGCCGAACGTCCGGCTTTCGAGTTCCACTATTTCTATTGCTCTGTCCCGTCTCGCGCGACTATAATGAGCGCCACATCAGGACTAGTTCCGAAGCAAGAGATTCGCAAACAGCCCCCTGCTCTTGCGCCCGACGATACTCGCCAACTGCCGGACTGTCCTTAGAAACGTGCTGAAGTATTCTGAAATCTGCTGAAAGATTTTCTGAAAGACGTTTTTGCGGGCGCTTATGGTCAAGACGGCACAGCACTTTTACGAATTTGGCCCCTTTCGCGTGGATGCCCTGAAGCGCCGCCTTCTGCGCGATGGAAAGATTGTGCCGCTCACGCCCAAGGCTTTCGATACGCTGCTCGTGCTGATTGAGAACAGCGGTCAGGTGGTGGAAAAAGACGACCTGATGGAGAAGGTCTGGCCGGGGATCGCCGTCGAGGAGAACAACCTGACGCAGAACGTCTCCGCCTTGAGGAAAGCGCTGGGCGAGAGGCGCGACGAGCCGCAGTACATCATGACCGTTTCAGGACTCGGCTATCGTTTCATCGCCAGCGTCAACGAGACGTGGCCGGATGAGGTTGAGTTAAGAGCGAGCACGACGGTCAAGAGCGAGCCTGTCATCGAAGAGGGAACTCACGCGGATCAACCAAACGGATTCGCGCACACTTCCACTGCGCCGGTTGTGCCGGGCACGCCTGCGGTTGAGCCTGTCGCCACAAGCGTCGGACGGCGCACACGAGTTCTCGCCGCTTCCGCACTCGTCGCTGTGATCGTTCTGGCGGGCGGCTACTATTTATTCACGCGCAATGCGAAGCGAGCGGAAGCGACAGCCGCGAACTCGCAGATCAAATCAATCGCCATTCTGCCTTTCAAGTCTCTCGGCTCTGAAGCGCCTGACGAATATATCGGCTTAGGAATGGCCGACGCACTTATCACTAAACTGAGCAGCATCCGGCAGATTACTGTGCGCCCGACCAGTTCGATTCTCAAATATAAGAATGCGGAAGACCCCAGCGCGGCAGCGCGTGAGTTGGGAGTGGATTCAGTGCTCGACGGGCGCGTGCAGAAGTCGGGCGACAACATCCGCGTGACCGTTCAACTCGTGCGCGCCAGCGACGGCTCGCCGCTCTGGGGCAAGACCTTCGATGAGAAGTACACGGACATCTTCGCCGTCGAAGACCGTATCTCTGAAGAAGTAGTGCAATCGCTGTTGCCGACCATCACCGACATCCAGAAGCAACAACTGACCAAGCACTACACCGAAGACACGGAAGCCTACCAGTCGTACATCAAGGGACAATACTACTGGAACAAGCGAACGATTGAAGATGTCAGGAAAGCAATCGGTTATTACGAGGACGCGATCATTCAAGACCCGAACTATGCGTTGGCCTACGCGGGTCTCGCGGACTCTTATGCCACGCTCGGCATCCTCGACACTTTGCCGGCGCAGGAGACGATGCCGAAAGCGCGCTCGGCGGCGATGAAGGCGCTGGAACTGGACGACGGGTTGAGTGAAGCGCACGCCGCGCTCGGTTATGTGAAGCATCGTTATGAGTGGGATTTTGCGGGCGCGGAGCGAGAGTTCAAGCGTGCCCTCGAACTCAATCCCAAATACCCGACGGCGCATCAATGGTACGGCTGGTATCTCACGAGTCTGGGCAGGAATGATGAGGCGCTCTCTGAATTCAAACTCGCGCAGCAACTCGATCCGCTCTCGCTCTACACCAATCTCACGCTGGGCGCGCCCTACTATCACTCAGGCGACTACGATAAGGCCGCCGCGCAATACAAGCGAGTGAGCGAGATGAATCCAGACTTCTGGCTCGCGCACTGGTGGCTCTTCCAGACCTACACGCAGCAGAAGAGATATGATGATGCGTTAGTCGAGATGCAAAAGGTGGCGAAGTTGCGCGGTGAAAACATCAACAACTTTCCCGTCGTCGGCTATCTCTATGCAGTCTGGGGCAAACAAAAGGAAGCGCGTCAGGTTCTGGAAGAGTCGCAGCGCACGGCGAAGGATCACTATGTCTCTTCGTACCCGATAGCGCTGATCTACGTCGGGCTGGGGGAAAATGATAAAGCCTTCGAGTGGCTCGAAAAGAGTTTGCAGGAGCGGGATAATTCAATGGTCTTCATCAATGTGGATCGTCGGCTCGATAACATTCGCTCCGACCCGCGCTTCACAAAGTTGGTCAGGGAAGTGGGCTTGCCGCAGTAAAATCAGAAGTCGTTTCATCAATAGCCATCAGGCGCTGAGAGTTCAAACTTCAGTTTGCGGCTTTCCGCCCACAGGCACGCAGCAAGCGTGAACTCTGAACTCTCATCTATTTAGCTTGAGTTGCCGGTTAATCAAACATCCCGGAGGGATGGCAGGACATTAGCCGGTGGTGCAGCCACCGGATCAGAAGCAGTATTGATTGTCAGCGTCCTGAAGGGACGCCGGACGCTCTCTCCAGCGCTCCTGCCGGAGCGACCACTGATAATGCACACTATTCCGGTGGCTGCACCACCGGCTAATGTCCTTGTGTCCCTCGCGGGACACCATCACTGGCAACTTGGGTTATTGATGAGACCGTTGCTGGTTTCTCGCGCCACCAGATCGCGGTTTGCAATTGCAAATCCAGAGGTTGGACAGATGCGGTGAGTATCCGAAGAGGCCACCAGACTCTTCGAGACAGCAGGTCGTCAACGGTGTCCTGGCAGACCCGACCGAAGGGCCTGACAGTGCACTCTATGAATCCTTCGGCTACACACCCAAGCGTGACCGCGCGAGCGGATTGACGCGCAAGAGCAAGAAGACAGGGACGAAGTAACAACTTAATAATGGCGCGTTCGCTTGTCTTGCTTGAGCAGAATAGGCGAACGCGCCGATGCTTCTTAAGGAACAGGCAATAGTCCGCTTTAATTTGGCAGCTTTTTCTTCAAGCATCGAAGGCGGGATTACCAGATAACTGAAACATTGGATAGCTTGTTGATTTTTGTATCGCAAGAAATCAATGGAAGATTCAGTGCCAGCGCGGTTGCGGCGATGATGCGGTCTGGCATATCTGGAACAGTCGAGCGGGAGATTTGCGATAAGGTTTCTGCTGTTGCTAAATCCAGTGAGGCAATTGTTAAGAGAGTCGCAGGGTCTTTAATCTCTCTGAGAATATTTTGATAATCGGTTTCGGCGATTGTTCCTTTTTCGACAAGATAACGCAATTCGATGAGGACGATTGCGGGGATGTAGATGCGCTCTCCTGCTTGTTCAGCCAAAGTTAAAGCAGCGTTAGCATTCGCAGACAGGCGCGGGGAAATTATTCAAGTACCAGATCAGCGTGTGCGTATCAACGACAATCGCGCTCATTTCGGTTCTTCACGCGGAAAGTTATGCCACATCTCCCGGCGAACGTCCTTCAGGTCTCGGTCGAGCTTTTTCAGATTCATTTGCAGGACGCCACGCACGCTGCGAAATTGATCTTTCTTCCCGCCGTTCCCGGCAAGCGATTCAATAAAAGCGAGTGCTTCACGTTGCTGTTCAGGAGGCAACAAGGCAGCCTTTTCTGAAATCGCTTCGATTAACTTTGACATCACAGCCTCACCTCTCAATCCGAGAATCCAGCACTACTATAACACGATCAACTGCGGCGGCGTTTGGCGCGGCGCGTCTCGCGTTCGGCAAGTTGTGTGAGCGGGTCTGTATTGGCGATAGAGGTCGAAGAGATCGCTGTTGGGGTATCGCTGTGCTTGCACTCAGCATTTCTAAAGTGGGTTACCGCAGCACGGACAGAATTTCAATTCCGCCGGAGCGTTCTGTTCAGGCACATTGCAACTAATTCTCGCGCTGCATTTTTGACACTTTCCGCGTCGGTTCACAAGTGGGTTTCGCTGTCTCTCATCTGACCAGCCAATACATGCCCCACCGCCCTGATCTTTGGCATATTGGCAAGCCATTTCCGCGCGTTCTAAGAGTTCGCTAAAGCTGGTCTTGCCGTCATTGATTGCGTAACCAAAACTCATGGCGGTTTTCAATGACCTTTCGTTATGAGAGAAAGGAATTTCTGCGAAAGATGGAGCCCTTAGAGGGATTTGATTCGTGCCTGTAGCGGGATATGATTCGTGCCTGTAGCGGGATATGATTCGTCCCGCTTTTCAGCATTTCAGGGGATTTGAATCGTCCTACGTATATGAAGGTAGGAGAATACGTGTCTTCAAGGCGTGGCATTACATCCGAAGTGCTGATCAAAATTCCCACAATGGCGTCAAACAACTAGCTCCCAGTTGCTACGATACCATATTTATCTGCTCCGAACAACAAGTTTAAACCTATGATTGATATAACCTATAGCACATCTTCTCTTAACAAGTAACCTGCAACTGAGCCACTTTCTACCAAAAAATTTAGTAAGGTAATGATTTGACTTTTTATTTTCGGCGAGACCTTGATCTTGGTACGGTTTGTTAAAATGTATTTTCGCACAATATTTTCTAAGTAATAGACGGTGTTTACTTCTAACTCCTCGGATAACAAATTTTCATTTTTTTGCAGAATGTCACTTATCCATAAAATCCCATCTTCAAAAAATTACTGCCAATTTCGTTAAGAAGTTTCGAAATTGAATAAAGAACCAGATCTGGGAATAGATGTTGTTGACGAACTTATTGAAATTGACCCCTATGATACCAGGCATTTGTTCTGGGAGGAATTGAGACGTATCGGATTTGCACTGTGCCAAGTTACCCCTGATGATATTGATGATAAGATCCTAGATGATTTCTTGTCTGCGAGCGATAATCTTTCGAATGTTCTTGCTCGAGTCGAAAAACGGCGGCAACAGCGTAAAGCAAGTTGATGCTTCAGGATGCTTAAAAAGCGAGATCTAAATAAGCTACCGCATTGCTGAGCTTCATTTTCTTGGCTTTTGAGGAATTCACCTTCTTGCTTTCTTTCACTTTTAGCTATTGCTACGTGCGCGAAGCAATTCTTCGAGGTCAGCACGCTTAACAAGCTTTACACGCCGGTCAAGGGGATCAGCTTCGGTTACGGTACCACTCAGGGGCGGAACGATATGAATCCGTCAAATGGAACGATATGAATCCGCTAAACGGAACGATATGAATCCGCCGAAGGGGTTAGTCCTCAAAGGGATTTACATTTTCAAAGGCCGGGGATTTGTGTATTCCCGGTTTTAGGCTTTTCGGGGGATTTGTATCGTCCCGCAATAGTTGTCGATTCAATTTCCGACTCCATTCTTACTCACAATAAGGTACAGGGGCTGAAAATACCGCTGAGACTGTTCTAACCTGCTGCCTAAGCAGCATTAGCTATTATGGCAACCACTGTGCCAGATGCAAAATGGCGAAAAAACAAGGGCTGTGAGAAGTGAGGGTCAATAAAGTGGCGGAAAAACCGCCATTCTAGAAACGCCTTAAATTCTCGATTTGGCAGCTTTTCGGCCACGCTGTCGCTCGGAGTTTGTTACATCTTCCACCATGATTCATCGTCTGCTTCGAGCGCCTGACTGGCAAATTCTCGCACGCGGTTGTTCGGATCATTCCGGCTTTTATCAACAAGCAGATTGCGAGCTCCTTCGCCCACTGCGAAGCCGTAGGCCCAGAGGGCTGACTGTCGCACACCTAGATCATGGTCATTATCAACCATACGCTTGAGCCGGTCGTTCCCCTCATCCGACCAGAGGAAGGCAAGACTGCGCGTGTGGGTGAAGAGGCTTAAGTACTCGAAGAAACTCTTCGGCTGTCCGCCCGGGAACTGCCAAAGATACTTTGTCAAACACCTGATAAATATCAGCATTCATTATTTTGCACGACCTATTTCGTGCGCAGTCGGCATATTTCCTCATTGAAATGTTCGATGGATAGTGATAAGTTGCGCCTGTTGTGCTCGTTACATGGCACCACGGCAGATTGCCAGTCGTAGCTCAACTTCACCGGGGCCTTAATCATAAAAAAAGAACTCGCAACTTATGAGTTCTCTTACTTAGGCCCCCTATCCTCTAGTGGGTGATTAATCCATGAATTCGTTAATCCAAGGGAACAGCCTATGAACTACATTATAGTTAGCGATCTACACATCGGTGGCAATACCGACCTTGACATCTTTAACTCTCAGGCTCAACTCGCCAGCTTTCTTGCCTCGCTTGGCGACGTGCCGCAAACTTTAATCATTAACGGCGACTTTATTGATTTCCTTGCGGTAGAGCCATTCGGCTCGTTCAACCGCAAAGCGGCGCAGGACAAGATCAAAAAGATTATTGCTGCCGCGCCCAATCAAGAGGTCTGGAAGGCATTTCGAGACTTCCTTCAAGCCAATCCGCAGAACGGAATAGATATTCTCCTAGGTAATCACGATGTGGAGATGGTCTTTGACGAAGTTCAGACCGATTTGCGTCAGGTGATGGCGGGGCCTGATGATGGTAAGCGCTTACAATTCCTCTTCGACAGGCTCTCTTATCCGAGGCTCGTCGTCGGCGGCGTACACGTCCACGTCGAGCACGGCTTTCAATACGACCGGTTCAATTGGTATGACCATAACAAATTGATTGGGGCGACGGAGAACAATCAGGACGGTGCGAACTTTGAGTTGCCTGTGGGTTCGCGTCTAGTCTATAAAGTGCTGAACAGGCTTACTCGAAATCATCCGTTCATGCCTCTGCTCAAGCCTGAGGCTGCGGCCTTCTGGATGCTGGCCGCGCTTGCCCCGGAAGAGATCTTCAGGCATGGCGGCATGACAGTCCTGATCGGCTCGGCAACGATCAAGTCTGCGCTGCGCAAGTACCTTAGAGACACACAACTCGGGGCAGATGACGCGGCGGAGCCGGGGGCAGCTCTCACGCCCTTGCAAGCCCAGTTGACCGATATGCTTTTCGATGAGGAACTAACCGATGAAACCGTTAACGATGTAGAGGAGTTTTTAGACAACGGCACGGGCGACGA
Organism: Acidobacteriota bacterium; assembly: GCA_032159235.1. Taxonomy (GTDB): domain Bacteria; phylum Acidobacteriota; class Blastocatellia; order Pyrinomonadales; family Pyrinomonadaceae; genus QHXM01. The sequence goes on from JAVHWW010000021.1 coordinate 60,792, forward strand.
AAGGCCCGACGAAGGAGTCACCTTTTCCGCCAACCCGATTCTCAGGGGCAAACTTTTCTTCGTGCGGCGAGCTTTGAAGAATCTAAAATACGAGCGCGACACGTTTTTCGATTCGACGCAACGCGACGAATTCGAGGGCGCGTTAAATGAGATTCTCGCTTCGGGCGCGAAGGTCGCCGTCTTCGGCCATAGCCACGGGAGAAAGATGCTCTCGCTCTTCAAAGAGGATGAGGCGCCGGGCACAGACCTCCTGCACCTCAAGCGTCCCAGCCTGCTCTATGTGAACACGGGAACCTGGGCCAACCTGCTAGACTTTGACCTGTCGCTTCTATCTGACGACGAGAAGGCGCAACAATGGCTGGATGACTTAGAGGCTGGGAGTTTTCAGCCGACGCTTATCTACACCTACGCGCGTTTGGAAGAACTGCCGGGGGGGCGTGGCGCTCGCGTCTCGCTTGAAGAGTGGCGCGACGGTCAAACTCACATGGTCGAACTGCCAAGGGAGATTTCGCCATGAGCGTCCAGCCGATCATCCTGCAACTCACCAATATCCCCAAGACCACTGACTACTTCGCGCAGATCATAATCAGCCCGCGCGGCAGGTCTGGTGTGGAACGCTTCGCTTTGACCGACGGAGACGAGGTCTTCAAAATCGATGCCAGCACAGGACAGACGCTCGCGCAATTGAAGACGGCGATAGACAAGGGCACAGTGGGTTTCGTCGAGATGGAACGGCTCGGCGAATTTCTTTACAAAAAAATCTTCGCCGGGCTGGTCGAGCGCAAGCTACAGGACGTGATGATTCAGGAGAAACAGAGACCTTACCGCCTCTGCATCCTTGTTGACGAAAACGCGTCGCTGCTGGAAACCATCCCTTGGGAGTACATGAAGCGACCCGACGGCTTTATCGCACTCAGCCTTGCCAGCATAACGCGCGTACTGGAAGACCGCGACGCACAGCCCTTCGAGCCGGTTGAAGGCGCGACGATGCTCCTCGTCTATGCCAATCCAGAGGGCTACGGCGGCCAGAAAAGATACGAGAAGATAGACCAAGCGAGCACGGCCTTCATCAGTAGTTTTGTCGAGAGACTGGAAAATATTTACAAGCTACAGGTCACCAAGCTGATCCGGGCTGATGCGACGAGGGAGAATTTTTTGGGCGCGCTCTCAAGCAAACACTTTGACATCGTCCACTTCATAGGTCATGGTGAGGTGCAGCAACAGCGGGGCCACGTCGTGATGGAGGACAACAATCGTATTCCCGGCGCTGAAATCTTCAGCAACCTTTTTAATCAACCGCCCCGGCTCTTCTACTTCAACTCTTGCAGTACGGCAAAAGCCAGTGGTCTTGATCCATTCAGCAGCGTGGCGCAGGCTCTCATCCGTCCTCAACTTAACTCCGTGCCAGCCGTCGTCGCCATGCAGTACGAGATTGTCGTTGACGATAGTTTTGTGTTGGCAGCGGAGTTCTATGACCGGCTGCTCAATCCTGAGTCGGAGACGCGTGGAAATCTTGAGTCGGCGATGGACGCGGCGCGGCGCAAGCTCAAAATCAAAAACTCTTCGTGGGGCATTCCAGTGCTCTTTTTGCAGACGCGCGAAAGGGTGATGCTCTTCGGCGAGCCGCCGCCGGAGCCGCCGCCCTCGCAGTTGAAGCTCCATCTGCGCTCAAACATTGCGCCGCCGGTGCCTGAACTGGTAGACCGAGACGCTGAGGTCGCCGCCGTGCGCGATCTTCTTTCCTCCAACCAGCGCCTGATGATGGTGACAGGTCTTCCGGGTGTCGGGCGCAGCACGGTCGTGCGAGCAGGGCTTGACCCTTATCTACAGAGCGAACGGGAAGAGATTCCTATCTGGCTCAACCTCGAAGGCGTCAAAAGCGAAGACGCGACGCTCGACACGCTCTATCTTTCGCTCGATAAGATTCTCGAAACCGGTCTCAAGCAACTGTGGTACGATCATCGCCGCTCGCTCGTGGACAAGCTACAGGAACTTGAAGCGAAGATTCCGAATACGGCCATTCTCGTCTTCGAAAATATGGACACGCTGCTTGATGAAGAGCGTCACTTTCGAGACGAGCGGATGGAGGGGTTCTTCCGCCACTTCGCGCAAACGCCCCGGCGCATCTTTATCATCACGACTTCACAATTCGAGCCCGCGCTACGAGCGGAGGCCGACGAACAACATCTCACCTGGCGGACACTCAACGTCGAGGGGTTAAAGCCCGAAGACGCTGCACTACTGCTCAGGCGCGAAGGCTTAACGCAAAGCGACGAGCAACTCCGCCGCCTCGCAGAGGCGCTCGACGGACACCCGCAGGCGCTCAAGATTGTCGCGACCGCCATCAGTCAGGAAGGGCTCGACCCGGAACAATTTCTGCAAGCGCCGCAGACCCTCAGCGAAGACCTGACGGGCTTCTTCGCCGGAACTGTGCTGCGAGCGCTGAGCGAAAATGAGCGCAGGTTCCTGAGAGTCTGGTCTGTCTTTCGCAATCCTGTGCTGCCTGAGGCGCTCGTCAGCGTTGCCAGAGACGAGCCGTCGTCCCATGAAATCATAGACTCGCTGCGAGCGAAAGGAATTCTACGCGTTCAGAACGGCTACTATTTCCTCCCTCTATTAATTCGCAACATAGCTTACGACGAGCTACAGCGTATCCCTGAGTGGGCGGATGAGGCTCACAGGCGCGCGTCTTTGTTCTTCCTGCAACAGTCAAGCGCAGCGATGGAGAACGCGTTGCTCTCGCAGGTCGCCGCCGACAATGAATTCATCAACAATCAGCTCGAAGCCTGTTATCACTTGCGCGAACTAGACTACGGCTCAAAGTTGATAGCCCGGGGGATGGCCGAAGAACTCTTCCAGCTCTTAATGAATCGTGGCCGGTATCGCGAGCTTGAGGTGCTGGTCGAGCAGTCGATCAAGTCGCCCGCCTTGTTTAGCAATGGTTTCAAGGTCGAGTTGTTCAAGGCACAGCTCAAGAAACTTGCCGGGAAGAGCGATGAAGCCCTCGACATCTTAGAGTTTTTGAAAGCGCGTCTTGCACAAGGGTCATTCGAGGAGGCCGCCGTGGTCAACGAGATCGGAGTAGTCCTCAAGGAGCGCGGCGATCCGAGAGACGCGGACCTGATGCTCGAAAAATTCACGGAAGCTTACGATCTCTTCGGCAACATCATTAAAACCAGCGACGACCAGGAACTCATGACCGGAGCGCACAGGAATCAGGCCGTCACCATGTACAACCGCGCGCTTGTCTATCAATACTTCCGTCGCGGCGACACACCTGAGGGGTTTAACGACGCCTACTTGAAGGCGTGTGAGCTTTACCAGGCGGCGCTGGGAATTTACGAGACGCTGAAAGAGAGAGACGATGAGGGCATCGCCCTCGTCTTCAGCCAATTCGGCGAGATGTACGCCGACGAGCGCTTCAAAGAGCACGACCCTGACAGGGCCGAAAGACTATTGAGAGAAGCACTCAACATCGCAGAACAGGTGGGCAATCCTGTAGTAGAGATGGACGCGGCCTATCAGTTGGCACGTTTCCTGCGCCGTGGCGGTGACGCGGAGACGGCGCGTACTCTGTTTCGTCGCGTTGCCGATCAGGCCGCACGGGTTGACTTGCCAGGCGAGCAGGCCATTGCCGAAGTGCAGATCGCCGAGATTGACTTCAGGAATAATCAATACGACCGGGAAAATCTGGATCTCGCGCTCGCCCGCCTGGAGGAGAGGCTCGGCTATTACGACGATGCGCACAGCATACGCGTTCAATCGGATGCCTATCTTTTACATGGGCTCCTCCATCGCGCGCAGAAAAACCGTGATCGCGCGAAGGAGCTGTTCGAGAGCAGTCGCACCGTAATCCTTTCGCTGGCAGAGAGGTCGCAAGGCTACGGTGACGCAAGGCGAGTCATTCGTGCGACATACTATCTTGCCGAAGATGCGCTGCTGCGTGAGGGCCAGGATGCGGCGCGTCGCGTCATCGCAGAGCAGCAGCAATACTTTCAGAAGTTCGGTCATCAACTTGGCGAGGAAGATTCAGTTGCAGATTCCCTCGACAGTCTGAGTCAAGAACTGGACAGGTGATTTTATGGGAACCTCAAGGTCTGGTAGTGTCGGCTCGTCGCCGCGTTGGACAAAAACTCGTAACGACCTGGTAGATTTAGCAAAGGCCATGGCTTCGCTAGTCGGGCCAGGGCGATCCATCCCCCTTGATGCTAAATCCACGGACGATAAATCCGGGTCAACTCCCGGCGGAGGTGGCGGAGGAGGAGGTGGTGGCCTCGTTGGTATGCCGGGCGGTGGAGCGGTTCCGAGACGTGGGCGTGGGCGGTCTGCGATAGTTGATGATGTCCGCTCTCTGGGCAGAGGCTTGATTAAGGCTCATCGCGCAGACCCCAGATTCCTTCCGCTTCTCGGAGATTGCGCAGTCAGGGTGGCGCTTGAAGAACTGTTCGCGCTCTCCAACGCCGCCACACTAAGGTATCGAACCCAACGCGATGCGTCCAAGTTGTTTGCAGAATACGGCATAAACATGGGGAAGAGCGTCGCCATAGGTTTGTCCAGAGCCCTCGATGATCGCTTTCGCAAGCAGCTCGTCGAAAAGTGTGGAGAGATCACGGACAACGCCGAGAAGGCGCGGCTCGCAATGCAGCAGACCCTGCTCGAAATGCTTGCGAAGGATGGCAGCCCAGACGACGCCCTCAAAATGAGTGCCGCGCAGATTCATGACGCCCTGCGTAAAACCAACGCGATGGACATCGCACGCCAGTTCTACAAAAACTATATCTTCAGCGTCGTCGAATTTCTCATCTCATCCAGCCATGCAGACATCACGCTGGTTGCCGAGCAGGCGGTCCTTCATCAGATGCGTATGACCTATTGCGAAGAAGTTGCCGACAGGCTCGTCCGTCTGGCGCGCAGCAAGGGATGGCGTGCGGGGGAGATTCCCGACCGGGTTGAAGAGTGGCGAGATTTATTAGTTGAGGAAGAGGCAGCTCATGTCTAAGCCAAGCATTAACGTGCTCTGCGACCTTGTGCGGCGTAAGAGCTATCTTGAGTCATACGAAATCCCCGCTGACGCCTTGCAACTCAGTTGTGATGAAAGGGAAGGAAACGTCTACCTCAAGCTGGAAGAGATTGAAGCTTGGCTGGGCACGCCTCTTTCGGCTGCGAGCCGCGACCTGGCGGAAGTCGCGGCTTACATCTACCAGGCAGACAAAGGTCTACGGCGTGGCGAAGGTGACCAGTGGACGCGCCACTTTTCGATGCTCATCCCGGTACGCCAGCTTGAAGCCTGGAACCATCTCGGCCCACATCTCTCTCGCACACTCTTTGAGTTGACAGGCGACAGGTTCGATTTCTACTTCGTGGCGCGACAAGGCAAAGACAAACCGGACGCCGAGTCCGAAAGCCGTGACAAGGGCGTCGAGGCGAAAAGCTCTTCCGACTGTGTGTGCCTCTTTTCGGGCGGGCTCGACGGGTTCGCCGGGGCGGTCAATCTTATCGTTCAGCAACGACAGCCGATACTCGTCAGCCACTACATCAGTAATATCAAGCCGATTCAACACGAACAGGTTCAAGCATTAAACAAAACTTTCGGCCTCAATCTCGAACATTTACAGTTTCGCGTCGCACCGCGCAATGATGAACAGCGGACTAAGCGTGCCTTCGCCACAGTCGAGAACACTCAGCGTTCCAGATCTTTTCTCTTTCTTTCTATCGCCGCCGTGATCGCCTTCGAGCGCGGGCTGGGCGAAATCTACATCTGCGAGAACGGCGTGCTGGCGATCAACATCCCGCTCGCGGCCTCGCGCCTCGGCAGTCGCTCGACGCGTTCGGCGCACCCGCACTTTCTGGAACCCTTTCAGGAACTGATACGTCAACTCTTCAGCACACAAATTACAATACGCAATCCCTTCATCTTCAAAACCAAAAAGGAGGTCGTGGAGGTCATCACGCAGCCGGACTTGAAAAAGCAGATGCACAATACAGTCTCATGCTGGGGATTCCCACGCCGCACGATGGGCGTGCCCGGCACGAGACACTGCGGCTACTGCCTGCCTTGTATTCATCGCCGCATATCCTTCATCGCTGCGGGCTATGGGCGCTGGGACGACAAGTACAAGGTCGATATTTTTCGTGAATACGAAGATGTAGGCAGTGAAGCGGCGGCGGATTTCCGCGACCTGTTGGGCTTTGCCGCCAACGTCAGTCGCATGAGCGAGGGCGAGTTGATTTATTCGCATCCGGGACTGCTTGTTGAGGTCGGTGAGCTATGGGATACTGCCGGGGCTGATGACTCCGTATTGTTGGCCCGGATGTTAAAGCGCTATAGCGCCGAAGTTCTTGAAGTAGCGAAGAAAAAAGCCCGCGGCGCGTTGACCCACTGGCAAGTTCTGGCTGGACCGGATGCTGCAACCTTCACCCCGACTTTAACTTAGAAACACTTTTATCTCATGCTCGATGCACACTGCCACATAGACCTTTATCAAGACCCTTACCAGATCGCACTCGATGCCGAGTGCCAGCGTATTTACACGCTTGCCGTCACACGCTTGCCTTCGCACTTTCTGGAAGCGCAAAGCCAGTTGAGTGGTTTTCGCTATGTGCGACCGGCGTTGGGATTTCATCCTCTCCTAGCCGCGGGCAACGTCAGGGAAGTGAGTAAGCTTGAGAATCTCATCCATTTAACAAAGTATATTGGGGAAGTCGGTCTAGACTTTAGTGTGCCGGATGAGGGTGAGAGGAAACATCAAGTGGAAGTCTTCGAATACATCCTCAGTCTAACTCGCGGCCAGGATAAAGTATTTTCTATCCATTCACGCAAAGCTGAGTCCCAAGTCTTAGACTTATTGATCCAATACGACTGCGCAAAGTGTGTATTCCACTGGTATTCAGGTTCTCTTCCTACCCTGCAGAAGATTATCGAGCATGGCTTTTATCTGTCAATTAACCAGAAGATGCTCAACACAAATACTGGAAGGCGGATTATCCAATCCATCCCAACTAACCGGATTCTCACAGAGACGGATGGTCCATTTATTAGAGTTGATGGTCGCGCTATTCAACCAACTGATATTAAACAGACCGAAATAGGCTTGGCTGAAATCTGGAGGATGAATCCTCAACAAGTTACACAAATCATTTCTGAGAATTTTAAGAGATTACTAACTGTTAATGCTTATGCTGTGGCATCTGCTTAGCAGATAAAGATGTATAGGCTGGCACAAAAGCCCCAAATCAGTGATCAAGTTCTCTGGTATTAGCGGTCTTTGTGTAAGAAATTTAGCCAGATGGTTGCTACATCTTCCACCATGATTCATCGTCTGCTTCAAGTGCCTGACTAGCAAATTCTCGCACGCGGCTGTTCGCGTCGTTCTGGCTTTTATCAACAAGCATCTCGCGAGACCCTTCACCTCCAGCGAAGCCGTAGGCCCAGAGGGCTGACTGCCGCACACCTGAGTCAGTGTCCTCGTTAACCATACGCTTGAGCCGGTCGTTCCCCTCATCCGACCAGAGGAAGGCAAGACACGCGACGGCTGCCAGTCGAGCCTCGAAACTCTTAGCGTCGAGAGCAGGAAGGATGAAGCGCGCGTCTCTGAGTCGCCCCAACTCGCGGCTGGCGAGCATAGCTTGAAGACAGCATTCGGTCCCTCCCCATTGCCTTGCGGTGTATAGGAGCGCGTCCGTGCGGTCGAAGAGAAACTCGGCAGCCTTACGCTGGTCGTCGGAGAAGCGTGAGTCGAATTCCGGGTTTGGGACTCGACGGACTTGCTCATGCATTAGTGTGATGAATTTATTTGTCGAGGTTATGTTCTCAGCCATGGGGTAGAACGGCTTAACAACTTGGAGAAACTCCATGGCGGTCCAGCAGGGAACTGCCGTCGATACATCTCCGGGAAGAGATAAGCCGTCTGAGCCACACGTAGCGAGCCACTTTAGTGTTGCCTGAGCAGCCTGTTCGAGACGCTCCTTCAAGCCTTCAGCTTCTCGCCGCGTTGTTCCGTCCATCTTCGCGGCCGTCAGCAGCTCGATGACTTTCCGGTGAAGAGTCTTAATCTCATGTGCGAGGAGCATAGCCCTTCCTTTGGCTGCACAGGATAGAGAGACGGCCTCAAAAGCTTCCAGTTGTTCTTCAAAGCGTGCCTCCGAGCACTCCATCTCAATGCGGCGGAACTCTACGAACGAGAGCGCCTCGGAGGATTCGTCCGTGTAGTAGTAAGTATTCTGGCCAGCACGCCCTATCTTAAAAACTCGCCTCGTCAGACGCTTCTGCCGCCCCCTGCCGTCGTAAGCGTCGAAAGTCTCACGTGACGCGTACGCGAGCGCCTGGAAGATGCCAGAGGAATTCACGGGCTGTAGTGCGAAATCCGACTCCACCTCGTCCTGGACGTCTCGAACGGTCACGGGTCTGCCGAGTCTTTCGACGGCGCGCTTGACCGCTTCGCCCATCCGTTCTGCGTCGTTAGCGCAGAAGTAGCCGAAATCAACATCTTCGTCCTTTACCCCGACTGGCACCCAAAGCAGCATCCTTTGCCCGCGCCTCTTGATCTTGCGCAGCAACGGGTTTCTCGACGTGGAAAGGTTTTTTACAGCGTCGACTAGAATCTGCGGGTCTTTCTTAATCTCGCGCTCGGTATGGAAAGGTAAGTTGATAACTCGGGCGCGGACATCACCCGTCGTGAGAGGTTTCGGGCGCACGCCCTTTATCTTTGCGTCTTCGGCGCGTTCCGCCCATAGCGCTTCCACCGTTCGCGCGACCTCGTCTAGCCATGTTAGAGGCCGTTTCGGCCTGTAAGCTTCGGGGTCCATGTCCGAAGGAAGATATAGATTAATCCCCTTGCCCTCACCGCGCACGTGCCCGATGACAGCCAACTCTCCGGTCTCTGCCATGCTCAATATGTCATGGCTCAGGTCGCTGGGCACGACATCGAGTTTTTTCGACTTGGCATACTCGATTACGTCCACGTTTCTAACTGCCCGTCCGAACTCCTGCACTGCCTCGCGCACTAACCCGAGTACTTGAAACCTACGTGACCTTATGTCGGGCGATTGAGTGTTATCCAGGTCGAGCACGTAGACCGAGCCGTAGAAGCGCCGCTTATTTGAACCGCCTGGAGAAAATACCATTCTCCGGGTAATAAGCAACCCGAGTATCTTCGCCACGATTCGGCTTAAGTCGTTAGAGTAGGTCCTTTCGAGCCTCTTCTTATCCTTGGCGGAGATCTCTTCGGCTATCTCCGAGACGCAGACCGCCCTCTCGTGTGAGCGGTTCGCGTCTTCTAGTGCTTGGAGCACGATCATGTGCTCGATTTTTAGTTTTAAGATGACGCGGGCAGTTCCCGCGCCATCCCTTATCCCATTCGCGCTATTTGCGAGCTCTTGAGTTCTTACTCGACGACGTCGCAGATTTTTTGCCGCCATCTTTTGTGCTCCTTTCCCCAAGGTCTACTTTCGCCCTGGCTGCTGCCTTTTTCGCGGCCTTCTCCGGGGGCATACCACGGAAGGTGGCGAGCGAGTGCTGGATTGAGCGTTGCTTATCTCTTGCGGTAAGTAGGTGCACGGCCCGGAGGAATCGCAGATCGATCTCGCCGCGGTGTTCCTTGAGGCGATACTCCATCCGTTGGATGAACGCTATAAGCTGTCCGGGAAGCCCGCCGTAGGTCTCGCGAAGGAAGCTGACCTGCTCCCGGTGCTCTTCGTTCTTTTGGTCGAGGCCGGCGAAGTGTGGGTGCAAATTGGCCAAGAGGTTCCAGGTATCTTCAAGGTCGTACTCGACGAAATAACACCACTCGGTGACACGCCCGGAGATCCGTCTCCTCTCCTCCAACTTAGTAGGCAAGTCACCCATACCGACGAAAACCAGCGTGAGTGTCCAGCCCATGCTCACAGCAGTGTCTCTAACGAGCACCATCCCGTTAATTGCGTCGAGCGAGAGCTCCCCGGCCTCGTCAATGAACACGAGTTGGATGTTTCGTTTCTGGAGTTCTTTTACGAGACGGGCGGCGAGCGCCTCAGGCGGGTCACGACGATAAACACCTTCGTCAAAGCTAGACCGAGCAGGGTGCCTCTCTCCAATTTGTGGATGGCCGCCGCGCCCTTATTATCTATCTTTCCTAGTTCGGCTTCGAGCGTTTCATTATCAAGCTTCCCATCTTTGTCGGTTAAAGCATAAAGGTCTATTTCCATGCCCGTATCTGCGACAGGTGCCTTTCGCGGAGCTTTACCTTTCTCGTAGATCCAGATCAGACCCCACATTTTTCGCCGCCGGGTAGATGGGTTTCAGCGCTTGGAGCAACTCGGCGGCGGTCCAGCCCGGAATAGTAAGAGAGACATTTCGAGGAACGTCCAAGCCCTCTATGTTGTTTCGAGCGAGCCACTCGGCGGCCGTTTCCATAACATTGTTCACCTGCTCACGTAATCTAATGTGTGACTCTTATTAGGCCGAGACCAGACCGTCAAGGTCTAGCGGATCACGACCTAGTTGCAAATTCAAAAAGACCATTACCGTATGTGACAAAACTTTACGAATCAAGCGATGCTGAA
>JAVHWW010000022.1:0-52174 GCA_032159235.1 Acidobacteriota bacterium
TTCAGCATCGCTTGATTCGTAAAGTTTTGTCACATACGGTAATGGTCTTTTTGAATTTGCAACTAGGTCGTGATCCGCTAGACCTTGACGGTCTGGTCTCGGCCTAATAAGAGTCACACATTAGATATGCAAATCTACTAAGGGAGAGTAGCAAAACGATATGCTGATGTGGCTTTGGCAACATCGTGAGCGCCCGACAATCGGTTCTGCACGCTGGTGGAAGGTTTGGGCTAAACGCATTGCTACTTTAACTCCGCTTCTATCATCTATTCGACAGTCAAAGAAATTGAAGCGACATGGTGCTCGAATTAAAGCACCAATATTCCTATCACCAAGCATCTGGAACGGCAGGGCCACGAATTTGGAAATTGGCGAAGGTAGTTTCATTGGCAGGACCGAGGTGCATTTACATGACCGTGTGTGCATTGGTCGTAACGTTATCATCAATGATGGTGTGCGGCTTTTGACGGCAAGCCATTTGGTAGATGATGTTGATTTTCGTTTGGTCACGGGGCCAATCGTAATTGGCGACTACGCTTGGATTGCTATAGGCGCAATTCTTTTGCCGGGCGTTTCAATTGGCGCAGGCGCAGTTGTTGGCGCTGGGGCATTAATTACTAAGGACATTCCCGATTATGGAATCGCGGTCGGAAATCCGGCGCGCATTCTGGCAAAGCCCCGACCTAATGGACTACGTTATAACCCGCTGCAATCTTTAGCAACCTTCGAAGCATGGCTGGGAAAGAAGGGTATGCCAGAGCCTCTTACCCAAGATTTTCATTTTACGTCGCACAAGTCCACTCAAGTCTAAATAAACGTGAAACAGATTCCTGCCATGTCCTTATCTCAGGTGCGCTCTGGTTATACTCCTACAGTATCTGGTCGCATTTCCGAGCGTTGGCTGACAGAATCTGCGAGCCGTTTGGCTTACGCAATTATGGTGGCTGCATTGACTCTGACAGTCTTTGAGGGGGCGATCCGAAAATGGTTGATTGGTTCTGACACCACACTATTAAGCTATTTTGTTTATTTTTCTAAAGACATAGCTTTTATTTCTTTACTCCTTCTTCCGTCAAAGAAAAATTTTGCTTCACTGATGAAAGAATTTCGTCGTTGGCTACTGCCAGGATGTGCCTTACTTGTCGCAGGAGCGATTGGAAGCAGCATAGAGGGAATGAATCCTGTAGGGGCTTTACTCACGCTACGCTCCACAATCTTACTTCCGGTGATAGCTTATTTGGCCTTACGAAAGATCGGTGGAGTCTCACTACGATCTGTGGCTGTGCTTCTGACCGTATTTACGTTCGTGAATTTTGCACTTGGGGTTTATCAAAATAGCCTGCCTGCCGATAGCGTCCTTAATCGTTATGCCTCTTCGACAACAGAGATTACTGTGCTGGAAACAGGAGTCCGCGCTACGGGGACATTTGCTTACATTGCTGGAATGGGTATCATTTCATTAGTGGGCATTTGGGCTGGAATGGTTCTTTTGAGTTTGGGCGGTAATCGGTGGAACAGAATTGCCGGGTGGATAGCGCTCGCAAGCGGATTTGGTTGTGGTCTAGCAGCCGTCTCACGATCTCCTATTCTTTTAGGGGCTGTGATGATTCTGGCCTGGGGGCTTTTTTTTCGTATGGGTTTTGTTTCAGCCATGCGTATCTTAATTGTTGGAGGCTTTTTATGTTTTGTCGCAGTTTCTTTAAATTTAGTTCCAACCTTTACCGACCTCGGGCAGGCAGTAATTGAAAGACAGAATAAGGGTGATGATGCGTTTGAAGATCGGGCCTTTGGGCAATTCGGAGAAGCTTATGATGCAATTACTTTAGCGCCATTTGGGAACGGGTTAGGCTCCGAACAAGTAGCCGGTAATTACTACAGTACCGGAACAACGAGCTTTACGACATTTGAAACCCAGTTGCCGCGAATAATCATGGAAACGGGTATCTTGGGCTTGATAGGGTTTTTAATAATTTGTATCGGAGCTATTGCTACTCTACAATTTGCTAAACAGAATGTAGCTACTCAATCTGAACGGTCTGTTCTTTTAGCTACCCAACTCTTTCTCATCTCAATGTTCTATACAAATGTTATCTTTAATCATACTGCTTCGGCTTTTACTTGGTTGATTTTCGTAACAGCACTAGCAGGTTGTAATAAGTCGTTTTCAATATCAAACTCTACAGTGAATGCTGAACTTGCAACTCATCCTCTGTTGGCGAGCAGTAAATTAAAGCGCACCCCGTATATAGGCTGAGTTTCAATGCTCTTTCATTGGTTAGGCACATTCAAAACTATTTGCCAAGAGCGATCATAATATGATGACCGGTGTTACTGTTTCACATCCTCACGGAAACCCGAACAGTTATCACACTGCAAAGGCATTCGCTGACGCTGGTTTGCTCCAATCATTTGAGCAGGGCTTCGCGAATCGTGGATTTACCTCAAAGGTACTGTCGAAATTACCCGGAAGCAGGAATAGTTTAAAGCGTGAGTTCGAAAATCTTCCGACAGGTAGCCAACGACAGCACTTATTTTGGGAGGGAATTTCACAGCTTGGGCGAAGACTAAAGACGGAGGGGCCAACTAAAGATGTGTCTTGGTATGACATTCTCTTTTATGGGCATGATTGGCAAGTATCGAAAGCACTGAACAAGGAGGTGAATGCAGTTTATGCTTATGAGGATGGTGCATGTAACACTTTCCATGCCGCGAAGCGAACCAACAAAATCACGATTTATGAATTGCCAGCCGGGTACTATGCGGGCGTTGCTAATGAGTTGAGAGGCGTCAAAGAGAGACTGCCTGAACTTGAGCTTGATATAAAAATCGAGCCTCAATGGAAGACGCGTAGAAAGAATCGCGAAGTCCAATTAGCAGATTTAATTATTGTTCCATGCGAATGGGCCCGCGAGAGTTTAAGATTCAATAGTATCGCTAAAGAAAAGTTGGTTATTAAAGTTCCATACGGGACACCCTCCGATGAGGTATCAACGAAATCAAAACGACCGACGGGGCCTTTTACTGCTCTCTTCGCCGGGAACATTAGTGCGCGAAAAGGTGTTCCATATCTGCTAGATGCATGGTCTCAACTTGGTTTGAAAAATGCCCAGTTGTGGCTAGTCGGAGGTATGAGGCTTGGAGCGCCACTCCTCAAACAATATTCGGGGATGTTCAAACACTTCGAGGCCATGTCACACCGTGAACTCTTAGAGTTAATGAAGAAGGTTGATCTTCTCGTCTTCCCCTCGCTAGCGGAAGGGTTTGGTTTGGTTATCGGCGAAGCGATGGCAGTAGGCACGCCTGTGCTGACAACTATAAACACAGGAGGACCGGAATTAATTATGGACGGGCAAGAGGGATGGTGTATCCCGCCTCACAGTGTCCGAATCCTGAAAGAGCGGATCGAGTGGGCCTATTTACACCGAGAAGAGTTATTTAATATGGGTCAACTCGCGCGCCAAAAGGCCGAAAAGTGGACATGGGCACATTATCGGCAAAGTTTGATTGAGAAGCTTTCTCCCTACCTGACATAGGGTCTGCCGCTAACATACATATTACGCAAAAGTAATTTTCGGGCAAGATCAATTAAGAAAATAAAAGTGGAGAGAAAGGTTCTGCTTGTATTGCCAGAGACCTTTAACTGTGCTGGCGGGATTCAAATGTTTTGCCGCGCACTTTGTCTCGCGGCTGGGAAGTGGGCGCAACGCAACGAGGCATCAGTAGATGCTCTGGTGCTAAATGACGACATGCCGCCTGATAAGAGTTACGTTAATGGCGGCTTCGCTTCTTATGTCGGAGCAGGGAAGAGTAAGACGAAGTTCATTTATCGCTACTTGCGCCAGACTCTCGCTTCCAACTACCTCTGGATTATTTTTGGACATGTGTCCTTGTCTCCGCTCGCATTGTTTACCAAGTCATTGAACTCCAAGGCTAAAATTGGCGTCGTCGCTCATGGTGTTGAAGTCTGGAAACCACTGCCGAGGGCGCAGCGAAAAGCTCTGCATCAGGTGGACTTAATACTTGCTGTCAGTGATTACACAAAAGGCGAGTTGATAAAATATAATGCCCTCCCGTCAGAAAAGATCAGCATCTTCCCCAATACGCTTGATCCACACTGGAACAGCACACCACCCGTTACAAAACTCGAATCCTCGCCGCCTGTAATCCTTAGTGTGACTAGATTGAATAAAGAAGACCGTTATAAGGGGATAGACAGTGTGATTAGAAGTTTACCTGTTGTCGTTCAGGAAATCGGGCCGGTCGAATACAGGGTGGTCGGTCAGGGTGATGACGTGCCACGTTTGCGAGCACTGGCGGCGGGACTTGGCGTGGCAAGATATGTAAATTTCATGGGCGGGATTTCAGATGCAGAGTTGCGCAGTCAATACGGTCGCTGCTCATTGTTTGTCATGCCGAGCAAGAAAGAAGGATTCGGCATCGTTTTCCTTGAAGCGATGGCCTACGGAAAGCCGGTCATCGGTGGAGCGCATGGTGGCACCCCATCTGTGGTCAAGGACGGGGAGACCGGGTTGCTTCTTGACAATGCAGACATTGCAGGCATCGCTAATTCCATCTCCCAGCTTCTATCCAGTGAAAGGATGCGGGAGCAGTTTGGCAACGCAGGCCACCAACGCCTTCTGGATGAATTTACTTTCGAGAAATTCGAGCACAATCTTCAAGAAGTCTTCCGCTTGTTATCGTGAACACGATAAGACTCGATCTGCTCTTCGCCTCTCAGCAGTAAAGAAACCTTGATTCACTAAAGATGTGCGGGATAGCTGGCATTATTGGAAATCAATTGCCTGACGTTGAGCATCGTCTGGCGTGCATGAGCAGCGCGCTCATACATCGCGGGCCAGACGATGCCGGAGTGTCGCTGTGGCCTGAAAGAGAGAATATACCTTATGCCGCCTTCGCGCATCGGCGGCTCTCAATCATTGACCTCAGCGAAGCGGGACATCAGCCGATGTCAACTCCCGACGGGCGATTCTCCATTATCTTCAACGGTGAGATTTATAATTACCGCACGCTGAGAAAAGAGTTGGAGACGGAAGGGGTGCGGTTCATTTCCAACACGGATACGGAGGTGTTACTGCAACTTTACGTGCGGCGTGGAGCAGAGTGTTTGCGGTGGCTGCGCGGAATGTTCGCTTTCGCCGTTCGCAATAGCGAGACGGGAGAAATCTTTATCGCGCGCGATCATTTAGGCATCAAGCCGCTTTATTACTATCAAACAGAGAAATCGTTCATCTTCGCGTCTGAAGTCAGAGCATTGCTGGCAAGCGGGATTGTGCCGCGACGACTGAGCCGCGCGGGTCTGATTTCATATCTTCAGAATGGTTCGGTCGCTTCGCCGGAGACGATCATCGAGGACATCCGATTACTCCGGCCTGGACACTATCTGACCATCACGCCTGGCGCTAACTGTACGCTCGGAGTGAGAGAGGTTTCTTATACGGAAGAGTGGCTTAAGAGTGAGGCCACGCTTTCGGGATTGGATCGCACATCTGCTGTCGAGGCATTGTCCGAAGCATTAAAAGAATCTGTGCGGTTGCATCTCGTGAGCGACGTTCCGCTCGGCCCGTTTCTGTCCGGCGGAATAGATTCGAGCGCGATTGTCGCGTTGATGAGTCAGGTCTCCGATGCCAGACCGAAGACCTTCAGTGTGGTCTTTGCCGAAAAAAGGTTTTCGGAAGCAGTGCACGCCCGCCGGGTCGCCCAGAAATTTGACACCGAGCATCACGAAATTCATCTGGGCGAGCAACAGTTGTTCGACATGCTGCCTGCGGCTATCGCTGCTGAAGATCAACCGACGATGGACGGCATCAATACCTACGTCGTCTCAAAAGCTGTCAGGGATGCAGGAATCACTGTTGCGCTTTCCGGTCTCGGCGGCGACGAACTATTTGCCGGTTACCCGACGTTCCGCCGAGCGCTCCGTTTGCAATCGGTCGCACGCTTTCCCGGCTCTCTGCGACAAGGCATCTCATCGTTGGGCGAGCGCGTTTGGAATCGCTCCGTGCAGCACAAGAAGCTCTGGCAATTATTGGCGAGCGATGGTAGCCCTGGCCTGGCCTACAGCGTCTCGCGGCAGCTTTTCCCGGTTCATGAAGTTGAGCCACTTCTTTCAGAGAGCCTTGGTTTTATCCATGCCGCCAGCATCAATCTTGCGGCATTAGAGGAAGGTCTTTCTGAAGATGATCCCATCAACGCCGTCTCTGTTTGCGAGTTGCGCGGCTATATGGCGAACACTTTATTGCGTGATACGGATTGCATGAGCATGGCGCATTCGCTGGAAGTGCGTGTCCCGTTCGTGGATGTGGAGATCGTTCGTTTCGTGCTGAGTCTGCCGGGAGCCTGGAAGTTGAACGGGGGCAGACCAAAGCCGCTACTGCAAGATGCTCTGGGCGATCTGCTTCCGCCAGAGGTAGCACATCGTCCGAAGATGGGATTTACGCTCCCGTTTGAAGAGTGGATGCAATCCAAATTACGAGATGAGATAGAGACGACGTTCGCCGACGATAGTCACTTTAAGTCAATAGGTCTTCAGTCCAATGCAGTACGCGAAATCTGGCGGCAGTTCCTGCGCGCCCCACGAGCGGTTGGCTGGTCGCGCCCGTGGGCGCTGTATGTTCTGGGTCGCTGGTGCGCGCAGCACCAGGTCACTTTGTGAAAGTCTTACACGTCATCCCTTCAGTTGCTCCGCGCTACGGTGGGCCGAGCCGTGCCGTCATTGAAATGTGCCGCGCGCTGAGAAGCCATGATGTTGACACTCTGATCGCCACGACTGATGCGGATGGTAGTGAGCGACTTGACGTTGAGATTGATCGTCTCATCTCTTATCGAGATGTGCCTGCCATCTTCTTCCCGCGCCAGTGGAGCGAGGCTTACAAGTATTCGCAACCTCTCGCGCGCTGGCTTAACGCGCAGGTCGCAGACTTTGACCTCGTACACATTCACGCTGTTTTCTCCCATGCCTGTCTCGCGGCGGCGAGAGCTTGCCGTCAAAAAGGCGTGCCATATCTTGTGCGCCCGTTGGGAACTCTTGATCCCTGGAGCCTCAAGCAGAAGCGCTTGAGGAAAAATCTGTTCTGGCATCTTGGAGTGAGACAGATGCTCAAAGGCGCTGCCGCGATCCATTACACGACCGTTACGGAGCAAAGGCAGGCGGAAGAAGCTCTGGAGCTGACGCGCGGCGTCGTGATCCCGCTTGGCATTGAGACAGATTTATTCAGCGAGATAGAAGAAACAAAAAAAGCCGACGCATTTGCTCTATCTTCCGCCAAGCCTCCGTATGTTTTGGTGCTCTCGCGCCTGCATCAGAAAAAGGGGCTTGAGGTTCTGCTGCCCGCATTCCTCTCTCTGGTTAAGCAGCCTGAGTTTGCTGAATGGAAGTTGGTGCTGGCGGGCGAAGGTGAGATGAAATATGTGGACTCGCTCAAAAGCCTGGTGAAATCATACGGGGGCAATGGAAACGTGGTCTTCGCCGGTTGGCTCGATGGCGCACGACGAAAAGAAACTCTACGTGAAGCAGCGCTTTTAGCTCTGACTTCGTATCAGGAGAATTTCGGCCTCTGCGCCGTCGAAGCCCTGGCTTGCGGCGTTCCCGTTCTTCTCAGCCCGCACGTCAATCTCGCGCCGGAGATAGAGAAGATAGGAGCCGGTTGGGTTGCTCCTTTAGAAGGCAGTGTGCTGGAACGAATTTTAGCCGAAACGCTCCGTGATGAAGAAGAACGAAAGCAGCGTGGCGCAATGGGAAAAGATTTCGTGCGCGAGCATTTCGCTTGGAGTGCGATAGCTGGGAAGTTAGCCAGTCTTTACGAGTCGGTCGTTTATGACGACTGTCAAAGGCGTGAATCGCAGAATGCTTGAACAGATCACCCCACTCATCCTGACCTACAACGAAGCGCCGAACATCGGGCGCACGCTGGAACAATTGCGCTGGGCGCGCGACATCGTGGTGGTTGATAGTTTCAGTGCTGATGAGACATTGAACATCATCGCTGAATTTACACAGGCGCGCGTGTTCCAGAGAAAATTTGATTGTCATGAGAATCAGTGGAACTTCGGTCTGCAAGAAACGGGAATCAAAGCAGACTGGGTGCTGGCGCTCGACGCAGACTATTTGCTGACACCGGAATTGATCGAAGAGTTGAAAACACTCCGTCCTGAGCCACATATCAAGGGCTATCGTGCACGCTTTATCTATTGCATTAACGGGAAGCCGTTAAGAGGCTCCGCTTATCCTCCCGTGACCGTTCTCTATCGGCGCGCGAATGCTCGTTACGTTCAGGACGGTCACACACAGCGCATAGAGGTCGAAGGCGAGATAAAAGATTTACAGTCGCCAATTCTCCACGATGACCGGAAGCCGCTCGCGCAGTGGATACAATCGCAGAGTCGCTACATGAGGCTCGAAGCGGAAAAACTTTGTCAGGCTGATATTCGTCAACTGGGGTGGGCTGATCGTCTCCGTCAGGCGAGGCTCTTCGCGCCGTTCGTCATGTTCTTCTACTGCCTCTTTGTTAAAGGCGTGATTCTCAACGGTCGCGTCGGCATCTATTATGCGCTGCAACGCACGTTCGCAGAATTTATGCTCTCGCTTTATCTCATCGAGCATGACCTGAAACTTGTGGACAAGAAGAGCGTCAGCGATCCGCAAGAGAAAACTCTGGAAATCGAATCTCCGCAAATGCCTGAAGCTCAACAGCAGGGTTCACAATAATTCCCATGTTTATTCTGGGCATTAATGCCTATCATGGCGACGCTGCTGCGGCCATCATCCGCGATGGAGAGTTAATCGCCGCCGCCGAAGAGGAGCGTTTCAATCGTCGGAAGCACTGCGCGGGCTTTCCCGTTGAAGCGGTGAAGTATTGTCTGAGCGCGGCGAATGTTCGCGTTGAAGATGTCGAGCACGTCGGCGTCTCGCGCGATCCGTCGGCGCACCTCCATAAGAAGATTCTGTTTACAGCGCAACGCGCGGCGAGAAGTTTGAGCGGTGGTGTTGGTGGAAGCACGAGGGAGCAGACGGGGAAAGCAGGAGCGGGACTCTTTCGCCAGGTTGCTGACCGGCTCTCGAACGCTGCGCGAGTGCGTGACCTGAAAGACGATCTGGCAAGCGCGCTCTGTGTGTCGAAGAAGAGTCTGCGCGCAAAGTTTCATAACGTCGAGCATCATCGCGCGCATCTCGCCAGTTCTTTTTACGTCTCGCCGTTTGAGCGTGCGGCGCTGCTTTCGATTGACGGCTTCGGCGATTTCATCTCGACGATGTGGGGAGTGGGCGAGGGGAATTCGATTGAGGTGCTCGGACAGGTCGAGTATCCGCATTCGACCGGCATTCTTTACACGGCGACGACGCAGTTTTTAGGCTTCCCGCATTACGGCGACGAAGGTAAGGTGATGGGTTTAGCGCCTTACGGAAGCCCACGCTACATGGCGGAGTTCCGCGACATCATTCGCACGGATGAGGGCGGACGTTTTCGTCTCAATCTCGATTACTTTCGACATCACACGGAAGGCGTCGAGATGAGTTGGGATGAAGGCTCGCCCGTCATCGGACGCATCTTCTCGGATGAGTACGTCAGGCGTTTCGGCAGCCCGCGCGAAAAAGATGCGCCCCTGACGGAGCGTGAGCAAGACATCGCCGCGAGCCTGCAACAGCGTCTGGAAGAGGTTGGCTTTCACATCCTGAATCATCTGCATGAGCAGACAGGTCTGACTGATTTAGGACTCTCGGGCGGAGTCGCGTACAACTCCGTGATGAACGGCAAGATTTTCCTGAACACTCCGTTTCAACGCATCTTCGTGCAGCCTGCGGCGGGCGATAGCGGCACGGCCATCGGCGCGTGCTACCAGATTTACAACGACATCTTGAAGCGCCCGCGCACCTTCGTGATGGAAGGCGCAGACACCGGCCCGGAATTCTCAGACGAAGAAATTCTGACAGAGTTGAATGCGAGAGGCTTGAGCTATGAAAACTATTCTGATGGAGAACTGACCGGGCGAGCCGCGCGTGACATCGCGGATGGCAGAGTCGTCGGTTGGTTTCAGGGACGAATGGAGTTTGGCCCGCGTGCGCTCGGCAATCGCTCGATTGTCGTTGACCCGCGCTGTCAGGAGATGAAAGACATCCTCAACGAGCGGATTAAGAAACGTGAGCCGTTTCGTCCCTTCGCGCCGTCAATTCTGGCAGAGCACGTCGGAGACTATTTCGAGCAGACGCATCCTGCGCCGACGATGTTGATGGTCTATCAAATCAGGGCTGAGCGACGTGATGAAATTCCG
This sequence comes from Acidobacteriota bacterium, assembly GCA_032159235.1. Taxonomy (GTDB): domain Bacteria; phylum Acidobacteriota; class Blastocatellia; order Pyrinomonadales; family Pyrinomonadaceae; genus QHXM01. The sequence continues at coordinate 10,285 of JAVHWW010000022.1, forward strand.
GCGGTGACGCACGTGGATGGCTCCGGGCGATTGCAAACCGTCTCGCGCGAAGTCAACGAGCGCTACTATCAACTCATCTCGGATTTCCACAAGTTGACCGGAGTGCCGGTCGTTCTCAACACCTCCTTCAATGAGAATGAGCCGATAGTCTGCACGCCCGCGCACGCGCTTGATTGTTTTATGAAGACGCGCATGGATGTGCTCTACATCGGCAATTACGCGGTGCGGCGTTAGCGTGACGTAAAAGAAATGGAGTGCGAATGAGAATACTCATCACCGGCGGCGCGGGCTTCATCGGGTCGCACCTGTGCGAGCGATTATTGTCGGAGGGCAATGAGGTCATCTGCCTGGATAATTTCTTCACGGGCCGGAGAGAGAATCTCTTTCACTTGCTGGATAACCCGCGCTTCGAGTTGCTGCGCCACGACGTAATTGAACCAGTCCTGCTGGAAGTGGATCAGATTTATAACCTGGCCTGTCCGGCATCGCCGATTCATTACCAGTACAATCCTGTGAAGACCGTCAAGACCAACGTCTTAGGCACCATCAACATGCTCGGCCTCGCCAAGCGTGTGCACGCGCGCATTCTGCAAGCCTCGACCTCTGAAGTTTACGGCGACCCGGAGATTCACCCGCAGCCGGAAAGCTACTGGGGCCGCGTGAACTGCAATGGCGTTCGAGCCTGCTACGACGAAGGCAAGCGTCTCGCCGAAACCTTGATGATGGATTACCACCGCCAGCACCAGGTTGACATCCGCATCGCGCGCATCTTTAACACCTACGGAACGCGAATGCTTGAGAACGATGGGCGTGTGGTCTCCAACTTCATCGTGCAGGCTCTCGAAGGGCAGGCCATGACGATTTACGGGACGGGTCAGCAGACACGCTCTTTCTGTTACGTTGATGATCTGATCGAGGGCTTGATTCGTTTGATGAACACCGAACGGATTCACGAGCCTGTCAATCTCGGCAACCCGACGGAGTTTTCCATCAGAGAACTCGCCGAAGAGATCGCACGCATCTGCGGCTCCGAGGTTGAGATTAAATATCTGCCTTTGCCACAGGACGACCCCAGACAACGCAAACCCGACATCACGCTGGCTCAAAAACTTCTCGGCTGGAGTCCGACCATTCCTCTGCGCGAAGGTTTAGAGAAAACAGTCGCTTACTTCGCCGAAAGAATGAACAGCCGTCCGCAGGAAAAATCGTCGGGCGGCGGAGTTGACGAGCAGTCGGTCGCCACGACTTACCAGAATTAGTGCGAATCCTTATTCTCAATCAGTTCTTTTACCCGGATCATTCGGCCACCAGCCAATTGATGACTGACCTCGCCGAGAGTCTGGTCGAGCGCGGCGTTGAAGTGACAGCCGTTTCCGGGCGCGGGCGCTATAACGGCGGCGAAAGGTTGCCGGCGCGCGAGGATTATAAAGGTGTGCAGATAGAGCGCGCCTGGTCAACGGGTCGCGGCAAAAGAAATTCCCTCGCCAGGCTTTCAGATTATCTCTCGTTTTACGTGGGCGCTTCGTGGAAGCTCATGCGGTTGCCACGTCACGATGTCGTGATGTCGCTGACGACTCCACCTCTGATCGGAATCGTCGCCATTATCATCGGTCGCCTGCGGCGGATGCGCGTGGTCTCGCTGGTGCAGGACGTGTACCCGGACGTAGCCGTTTCTTTAGGCGCTCTGCACAAGCGGAATCCGATGACGCGCCTGCTCGACCACGTGAGCCGCTTCGTCTTACGCAAGTCCGACCGCATCGTGGCGCTCGGCGAATGTATGCGCGAGCGCATCACGGCCAAGATTGGTGAAGATCGCGCGTGCAGAATTGATGTGATCCATAACTGGGCTGACGGTGAGGAGATTAAGCCTCTGAATGATGAAGAGAATCCTTTCATTGCCGCGCACAACCTCGCAGGCAAGTTTGTCGTGCTCTTCTCCGGCAATCTGGGACGGGTCAACGATTTCTCGACCGTGCTCGAAGCGGCGCTTGCTTTGCGAGAACGTGCGGACATTCTGTTTCTCTTCATCGGCGAAGGAGCCAAAGCGTCTGAGATTGAAAACTTTTCCAAAACTCATGGCCTCGCCAATATCCGACTGTTGCCCTATCAGCCGCGCGAGATGTTGAAGTACAGCTTATCTGCGGGACACACATCGCTCGTCACGTTAGCTGATGGTCTCGCGGGCTTGAGCGTGCCGAGTAAGACCTACGGCATTCTCGCGGCGGGGCGACCCATTCTGTTTGTCGGAGATGCGCGAAGCTCTATTGCGCGCATCGTTCAGGATCATCACTGCGGCGCGGTCGTCTCTTCGGGTGAGAGCGCGCGCCTGGCACAGATCATCAACGATTGGGCTGCGGATCAAGAGCAACTCGCGCGGCTGGGTGTGGCGGCGCGCGAAGCCTTCGAGAAAAATTTTGAGCGAGCAAGGGCGGTCGACGCTTATCTGGAAACTTTCGCTAAATGTCTGGCGAGTTCCCAGTCTCTAAAAGAGACAACGGTTTCAAAATTAGAGGAGACCTCACTATGAACACGTACATTGCGATCTTCGTCATCGCGCTGTTTGCATCGCTCGTCTTAACTCCGATCATCCGGCGACTCAGCGCCAGGATTGGGTGGCTGGACAAACCCCTCGATGATCGCCGCGTGCATCATCAGGCTATTCCGCGCGTCGGCGGGATAGCGATCCTGCTCTCGGTTCTCATCGCGCTGCTGGCGCTGCCGCTCGTTGATAATCTGGTCACACAATCACTGTTGAGAGACAGGTGGCAGTTATTGACGGTCTTCATTCCCGCTCTCTTAGTCACGCTGCTGGGTCTCTACGATGATGTTCGCGGAGCCAATGCGCGCGTTAAGTTCACCGCCTTAATCGTGGCGGGCACGGTCTTCTACGCGATGGGCGGGCGCGTCGAGAATTTTTCGTTTCCCTTTATGGGTTCCGTCCATCTTCCGGTGGTCGTCAGTTATCTAGCCACGCTGCTTTGGATCGTCGGCGTCACAAATGCCTTTAACTTAATTGACGGGATTGACGGATTGGCGGCGGGCGCTGGCCTCTTCGCGTCGCTCGTGGTGCTGGTCGTCTCGCTGATGCTCGGACACGCGCACGTCACGGTCGTAGCGCTCGGACTTTCGGGCGCGCTGATCGGATTCCTGCGTTACAACTTCAACCCGGCCTCAATCTTTCTGGGAGATTCCGGCTCGCTTCTGATCGGCTTCACGCTCGCCGCGCTCTCGCTGCAAGGCTCGCAGAAGGCTTCGACGGCGGTGGCGATTGCGATTCCTTTGATGGCCTTCGGGCTGCCAGTGATTGACACGGCCTTCTCGATGGTTCGCCGCTTCCTCAGCCGAAAGCCTGTCTTTCAGGGAGACCGCGAGCACGTGCATCACATGCTGCTGGCGCGCGGTTGGTCGCAGCGTCGCGTGGTCTTCGTGCTGTACGGCGTCTCTGCCGCGCTCGGCCTCGTCTCGCTGCTCTTCATCAACGAGACGAGCCGATTGACAGGACTGATCCTGCTCGTGGTCGGGTCTGCCATCGTCCTGGCGATGGGACGCCTGCGCTATCACGAGGTGGACGAAATCAAAGCGAGCATGAAGCGCAACCTGACGGAACGCCGCATGAGAGCGGCCAATCATCTGCGTATTAGACGTGCCTGCCGCGCGATCTCTAAGGCCGACAGTTTAGACAGACTTTTCAGCGCCGTCGGCGAGATGCTGGAGCTTGGCGAGTTTGCTTATGCCACTTTGCAACTCGGTTCTGTCGCGGACAATGGCGCGTGCGAGCAAGCTCTGGCGCGAGAAAAGGGAGCGCGCTCCCTGCGCGGTGCTGAGATACACGACGGGATGATTCGCTGGACGTGGGAGCGCGGCGACGTTGAGCCTGCGTTGGTTATCGGGTCTGGTCAATACTGGTCGCTGCGCCTTCCGCTCACGAACGACAGGACGCGCTGGGGCTACGTCAATCTTTATCGCGGATTCGAGAGCAAGACTTTGCTGCTCGACATCAATTATCTCTGCCATCTCTTTCAACGCGAAATGACGGCGGCTGCCGAAAGATTGCTGGGCGAAAGTTTGCGGGAAGCTGAGGCGCAGCAACTGGCAATGAGCGCCTCATACGGAGATTGAGTTGAGCGTTTCAGTGGCACAGGAGCAAGCGGCCTTTCACGAAGCGGAAGTCGCTGATGAAAGGTTGCGTGGACGAGAGCGCATCGCGCGCTTCCTGAGCCGCGTCATCTTCTACTCGCTCCTGATGCTCATCGCGCTCGTCGCCGTTCCTTACGGCACAGTTCAGGTCTGGTGGGAAGCTCTCTTTGAATGCCTCGTCTTTGCGCTCGGTGCGCTCTGGATTATCGAAGGAATGCTCAGCCGAAGCTGGCTTCTCAACGGGCACAGAGTCTTCGTGCCCATTCTGCTCATCGTCCTCTATGCCTTCATTCAAACGCTGCCGCTCCCGTCAACGAGCGCGACCGCTTCCGGTCTCAAATTGTGGAACGCCATCAGCGCCGATCCATACGAGACCCGACTCTCTGTGCTGAAACTTTTGGCGCTTGGTCTGGCCGGAGTCATGCTCTTCAGCTACACGTCGAACAAACGGCGGCTGCGCGCTCTCATCTACACCATCATCGGTGTCGGAATCCTGAGCGCCTTCTTCGGCATCCTGCGACAGACGACGCAGCACACACAGGGCTTTCTCTTCTTTCCTTTTCTCTCGCCCGGTTCAGGCTACGGGCAGTTTATCAATCGCAACCACTTCGCATTTTTGATGGAGATGGTTTTAGGTTTGATTCTGGGATTGATCGTCGGGCAGGGCGTACGACGTGAACAGGTCTTAATCTATTTGGCGCTGGCGCTGCCTGTGTGGACGGCGCTCGTTTTATGCAACTCGCGCGGCGGGCTGTTCAGTATGCTTGCTCAGGTGCTGTTCCTTGCGCTTCTCTTCAGCCTCGCACGAGCAAAGCGAGACGATGTGCAGCAAGTGAGTGAAGAGCGTAGTCTCTTCCGGCGGATCATTCACGCGAGCTTCTTTCGTCCCGTTCTGTTGGCGGGACTCATGGTGATGATTTTTATTGGCGCGGTTTGGATCGGCGGTGAATCGCTCACCTCGCGTCTGGAAACAGTCTCAAGTGAGATAGGTGCTGAAGGCAATCAGGGAAATGAGGGCGTGCGCCGACTTGAAATCTGGCGCGCGACCTGGGCTTTGATTAAAGATCATCCACTCACAGGCGTCGGCTTTAACGGCTACTGGGCGGCCATCCCGCAGTATCACCATGCCTCTGGCGTCTCCACGCCGCAGCAGGCGCATAACGATTATCTTGAGCTAGTGGCGAGCGGCGGGATCATCGGCGTGGCGCTGGTCGGATGGTTTCTCTTTCTGCTTGTCAGAAGGATCAGACAAAGTTTGCGTGCGCCTGATTCTTTTCGCCGGGCAACTGTTCTCGGCGCAAGCGTTGGTCTTTTCGGCGTCGCCGTTCACAGCATGGTTGATTTCGGCTTGCACGTGACGATCAATGCGCTCATCTTTACCGCGCTCATCGTTATCGGTATAGCTGAACTGAGAATCGAAGATGAAAAGCCAGTAACGGTTTATTCACCGCAGAGGACGCAGGAGAATGCAAAATTAAAAAGGTAAAATGCAAAATGGAAGACGCGCGAGCAGGCTTCTCTTCTCTCCTTTTGCATTTTTAATTTTGCATTTTGCATTCTCTCGCGTCCTCTGCGGTGAAAATCTATTTCTGCTACACGCAAGTATGAAGAGAACCCTGTTTTAGCTTTAGGAAAGATTGACCTGCTCAAGTAACGGGAGTAAACTTCAACACGATTTATTCCCGGTCTCGCGCAGTTTAGTGAACACAGCCTTGATTCTCTGGCAAAGGAGATATTCATCGTGACATTCAAGAATTCCTTATCCCACAAAGCGATTGCTTTGTTGATCGTCTGCTCCTTTCTGCAATTTTGTGTGAGCCTGGCTCTGGCCGGGCCAGTCACTCCCGGTGAGACGGCTGTTGCGTCGCCACTTCCAGCACCGCCACCGCAAGCAAACGGAGGCCGGGTCATCACTCGTAATAATCAGACCGTGACCGTCAACGGCAATGTGGTCGGCAATGGAGCAACAGTGCTGCCCGGCGCAATCGTTGAGACCGGCGATAAGGTTGCGGCGACGATCAATCTGGGGCCGCTCGGAAGCATTGAGGTTGCGCCCAATACGAAAATCAAGATTGAGTTCAGCGACGGGCAGATCAAGGTCACGATCATTGAAGGCTGCGCGATAGTCAAAAACAAGCAGGGAGTCTATGCTCAGATTTATACGGACAAAGGGCTGGTCGCCAGCAATGACGGCATTCAGAGACGGGCAGCCGTGACGGACGTCTGCTATCCGCCGGGCGCTCCGAATGCGATTGTCAATCAGGGCGCGGCAGCCAATGCCGGTGCCGGAGCCGGAGCCGTCGGCAGCGACATTAAGAAGTTGGAATTGCTCGGCATCTTCGGCGGCGGTGGTGCAGCCATCGCCCTTCTCGCCATACTGCCTCGCGGCGCGAATCCAAGCCCCAGCCAACCGTAGGATCAAGCCACAGTCTTTTCAAAATAAACGTGCGTGCCATCTTTAATTTTAAGCTGGCGCGCATCTTTATTTATCGGAGAATTGAACCGCAGAGGACGCAGAGGACGCTGAGGAAGATAGAAGGAAAAGATGGAATTTGAAATCTTAAATCTCTTATCTGTTCTTTCAATCCCTGTCTTTCCTCTGCGACCCTCTGCGTCCTCTGCGGTGAAAAATCTCTTTCTTAGTCGCGTCTGTTTCCAAATAGCTTTAGTCTGAAACACGTGAGCGAAAATTCTCTTACCAGCTACGGGCGCGCGACGCGGATGGTAATTCCTGTCACGTGTCTGCTCGGCTGTCTCTTCTGTCTCTGGATAGCTGCGCGCGGCGGCGTCTCACGCTTCTATTCGACCTACGCCGCGTATTCATCTCAACTCGACGACGCCGAGACAGCCGTCAGATTTTCTTCATCCGATCCAGAGGCGCATCTGATTCGCGCCGCGATTCTTAAAGGAGCGGGACGACTCGACGAAGCGGTTCAGGAGTATGAAGAGGCCGCCCAGCTTCGTCCGCGCGATTACGTCCTGTGGCTCGAACTGGGGTTGGCGCGCGACGAGGCGGAAGATCAAGCGGGCGCGATCAATGCTTTGAGAGAGGCCGTGCGGCTCGCTCCCGATTACGCCGCGCCGCGCTGGCAACTCGGAAACATTTTGCTGCGGTCAGGGAATATTAATGATGCGTTCTCGGAGATGCGACGCGCAGCGGCAAGCGATCCCGCACTCCTGCCGCAACTGATTGATCTCGCGTGGACGATTTATCAGGGCGAGACGGCTGCGGTGGAGCGTGTCGTTCAGCCGCAAACTTCGGCGGCGCGTCTTGCGCTGGCACGCTTCGCCGCAAGGCATGGAAAGGCCGTGGACGCCGCGAGAATCTTTCGCACACTTGGGGATGTGGCGGCAGAAGATCGGCGCGCGCTGCTCGTCGAACTTCTGGCAGCCAAACAGTTCAACGTCGCTTACGAAGTCTGGTCAACTGCGCCGGGAAGAAGCGAGCATCAATCAAACTTCACCGATGGCGGTTTCGAGGAGCAAGTCAATCTTGATGAGCCTGGATTCGGATGGCAGGTTGCGCGCAATCTGCCAGCGTTGAAAGTCTCGCTCGATCAGGCACAGCCGCATCAGGGCCGCAATAGCTTGCGACTCGATTGGAGTGGCGAGACGAATCCAGCATCTCCCGTCATCTCGCAGACCGTGCTGGTTGAGCCGAACGCGCGCTATCGTTTGCGCTTCTCGGTTCGCACAGAAGAGTTGGTGTCAGGAGGTCTGCCGTTTATCGCTGTCAGCGATGCGAGCAGCAAAGATTCTCACGCACTCACTCAATCCGATCCTTTTCCGTCGAAGACCGCTTCATGGCAAGATAAGAGCGTGGACTTTACGACCGGCAAAGACGCGCAGGCTGTCGTCGTCACACTTCAGAGGCAAAACTGTGACAGCAATCCATGCCCGATTTTTGGCCGCGTGTGGCTGGATGATTTCTCGCTTCAGAAGTTATGACTGAAAGGACGACAGCAGGAAGATTAACCGCAGAGGACGCAGAGGAGCGCAGAGGAAATAATAGGGATTGAAAGAACATCCCAGAGATTCGAGAATTGAGATTTCATCTTTTCTATTTTCTCATCCTCTGCGAGCCTCTGCGTCCTCTGCGGTGAAAATCCCGTTCGCCGTTTTGTCCATTCACCGATGGCTCAAGCGAACCGACTTTTCATGGTGAACTATTCCCTATCTGTGTTATATTCCAAATCCAAAATCGAGCATCGGTTGATGTCTTCATTCGTGCAGTATCACAACCAGCGTTTTAACCGATCCCTGACATTCAATGGTTTGACTCTTGCGACACCTGAGCCGTATCCGGCAGGAGTTCAGTGAAAAAGATAGATGACGGACTTAACATTACCCAGACTCAAATATACCTCTACTTGAATGGCTAAGATTGACCGCCTCGGGTGGGCGGCGGGTCTCTCATTTGTGAGTTACGGCGTGCGCGTCGGCCTTCGTGTCAACAGGCCAGAGGCTTTAGAGATGATTCAAAGCTACTTGCCGCCGGGATGGAAACCGACTGCGCGCGAAGTGGTCGAGCGATTGTATTCGATCATCGTCGGCGGCAACACTGCGCGTCCCGGTGTCAGAAGTTTCAATCTGCTCTACGCGGATGCTGGCAGAATCGTGCGGAGCTTGAATCCAGATGAAGTCCTGGAGAGATTCGAGGACGACTGCAAGCTGTTTGTAGCGGAGGCGGCGCGGCGCAGAGTCTTTGTTCACGCGGGTGTGGTCGGTTGGAAGGGGAAGGCGATTGTGATTCCGGGCCGGAGTTTCACGGGCAAGACCACGCTCGTCGCGGAGCTTGTCCGTCAGGGCGCGACATACTACTCAGACGAGTATGCAGTGTTAGACCGGCGCGGGTGCGTGCATCCATACTTACGGCCTCTTTCGATTCGTGATGCGTCGAGCGGAAAGGTGGAGCGAGTCGCGGCCTCCTCGTTGGGCGGGCAACTGGGCGGGAAACCTTTGCCGGTCGGATTGGTCGTGGTGAGCAATTACAAGGAGGGCGCGCGTTGGCGTCCGCGCAAGTTGACGGCGGGCGAGGGCGCGCTGGCAATGTTCGCCAACACTGTTCCGGCACGGCGACAACCCGGTGCGGCGTTGACGGCGCTCAGAGAGGCGATGCCGCAGGCACAGATTCTCAAGGGCGTGCGCGGCGAGGCGCGCGAGATGGCCGATTCCATTTTGCGTGAGTTGGCTTAGAGTTGTTTGCGAATGAAGGTGGTGAGAAAGAGATTTTCAACGCAGAGGACATAAAAGAATGCAAAATGCAAAATTAAAAATGCAAAAGGAAGAAGGGAAGCCTGCTCTCGCGCCTTCCCTTTTGCATTTTTAATTTTGCATTCTTCTGCGTCCTCTGCGTTTAATCTGCTGAAGTTTTGGTTTGGGGTGATATGAAAGAGATGAGAAAGAAGACCACGCCGCGCGCACGCACCGAAGGACTCTTAGTCGAAGAGTTGCCGCACGAAATGCTCATCTATGATACGGAGCGGCACAAGGCGCATTGCCTGAATCCGACCGCCGCGCTCGTGTGGAAACATTGCGATGGGCGCACGAGCGTTCAGGAGTTGGCGCGGCTGCTGGCAAAAACTCTGGGCGTGAGTGTGGATGAAGATGTCGTGTGGTGCGCTTTGAATCAACTCGAAAAGGATCATCTGCTCGAAGAGAAGATTGAATGGCCTGTTGATGTGGAGCGCATTTCACGCCGCACGTTGATTCGCAGAGTTGGAATGGCTGTGGTGCTGTTGCCGGTAATCACAACCATTGTCGCGCCGACAGCGATGGCTTCTGCGAGCAGTTGTGCTGGTCCCGGTCAAGCCTGTAGTAGCGCGCATCCTTGTTGTCCTGGCGCTGGCATATGCGCTCCCAATAATACTTGTATATAGAGCTTGTTTGTCAGCTACGAGCGCCGTTAGATTCATTGCATATAAAGACTAAGTAAAGCTAGTCGCTATGAATTACTCACACACAAAATCACGCAGTAGATTGATCGCCAAAGTGCTTGGCGGCGCATGGCGGAGTTCTCCGCCAGAGCTAAAATGTTCTCTTGAGGAGTTAGCTGAAGTTGCTCCTTTATTGCTTGGCTCAGGGGCTGGAGCTTTAGCATGGTGGCGTATTCGCAATACCACCTTGCAAACAACTGAGACAGCAATAGAGCTTCATCAAGCTTATCTTCTGCATACCATTCATGGGTCTCTCTTCGCTTCTAAACTCAAACAGGCTGTTGCTCTTCTTCGCTCAAATGGAGTTGAGCCAATACTGATTAAAGGTTGGGCTGTTGCGCGGCTGTACCCTGAGCGCGGGCTGCGCCCTTATGGAGATATAGACCTGTGTGTCAGTCCAGACCAGTATACGAAGGCAAAGGCGTTATTAGATAGTCCAGAGTATAAAGATTATTGGGTGGATTTGCATGAAGGACTAAGTCGGCATGATAACAGCACCTGGGATGAATTAGTTAAGCGCTCGCAGTTAGTCAAGCTGGACGAGATAAGCGTGAGGATACTTGCAGATGAAGACCATTTACGAGTTCTGTGCGTTCACTGGTTAGGCGATGGCGCGTGGCGTCCGATCCAGTTGTGTGATATTGCGGCGGCAGTCGAGGCTGCTGATTCAGGGTTTGATTGGGACGTGTGTCTGGGCAGAGATAAGCGGCGTGCAAAGTGGGTCGCTTCGGGCATCGGTCTGGCGCAGCAGCTTTTGGGAGCGCGTGTGGAGCATTGTCCTTTGCAGGTGAGAGCGGCGCGAATGCCGCGCTGGTTGCTGCCGACCGTCTTACGCAATTGGGAGAGGCCGTGCATAGAAGATCATCGCCCGCCGGAGTTGATAATGAAGACGTTGCGCCACCCGACGCGCGTGCCGAAAGCACTCGTCGTGCGCTGGCCTGACGCAATCGGCGCGACCATCCGCTTGAAAGGGTCTTTCAATCAATGCCCGCGTCTGCCCTTTCAGATCGGCGATTACTTTATCAAGAATGGAAAGTTCTTGATGCGTTTGCCAGGATTGGTCAGAGCACGGCGTTGATCTCTTGTGCTGGCTCATGCGGCACACGCGGGCAGCGACCGAATCGATTTTTTGAGGCCGGAGATGCGGTTCTGACGTGCTGAGAAGCCTTTCTCAAGCCCGGAGAAGCGAATCTCTCAACTGGAGATGCGTTTCTCACGTCAAGAGAATCGGTTCTCACGTCAAGAGAAGCGATTCTCTTGTCAAGAGAGGCGCTACTCCGCACGTCAGCAACGCTACTCAGCACGCCAGCGGTCTTACTCCGCACGTGAGTAAGACTACTCGTGACCGGAGTAGCGCTACTCCGGTGCAGAGTAAGACTGCTGATGACCGGAGTAGCGTTACTCCGGTGCAGAGTAAGGCTGCTGATGACCGGAGTGGTGTTACTCCGGTCGTCAGAAATGGTTCTGTTGCGGTGAGAAGCGTTACTCGTGACGTGGGAAGTGGTTCTGATGCTGTTAGTTAGTAGTCTCGCTATGATCTTTGAGAAGGGTTTTATAAGTTTGGGCGGAAGCAATCGCGTTGACTCATGTTCCGTCTCAAATTCAACGCGGCGCAAGACGCGACCTGCGCCGTCCCACTGAAACCATAAGCAGCGCCCCTCGTGTTTTGAGCTGTGCTGGTTAGCTTCCCTCGCGCAGGGCTATTGGTCTTGCGCGGGGCTTCTAAAAAGGAGAGAAGCGATGACAAGAGGAAAGACGATAGACGATATATTGGCAAATGCCGAGAAATTGTTGCGAGTCTGGGCAGCTAACCCGGACTTTGCGCTCGCCGGTGTCACGCTGGTGAGCTTGCAGGCGATGGTTGATGACCTGCGCGCCAAGCGCACACAGGTTGAGACCACACGCACGCAACTGACCAAAGAGGTCAACGAGGCGAACGATAGTGCCGACGCCGTGAATGCGATTGTGACGCGCGCACGCACGGCGGGGCGCGGCTACTTCGGGCCGGACTCGTCGCAATACGAACAACTGGGCGGCACGCGCGATAGCGAGAAGAAGCCGCGCAAGACAGGCAAGAAGTCGAGCTAACGGGTGTTGCATGGGACGGGCAGAGGATTTCAGACATCTCTCTCTCTGCCCATCCCCACTAGCTGAGTGTTAACTCATGCATGAAAATAATCTACCCTCTATGTTTTGAAGCGGATGATCGAGCGCGGCATTACCGTCGCCAGCGTGCGCGACGTGTTGGAGAACGGCGAGTTGATCGAAGCGTACAAGGCCGATTCGCCGCCGCGTTATCTCATGCTAGGATGGAGCGGAAAGAGACCGATTCATGTTGTCGGAGAAGATGATCCGGTCAGGGGTGAGACGACTGTCGTCACAGCTTACGAGCCGGATATTAAACGCTGGAAAGCTGGTTTTCGTGAGCGTCGAAGGTCATGAAATGAAGTGCTTAGTCTGCAAACATAATCGCTTTAAGAAAGGCACGACGGTGCTGCCGATTGAACGCGGGCACGCCATCCTGCTCATCACAGACATCCCGGCGCGCGTCTGTGAAAATTGCGGCGAGACGTATCTTGATGAAGAGATCGCACAGGAAGTTCAAGACCTTGCGAATGAGACTTTGAGCGGCGAAGTTAGTTACACCACAGCGCGCGGCAAGCGAGAGATTTTGGTCACAGCATTTAGCTAAATCTTCATCGAAGCGCGCGGCACTGAACAAGGAGTCAGAAGTCAGAATCCAGAAGCCGGAATGGAAAGACGGAAGCCGGACTTTGGTCTCTCTTTTCTTCTGTCCATTGACCAGCCGTACACAAGATGAATGAAAGATAGAATTGCTCTCAGAGTAATCCGTCGCAATGCGAACAACCGGGCGGCACGCGCTCAAGCGAGAAAAAGAGCAGTGGGTCAGGCGGTAAGAAGAAGAGCTAAGGGTGTTTCACGGAACGGGCAGAGATGTCTGAAATCCTCTGCCCGTACCCACTATCTGAGAGTCAATTGAATTTTCGGGGATTGATATTCAGCGAGGCGGATGCAATCCGTGACGCGCCCAGATGCGGCGGGCGCGAATCAGAGTTGGACGGTTGAGCCGCAGAGCGATAACCGTTGCGCGTCCCGTCGCGGTTCGTCCGATGATGCGCGTCTGTGTGGGACTCCAACGAAAATGCTCTATCCAAATGTCCAGACGCGGATTGAAAAGATGCACACGGGCGTTTGTGCGCGGGTCGGGAAAATGAGTTTGCGATCTCTTGAAATTGTTGCACCAGAAACAGCAGAGGCAGAGATTATCGAGATGGCTTGTGCCCCCTTCGGTTTCGGGCGTGATATGGTCAACGGTGAAGTCGTGTCCGGTCAGGCTCGCATCCGAGCGACAGTATTCGCAGAGATTCCGCGCGCGGCGGCGGACGCGCTCGCGCAAGACGGCGGAAACGCGGCTCATAGATCGTCCAACGCTTCGGCGCGGCGGAGCAAAATTTCATCGGCTTGCGTAAGCAAAGCCCGAAGCTCCTTTTCTTCGGTGCGCGTCAATCGGTCTTTAGCAAGCAGTTCTTCGGTGCGTTGTTGTTTGTCAGGGTCAAGACGATAGTGCGAGCCGAGCGCGTCAAGCTGACGACCGAAGGTGCGGTGTTGCTGCCAGACGTGCAGGCTGACGATGACGGCGATGTTTTCGCCGTTGCGCTCGACGACACAGACATTATCGTCCGCGACTGTGCGGTTGATGATTTCGGGCAACTCTTTTTGCAGTTGACTGATGTTGACTTTAACGCTCATTTCGATTCGCCTCTACTCGAAAATCTTAGGCGGGTCGAAAAGGTAAGTCAATGGTTAATCTCTGTTCTCTGATTTCCGGTTAATGAATTTATGAGAAGGTCAGGCCGCTCGGAACACACAGCCGCGCGAAAGTCGGACGCGCCCTCGCGTCCTGTTTCCACTTGGAGAAAGCACATGAAAACCCCAAGCACTCTCTTGTCCCACAACAAATTCCGTACTTTGAGAAGAATCGGCTTCTCTTGGGCGGCGGCGCTCATCGTCTTGGCGATTCTGACCATCATTGCTTTCGTTGCACAAGCGGCTGACCAAACATGGAGTGGAGGAGGAACGGGAAACGGTGCAGCATGGTATACAACCACGAACTGGGTGGGCGGCGCTTTCCCCGGTTCCGGGAGTACTACTACAAATACAGACATTGCCACCATTCCCTCAACCGGGACTAATCCGACGATTGGCATCAATGGTGCCACTAATGCCACTCTATATTTGGGAGCAATTAATTTCACTGCTACAAACAATCGCACTATTGGAGATAGCTCCGCCACTAGCTTTACACTCCAGCTAAACGGGGCGACCGTCAATAGCGTTAGCAACGTGATACTTCGCGATTCAAATTCTGCAACGTTAACCTTACAGAATAATGGCGGTGGGGCAGGTGCTATGACCATCGCGCTCGGAAATGCCACTGATAATATCATCAACATTGACAGCAGCGGCAGCATCACGATTAGTAGTGTAATCTCTGGTACGAGCAAGCATCTGACACTAAGCGGCACAGGCACTGGCGTTTTGACGTTGTCTGGCGCAAATACTTATTCAGGGGGGACTACTATCTCATCTAGTACGCTAGTTCTAGGAGCTTCAGGCGTATTAGCGGATGCGGGTGCAATAACTTTAAATGGCGGCACTTTTAAGACTGGTGCTTCAACAGGCTTTAGTGAAACAGTTGGTACTCTCGCACTCACTGATAATTCTACTATTGCATTAGGAACAGGAAGTCATACCTTAACTTTTTCAGACAGCAGTGGAGTTTCATGGACAGCAGGGAAAACACTTACCGTAACAGGATGGACAGGTGGTTATAACGGAACATCCGGTACAGCGGGTAAGATTTTTGTTGGCTCCTCTTCTTCTGGATTAACTTCAGGTCAGTTAGCTCAGATTGTCTTTTTCAACGGTACCTCTAATTTCCCCGCAACAATCCTTTCGACAGGTGAAGTCGTTCCCACGGCAATTACATCTACAACCTTTTACTCCAAATCAACGGGCAATCTGGATGTTTTATCAAACTGGGGAACTAATACTGATGGTACAGGAACAGCCCCAGCAAGTTTTACAGCCAATAATCAGATATTCAATATCAGAAATAATACCAGTCCAACCATCGGAGCGAACTGGACAGTTTCCGGTACCAACTCAAAAGTCATATTGGGTGATTCAAGTGTAGCTGCTATCAACTTCACTGTCCCAAGTAATTTTTCGTTCACAGGCACGATTGATATTGCAGCAGCTAGTTCCGGCTCGAATACCTTAACTCTACAAAATTCAACTATTCCAACCTTTGGCACGCTGGATAGTACCAGCACGGTTGACTATAACGGCTCAGGCGCGCAAACCGTCTCAGCGGCTAGTTACGGAAACCTTACTATCAGCGGAACACGCACGACCAACAATGTCACACTCGCCAACGGTACGATTGATGTTGCTGGCACATTCTCGGCTACTGCGACCTTCTCGTCGGGTACTTACGTGCCCGGCAGCAGCACGGTCAACTTCTCAAGTGCTAGTGCACAGACAATCCCTGCGATTAACTACAACACAATTACCAACACAGGGAATGGCAATAGAACTTTAGCCTCTGGCACCATTGCCATTGCAGGTAATTTCACGCCGGGATCAGGCACATATACCGTCACCGGCAATACAGTTAATTTTAACGGCTCAGGAACTCAGACTATTACAGGGACGGCTACATTCAACAACGTAATCATCAGTAATAATGGTTCTGGTGTTACGGTTTCGTCAGGCGGCACTGTAAATATTGCGGGTGACTTTACGAACAATGGTGTCTTCACTACTAGCGGAGCCACGATTGTTTTCAATGGTTCTGGAACTCAGACGGTGAGCGGGTCTGCTACGAATACTACCTTCAATGCAATCACTCTAAACAAGGGATCATCGACAGCAAAGGTCACTGCCTCTATAAATGTTTCGACAGCGAATACCATTACCTTCACCAATGGTACGTGGGAGCAGAGCGCAGGGACATTTACGCAAACTGGTGCTAGCAATTTCTCAATTCCGAGCACTGGAGGCTTTAGTCTGACTGGTAGCGGTAGCGCGAGCTTGCCTAATTCATTAGGTAACGGGAGTGGCGGATTGGCTGGGACGTTGAGTGTAAATACTAGCGGAACGCTCACAGTAGGCGGGGGGCAGAGCCGATTAGAAGTAGGTTCGGGCGGAACAGCTACTTTCACTGCTGGAACGGTTACTATCAATGGTCGGTTTCCCCTGACCAATGGAACGACGACCATCAACGGTGCGACCATAAATATTGATCCGCAAGTAGGTGCCACCCCTCTTGGCGCGTCTAACAATGTGTTTGAAGCTGATAATTTGGCTACTGTGACCATGAGCAGTGGTTCTATAACTATTGTTGACCCGCTTAGTGCAACTGGTACAGGGCGCGAAATCCTATTAGTATCTGGTACAGGTACTAAAACCTTCTCCGGCGGCACAATCTCTCTCGGTGATGGTACTTCGTCAACTTCAGGTTCAACTGATGGGTTCGAGGTCGTTACGGGCGGCATCACTTTGAATAACTTAGTTGTGGCGAATCAGCAAGGAGGCTCAAATCGAATAGTCAATCTCGGCAATGTGCAAGGCACTGCCACTGCTAGTGATCTAACCTTAAATGGTAATCTCACTATCAACAGCGGCGGAACGCTTAACGCAAACGTAGGGGTTGGTAGTAACGTAACGTTAAAAGGTAACTGGTCGAACGGCGGAACATTCACTGCGGGTAGCGGAACTGTTACCTTCAACGGTGCAGCGAGTCAATCTATCAGTGGCTCGTCTCCGACCGCGTTCGCCACGCTTGCCATCAGCAACACGGGCGCGGCCAATAACAACATCGTCAGTCTCTCTCAGGACATCAGCGATACTGCGCTCAACATCACAAACGGTATCTTCGATCAAGGCACAACTTCCAGCGTCACGTCAGGCGCAGTCACAGTCAGTTCCGGCGCGACCTTCAGGAATTTCGGCACAGGCGACCTCACGCTCTCCGGCAATGTTTCCAATAGCGGCACGATTAACTTTGACGGTAGCGGCGCGGGGTGCGGTGGCGCAGACAGTATCGTGATTAACTCTTCCGACAACAACACGCAACGCAGTTGGTCTGGCACGGGCAACTTCTCTATGGCGGATGTCAACGTGGCACATCAAGGTGGCACGGCAATCATCACTGTCTTTAGCGGAACGAATAGCGGCAATAACGGCACTAACTGGGTGTTCATCGGTGGCTGCACAGGCGCGGGCGGACAAACTTATGTCTGGGTCGGCCCCTCGACTGATGATAGCTGGACTACTCCTGCGAACTGGCAGGCCACGAACTCTGCGACACCGGGCAGAGTGCCAGCCACGAACGATGTGCTTATCTTCGACGGCTCAACAAGACCTACGCCCACTGTCTCTAATGTTCCGACTCAGACCATTGCCGCCCTGCGTATCATCAACAATGCTTTCCCGTCGTTCAGCACGAACGGCGCGAACACCTTGACGATTGATGCAGGCTCAGGCGGCCTCGGCTTCGATGTCAACAATCTGAATATAACAGGCAGCAATGCGCTCACGATTAAACTCGCTTCGGGCACGCTCGGCAGTGTGTCCGGCACGATGACAGTTTCCGGCGGCGCGCATCGCTTGATTGGCAGCGCGGCAAACGCCATCACCTTCCAAAACGGTTCTACCTTCACCACCAGCACCGGATTCACAGGCAACGCCTTCGGCACAGGCGCGGCGGGCGATGGCGCTGCGGGTTCGGTTGTCTTCGCCAACAATGCTTTCTATATCCACAATGCGGGAAGTAGTCCGTTCGGTTCGAGCGGGAATGCGTCCGTCGTCGTCTTCCAGACCGGAAGCACGGCGAAAATTCTAAACGCTACTAATTTCCAGGCCAATGGTCGCACATACGCAGACCTCATCATCGGAGACGGCAGCGCTGCGATTACTCCCAGCGATAGCGGAACACTCAACTTCCAGTTTGATAATCTGACCGTCAACAGCCCATCGTCGGGCGCGAATTCAACGCTGACCTATACAGGCTCCGGCTCAAGCGCCGTCACCATTCAGGGCAACATCACGAGCACGGGCACGGGCGACGGCACAAAGAACTCTGATGTCACGCTCACGGCTGGAAGTGGCGGCGTCGTCATCAATAACTCCGTCACGTTCAGCAACAGCGCGGGCAGTCGCACGATCACCTTCGGCAGCAACGCGACCGTCAACAGCAACAAGACGCTGACGCTTCAGCGAAACCTGCTCATCACTAATTCAGGCGTGCTCACGATTAACGGCACATTGAGCGCAGGCGCTAACGGCTATGTCATCGGCAGCCTGCTCAAGACAGTCTCATCGAGCGCCACCTTCGAGGTCGGAACAGCTAACGGCTACTCGCCTGTCTCGCTGGCGAACATCAACGGCTCCGCGAATTTCACAGTCCTTGCCGTTAATGCTTACATGAACGGCCTCACCGATACGACGCGCGCGATTCAGCGTTACTGGACGCTGACCAACGGCGGCATCACCTCCGCCGATGTCACCTTCCAGTATGTGCCCGGTTCGACTTCGACTGGCGGCGATGTGTCCAACAATGTGGACACGACCATGCTTAACGCCTTCAGGCGAAATGCCAATGGTTCAATCAATGAGTTGACTTCGAGTAGATCATCGAATACGGTTACCACCACAGGCGTCACTGCCTTCTCCGATTGGACGCTTGCCAACAGCGGCTCGCAAGTTACCCTCGCTCGCTTGCGCTCCTTCGACGCCATCAACACCGGAAACGGTAACATCCTGCACTGGCAGACCAGTTATGAAGTGGATAATCTGGGCTTCAATCTCTACCGGATGGAAGGTAACAATCTAGTCCGCGTCACGCCCTCAATGGTCGCAGGCTCCGCCCTTATTGCCGGGGCGCGTACCATCCTGACAGCCGGAATGTCCTACTCGTGGCGCGATGCGAAAGGCTCGGCCAATAGCCAGTATTATCTCGAAGACGTTGACCTCAACGGCACGCGCACGATGAATGGGCCGTTTGTGCCCATCTCTGCCGAGAGCGCGAAAGTCTCCGTCGAGGGTCAGTCCATCCTGCTCAACGAGCTTAACAACGCGCAAACCGGCACGCCTGCTGCCATCAACGCAGGCCCGGCGGCGCAGTTTACGAACACAGCGCCCGCAGCACAGACTAACGAGTCGAACACGTCAGGCAAGAAGACGAAGACCTTGAATGCCACGTCTCAGAACGGGAGTTCGGGCGTCACACAAAACGAGCAGTTAGCAGAGCAACGCGCCATCGCTTCCGGTCAGGCTGTGAAGATCGCTGTCAAGCAGGCCGGATGGTATCACGTATCGCAAGCCGAGTTGGTCGCCGCCGGACTTCCTGCCAGCGTTGACCCGCGGTTGTTGCAACTCTACGCCGACGGCGTAGAGCAGCCGATTCTCGTCTCCAGCAGCAATCCGCAACAGTTTGGCGCTGATGCTGCTATCGAGTTCTACGGCACGGGTCTCGATACACAGATGACAGACACGCACATCTACTGGCTCGTCGTCGGCACTCAGCCCGGTAAGCGCGTCAACAATCAGAGCGTTCAAGCCGGCCAGAGCGCGCAGGTCAAAGGCAGCACTAAGACTGAAACGATGAGCGCGGCGGGAACGGCTAACGGCGGTTCGCAGATCATGATGGAACTGCCGACGCGCAGCTACGCCTACACGGTCGAGCGTAAAGACCGCTTCATCTATTTCACTGCGCTTCTCAACGGCGATGCCGATAACTTCTTCGGCCCCTTTATCTCCGGCACGCCGACTGACCAGAAGCTGACCCTGAGTGATATAGATCAACTCGTCTCCGGCCCGGCCACTCTGGAAATCGCTTTGCAGGGGATCGGGACAAAGCAGTCGCACCAGGTCAAGGTCAGCTACAACGGCATCGAGGTGGGGACGATCAGTTGGGACGGTCAGGAGCATACCGTCAATCAAATTCTGATTCCGCGCCCCTATCTCACGGAAGGAAATAATACTGTTACACTCCAAACACTGAATGGCTTTAATGACATTGGCCTCGTTGATTACGTGCGGCTGACTTACTATCACACCTATCAGGCGGAGAATGATGGTCTGACCTTCAGCTCGCCTTACACCGCGCCGATGATGATTAACGGCTTTACCACTCCGCAGGTCAGAGTCTTTGACATCACCGATCCGAACGCGGTCGTGCAGGTGGATGCCAACGTTCACCAGAAGGGAACCGTCTATGTCGCCAATGTCCCCGAAGGAAACGCGAACCGCATTCTGATGGCCGTGGCAGACAGCCGCGTTCAGCATCCGGCCAGCATCACGGCCAACACGCCCTCTGATCTGACGAGCAGCGACAACCACGCCGACTTCATCATTCTCACGCACCCGAGCTTCCGCGATGCGGTCATACCGCTCGCCGATTTGAGACGAAGCCAGGGACTTGAGACGATGGTCGTCAATGTTGATGATGTCTATGACGAGTTCAGCTACGGCGCGCCGAGCAGAGACGCCATCAAGGACTTCTTCGCCTACGCAACAAACAACTGGGCGAAAGCTCCGAGCTACGTCCTGCTCGTCGGCGACGCAACGAACGACCCGCGCAACTATCTCGGCACCAATCGTCAGGACTTCGTGCCCACGAAGATGATAGACACGTCTCTGATGACGACCGCTTCCGACGATGCGCTGGTTGATTTTAATAATGATGGCATCGCCGACATCAGCATCGGCAGACTGCCCGCGCAGACTCTGGATCAAGCGCAGAAGATGATCGCCAAGATCACCGGCTATGTGCCCGGTCAATCCGGGAGCGGCGCTCTGCTCGTCTCGGATAATAATCTAGGCTACGACTTCGAAGGGGCGACTAACGCCATCCACACGCTGTTGCCCGCGAATATGCCTGTCGTGACGATCAATCGTGGCGACCTTCCGCCGGATCAGGTGCGTAGTGAAATCATCGCCGGCATAGATCAGGGGCCGCTGATCGTCAACTACGCCGGACACGGCTCGACGCAAGTCTGGACGGGCAGCGGAATCCTCAGTGCGAGCGATGTTCCGACGTTGACGAACGGAAAGAAAGTGCCGTTCTTCGTGACGATGACCTGCCTCAACGGACTCTTCCAGGATGTTCATACGGATAGCCTGGCAGAAGCCTTGATGAAGGCCGATGGCGGCGGAGCGGTCGCGGTCTGGGCATCGAGCGGTCTGACAGAGCCTGACCCACAGGCAATGATGGATCAACAGTTGATGCGGCTCTTATTCAGCAACGGACCATCGCCGATGCTGGGCGATGCCGTCAGAGGAGCCAAGCAAGCGACCACTGATCTGGATGTCAGGCGGACGTGGATTTTCTTCGGCGACCCGACGATGCGTATCAGATGATAGCTCTGACGCGAAGCCGCTCAGTATGACAACATCGTAGCGTCGCGCTGGTTCTGCCGTGAGCAAGCGCCCGCGCGACGAAGGCAATTTAGAAATAACAACATAACCTGAAGGAGAGAGACAGATGAAAGTTCAACGTACTATCACGCTCGCCATCGCGCTGGCCTTAGTCGTTTTGGGCGCAGTAGCTTGCGGTGGCGGCAATTCAACCCCGACCAAAGCTTTCCAGACGTTCTACAATGGTATCAAGAACAAGGACGTCAAGTCTC
Source organism: Acidobacteriota bacterium (assembly GCA_032159235.1). Taxonomy (GTDB): domain Bacteria; phylum Acidobacteriota; class Blastocatellia; order Pyrinomonadales; family Pyrinomonadaceae; genus QHXM01. Next base: position 32,075 of record JAVHWW010000022.1, read on the forward strand.
TAAAAGCAGTCATGCCGAAAGAGATGCTGGATGAGGGCGAGAAGAGGGCCAAAGAGCAGAACAAATCTTTTGATGATCTGCTTAAGGAGCAACTTGACAAAGGCGTAATGGGAATGCCGAAGATGCCGGACAAGATGCCGGAGACCAGAAACGAAAAGGTTGCGGACGATGGCAAGACGGCCACGCTTGAGGTCAAAGACCCCGAGAGCGACAAATGGGGAAACGTCACCTTCGTCAAAGAAGATGATGGGTGGAAGATAAAATCTCTTCACTGAGGATGACTCGCGCATCATCCAGGTTCCGGGTGAGCAGCAGATCAATCCCGGAACTCGCAAAAATTCTCGCCGCAGCCGTTGCTCGTCCGTCACGTTCGTGGTCTTGTGACCACTGCGCGTGATGGACGAGCAAGGCCAATTCCATCGTGCGCGCAAGCGTCAGCGCAAATCTACGCGCGCCAGCTTCCATCACCTCAGTCCCTTCCTTCTTCGCCAGCCACGATTCCGCATGTTCTAATGCGGTTTGCGCGGCGCGTGCGGCTTCCATCAAATCATTCTCGCGGACAGTCTCCACGCAACGTCTGACTTCCGTTTTCAACGCTTGAAATGCCCGACCGCCCTCGCCTAATGCGCGCAGGGCATCGAGCGAGAGCACGTTCGTCGTTCCCTCCCAGATCGGCAAGACCTGACCATCGCGCAGGAGAACAGGCAGCCCTGTGTCTTCGACATAGCCCGCGCCGCCGAAGGCTTCGAGCACTTCGCTGGCGACCGCGACGGCCTGTTTAGCAGTCGCCAGTTTCATCAACGGCGTGAGCAGGCGCAGCAACAAAGTCTCTTCCTCACTGATCTCGCCCGTCTCACTTCGTCCAGTCAGTTCGGCCACGTAGAAGGCCAGATGAAAAGCTGCTTCGGCTTCCGCCTGCAATCCGGCGAGTGTGTCGAGATGGAGAGGCTTTTCGGAGAGCGTCGCGCCGAAGGCCACACGCTTGCGCGCGTAATCAAGTGCGAGAGCCAGACCACGACGCATCAGCGAGACGGCGCTGATGCCGTTCCACAGGCGCGTGATGTTGAGCATCGGCGTGATGTTGCGGATACCGTCGTGCGATCCCTTGACGAGTTGCGCGGGTGTGCCGTCTAAAGTCAACTCGGCGGTCGGAACTTTGCGCGTGCCGAGCTTGTCCTTGAGACGATTGATCTGGATGTTGCGCAGGCGACCATGTTCATCGCGCGTCTCGATATAAAAGAGTGCGAGACCTTGCCCGCCTTCTGCGTTTCCTTCGGGACGCGCCAGCGTCAAAGCCATCTGCGAAGTGGTGGCCGACGTAAACCACTTCCTGCCGTAAAGCCGCCAGACGCCTGCACTATCCTGCCGCGCCACCGTCTCCGACAAGCCCACGTCCGACCCGCCCGTCGCTTCAGTCATCCACTGTCCGCTCGTCCAGAACTCTTCCGCGTTGCGCGTCGTCAAATGCGGCACGGCGCGATTGATGAGCGCAAGATTACCCGAACTCAGGAGCGTGCGCGCTGCGCCGTCCGTCATCGCCAGCGGGCAGCTATAAATATCAGTTGACGGCGTGAAGAGATAGGCGAGCGCGCATTGATGCACTCTGGAGAACTGGCCGTGCCTGCGCTCATAAGCCGTTGCGACGACGCCATGCTCGGCGGCGATGCGTTCGGCCACACGCCACAAAGGAGTCAACTCGATGTGGTCAATGCGATTTCCCCACGCATCCCACTGCACGAGCCTCGGCTCATTCAATCTATCGGCGAGTTGCATCCGGTAGAGATCATCGCCCGCGAGTCGTCCCATCTCCGTGAGCGCCGGTTCTATCTCGCGCAGCACACTTGCGGGCAGCGTGCGCGCTAAATAGGAGCGCAGGACGCGATCATCCGCATATTGATTGCCGAGCGCTGGAGGTGGCTGGTTGAAAAGCGACATCATTATCTAACAATGACTCTGCATAGACGAGCGAATCGTGGGGCAGACTCTGACACTGCACAGCCTTCATTCTCTACTGACAATAAATTTCGGTCAGCTTCCGAAAATGATAGCCCAGGGCCGCCAGCATCAGACCATCTTCAATCTTATCCCGGTGCTCGGAGACGACTCGTCGCATGAAGCGCCAGAACTCTCCGCGCGACCTGTCGCGCACACCCAGCGCAAAGACGATGCGCGCAAAAGCGGTGATGTCTTCTCGCTTCAGTCCGCTTTCGCCAATCTGCGGGGCACCGTCATGCATGACGCGGCCCAGGCTGTCGAACGAGCGCTCGTAATACTCGCGGGGGCTGTAGATATGCCGGATGATTGATTTGTAGCCTTCAATCAATTTACTCGCGTCCATCTTCGGCACAAAGTTGAGGATGCAATCCGTATTGCTGCCACTATGCTCGACTCCTCCCGCCATCAGCCGTCCTTCACGCTCCAGTCGTCGCCAGAGCTGTGTGTCGGGGATCGCAGCCAATAAGCCGACCATCGCCACCGGGATGGCACTTTCACGAATAAAGTTGATCTGCCGCTCAAAGATGTCATCAGGGTCACTATCGAAGCCGACGATGAAGCCTGCCATGACCTCCATTCCGTAGCTCTGTACTTTCCTGACTGACTCGATGAGATCGCGCCGCGTGTTCTGACCCTTCTGCGCCTCTTTCAAACTTTCAACGACTGGCGTTTCGATCCCGATAAAAACTTGCCTGAATCCGGCTGTCCGCATTTGCTTGAGCAACTCATCATCGTCGGCGAGATTCACGCTGGCTTCCGTGGTGAATGAGAACGGATACTTGTTGCGCGCAGACCATTCGGCCAACTCCGGCATCAACGCACGGACGTTGCGCTTGTTGCCGATAAAGTTGTCGTCAACGATGAAGACCTCTCCGCGCCAGCCAATTGCGAGCAGCGCGTCCAATTCCGCCAGTATTTGCTCATTGCTCTTGGTGCGCGGAACACGCCCGTAAATTTCGATGATGTCGCAGAACTCACAATTGAATGGGCAGCCGCGCGAATACTGCACGGACATGTCGCTGTACTGGCTGAGTTCGGCCAAGCCGAAGTCTGGAATCGGCGTCAAAGAAAGCGCTGGGCGCTCTGGTGCCTGATAAACAGCCTTGGCCTCACCATGCTCAAAATCATCCAAGAAGACGGGAAACGTGGTCTCGACTTCGCCGACGAAAACGTGATCGGCAGCAATCGCCTCGTTGAGTCCCATCGAAGCGTAGGGACCGCCGACGACAACTCTTTTGCCATGCGCCTGGCATAAACCGATGACTTCTTTCAGCGACTCCTTCTGCACATACATCGCGCTGGCGAAGACAACATCCGCCCACTTGAGATCAGCGGTCGTGAGGAGACGGACGTTCATGTCAACCAGTCGCCGGTTCCAGTTCTTTGGCAGCATCGCCGAGATGGTCAGGAGTCCGAGCGGCGGAAAGGCAGATTTCTTGCCGATAAACTTCAGGGCGTGACGAAAGCTCCAGAAGGTATCAGGAAATTCCGGATAAATGAGTAGCGCGTTCATAAGAGTCTAATCCAATCGTTTGCCAAGATAGGAGTTCGCTAAATTGCCGTGCCCTTTGCGCGTCGCGTCTGGTCGAGGAGGAATGCTGCCGGGAAGTGTTCGAGCGTAGAAGGTACCTTCCGCTTCTTATTGCATTCTATAGAGTCCGACCTGTCGGTCACCGAGTGATAATTCCATTTGAAATATCTTAACCACTTTCTTCTAACGTCGCAAATAAGTCAATCAGTGCGTCTCATTTCTATGACACTAACGCTTGATACTTACGCGCACGTTTTGCCGTCTATGCAGCAGACCGCATTCGAGAAGTTAGAGAAAATTTTGTTTGAAAAACAGGCAGACTATAAGAGCAAGCTCACAGTCGGCACACGATAGGCACACAAACAGAAAGGGCATCCATTTCGGATGCCCTAACTGATTGCAAATAAATTGAGCCGGACTGGGCTCGAACCAGTGACCCGCTGATTACATACCACCTCGACTTTCGCCGCCCCCGATGGGTTCGTGGTCTGGACTATCCCTTCACCATGTCCCTCGCGGAATTTAGGCGGGCACCGTCTAGTCTCTACACCTTCCCCGTTTCATTGGGGCTTGGCTCGGGATTACCATCGCCCGAAGGCGGAAGGGTTCCCCGATTTTGATGCCTGTTCACTCAACTGTTTCCAGATGAGGCTCCCGTCAAAGAGTCAGCTGCTCTACCAACTGAGCTACCGGCCCACAAAGTGGAATGGGAATTATACGTGCCCTGTGTGAAGTGTCAAGCCGAAGGCATGAATCGTTGAATGATGATTACACGGATTGCAGCAAGGCTGCGCGCATGGCCTCAGCCGTCGGCCAACGCTGCGCCGGGTCTTTGGCAATCGCGCGCTCGATGACGGTGGCGACCGCTTCGGGAATTTCGGGGACGCGCTGGCGGACGGGAATAATCGGTTTCTCAAAAATGGCTTTGACGGTTTCGGCGACGTTGGCACGCGGCGAGATGTCGAGCGCGACCGTCCCGGTGAGCAGGCTGTAAGCGGTCATGCCCATCGCGTAGATGTCGGAGATCGGACGCACGTTGCGAAAGTCTCTGATCTGTTCGGGCGGCATGTAGGTGAAGGTGCCCGCCACGTCGCCAGCCATCGTGACGCCGCTCATCCCTGTTTGCGTAAAACTCTTGGCGAGGCCGAAGTCCGTGAGCTTGCTGTTATAGTCAGGCCACGTGCCGCTGACAAGAATATTCTGATCTTTGATGTCGCGGTGAATGTAACCATGCGAGTGCGCGAAGGCGAGGGCGTCGAGCGATTGCGAGATGATCGTGACGGTTTCCTGAAAGGGAAGGCGTCCTCCGCGCGCGTCCGCCAGCTTGGCTGCGTCCGCGCCTTCGACAAACTCCGTGATGAGATAGACGACGCCTTTATTCGTGCCGCGATCAATGAAGCGGACGATGTGCGGATGCTGTAGAGACGATGCGACATCTATCTCGCGCATGAAGCGGCGCAGCGCCTGATCGCTGACGGCGACTTCAGGCAGCAGCGTCTTGATCGCAACCGTCTCGCCTGTCTGCTCGTTACGCGCCAGCATCACGCAGCCCATCCCGCCGCGCCCCAAAACTTTCACCATCTCGTAGCCGGGAATCGGCTGCGGGCGCTTGCGCAACTCCACCCGGCAGTCTTCGCAGAGAAAGCTCAGACGCTCGTCGGGCGATGCGGCTTCGGCCTGATCGCGCGCTCCGCAGTTGAGACACTCGACCATGACGATGGCCGGTTGCGTCGGCGGCAACTCGACGTGTCCGGCATATTGAGTCGGCTGCAACTGCTCGGCGCTGACTTCGACGGCGAGCACGGTCTGCCCGCCCTGTATCCGGTCGCCATTGCGAAGGTACGCTTCCTGTACTTTTTGTCCGTTGACGTAAGTGCCGTTGGTCGAGCCGAGGTCGCGCAGGAAACAGCGCGGCGGGGCGATCTCCAGCAGGCAATGATTGCGCGAGAAGAATCTATCTTCCGGCAGGCAGAGATGCGCCGTGTCGCTCCGCCCGATGAGGAACGTATCGTGCTGGTCGAAGATGAAACTCCGCCCGGCGTGTGGGCCTGACAGCACTCTGAGGGTGACTTGCATGTAGTCTCGAAAACACAGGGTTAAATGGGGAAATGGTTAAAGGGTAAAAGGGAAAGCATACACGCTTTCTTCCCTTTGCCCATTTCCCCATTTAACCTTTTCCCCATCATCTTTTATCAATCTCCATGTCGTCGAAGGCGACTTCATTTGTTTCGCTGGTATAAAGCCCGACGATGCCATCTGTGAAGCCTGAAGTATCCGTAATGCTCCTGGCGAATTGCCCGTTGATATAGAGTGAAAGCTGCGAGCCTTGTGTGCGAACTTCGATTTGATTTGAGCTTGTGCCGCCACGAATCGCCGAGGATGTCTCCCATGCGACGACGGGCGTCAGCACTCCGTCGGCGAAGCGGGCAATCTCGTATTGAGGAGTTGGGCCTGTCCTGATTAAAAAGCCATAGCCTTCGAGATGCTTGTTCTGATTAATCTTTCCATGAATAACTAGACCGTAGCCATGTTCCGGCGACTTGCCGTCAACGCTACGCGCGGCCACCTTCACGCTGGCGTCTTTCGACGTGTAGTTGGAGCTATTCTGCGGAAACATATAGATGTAAATGCCGGCCTTGCCGTGCATGTGATACTCGCCGTTCTGATAAAAACTGTTGAAGGCGCTTTCACCTGTCGGCCAATTCTCGGTCGAGAAATCGTCCTTCACCACGCTGCCGGTCGTCGTGCCACGGTTCGCGTTGTTGGAGTTGTTCGTGTTGTTAGAATTGTTTGCGTTGGCGACTGTGTTGTTGGAATTCTTGCTGACGACTGTGCGATTCGAGTTGTTAGTGTTGCTGTCGGAAGTCGAACTGTTTTTACCGATGACTGTCAGAAGAACGACGATGCCGACGCCTAAGACGATGACGCCGACGATGGCGATAATGATCCATGTCTTTCCAGACTTGCGTGCTGGTTGAACGGAAGGCGGAGGCGTGTATGACGGCGTCGGAGTCCACGCCGGCTGCGACGCGGGAGGCCGATTGACAGGCGCGACGGGCTGCATATTAATTGGCGGCGGGCTGGTGTCGCGCGAATTGAAGGCGAGCGTTTTGTTCGGGTCGTAGTTCTGATCGAGAGATGGCGGCGCAGCGCTTCCCGTTCCGACGCTCCGAAGCTGCGTGCCGTCTTCCAGACAAAAGCTCAACGCATCATCTGTGTAAGTGCGTTGACAGGCAGGACATTGTTTCATGGATGGTCTCTGGTCGGACGAGCACGTGTGCCGGTCCTAACATCTATTCTAATCTGAGTTGCATAATACGGGAAGCGGCGTCCCGCTCAAGTCCTGAGAATAGTTCCGCAGCGTCCGCAGAATTTCGTCCCCGCAGAATAGGGCGTGCGGCAAGTTTGACAGGTCACCTGTCCGGGACGTGGCGCGACGTGAACGGGTTGCGCGCTTTGCCCAATCGAAATCCCGCAGCGCCCGCAGAATTTCGTCCCCGCCGCGTAAAGCGTGCCGCACCCCGTGCATCTGACGCCGCTCGTGCCATATCCGACGACGGATGGGCCAGCGTTGATACTGCCCGGCGCACCGGCGTTTTGGCCGCTCTGACTACCTTGCGCCTCGTTGACCGGAAGGAAAATTCTGCCGCCGCAACGCCCGCAGAACTTAACGCCTGCGGCGAAGCGCGAACTGCACTGCGCGCACATCACCACGCCCGGCAAACTCGAATTCGGCCCACTCATACTCCCGCCGATGCTTCCGCCACGCGAAGGCGTCAACTGCCCTCCCGATGCGTGCGGGCGCAACACAGCCTGGATGATCTGCTCGCTTGAGTCCGGGCGAATCTCAATCACGCGCTCATCATCCGTATCGCCCGCGCGCGAGACACGCAGGACGTGGCGACCCGGCGCAATGGATTTCAAGATGACGCGGCCTGAGCGACCGACGCTCCCGTGCCGCTCGTCATCAACATAAACTTCCGCGCCGACCGGAGCCATCACGACGACACGCGAGTCGCCAGCCTTCTCGTCCTCGTCTTCCTCAGAGTCCGCAGCTTTCTCAAACTCTTCGAGCCATTCTCCAACTGTTGCCGGACGCTTCGCAGGGTCTTTCTCCAGCGCGTGCATCACCGCCCGTTCGACATCTTTCGGAATGTCCGAGCGCAGGCCGCTCAGAGGCGGCGGGTCGTTCATAATCTTCTGCATGACGAGTTGGGTCAGGTCGCCGGAGAAGGGCGGACGCCCGCCGAGCATGTGATAGGCGATGACGCCGAGCGCATAGACATCTGCGCGCGCGTCGAGTTGGGTCTCCATCTGCATCTGTTCGGGAGCCATGTATTCGGGCGTGCCGATGATGCCGCGCGAGGCTGGCCCCGCGCCGCTCACGCCGCTTGTGTCCGCGATGGCCTGGTTGACAATCTTCGCCAGTCCGAAGTCACCGACCTTGACGATGCCGTCGCCGGATGCCGTGCCGCTCTTTTTCTTCTGCTGCATGATGAAGATGTTGGCGGGCTTCAAGTCACGATGCAGAATGCCCTCGTCGTGCGCGGCTTCAACGCCTCCCGCCACCTGTCGCATCAGAATGAGTGTGCGATGAACGCTGAGAGTTCCCTCACGACGCAGGAGATGATGAAGCGTCTCGCCCTGCACATACTCCATCACGAGATAGAAGACGCCTTCGGGACTCTTGCCGAAGTCCGTCACGTCAACGACATTCGGATGGCGGATGGAAGCTGCCGTGCGCGCCTCGCGCTCGAAACGCGCGATGGCCTCGCCCTCCTGCATGTCTTCATCTGAGAGAATGTCCGGGCGAACGGTCTTGACCGCGACGCGGCGCGTGATGAGATTCTGATCGCGCGCCAGATAGACCTGTCCCATCGCGCCGCGCCCCAGACGCTTTTCCAGCAGGTAGCGTCCGGCCATCAGGGGCGCGCCCGGCAGCGTCACTTTCGTGTTCGTGCCTTCTTCCGGGCAGACGAGCACCTCGTCATCATAGCAACGCTCGCAACGAGGGCATTCGCGCATAACTTTGGGGATTCTCCGACTACGTTCTTAAATTTTTCTATTCAGCGTGCGCCTCTCCGAGTCACCAACAAATCTAAGCGATCACTCGGAAGGCGTCTCAAGCGCAGGATTAGAACGCAACATTCGCGTCGAATTTGCGCAAAGGATGGTGGCAGGCGATACTCTTTCAACGCCTCGCAGCAAGCGTGGACGCTTCGGCATGAGATGTTGAAATCTGGACGGAGCCGGAATCATTCAGCCGTCTGCCACTCTTTGCGACCTGAAAAGAATAAGGCGTCGCACGAGTCTGCGTCAATCGAATTGAGCAAGCGCGCGCGACGCCCTCTGGCAGAACGGGTTAAAGCGAGGTTAGCTGGCGGCCATTGCTTTCTTCTGTTCCCGCTTGGCCGCTTCCATCCGCGCGCCAAGTTCTTCAATCTGCTCGCTGCTTAAAACATCTCGCGCGCCGGAGAACATCTCGCCCTCTTCTTCTTCAACATGATGCTCGACGTTCTCTTTCAGCACAGTGAGCTTTGCGCCCCACGTCTCGTCATCTTTCGCCAGTGCATCCAACTCCGCGAGCAGTTCTTTGATGACGTGGTGTTCCTCGTAAGCCTCAAGCGTGATGTCATGCGTCTCCTGCGCCTGCTTGAGGGCGGGATACAAGAATTGCTCCTCGATTTGGGTGTGAATTTCCAACTCCTGTTTGAGTTGCGCGAACAACTCTTCGCGTGACTTGACGCCGCGCTCGGTGGTCGGCTCAAGTTTTTCAAAGATGCCGGAAACTTTTTCGTGATCCTTCTTCAAGAGTTCAAATGCGTCCATAAAATGTTCTCCTTCCCTTCATCTGTTCGACTTGAATGACAACGATGCACGCAATCGGTACGCGCATCAACCTGCATGAGCAGTTCGGCAAATTCAATGCCAGCGCATAAAAGCTATTTCACCACGAAGGCACAAAGGCACTTAGGGCGAGATCAAGCATTTAATTTGTGCCTTCGTGCCTTTGTGGTGAAAGCTGTTTACGCCGCCTCCAAATCCACGCAGCATTCGGCGCAGCGCGTCGCCTTGAGCGGAATCTTTGACAGGCAGCGCGGGCAATCCTTCTTGGTCGCGTCCTTCTCCTGTTTGGCTTTCATTCTATTGACCGACCTGACGATCAGAAAGACCACGAAGGCGACAATCACGAAGTTGATGATGTCGTTGATAAACTGCCCGTAAGCGATGACGGGGATGCCAGCCGCTTTGGCCTCAGCGAGCGAGTGTATCTTTGTCGTATCCGCCGACTTGTCCAGCACATAGAACATGCTGGCGAAATCAACCTTGCCGAGCAGCAATCCGATGGGCGGCATGATGATGCCTTCGACGAGCGTCTTGATGATCGCGCCGAACGCGGCAGCCAGGATGACCGCGACCGCCAAATCCATCACGTTCCCGCGCTTGATAAATTCTCTGAACTCTTTGAACATTTCTCGTCTCTCCTTTATGCGCCTGAAGCATTACTAAATCTGACGCACAATAATAGCGTTGCTTGAAAACGTCAATCGAGCAAGCAATAGGTCAGAGAAGGTGCGGTAAGATAAATTTAACGTGAGTTCGATATAAGCGGTGAGGAAAAGCGAACGAGGGAATGATTCACGAAATCACACGAAACAATCCGAATTACGGCAACTCTACCTTGTCGTAGATTTCCTTCAACGGCAGTGAACACTGAATCGAGTCGAGTTGGATCACGTCTTCAAGCGCGCGATATTCGGTGAGCAGCCAGCGCGCGTCCGGCTGTTTGGCGTAGTGTTCGACTCTGTACTCGTCCTGCGCGACAAGCAGGTACTCGGCGAAGGAAGAGATCGAGCGATAGTCGCCGAACTTGCCTGAACGGTCGTAGCGTGCGGTGGACTTCGATAAGACTTCGACAATCAGCACAGGATTGAGCAGCGTGTCAAAATGTTCGTCTTCAAGCTGCGGCTCGCCACAAACGACGACCACATCCGGGTAAGTGTAAAGTCCGGTCGCAGGAACATGTACGCGCATGTCGTTGGCGTAGGCTTCACATTGGCGTCCCTTCAGTTGATCGCGTAGCTCTGCGCCGATGTTGAGCGCAATCAAATTATGCTTACGACTGGCCCCGGTCATAGCGAAGATTTCGCCGTCGCAATACTCGCTCTTGTACTCAGCCTCACGCTCGAGCGCCAAATACTCTTCGGGCGTAATATAAGTTTTTGCCTGGCGGGACATCAGTACCTCCTGACGATAAGGGACGAGCGCAGTATAGCACCGTGCCGGAATGTTGGTCTCTAACTTCAAACGCGCCGCACGAGAGCGTCTCGATGGCGACATCCCCTTGGCGCCATTTTAGCGTATGACACAGCCGCTTTGATTGCTATCACTATTGAGCGGTCTTGAAGCGCAGCGGCACAGTCACGAGCAACGGATTGCCCTGCTTAATTGCGGCGCGATAGACAGTCTGCGGAAGCGGATCGTCTTGTGTGAGTTGTTCTGCTTCTGCGCCTTCCTGATCGAGACTCTTCGCGCCGGCGGTCTGTGCTTTGGCTGAGGTGGTCTGGCCCTCGCCGCCTATCATCTCCAGGCGATTGGCTTGCGTGCCCCAGAGCCTTTCCCATTCTTTGACCTGTGTGGCGTTAAGCGCCAGCGCGCGGTCAGTGATGGGCGCGGGCAATTGAAGCGGTGTCGGCGAGAGGAGAATGGTGAGCACTTCCGCCGTCTGCGTTTTGCCGGTGCTGCTCGGATTGATGCGGAAGTAACTTGGCGGCATCGGGATGTAGATCAGTTGATTGACCCGAACACGATTGTTGCCTTTGCGCGTGCGAAGCGTTGGGAAGATCAGGTGCGGCGTGCCGTATGTGCCGTCGGCGAACTGCTCGCGGTCAATGACGTAGAGATAGCCGTCGCGCGAGAGCGGCTCAATGCCGATTCGCACACGCGCGCCGATAGAGAGCGAAGTGTTGGCTTCGATCTGTTCGAGAGTTTGTTTCTCTTCGCCTTCCTGGGTCAGGTCTTTCGCATCGCCCTGCAAGCGCCAGATGGTGAGGCCGACCTGCGCATACTCCATGTTTGGCGAGGGCTGCGTTGTGACGTAGGGTTTGTCCGGGCGATAGGTGACGGGTCGCTTCGGTCTGGTAGTGGTGTGGCGCGAGGTGGTTGTGATGCTCACCGTCGGAGGCTTGATTCGATTGATGACCTCTTCGGCTCTGATCCCTTCCTGCGCGAACGCCGGACGATGGTTGGCAAAAGTTAATGCGAGCGCGCAGCCGATGATGAAGAGAACCACGCGCCGCTCGGTTCGTTGATTCAACATAAAGCCTCCTAACGTGATTCCGCCTTGCCGCTTTCTTACTTCTTTTCGTGCTTCAATTCAAGGAGACTGACTAAAACGTCTCCTTTGCCTTTCAGTGTGATCCGCTTGTTCGCCGCATCCGTTTCCATCTCCGGCCTGGATGAGTTGTAGCGTGCAAGCACGTCCTGCACCGCAGTGACCTGCGCGGGATCGCTGATGACGAGTTCATGATTGGCCGCGTCTTTGAAGATGGCGTCCAACTTGGAGAGCGGCTCTTGAGACCAGACGACCCAAAACTTCTCCGCTCCTTCTGTCTGGTGTGGGAAGTGATACCAGCCTGTTTGCCACTTCCGGTCTGCGTCAAGCTCAGCCACGCCGTTGTTGTTCTCCTTCGTAGGAAAGAGCGCGTTGTAATTGATTGCGCCTCCGGGCGTGTTGAATTCATTAAGCATGTACAAAGAGCCGGACTGCGCGGGCGTGAGATTGACACGAAACCTCCAACCGTTGCCGAAAGTTTCCTGTCCGGCTGATGGATATTCGTCGCCGACAGTTTTGTCGCCATCCATCTTTTGCACCGTCAGCGAATAGACGAGCGTGCGCTGCGCAGTTGCTGTAGTTGTGGCGGTGTTTGTGTTGTTGACGTTAGCTTGCTGGCTGCTTCCAGAGCCGGATTTGAGCCACACGACAACACCAATGATTCCGGCGACTAGAAGAAACAGCGCGGCGATCATCCATAATGGGACAGGCGACTTCGTTCCAGCTTGCTTGTCTTTTGGCTTGATAAGTGTGCTGCGTGTACTTTCCGGCTCAACAGGCTCGCTCGAAAAATCATCTTCAGTTAAAGCTCGCGCGAGTTCATCGCCGAAATCTCTGGCTCGTTGCGGGCGTTCAGCCGGACGATACGAGAGCGCCTTGAGAATAATCTTTTCCGCTCTTTCCGGGATGGCCGGTCTTAACGCTCTGGGCGAAACCTGCACGCCAGCTTTCTGCATCTCTGCAAGCTGAAATGAGGTCTCAGGATTAAACGGCCTGCGCCCGGCCAGCATTTCGTAAGCGATGACGCCGAGCGCATAGATGTCGCTGGCGGCTGCGATTGACTTGGCGGCGAACTGTTCGGGCGACATGTAAGCGACAGTGCCCGCCGTGCCCGCTCCGGTTAAAGTGGTAGGAGCGATGGCGGAGTTCTTAACCTTGGCGATGCCGAAGTCAATAATCTTGACTTGCTCTTCGCCGCCGGACGAAACGCGGAGCATGATGTTTTCCGGTTTCAGATCGCGGTGAACGATGCCTTGATCGTGTGCGACGGTGAGCGTGCGGCCAATCTGCTTGATGATGTTGGCGGCGCGCTCGAAATCCATGCCCTCCGGCTTGAGCGCCGTCCGCAGGTTCGCGCCGTCAACATACTGCATCACCAGATAAGGCGAGCCGTCATCAAGCGTGCCAGCATCGAAGATACCGACCACGCCAGGATCGTCAAGCCGCGTCAGAGATTCAATCTCCTGACGAAACTTCTTAACGACCCACTCATCTTTCAAAGAGTCTTCGAGCAACACTTTGATGACGACGCGACGCGAAAGCATCTCCGGCTTATCACGCGCCAGATAGACCGCGCCCATCCCGCCGCGCGCGAGTTCCTGCTCAATGAGATAACGCCCGCCGAGCGTGATCCCGATGAGATTGTCTCTGGCGCGGATGGTCGTCTGGTTGATGGGGGCTGTGGACGGATCGTGGATGACCGTCGCCTCGTTTGGATCGCTCTGTGGGGGCATATCGTGACCTCTGCGTAATGAGCATTCAGTCTGGCATGAAGAAAGTTACATGCGTTGAGACGCTTGATGTCCAGGAAGCGCGAGACTGCCGTTCAGTTCTCGTTTTCTGCTTCCGGTATTTCCGGCGGGGCGTCGGGAAAAGTCACACGATCATAAACGTCCGCCAGCCGCAAACGACAATCAATCGAAGCGATCTGCACGCCGCTTTCCATCTCTTCAACGAAAATCAATTCCCATCGCCGATCATTCATTCGTCGGTAATGCTCGATCAGGCACTTGTCCTGCGAGACGAGCAGATAATCGGTCAACGATGCGAGGTGCGTGCGGTAGCGCAGGAATTTCTCGCCGCGATCAAAGGCTTCGGTCGAAGGCGAAAGAACTTCGATGATGACATTCGGATTGAGCAGCACGTCGCGGCGCGCATCATAAAACTGAGGCTCGCCACAAACCACCACGACATCTGGATACGAAAACAGACCTTTCGTCGAGCGGCTGGCTTCCAGCAACGGGCCGCTGCGCACCTTCATGTCTTTCGATAAGGCGCGACAGCGAGTGCCTCTCAATTGATTGCTGAGTTCACGGACTAAGTTAGTGCAGATGTCGCCATGCGCGAGGCTCTCGCCAGCCATCTCGTAGATTTCTCCGTCGAGATATTCGTGCCGCTCCACCGCCTCTCTTTCAAAGACAAGATATTCTTCGGCGGTATAGATTAGCTTTGATTGTGGGAGCGCCATCTCCGGTGTCCTCCGACCTGTCGTGTTGCCGTTGATTTTAGTTGATGCCCGGACGCGCGACAACCAGCGGCTGCACATCCGGCTCTCTGCGATAAAAGACACGCGGCGTTTGAGTTGACAAAGGATCGGCGCATTTAGCCGAACCTACGAGCAATTCCGATGATGGGGAGAAGTATATCAGGAGGGAGAGGTTGTCAAGGATTTTGCTGCGATGGCAGCAAACGTGCGGCGCAAAGATGACCAGAGCATTGAGTCTTAAGGCTGTGCTTCTTCTTTCGCGGCTTTGCGTTTTTCCAATAGCTCACGCGCCGCTTCGTCAATGATCTTGAGGCTTGGACTTTCGCCGACGGGGATCACGGCAAGAGAGAAGTCTGCGCAGTCGAGCAGTCGAGTGCGAAACTTTGTGCGCCACGAGTTGGGAAGTTTGAGCGCGGTGGTCATGCCTGCGGTGAACTCGTCGAGCGTCTGCCATTTGAAGGATTTATCGTAGCCAATCCAGAGCAGGGAGACGCGACCATCCACGAACTCAAGCGAGATGGTTCGCACGCCGTCGAAGGCCGTTTTATCAATTCCCGCCAAATAATCCGGGAAGATGTTGAGCGACGTGAAGCCAAATTGATCGGCGGGGCTGATTTGCAGTTTCGGCAGGCGCGCTTTAACTTGCTCGATAGTCATACCCAAACTAAAGCCGCGTAGTTCGGGGATCGAAGGCAACTCAGCGAGTTTCAAAGCGCATTTAGCTTCCTGTGCTGAGGTAGCGCACGCACAGACGACTGTTAAGATGAAAATGGCAGCGAGATGTTTGAAGTGCATCTTTCTCTCCGCGATAAGGCGACTCTTGCAGACCACCAACAAAGTATTCATGGTTTTGCACACAATCTACAACTTATGCGAGAATCCCTTCACGCGCCTGTAGCTCAGCGGATAGAGCACCTGCCTCCGGAGCAGGGGGCCGCAAGTTCGAGTCTTGCCAGGCGCATTTCTTATCACATGATCGTAACAAATCGTCAACACGCCGCCGTTATCAACACACCGCACGGCTCGGAGATTCGCCCGCTCATTGATCGCACGACATCCAGTATCGAACGATGCAGCCTCGCCGAAGAGGTGTTGCCAGTCGGCGCCAGCGTCGGGCGGCATTACCACATCGAGACCGAAGAGATTTACTACATTCTACAGGGAACGGGACGCATGACGGTTGGCGCTGAAACTCGTGAGGTCGAAGCTGGCGACGCCGTTTTTATCCCGCGCAGAGAAACGCACACGCTTGAAAACACCGGACAAGCGCCGATGACGATCCTTCTCGTCTGCGGGCCTGCGTATAGCTACGAAGACCACTTGGTAAGTGAAAAGTGAATAGTGAAAAGTGAAAAGTGAAAAGCCGTTTTTAACTATTCACTATTCACTATTCACTATTCACTTTTCACTTTTAATTGATATACGTTGTGTCGGGAATCGCGTTGAGGATGAGTTTGTCCGCTCGGAAGGGAACGATTGCGCCGGGTTTTCTTTCCATGACCATCGCTCCCGCCGTCTCGGCGTTGACGGGCTTGGAGAAGAGATAGCCCTGACCGTACGCACACTTGAGTTCTCTGAGTTGCAAGAGTTGTTCTTCAGTTTCGACGCCTTCGGCCACCACGTCCATCCCAAGGTTGCTCGCCAGCGTCATAATCGTGCGGACGATCTCAGCGTTTTCATCGTTCGCGCCCATCCTGCCGATGAAGGAACGATCAATCTTCAAAGTCGTCACGGGGAAGCGATGCAGATAGCTCAAGCTGGAATAGCCCGTGCCGAAGTCGTCAATGCTCAGGTGGACGCCGAGGTCGCGCAGTTGCAGGAGCATCGAAGTTGCCGCTTCAGCGTTTTCCATGACGACCGTTTCCGTGATCTCAAGTTTCAGCCAGCGCGGATCGAAATCCGTCTCGCGCAAAGTGCCCTTGATCTGCTCAATCAAATTGGGCTGGACAAACTGTTTGCCTGAGAGATTGACGCTCAACATCAAGGGTCGTTGAAATGTCGTTTGCCACTGACGTACCTGTCGGCAACTCTCAAAGAGCACCCAGTGGCCGATCTCTGTTATCAATCCGGTCTCTTCCGCGAGCGGGATGAAGTCATTGGGAGGCACCAGGCCGCGCTCAGGATGTTGCCAGCGCACGAGCGCCTCGAAGCCCGCGATCTGATCCGTTTCGAGAGAGATGATGGGCTGGTAATAGACCAGAAATTCCTGGCGCTCGATGGCGCGTCGCAGATCGTTCTCCAATCTGAGGAGCGCGACGGCGCGCGTGTGCATGACCGTATCGAACATCTCGTAGCGCGCTTTGCCGTTATCTTTGGCGCGATACATCGCAATGTCCGCGTCGCGCAGGATGTTGTCCGGGTGCTCGTAGCCGGTCGTGCTCAAAGCGATGCCGATGCTCGCGGTGGTGTAAACATCATATCCGTTGAGGCTGAAAGGCTGCGTCAACTCATGCTGCACGCGCTCGGCGACACGAATCGCAACATTGGCATCTTCGAGACCGTCGAGCAGGATGGCGAACTCATCACCGCCGAGCCGCGCCGCCGTGTCCATCGGACGCAGGCAGCCCTCGATGCGGCGCGCGATGGCGATGAGCAGTTGATCGCCGATGGTGTGGCCGAGACTGTCGTTGATATTTTTGAAGCGGTCGAGGTCAAGGAAGAGGACTGCGAAGAGATGATCTTCACGGCGTTTGGCGCGTTCGATGGCGAGCCGCAAGTGATCCGTCAAGAGCGCGCGATTCGGCAACTCCGTCAGGGCGTCGTGGTAAGCCGCATGACGAAAATGCTCTTTGCTCTCTTGAAGAGCGAGACTGATCCGCTCCTGTTCGGCGATGTGTTTGGATAATTCTTCAATGTGGCGCTCGGCCTGCTCGGCGCGCTCGCGCTCGGCCTGCTCGGCCTGTGCGGCGGTCGCTTTGATGTCGTCGAGAAATTTGTGATAGGTGAAATAGATGATTGAAATGACCGGCAGCGTGACCATCAAGGCGTAGAAGCCGACCGTGTTGACGATGAGCACGGTCGCACCGGCGGTCGCTCCGCCAACGAAGTAGGTGATCGAAGTCCAGAGATAGTTTTCGCTCCACGACTGCCAGAACGATTGATCGGTCTTGAAGGTGAGAACGATAGACACCAGCCAGGTGTTGGTCAGGTACTGAACCAAAACCATCGTGCAGAGCGCGCTGATGGTCAGCGAGGCGGCATGATAATACAACTCTTCGGTCGGCCCGAAGAAGAAACGCATGACCCAGACGGTGGCGAAAGTTGTACAGGCCATCGAAGCCGAACTGAAGAGAATCGTCACCGGCTTCTTGCTCTTGCTCACGCGCAGACCGGAGCACATCCCTTCGGCAGCCGCGAGCAGAATGGCCGCCTCGCCGCCGTAGAGCAGAATAGCGAGAAAGATGAAGGTATCGGAGACGGTGACGTTGGTATCGAAGCGTGGAATCTGGATGGAGACGCGAGAACTGACGATGATGGTCAAAGTTGCCAGCAGCAGAAAGCGCAGGTCAATGCGCTCGACCGGAAGGCGAGACATAGAGAAGAGACAGACCAGAGCGCCGATTCCGACGATGAGCCATCTATATGGTTCGGTATATTTCTGCTTACCCATAGCCGCGCTTTATAAAATTCCCTGACAAGCTCTCAGATTGAGGTGAGCTGCTCTCTTATTTGAGGTAGATGGTGTCGTAACAACCTTGCAGTTTGTGGCCTGCCTTGATGTAAAAATTGATTGCCATCCGGTTCTGCTCGTTGACGAGCAGGCAGATTGACTTTGTGTGCTGGAGCAACTGGGTGCACAGTTGTGTGAAGCAACGCAGTCCGTAGCCTTTGCCGCGCTCTTCGGAGTTGACGTGGACGCCTTCGAGATACTGGACTTCGGGCGTCGCCGAGATAACATCGGTTTTGAAGATCAAGCGCCCGTTCTCGACCCAGACCCAGATGCGTCCCTGCTGGATACGACGGGCGGTGCGTTGACGAAAGCCTGCCTGATCGGTGCGAAGCGGATTGACGCCACACTCTTCATAGATCATCGCGGCGTTCACTTCCAGCACTAGATCAAGATCGTCGAGTGTGGCCGGGCGTAAATTATTGACAGGCTCGCTGACCGTGACGGATTGGCGCTGCTCAAAGAGCAACTCGCGGCAGACCAGGCGGGGCGTGAATCCGACTGGCTTAAAGTAGTTCAAAAAGCGTTCGATCATCTCCTGCTCGCCTCTGATGAGATGAGCGCGCGTGTTGTGCTGTGCGAGATGGGCGAAGGCTTCGAGGGCCGCATCGGAGCGGGCTTCGATGAAGGTCGCGTGACCGATAAGAGCGACGCCTTCCAGTTGACCCGCCGCGTCACGACAGGCATAGAAGGAACCGCGATTCAAGGGACTGACCAAGCCGTTGTCCAGGATCATTCCCACCATACAGACGGTATGAATGGGACGCGCGGCAAGGAAGGATAGCGCCTCCGCTTCAGACTCGCCGGTTAGTTGTTCGATTGTGAAAGTTGCGATCATTGAGTGCAGTTGGGACGCGGTGGCAACTTGTGTCGCTCCGCTTTCTGCAAGGTTAATGGACATGAACGCCGCTCCTGAATGGTTTTGAGGTTGACCGTTAATTAACAAGCGAGGGCGAATGACAGGCTCGCCGCCATTCGCCCTCACTGGTTTACTTCATCGCGGGTCCACTATCTCCGCCGACCATGGCGGACATTGCTTGCACGGCGCTATCGCCGATGACGACGCCATCACCGATGACGACGCCGTCGCCGATGACCACACCATCGCCAATCACGACACCGTCGCCAATCACGACGCCATCGCCGAGCAGGATGCTCGTGCTACAGAAAACAGTGCCGTCGCCGATGACGACGCCAGCGCTGGTCATAATGTTGTCGCCGATGACGACGCCACTACCGAGCGTGATGCCTGTGCCGGAGAGCGTGCCATCACCGAGCACGACACCCAGACCGTAGATGTACTGATACTGGGTGATGAGATTAGTGCCTGTGGCGTAGGAGTGATTAAGCGTGATGCCCTGCGCCCAGTTGAACGTCTGACCGGCAATGGTCGTCTGCGGCGTCGGAGCCGAAGAGGTCAATAAAGCATCGCCCTGTTTGGTGCTCGACGAGATGTCCGTGCGGACGAGTTTAGCCAGACGAACAGCGCCTTCGACGTTAAGTTCGCCAGTGCCCTGCTCGAACACGTTGTAGCCAGCCAGAGGCTGCGCCGTGTACATCAGGATCATCTTGACCATGTTGGGCGTCAGCTTCGGATTGGCTTGCAGCAGGAGAGCCGCCGAGCCGGAGACGATGGGTGTTGCCATCGAAGTACCGCTCAGGTACATCAACTTCCGATTGTCATTATCAGTGATGCCCGAATCCAACTCAGGGTGTTGTGCGATGAGGAGATTAGCACCGTCGGGATTGCTCGTGGTCACAGGTATGTCAGATTCAGCGTAGATCAACTTGTTACCGGGAGCAGCCAGGTCAGGCTTGACCATGTTGTCGTAGTGCTTGACGCCGCTTGCATCCGTGTAGAAGCTGCGCGTCGGGCCATGCGAACTGAACGTGGCAATACCATCATCGCTGCGCCCATCCGTCCCGAAGGTATTGACTGCGCCGACGGTGATAACCGAAGGCTCATTACCGGGCGAGTGAATTGCGCCGTAAATCTTATTGCCGTTAGCATCCTTGCCGTTGTTTCCGGCAGCCGCCACGACGACGATGCCAGCATCAACCAGCGCGCGAGAGGCGCGGCACATCGG